>CAWDAW010000020.1:0-104274 GCA_963800345.1 uncultured Prolixibacteraceae bacterium | reverse complement strand
GTTGGAAACTCAATATAAATAGTGGCAATGATTATTTCAGTACATATTCTGGTGAATTTCCAATAGATGAGACCAAAATTCTGGATATGTATTCAGCCGATTTGAATGGAGATGGAATGGAGGATATTGTTATAAAAGAGGATATTGGTGTTACATATTGGCAAGGGTACTTCGCACGAACCGATAGATATCATTATGCATTGAGCACCGGTAATTCTTTTAGCTCTTTATTAGAAATAGGGAATGCACAAAATTCGACACTTTATTCTCAAATAGACAAAAATAAAATAGCCGATTTTAATGGTGATGGATTGACTGATATAGTTTTGATACATTCTAATTTAGGATATTGGTCAATGTATTCGTTTGCTTTTAGTGCCGCACAATTAACCCCTCTGGCCAAAAGAAGTTATGGCAACTTCAGTTCTTTTAATGATGATTCGAAACGATATGTCACAGACTGGGATGGCGATGGAATCTCAGAAATACTTACGGTTGATAATAATGGCACTAAAATATATACGTTCAACGGGTCATCATTTACTGAGGTTTATAGTTCAACGATACCCAAAACTGGGCATTATTTTGTCCCTGGGGATTTCAATGCTGACGGAAAAACCGATCTATTCATATACGGTTATAGCACTTACGACTGGTCCGATTGGCAAATGCGCCTTTCAACCGGGGCTGGTTTTGAGGTCAATTATATTCCCAAGAAAAAGAACAACCTGAAAAATGATATCGTAAAGGTTGGAGACTTTAACGGCGATGGTTGTTCTGATTTGATGGTAACTGCCACCAATGATGCGTGGAACGGGCATTATTATTATATCAGCAAAAACCAGGGAACTGACTTGTATTCCCATTCCTATGTTGGGGCACAATCTTCTACCCACAACTATTTTGTTGCCGATTTTGATGGGGATGGGCGCGACGATTATTTATGTACTGATGGTTTACCAGCCTGGTGGAACGGTTATATGATTTATAAATCGGGGAGCAAAAGCAAGATACTGATGGAGAAAGTGGCCAACGGGCTGAACCAGTTGACCAAGATTTCCTATAAAAATTTGTCGGAATCTGGCTCGCCTTATACCAAAGGCACAGGGGCAAGCTTCCCGGTCTTTGACATTCAGGGGGCTTTACAGGTTGTTTCTTCGGTGTTGGCAGACAACGGTCTTGGCAGCCAAAACACGGTCAACTATATTTACCAGGGGGCCAAGATCCACCGGCAAGGCAAGGGCTTTTTGTATTATTCGAAGCAAACAGCCACAGATGTGACGAACAACATCACAGCCGAAACCAACTCAAGCTATAATACCACCTACTTTTACCCAACAGTCAACTCGGTAATCACGAAAGCAGGGGCAAATCCGATGTCAACAGTTATAAATTCGTGGACACAGCATATATTGAATTCAGCAGAGAAAAGGATTTTCTCTTATATTGATTCCACAAAGCAAACTGACAATCTTACAGGATTGATTGTTTCACAGAAATTTAGCTACAACATTGACGGAAACCTGACACAAACCATAAAAAACTATTACAACGGGTTTTCAGAAACCGTAGTCAACACTTATGATGGTGTTACCACCTATAACTGGATTGGTGGCCGCCTTTCAAGCTCAACTGTGACAAATGCAAAAACAGGGGAAACGTCAATCGTAAGAAAAACTGGTTTTACTTATTCCACCGATGGGAAACTAAAACCTGATATTGTAAAGTATCTTGAGAATACGCCCATGTATTCATATAAAAACTATGACTACAATAGCAACGGAAATGTTACCCAAGTGTACAATTACGGCACAAATGGTGGGGCACGGCAAAGCAATTATACCTACGAAACCGACAAAATAAGGGTAAAAACTGTGACCGACCCCTTAGGGCATGTTACCACAAATAATTATAACGCCTATGGGCAGCTAAGCTCGCAAGTTGATTATTTGACCAATACAACATCGTACACCTACGATAATATGGGCAGGGCACAGACCGAAACCGCGCCAAGTGGATTTATTGCAAGTTCAGCTTATGCTTGGGGGGTCGGTACGTTTACCAATTCATGCTTTTACGTCCAACAATCGGGCAACGATGGTTCTTTGGCTAAAACTTGGTACGACAATATGGGGAGGGAAATCCGAACCGACATAAAAGCGTTTGACGGCTCTACCATTTATACAAACACGGAATACAATCCAAAAGGGCAACTTTACCGGATTTCGGAACCTAATTTTTCGCCAACCGCCACACAGTGGAACACAAACACTTATGATGATAAAGGGCGGCTAACAGGGATTGCACGGCCATCAGTGAACAATACCAGTTACGTTTATGAAATAAATAGCAGCAAGGTTACCGAAACCACGGCCGGGCAGGCTTCATGGAAAATAACAAACAGCATGGGCTTGGTAACAACAGCCCATGATAATGGCGGCGATATCACTTACACTTATTTCCCCGATGGTGCTATGAAAACAATCTCCCCTGCAGGTGGCGGTGTAAGTACCATGGAATATGACGAAGCCGGTTACCAGAAAAAATTGATAGACCCCAGTGCAGGTACAATTCAATATAGCTATAATGTTTACGGACAATTGAATTCTCAAATAAATGGCAGGGTGCAAACCACCGGCTACATTTACCTTGCTGACGGCAGATTGGACAAAATAAATTCGCCCGAAGGCCAAACAACTTATAGCTATAACGGCAACAAGCAATTAACGGGCATTAGTTCGCCTGGCAGCGTGAGCCGTGGGTTTGCTTATGACAGCAAAGGCCGTGTAGAAACCATTTCCGAAAATATCGCCGGTTCAAATTTTTCGACTACTTTTACCTATGATTTGGGCAGGGTAAAAACGCGCACCCACCCATCAGGGATTGTAGAAACAAACAACTTTAATACTTCGGGTTATTTATATTCAATATCAACAAGTGGTACAACACATTACACAATTACGGGCATGAATGCAAGGCAGCAAATAACTGCTTCAAAACACGGCTCAAGCTTATTGCGGGAGTTTGGTTTTGATGAATATGGCTACCCTACATGGATAAAAGCACAAATTGGCTCGGCCTACCGGCAAGACTGCCGATATGATTTCAACAAAACAACGGGCAACTTAAAGTCAAGGTCAAACATTCTTAAAAATAAATCGGAAAAATTTAGGTACGACAACCTCAATAGGTTGGACAGCGTAACGGGCCCACAAAACATGTTGATGACCTATGCCGCCAACGGCAACATGATAACCAAAAACCCCGGAGGGATTTCGCTGTATAAATATGACATTGCCAACAAACCTTACCAATTATCTGTTATCGAAACGCCTGTAACTAGCCCTCAATTGGTTTCCGATGTGCAGCAGGATATTGCTTATACCTCGTTTGAGCAACCGGCCTCCATTGGCGAAGGTCAGTACCAGGCAGTGTTCACCTACAACAGCGATGGGCAGCGTGCCAAAATGGAAGTGAAGCAAAACGGCAACACAATCCTTACCCGCTTGTATGTTGGCAGCACTTTTATAAAAGAAACCGTTGGCAGTACAACAAAGGAATACACATGGTTGGGCGGCGACGCATACAGTGCGCCATGTATTGCCATAAAAACCGGCACCGGTAGCCCGAGTTACTACTTTTTGTTGCGCGACCACCTTGGCTCGGTTACCGAAATTATGAGCACTTCTGGCACTTGGCCCAACCAATTTAGTTTTGATGCCTGGGGCCGACGCCGCAATTTTACCGATTGGAGCTACACCGTTGCCGCCCAAACCGACCTGCTGCCCGACCGCAGTTTCACAGGCCATGAATTCCTCCCCTGGTTCAACCTCTATAACATGAACGGCAGGTTGTACGACCCAATCGTAGGCCGTTTCCTCAGCCCCGACAATAATGTGCAGATGGCGGATTATACGCAGAATTATAACAGGTATTCTTACTGCCTGAACAACCCGCTGAAGTTTACAGATCCCGATGGTGAGTTAGTTTGGTTTATTCCAATTATTATTGGTGCTGTTATTGGCAGTGCATCCGGTTATATGGTTGGACATGCTAATGGTGCTACCGGTTGGGATATGGCTGGCTATATCGCCGGAGGTACTTTAATCGGAGGGCTGTCTGGAGGTGCAGCATCAGGCATAAGTGCAGCCGGAGGAGGGGCTATGCTTGCGGGGGCCGGGGCCGGGGCTGTTGGTGGTGCTGGTTTTAGTGGTTTGGCTACAGGATGGGACGGTAATGCAATGTTAAAAGGTGCTGCATTTGGAGCAATATCTGGTTTTGTTGGTGGTGGTGTTGGTGGAGCAATTGGTGGTGGATGGGGAGCTTTAGCTGGAGGAGCATCTGCAAATCTCACAAGTCAGTTGCTATATAATGGTGGGGATTTTAGTAACGTCAATTGGGCATCTGTGGGTATTAGCGGTGCAGCTTCATTTGGTTTATATCATGGAATGCAGTATATGCAATACAGGGCGATGGATGGAAAGCTTGGTCAATTGGATGTTACCTATAGGCAATACTCTAAAATAAATACTGCATACCAAAGGTCTAGTTTTTGGCATAAAGAATATGGTGTAGTTTTAAATAGGGACGGTTCTGCTCGATTTGTTCCAGGAGCTGACCGTTACAAATTTTATGTTACATTAAGACTGAACCCACGAAATGGTGATTATGCAACGGCTCATACGCATTGGGCAAAAGACGGTGTTGATTTAGGTGGTGGAGTTTTTACGGTTGGAGGACACCATTCTCCTGATGATTTAATTAACATACCTGGTTATTCTTTGGTTGTCGGTAGAACTTCCTCTACATATTCTATAGGTGGTACAGGTGCGTATAATTATATAACCCCTGACCCATTTATAAGGTTTTTTATGTTCCCATGGAATTGGTAAATAATTATTTGATATGAAAAATTTAGGTTTTATGTTTATTCTGTTTTCATCCGTTAGTTTTTGTGCTCAAGCCCAAATGATAGGAATGAATGACTCCTTGTATTTAAACTACTATATTGCTGTGGGTGAGTTTGGAGGAAGTAATGAAGGAATAGTATTTTATATGAAGGATAATGAGTTGAATGCTAAAAGTATAAAATACAACAATCCTTCCACCTCTTTTATTTTATATGCCCTTACTGATTTTAATAAAAAAAACAACAGCAATCACTCGTCTTTCAATTCGGAATCGGATTGGTATTTAAATATAAGACAACGTGATTCTATAATTACAAATGCTCTTATTGATTTTTACAAGAAAAATATATATGATTATACAGTTTTAAAGTCAGAGTGGATTTTAAGTAAAGAGCAACGTGAGTATATTGCAAAAATACTGAATGAAATAAAAACACGACCTGTTGAAGAAAATGTGTTCAGCAATGCATGCGAACATTATGCAATATTGTCGAAGAGCGAAAGTTATGTTTTTATTGATAGAACTGGAAACTGGAATAAGTTTTTAGAGATAAAGAAAGTACTGGACATAGAGCAACAACCCAAGAAGCTTTAAACGCAAAAAGCCTCGGTTCCCCCGCTCCCCCTCGTTTGGAACGAGGGGGTTGGCTGTTCCGCATTTGAAATGCAAAAACTTTCATCGCTAAGCAAATTGCATAGTCCAAAAAAGATGCGGGTAACTTCGCTGGTGCGGATTTATAATCCGAGACTTATAGGAATAACAAAAGTTAAGGGTTCCAATATTTTTAAGATTAAAAGAACCCTTTACCATTTCAAACGGTGTTAAGAAAAAGCGTTCTCAGTAAAAAAATCAAAACAAATAGTTTTAAGTATTCAAACAAAACAAAAACAAAAAACAATGAAATCAATTTACCTTATCACAAAGGTGCTGTTGGCAGCAGCCCTGTGCATTGCCGTTTCCTGCCAAAATGATGATGTGGAAGAAAAAACCGTTGTAACCGACATCGCGGGTGTTGCCCAAAAAGGGCCTTTCAACGTGGGCACAACGGTTACACTGTGGGAACTCAACGAAAGTCATGCGCAAACAGGCAAATCATTCGTGTCGCAAATAAACACCGATGACGGTTCATTTGAATTTGCAGGCGTGCAGCTTACTACCCCCTATGTTGTTTTAAAAGCCGATGGGTTTTACTTTGACGAGGTGCAAGGCCAAAACTCCGCGGCAAAACTAACGCTCAACGCCATTGCCGATGTGAACGACAAAAGCATTTTAAATATCAACGTACTTACCCATTTGGAAAAACCGCGCGTGGAATATTTGCTTGCCAATGGTTATGATTTTACTGCCGCAAAGGAAAAGGCTAAACAGGAGGTACTGGGTATTTTTAACATGTCGGCGGCCGGGAACGGGAAATCAGAGGAACTCGATATTACAAAGCCTGGTGCGGAAAACGCCTGCTTGCTTGCCATTTCGGCCATTTTGCAGGGCTACCGCAGTGTCGCCGATGTTTCGGAGTTGCTCACATCAATTGCCAGCGACCTGAAAGAAGACGGTACGCTTGATGGTGCAGCTCTCAAGACCAGCCTGATAAGCCATGCGCTTTTTATCGGCCCGGAGCAGGTAAGGCAAAATGTCAACAATAAATACAGCGGCATGGGAAAAACTGTGCAAGCCCCTGATTTCGGGCAATACCTTGAACAATTTATCAGCAAAACAACCTTTACCCCGGCCAGCCTGATCCTTTATCCCGAACAATCCTCCACGTTTGGGTCGAACATATTGAACACAAATAACTCGTCCTTTGATCCGGGTAATAAAACAAATTACTCCATGGCCGCGCAAACAATCAAGGGCATAGGGCTAAAAATTGAACTGAAAGTGCTTGAAGGTTTGCCGGAAGATAGGGCTGCCAGTTGGGGGTACAGGATGGACAAGATAAACTGGGAAGTTACCGACTACGACAAGCAAACCAACTCGCAAATATTCAAAGTAAGCGATACCGGCCAGCCAGCCGACTTGAAGATCACTTTTCCAACATCGGGTTTAAAAATACAGGTAAAATACATTGAAGGCAACAGGGAACGCACACGGGTGATAACGGTGTTGTAAACGGTTGCGGTATAACATAACAAAAAAAACAAATCAATGAAAAAATTAAAAATTTTAGGATTGTTTATAATCCTTATTTTAAACTGCAATGCACAGGAGAGTGACATTGTTCAGGTAGAAGGATATCGCCAGCACAAAGGATTCTATTTGTCTATGGGTGTTGGTCCTAATTTTACCGGTATAACGTCAGAAGTGCTTGGGGATTATAACTTAAAATTTACGGGAACAGGCGCGCAATTTGACCTTAAAATTGGAGGGGCAATAAGGGAAAATTTAATCTTGCATGCCACAATAAGCTCCAATACTTTGTCTGGTCCTAAAATAACATCGGGTGGGTCAAGTGAAAACGGCTCAAATAACCTGACATTAGGCGAAGCAATGATTGGTGGTGGACTAACTTATTATGTAATGCCATCAAATATTTTTTTCTCCGGTTCTGTAGGTCTTGGGGGTTTTACCTTAATTGACGATGATAACGACATGAATGTTTCTACAGACAGGGGGTTCTCAATGCAATTGAAGGCTGGCAAAGAATGGTGGGTTTCAAAAAGATGGGGCTTGGGTGTTGCGTTAACCTATGGAAAAACCAAATTAACCAACACACCTGGCGGCAGTATGGAGGAATTGATGAACAGCAACAACCTGGGCATATTATTTAATGCTACGTTAAATTGATTTGTCGCATTTGTGGTAAAATGAAATATAAATAGTAAAACAGCCCGGTAAAAGCCGGGCTGTTTGTCGTTTGTAATTCTATCCGTCCACAATGAACTCTCCTTATTACACTTAACATAACCATAGTTATTTCAACCTCGTGATTATGATATTCCCTTACCACGATTCATTGCTGTGGTTGGTGATTACAATACGGCTTCTGCGCTTTTCCCTCTCCCCCTCGTTTGCAACGAGGGGATTGGCTGTTCCGCATTTGCAATGCAAAAACTTTCATCTCGAAAACAAATTGAATTGACCAGATAATTATTTTTAAAACCAAAAAAAATGTCAGCCGACAATTATTTCATTACCGACCAAAACGCCGCATATTTCTTAGCCCACATTGCAGCAATTCCCTCTTCAAGTGTTAAAAAATCAGTTAAAATTAAGTGATTTTGGGGCTAAACCGGTGATTTAAATGCTTGACTGGCATATGTTATTTTTGTAAGTTATTGTATATCAGCAGTAATTAATTTTTTGGATTTTCATTTTTTCATTTGTAGTACACAGGGGGGTATTGATTATTAGCCGATTATGGTTTTACTTTACTGCCTATGTATTTCAAAGTATCAGGCAGGCATAATCCAGCGACCAACCAATCCGGATGGTATTACCGGTTGGTGGAAAGCTATCGCAATTCGGATGGCCGGGTTTGTCACCGTACAATGTTGAATGTAGGTTTTTTGGAGGGACTGACTCCCGAACAAATGAACTTGATACAAAAGATGCTCACCGAACGTGCCGAAAACCAAGACCAAAAGCTTTTTGAGTTTCCCATCAGCGACGATCCGGTCGTAAACCAGTATGTTGAAGCGTATTATGCCCGGTTGGTATCTGAAAAGAAAATAGATGTAGCCTCTGCGGGAACCAAAGTATCCAGGTCGGGAAAAGATTGGCAAACCATCGATATAAACAGTATCAAGAACAAGGATGTCAGGGAAGTTGGGGCAGAGTGGTTGTGTTTTCAAGCCATCCGTCAATTGGGGATAGGTACATTCCTGTCTAATCAGGGGTGGAATGAAGAACTGGTACAATTGGCTATCACCCATATTATTAGCCGGGCTGTTTACCCAGCTTCAGAACGAAAAACGAGCAGTTGGATAAAAGAGAATTCGGACGTTTGTGAACTCACCGGATACGATATCGATAAAGTTACCAAGGATAAACTTTACCATATTTCGCAAAAGCTTTATCAGGTAAAACAAGTGTTGGAACAATATCTTTCGCTACGAACCAACGAACTGTTCGACATCGAAGATAAAATCATACTTTACGATTTGACGAACACTTATTTTGAAGGCCAGATGCGCGGCAGCAAGTTGGCCAAATTCGGCCGCAGCAAGGAAAAACGGAGTGATGCCAAATTGGTGGTTTTGGCGTTGGTAATCAACCCTGAAGGTTTCATAAAATACTCCGATATCTTCCAGGGCAATATTTCCGATACGGACACATTGGGCAAAATCATCGATAATTTGCGGGAACGGACTTCGCAAAGCGCCCACAAGGCAACCGTGGTAATGGATGCGGGCATTGCCTCGGAAGAAAACCTGAAGTTGATAAAAGAAAAAGGCTACGAGTACATTTGCGTAACCCGCTCCAGGATGAAAGATTACAGCGTTGTGGCCGCCGATGCCCTTGTAACGGTAAGGGACAACAAGCAACAAAAGATTGAACTCTGCCACGTCAGAAAAGAAGGGCACACCGACTATTTCCTGAAAATAGAAAGCCACTCAAAAGAGTTGAAAGAAAGGTCGATGAACGAACAATTTCAGCAAAGATTTGAAGAGGAGATGCAAAAAATAGCCGACAGCCTGACAAAAAAAGGGGGCATCAAACAGGCCGACAAAGTACACGAACGAATTGGGCGGTCAAAGCAAAAGTTCCCTTCAATTGCCAGATATTACGACATTGAAGTGGAAGTAGCACCGTAAACAACCAATGGAAAGAAATTGTGCGCACAATGAACACACAGAAGGCAGTTACAACAACAGCCCAAAACAACCATGACGAAATTATCCATATAAGGCGTTGCACCGAACCAAACGAGAAAGTAAAACGGATCTACAACATACTAAAATACAAACCGCAGCCATACAAAAAGAAAAAATTTGTAGTACACAAACCGGATTTCAAAAATCCGTATTTTGCAGATAATGAAACAATACGGTCTGATTAGCTGCAATGTGGGTTAACATCTATAGATTCAGATTATACCAAATAGATTTTCAATATTAACAAACACTCAATTTTGAGTCTTTGTTTTTTTATATCTCTTTCCTTTTTCATACTTTTAACGCAAATAAAAAACTAAAAAGTCATGATAAAAGAAAAAATGCTAAATGCGCTAAATGAGCAAGTTAATGCTGAACAATATTCAGCGTTGTTATATCTCTCTATGTCATCATATTTCACATCGATTGGTTTGCCTGGATTTGCAAACTGGATGTATATTCAGTTTCAGGAAGAAATGACCCATGCCAACAAGTTTTTTAATTATATCAATGAGCGGAGTGGTAGGGCAAGATTGAAAGCAATTGAGCAAATGCCTACAGATTTTGATGGTGTTATTGATGTCTTTGAAAAAACACAGCAACATGAACAGCATGTAACAGGTTTAATAAACAACCTTATTGATGTTGCAATTGAAGAACGTGATCATGCATGTCAGAGTTTTTTACAATGGTTTGTTGATGAACAGGTTGAAGAAGAAGCCAATGTTCAGGAAATACTGGATTCATTGAAGCTAATTAATGGTCAGGGGAATGGTATATTTATGCTGGACAGAGAAATGCGGACACGTGTTTTTGTTGATTCGACACAAACCGCTCAATAAAGCAAACTAATTTTACTTATTTATAAAAGGTTGTCATATATGGCAACCTTTTATAATTTGGTACAAAATCGTTGTATTTAGGGCTTGCTGAAAAATATCTTTAGTATTGATAATAAATAGTATAACAGACAATTTGAAAGAATGAAGTGCAAGCATTTTAAAAAGAGTACCCAAAAAAGCTTGCACTTTAAATTTTAGTCTGTTCTAAAAAGTTATCCCAGAGGGATAAAATGTTTATAGAAAATGGTTCAAACGTGCGAATGTGCGACCCCTGGCCGGGGTCGAATATCTTTCAAATCATCATTTTCTATAAATATGTGACCTCTCTGAGGTCAAAATAAATCTACTTGAGTTTTTCAGCAGACCCTAATTTAGCTGATATAAAATTTAATTAAACGTCACAAAAAATGGAAAATTCACAACCCAATAATCCACTCCACGGAAAAACACTGGAAGAAATTGTAGTTTATTTGGTCAGTTATTATGGTTGGGAAGAGTTGGGCGAAAAAATCAGAATCAATTGTTTCAGAAAAGATCCCAGTATCAAATCCAGTCTTAAAATTTTTACGGCGAACTCCGTGGGCGAGAAAAGAAGTTGAGGATTTGTATATTCAAAACAATCAGCAATTAAAAAAAGTATCAAACAATAAATTCTAAAATCCCAATCCAAAATGAAGTCCTGTACTGATATGATAGTCGTTCGCGTGCCATGCAATTTCGACAACCGGACCGATATGAAAAACTCCGAGTTCAAATTCGTATGAAGTTTCAAAATGAAGCGCAAAATCCTTGCTTACATTTTTGTCGCCTTCAAAAGCAACACCAGGCGAAAGATTTAAAGTTAATTGGTGAACAGGTCTGTAGTTAAATTCAGCCCCAACAAAGCTATGTTTGATATCAGAGAAAATATGTTCATAACCGGCACCTAATCCAAATTTTGAATTTGATATGTTATAGACATAATGGATGTGTGTTGAAAGGCCATATTCATCGTCATTTATAAAATAAACTGGTCCGACTGAAGCACCGATTTCATTTTGATGCTCATGTTCATGCACAATATTGGTTTTATGTTCCTGGGCAAATAATGTGAATGATTGACCAACCAAAATAAATAGCAGTAATTTTGTTTTGTACATGTTGACTTTTGTTTTTCACATACGCTAAACAGTCGAATGTTTAAAATGTTTAGTAATTGTCAATACTAATTTATTAGAAGTGAGGGCTACACCTGAAGTGAAACCCTCACTTGTTTGCCATTAAATTTGGAGGAAAATTCAACACTTAGCCACAGGCCATGGCAGGGATTGGAGCGGCACCGGGTTGCAGCAAACGACACTGGTTTGTTAACCGGCGGAGGCTGACAGAGGAAGCCCACGCACGGTTTACAAAACAGGGAGTTTGCAAAATCAGGTATAGCGAAAAGCCCGGCTGCCAGACTGAAAATAATGATTAATGGTAAATGATTATTGATTATTGGCTGGTCCAAATAACTGTGTATTAATTAGTACTTGTGTTTTAGATGTTAATAATTTGGTGAAATATATTGACAAAAAAATTCTCCGTTAACGTAAACGGTTAAATTAAATGATTACTTTTGCGCCAAAAATTTACACTTAAAATCAAAATTTATGATTCTTGGTTTATTAAAGGAATATGGAACTGAAACCCGTGTAGCTTTACTTCCGGAAGCAGTAAAATCATTTACTGATCTAAAAGTTGAGGTAATTGTGGAGCAGGGAGCGGGAGAAAAGGCCTTTGCTGCTGATGCCGAATACGAAGCTGTGGGGGCAAAAGTTGTTTCACGGGTAGAGCTATTTATGCAGGCGGAAGTGTTGTTGCAAATTCAGCCACCGGCAGAGGGTGACATACAGAAAATTAAGGATTCGCAGGTTTGGATCAGCGCATTTAATCCTCTGTGGGAAACCGAATTGGTGAAAACTTTCCTTAAAAATGGCATAACTACATTTAGTCTTGATTTGATTCCCCGCACTTCCCGTGCGCAGGCCATGGACATTTTATCGTCGATGGCAACTGTTTCGGGTTATATGGCAGTTTTGGAAGCAGCAGTGAAATTACCTACTTTCTTCCCGATGTTTATGACGGCGGCAGGAACCATCCGTCCGGCCAATGTTTTAATTTTAGGGGCTGGTGTTGCCGGTTTGCAGGCTATTGCCACTTCGCGGAAACTGGGTGCTCAGGTGCAGGTTTTTGATGTTCGCTCGGCAGTTAAGGAAGAAGTGAAAAGTTTGGGCGGAAAATTTGTTGAAGTGGAAGGTGCTACCGAAGACAAAGCCGCCGGCGGTTATGCAGTTGAACAAACTGATGAATTCAAAAAGAAACAGCAGCAAGCCATTAACGATGTTGCGGCAAAATCGAATGTTGTAATTTGCACGGCACAGATTCCGGGACGAAAAGCACCCCTGTTAATACCAACGGAGGCAGTTGATGCAATGAAACCAGGTTCAGTAATTATTGACCTTGCAGCATCGAGTGGTGGTAACTGTGAATTGACAAAAGACAATGAAACTGTCGTTTATAAAGGTGTTACGATTATTGGTCAATCAAACTACCCTGCACAAAAACCATTGGATGCAAGCCGGATGTTTGGTAAAAACGTACTGAACTTTATGAAGCTGATTATTGGCGAAGGAGGTGCTTTGAACCTCAATTTTGAGGATGATATTGTTAAAGGAACCTGCATTACAAATAAAGGTGAAATTTACAACGAGCGGGTTAAAGCTGTAATTAATAAATAAAAATAGAAATATGGAAAGTGTATTAACTTTTTTAACTGAAAATAAGGATGCGATATTCATTATTGTATTATCGATTTTTCTTGGATTTGAGGTTATTTCAAATGTTCCCTCTGTACTGCACACTCCCTTAATGTCGGGTGCCAATGCAATCAGCGGTGTTATTATCATCGGAGGTATTATCCTTGTGGGCCACGCTTCAACCACATTCGAGTGGGTACTTGGTTCGGTTGCTCTTTTTATGGCTACCCTGAATGTTGCCGGAGGATATGTTGTTACAGACCGGATGCTTGAAATGTTTAAAAAGAAGAAAAAACAAATATGAATATGATGATTCTATTAAATACATTAAATCCGGGGCAGGTCGTTCTGGAATATAGCTATCTGCTTTCAGCAATTATGTTTGTGATTGGTTTAAAGTTGCAAAGTCATCCTGAAACAGCACGGAAAGGTAACTTTTGGGCTGCATCGGGCATGATACTGGCAATGATTACAACCCTGGTATTGAACAAAAATGGTGCTGGAGAAGGGATTTCCATGACCAATGGTACTGTCGTAATTCTTGTAATTATTGCGGGAAGCATTGTTGGCTCAATCATGGCACGAAAAGTAAAAATGACAGCCATGCCGCAAATGGTATCATTCTTTAATGCTACAGGTGGTGCTGCGTCGGCAGCGGTGGCATTAATTGAATACAATAAGAATCCGAATGAGGCTGTACTTGTTGGACTTCTCGGACTTGTTGTGGGTAGTATCGCCTTCAGTGGAAGTATGATTGCCTATGGGAAACTGGACGGTAAAGTGGGTGATATTTTTTCCAAAGTTATGACTTATGTGAACCTTATGTTCATGCTTGTTATTGTCGCTGTTATTTTGCTTGTAATCTTTGGAGGGTTTGAACAGGATACAAATACTTACCTGGTTTATGGTTTGCTTGTATTAAGTTTGATTTACGGAGTTAGTTTTGTAATGCCAATTGGTGGTGCAGACATGCCGGTTGTGATTTCGCTGTTGAATTCCCTAACGGGTATCGCTGCTGCAATGGCCGGTTTTATATATCAGAATGAAGCAATGATACTTGGTGGTATTTTAGTAGGTGCTGCCGGTACGATTCTGACACTTCAGATGTGTAAAGCGATGAACAGGTCGCTGATTAACGTAATTATTGGTTCTTTTGGTGGTGGCGGCGAAAGCAGTGCAAATGTTCAGGGAAGCATCAAAGAAATCCAGTTGAGTGATGCCGCTGTTTTGTTGAGCTACTCTCAAAAAGTAGTTATCATTCCTGGCTACGGATTGGCTGTAGCCCAGGCACAACATATTGCCCATGAACTGGAAAACATACTTGAAAGCAAAGGTGTTGATGTGCGTTATGCAATCCACCCGGTTGCCGGACGTATGCCTGGTCACATGAATGTTTTGCTTGCCGAAGCCGACGTTTCATACGACAAACTGGTTGAAATGGATGATATCAATCCTGATATGCCAAACGTTGATGTTGTAATTGTGGTTGGAGCAAATGACGTTGTAAACCCTGCCGCTTATGATGATCCAAGCAGTCCGATTTATGGAATGCCAATTATCGATGCACATCTTGCAAAGAATATCATCATCATGAAACGTGGTATGGGAAAAGGTTATGCAGGAATTGAAAACTTCCTGTTCTTTAACGACAAAACCCGCATGCTGTTTGGCGATGCAAAAAGCTCGATTCAGAAATTGGTGAATGAAATAAAAAGTTTGTAAGAAGCCCCATGCCAGCCTTCCCCAAAAGGAAGGAGTAAGAAAAATGCCATCCTTAATTGGGGTGGCATTTTTTATTAATGGGTTCAGGGTTTTTTCATCTTTTTTGAGACATTAACTCTAATTTTGAACTGAAATATTTAATAACTCAACTTCTGAAAGGTTATATTGAAGCCAGTTTATATTTAAATATGTATTGCTTAACTTCTGTCTTCGTGCTTCCAGCTCTCTACTTCCTGCTTTCTTCAAAATCTTTTTTACTTTTGCAAGAGTTTTATTTTGAAAAAATGGATGCACACCAAATTGTATATTCAAAAAATGTAGTTGAATTTGTTACCGTAGCAAGTGAATACTGTACTTCGGTTGAAAATGTTTCAAAAATATCGGCAGAAGCAAATTTACAAAAGATGCAAAAGCTGGTTCCGTTGCTGTATTTAAAAGCTGCTATGTTACCCAAAACTGAAAGATTGCTCGACGAGGAACTTGAAAAATATATCAGTGAATTGGATTACAATGTGTTGCACCAAAAATGGCTACAATTGTTAAATGAACACGATAGTTTTTATGAAGTGTTCGACCCGGCAATTCAATTTGGGCAGGAAACCGTGACAGCTAGTATTTCAGAAAATCTGCTTGATATTTATCAGGATTTGAAAAATTTTCTCATTGCTTACAGTATTGGAAATGAAGAAGTAATGAATGATGCACTTGCTGAGTGTACCGAACATTTTGAAGAATTTTGGGGGCAGCAGCTGGTTAATGTTTTTCGGGCCATACATATGTTGGTGTATAGCAACGCCGAGTTTAAAGAGGAAAATACAAATGAAGAGGTTCAACCCGGAAAAGGAAACCCGAAATGGTTGGATAGTTTTTGGGGAACTGATGAAGATACAGAAGATGTTTAAAGAAAGTATAACAAAAGAAGAATTGACGGATTTGCCTTTGCGTTGGTTTGATGGGGAAATAGTTGTAGTTGATAACAGCGAAAAATTGCAGGAAGCAGTTAAAGTGCTTTCAAAAGCCAAAGTAATCGGGTTTGATACTGAAACAAAACCAGCCTTTAAAAAAGGCGTTTTTAATAAGGTGGCATTATTGCAGCTTTCTGTCAAAGACAAGGCATTTTTATTCCGTATCAACAAAATCGGTCTACCTGTTGAAGTTTGTAAAATACTTGCAAACCCGAAAATTATAAAGCCGGGAGTTGCAATAAATGACGATATCAAAGCTTTGAATAAAATAAAGGCATTTATTCCCAATGGCTTTATTGAACTTCAGGAACATGCGAAAACACTGGGAATTACCGATTTCAGTTTAAAAAAGCTTGCAGCTATAACATGCGGTTTTCGTATTTCAAAAGGGCAGCAACTTTCAAACTGGGAAGCGGAAGTTTTAAGTGAACCCCAACAAATATATGCAGCTACCGATGCCTGGGCAGCGCTTGAGATTTATGAAAATTTTTCAAAAAACTAAGTATGCAGGAAAAACTTGCAGGTTTTTTTCTTAAACCGGGAAAGGAACAATCGCTGAAACGCTTTCATCCGTGGGTGTTTTCCGGAGCAATTGCCAAAGCCGAAGGCAAACCTCAGGAAGGCGATTTGGTAAATGTATTTGCTGCTAATGGCGAATTTTTAGCCCTGGGACATTGTCAGATTGGTTCAATTGCTATTCGTGTTTTGTCGTTCGTACCTGCCGAAGCGAATTACGAATTTTGGAAATCAAAAATTCAAAAGGCCTGGAATCTTCGAAAAGCTTTGAAACTGACAGATAGTTCGGAAACAAACGTTTTCAGACTCGTTCATGCCGAAGGCGATGGAATGCCCGGTTTGGTTATCGATTTTTACAATGGCACAGCCGTTATTCAAACACATACTGTTGGCATGTTCCTGGTTCGTGAGATGCTTGTTGAGGCATTAAAAGAAGTATTGGGCGACAAGCTAAAATCTGTTTATGACAAAAGCGGAAAATCTCTTCCGTATAAAGCAGAAGTTTCATCTGGCGACGGCTATTTATTTGGCGAAGGCGGTGAAAAAGAAGTTGCCGAATATGGACTACGCTTCAAGGTGGATTGGGTTGAGGGCCAAAAAACAGGTTTTTTTATTGACCAACGTGAAAACCGGAAGTTGGTGCAGCAGTTTGCCAAAAACCGTGATGTGTTGAACATGTTTTGTTACACGGGAGGTTTTTCATTTTATGCTATGAAAGGTGGTGCACGTTTGGTTCATTCTGTCGATTCATCGGCAAAAGCCATTGAACTTACAAATCAAAATGTGGAATTTAACTTTGCTGGCGATACCCGTCATGAAGCTTTTACTGCCGATGCTTTTGAATTTATGCGCGATATAAAAGATAAATATGATTTGATAATACTCGATCCTCCGGCATTTGCAAAACATCGCGATGCTGTTCAACAGGCTTTACAGGCATATAAACGAATAAATACAAGGGCTTTTGAGCAAATCCGGAGCGGCGGAATTGTTTTTACTTTTTCATGTTCGCAGGTTGTTTCGAAAGAAAGGTTCAGGGAAGCTGTTTTTTCCGCGGCAGCAATTTCGGGCCGCAATGTGCGTATTTTGCATCAGTTAACGCAACCTGCTGACCATCCGGTGAGTATTTACCATCCCGAAGGAGAATATTTGAAAGGGTTGGTTTTATACGTGGAGTAGGAGAGTAGGGAGAATTTGAATGTTGAAATTTGAAAGTTTAATGTTTAAAGTTGAAGGCCAAAAGTTTTATGTTGCCATATTTCAAAATTGAAAAAGCAGAGTTTGGTTTGTTATTTTTGAAATTTACCTTTTAAAAGCTAAAACGTTTCAAAGTTATTTGACCGAACAAAAAATACATAGAAAAAAATTTTATATAGATTTGAATGTTATGAAGGGGAAAGAAGTTGTTGATTTTTTGAATGAGGATTTATCAGGAAAAACCATTGTTGAAAAATTGGCGTTTTTAACCGATAATCATCCGGGAAAAGTAATTTTTACAACTAGTTTTGGTTACGAAGATCAGGTAATTACAGATATTATTTTCAAGAACAATTTTGATATAAAAGTAATTACACTGGATACCGGACGACTTTTCCCTGAAACCTACAAAGTTTATAACAGCACATTGGATAAATACAAAAAACCAATCCTTGTATATTTTCCACCAACTGAAAAAGTGGAGGAAATGGTAAACAAAAAAGGTCCATTCAGTTTTTACGAATCGCTTGAAAACCGCAAGGAGTGCTGCTTTATCCGCAAGGTAATTCCTTTAAAAAGAGCGCTTGCAGGAAATGAAATCTGGATAACAGGTTTGCGCGCTTCGCAATCGGAGAACCGCAGCGATATGAAGTGTTTTGAATGGGACGAAGGCAATCAAATAATCAAATTTAACCCGTTGCTCGACTGGAGCCTCGAAGAAACAATTCAATATATAAAGGAGAATAATGTACCATACAACGTGCTGCACGACAAAGGTTTTGTAAGTATCGGCTGTCAGCCTTGTACACGTGCCATTCAACCCGGTGATGATTTCCGTGCCGGACGCTGGTGGTGGGAACAAAGTTCGGGAAAAGAATGTGGTTTGCATGAAACAAGTCATTAAAAGAAAAATCAAACAGTGGCCAACCGCATAATTCTTTGTTCAATTGTACCTTTTTCGCCAAGTCTGATAAATAAAAAAATAATGCTTGTAATAATTCCCTTATAAGTTATCAACTTAGCTTTTTTAGCAATTATTTCATCTCTAGCGTTGACAATAGTTTCCATGTCTAATTCTGTTGAATTTGCAACAATTAGGGCAAACTTCCATGCTCCTTCGCGAGCCAGGTCCATGCTAAAATCCACAAGAAAATCATCAACCTTCCGGGTTTTTTGAAGTATTATTTTTAGGGTTGGCCACATTTCTGATAAATCATTTTCAACTTCATTAACAAGTAAAGAAAGGATTAGATTTATCTTTTTGAAATCATCCTCCAAATCATTTATATTTCCGTTTTTAGAAACTTCGGCAGCGGCTATTCCTAAATCAAGATTGATATGTGCATTCATCCCTATCAATAAATGTTGCAAAACAAAAGGCCAGTAATTTGTTGATAGTACAAATGCTTTTTGCCATGATTTGGTAATCTTTTCATTTTTTTTCCAGGCATAATATGCATCAATATAGCGAGTTGCAAAAATTACATCAAGCTTTTCCATTCGTGGCCCATCATTAAAGAAATTGGTTTCAATGCCTTCTTTTACTTTAACTGTTACGCATCGGTAAAGCGCTGCAAAATAACCCAGTGGATTTTTATTTTTTACTGAATCTGAAATGATTTCATCAAGTGATGAAATTACATGATCGATTGAACTAATTGGTTTTAAATTCATAAATAATTCTTGTAATAAAGAAGTTAAACAACTTTTTTAAATTATTCGATATACATACTTACCCATAATTCGCTTTAAGAAATCACACCTAAAATAACTTTAAAATGCCATTTTAAAACTACGAATAACCATTTTTTACTACCAACTGCAATAAAATACCCACAAACTGATTTGAATAAGGTTTACCATTAGAAACCGACTATTTGTAATCGTTGATGTGTCGCACATTGAATAAAAATAATTTGTGATAAAGTGTTAATTATTTTTGATTTAAGAAACAGTAAACAGAAAATATCATGAAAACAAAACTTTTTATTTTGACAATTTGTGTGGCTCTCCTGAGTTTAGGAACATCAGCAAACAGTAAGGATTCAAAAGCCGTAACAGGAAACTCACTGACCGACTTTGGTAAATATACCATAACTGTGTCAAATGCTCCAATGGTAGTAAATAACGAAGTAGTAAAAACTTATGATTTATCGTATGAAAACACAGCCAACCCAATTCAAATTGGTGTAGTAAAAGCTGATGAGTGCATGGTTTATATTGTACGTTCCGATGATTTTGAAATACAATATTCTTGTAAAAAAGGTGTTTTTGGTGTGAAAAAAATTGAAAATCAATACCAAACCCTGCCTCAGGAAGAAATGAATGAGAAACTGAACAGGGTAAACTACTTTTCACAACGTGTAATTTGCACAAACAAAAAATCGGAAGACGAACTGCTTGGATTAATAGCTTGCTATTTTCCAGCGTTGGTTAACGAAGAATATCAGGCAAATTTTTAAAGATAGTTTTTTAAACAGCGCAATTTTTTCATAGAAGTATGAAATCAAGCCTCCCGTTGATGAACGGGGGGTTTTTCTGTTTTATAGAATCAGAGTTTTTTTCCCATTTATTATTTACAGTTTGGCAAACTATGTAAACTTAATTATCGAAACACTGTATAAATTTCACTTTCTGCATTTATTCTTCAAACAGCATGTTTTTATATACCAACGGTTGTGTTTTATCTGTAAAGCTGGTTTTTTTAACATTAAAAACCTTTTGAAAGGCAATTTTCGATTTCCAGATGATATGTTTTGTTCATATCTTTAAAAGATTACACAGTAATTTCAGTACTAAATAACAGTAATATAATGGAGAAAAATCAACGAAAACACCATGAAAAGCGAATCTTACTGCATTTTCTTTTTTGGCTGTTTTACGTGCTTTTTTTTGGTTCAATATATGGTAAATATGGAAACGACTATAAATGGTACCTGTTTGAATCGCTTTGTATGCTGCCATTTATAATGATTGCAACATATACCACCATTTACGTTTTGTTGCCGTTTTATTTGAAAAAACGCAATTTGGTTTTAACCGTTTTTTTATTGGCTGTTCTAATTATCACGGTTACACTTGGCGAACGTATTTTTCTTCGTAAAATAAATCAATTACCCATTACTTTTGATTCGTTGTTTGGAGTCACTTTTTTGTACCTTATGCTCGAAACCAATTTTATGGTTGCTATTGCATTTGCCATAAAGTTTATGAAAAAATGGAAATTACAACAGGAAGAAAAATTTGAGATAGAAAAGCAAAATCTTAAAGCGGAAATGAGTCTTTTAAAAACACAGTTACATCCTCATTTTCTGTTTAATACCATGAATAATCTCTACGCACTTTCATTGGAGGAATCAGCAAAAACCTCAGAGGGAATTGCAAAGATCTCCGATTTGTTGCGCTCGGTGCTTTATGAATGTAACGAAGTGGAAATTGCTTTGGAGAAGGAAATTCAATTGATAGAAAATTACATTGACCTGGAGAAAATGAGATATGGAGACCGGTTGACATTAACTTTTGAAGTAAACAGACAAACCTGGATTGATAAAATTGCCCCAATGTTACTATTTACTTTTGTTGAAAACTGCTTTAAACATGGGAGCAGCAACGACCCTGGAAACCCATACATTCAAATTAGAATAAATGCCACTGAAAACGAACTGCTGTTTTTTGCCGAAAACAGCAAAGTTGCTAACAATAAAGCTATAAATGAATCAAATAATGTAGGAATTGGATTGAAAAATGCACAAAAAAGATTGGATATAATTTATGGCGAAAGACACAAGTTAAAGATTACAAATGGAAACAATAAATTTGAAGTTTATTTATCAATCCAAAAATAAATGAACAGGTTTATATTTGATAACAGTTCAAGGTTTCGTGTTTACAGGCACACTTTGTTTTTTTTGATAACCGTGATGGTTTTTACTGCAGTTTTATTCGTACAAAACAGTGCTGAAAGCTTTTCCCAAACATTATGGACAGTAATGCTTAACGCATTTTTCTTTTTTGGCTATGCCTATATAACAATCTTTTTACTAATTCCTGAACTTCTGCTTACAAAAAAAATAGGATGGTTTGCATTAATTTTTTTACTTGTTGGAATCGCGCTCTCTGCATTAAAACTCCTTGTTTCCGACCAAATATTCTATTCTTCAATTTCTCCTGAAAACATAGGCAGGAAGGGAATTTTTAATTTACGTTTTATCATTGTCAACACCAAAGACATGACTTTTATTGTAGCCCTTTTTTGTATCGTAAAATATATCAAGGATTATTTTTATGCCGAAAAAATGCGCGAAATTGTGGCTTTCGAAACAAAGCAGGCACAGCGCAAACTAATTCAGTCGCAGTTCGACCCTCATTTTTTATTTAATACAATAAATAATTTGTATGCAATTTCATTGTTGAACCCTGTAAAAACCATTGAGGTTATCACGCGGATAAAAATTGTACTTACGTACATAATCGAAGAAATTCAAAAGGAATTTGTTGACCTTCAAAGTGAAATTGAACTTGTGAAAAATTATATTCAACTGGAAAAACTGAGGTATGGCAGCCGTTTAACAGTTAGTGTAAATGTTGACGGAAATCTTAATTCAAAAAGAATTGCACCGATGATTTTGTTTTACCTGATTGAAAACAGTTTTAAACATGGCTGTAGTTTGGATGCCGGAAATCCGTGGATAAATGTTGAGATTATAACCGGTACTGAAAAAATTATATTCCTTGTTGAAAATAGTAAACCTTCAAATCCGTTTATGGTAAGCTCAAATGAAAATCAATTGAAACATCTGCGAAAACGGTTGGATAGTATTTATAAACCACATGGTTATGTGTTGAAAATCAACAACGATGAAAACAAATACCAGGTGAAAATCGAATTGAAACTGTAAATTGAAATCACTAAAAATACATACTGACAAAAAAAGGATTCTTTTACACTCGGCTTTTTGGCTGAGCTGGATAGTGATGTTCACACTCATACAAAGTATTGGCAGTGGTGTGCATCAGTATTTTGTGTGGTTAATGTATTATGTAATCACATTGCCCATATTTGTTACACATACTTACCTGATTGCATACTGGCTTTTACCTCAAACATTTTTTAAAGGAAAAATAGGGCTTGCACTTGCCGGAATGTTAATTTTTCTTCTGGCATTCTCCGTTATTGAATTGATTGTAAGCAACGAATTTGTTTTTAGTGTATTTGACAAAAGTAAAATGCAAAATAAAGGATATTTGAACTTGTCGAATATAATTTTCAGTGGAATTGGTAACCATTACATTATATTGGTTTTTTTAGCTATAAAAGTTTGGCAATCATGGTATTATTCAAATAATCAAACAGCCGGACTGATGCAAATTAAAATGGAAACTGAACTTGAGATTTACAGGTTTCAGTTGCAGCCAAAACTTATACTGGCAATGGTTGAAGAGTTGGAAACCATAAACAAAATAGAGCCAGGCAAGCTTTCACAAATGATAGTAAAAATGTCAGGCTTTTTAAATCATTTTCTTTTTGAAGTAAAAGATGAATTGATTCCGCTAAGCCTTGAAGTTAAACTAATCAGCGAGTTTATCGATATTCATAAATTTGCACTTGGCGAGCGATGTGAATTCAGTTTAATTGTCAACGGAAACCTTCAGGCACATGTATGTCCGCCACTTTTACTTCTCCCGTTCATAAACAGTGCCTTAAAAGTTGTATACAACTGTAACAATTCGTTTGAAAGTACTGTCATAATAAAAGCAGAGAAGAAATACCTCCTTTTTACTTTTACATTTTGGAGTGAAGAAGATTTTAGTTTAATAAACAACACAGATCTTGAAATAATAAAGAAACGGTTGATATTTAACTTTCCCTCAAAGCACAGAATTATTGAAAGTACGGATGCAAACTTTGCTGAAATTAGTTTGGAAATTTTTAATTAGAGTGCTGGAAACCGATAGAAAAGAATTATAATTTTTATATGCCAAATTCAGAAAATAGAAACAAAAAGCCAAAAGTATGAAAACAAAATGTCTTATTATTGATGATGAACCTCTTGCACGCGATTTAATGCGAAACCACATTCAGAAACTGGATAATTTTGAAATCGTTCGTGAATGTGGCGATGCAATGAAAGCATTGAAGGAATTACGTGATCAGAAAATTGACCTGATATTTTTGGATATTCAGATGCCTCAAATAACGGGTATCGAATTTTTGAAAATACTTAAAAATCCGCCCAAAGTAATTATTACCACCGCCTATCGGGAATATGCCCTTGATGGGTTTGAACTGGATGTAGTTGATTATTTATTAAAACCTATAACATTCGAGCGATTCCTGAAATCAGTCAACAAATATTATCAAATGTCACAGGATGAAAGTCCTGTTGCTGCGCCGGTTTCTGAAATAATTCAACCTTCAGAACCCTTTATTTATGTAAAGGAAAATAAAAGGGTAATTAAAGTTCATTTAAACGAAATCTTGTATGTGGAAGGACTGAGCGAATATGTGCAAATTTATACCGATAAGAAAAAAATTATCACCAAAACCACAATGACGAGCCTCGAAGAAAAATTACCTGGCGATAGCTTTTTGCGAATCCATAAATCGTTTATCGTTTCACTCTTACGAATCGAAGCATTTACTGCCAGCACAATCGAAGTTCCCGGAAAGGAACTGCCAATAGGGAGGAGCTTTAAAAATTCAGTATTTCATGCACTTCAGCAAAAAGGAAGCCTCCCTGATTAGATTAAAGAATTTCGATGGAATTGAAAATATTTATAATTTTCAGAAATTTAAGGAATTATAATTTGTTTATTTTAAATCTGTTATTTCTGTTGTAGGTAATTAAAATTATCTTTGAATCCATTTTATATGTTTTAAATGTTACCGGAAACGGATTAATTTCAACCCCGTAAGTCAGTTTAAAACAATTGAATAAATTTACCACAAATCAATTAACAATGGATTTATTACCAGTACACAAATTTTTTATTTTAAACGGAGAACTGATAGCAATAAAACATTTTGTTTCCGGCGATAACGAAGGAGGAGTATACGAAGTTTTGCGTGTTGTTAACGGAATCCCGTTGTTTTTGGAAGATCATCTCGAAAGATTTTACCATTCAGCGCAATTGGCCGGTATAAATATTGGTTATTCAGATTCACAAATTAAAGAATTCTTAAAAGATTTGATTAAAAAGAATAAAGCATCTGCTGGAAACATAATAATTTCCTGTAAAATAAACTTCGAAACTTTTTTTATTTCTCATGTTTATCCAGCCGACAAATTGTACACAGAAGGTATAAATTGCGGCATATTGAAAGCAGAACGTGATAATCCAAATGCCAAAGTATTACATACAACTGTTCGCAACCGTGCTGACCAAATAATTTCGGAAAAAGGTTTTTATGAAGTTTTACTAGTAGATCATCTTGGAAAAGTGACCGAAGGCAGTCGAAGTAATGTTTTTTTTGTTTCTGAAAATGAAATAGTTACATCTCCTGTAAACAGAGTGTTGGTTGGTATTACCAGGCAGAAAACACTGAAATTAGCTGCAGATTTAAACATTCACGTTGTTGAAAGGGAAGTGAGTTTTAGTGAACTTCAGGCATTTAATGCAGCATTTATTACCGGCACTTCGCCTAAAATTCTCCCAATCATTAAAATCGATGCGTTTAAATTTAACCCGCAAAATAAAATAGTTGTTGAACTGATAAAAAAATACAATGAATTAATTGAAACGTATGTGAACAATGCAAAAGAAAGCTAATAACGTTAAATTTATAAGCGTTAATCAGTTATATCAGCGTTATCGGTGTTTCCTTTTTAAATCCGCTTTTATTCCATTATCATTTTATTATTTCAGGGAATTCATTTTTTTCTGTTTTCCCCCTGACGTTCAATCATCCAGCCTGGATATTCGGGCGTTAATTTACTCACTTCGTCCAGCTTTTTTAATTCATCATCTGTCAACTGAACATCTAGTTGAACTTAAGTTATCGGCCAGTTGTTCGGGTTTATTGGCGCCTATAATTACTGTGCTTACAAACGGCTGTTGCAATAGCCAGGCCAATGCTATTTGGGCAACTGTAACTTGTTTATCTTCAGCAATGTTTTGCATTACATCAATAACATTATAGGCTTTCTCTTTGTCAACAGGAGGGAAATCAAAATTAACCCGTCGTCCTTCTTTTGTTTCTGTATTTCGGCTGTACTTCCCACTTAAAAGTCCTCCGGCTAATGGACTCCAAACCATTAATCCGATATTTTGGTCCATTAAAAGGGGTGCAATTTCTCTTTCCAGGTCACGACCGGCAATTGTATAATACGCCTGAAGTGATACAAATTTACTAAGGTGTTCCTGAGCAGAAATGCCCAATGCTTTCATGATTTGCCAGGCTGCCAGGTTGCTGCATCCGATGTAACGAACCTTTCCATTTTTAATTAGAATGTTTAAGGCTTCAAGTGTTTCCTGCATAGGAGTTAAGGGATCGAAGCCATGAATTTGGTAAAGATCAATGTAATCGATTTGCAGTCTTGACAAACTTTCATCAGCTTGTTGGAGAATATGTTTACGGCTTAGTCCTGCATTATTGGGTCCACCTCCCATTGCACCTAATACTTTGGTTGCTATCACCAAATCATCGCGTTTTAACCCCAGGTCGCGAATAGCTTGCCCGGTCATTTGTTCACTTAAACCTTCACTATAGACATTGGCCGTATCAATAAAATTAATACCTCCATCAATTGATTGTTTTACCAGAGCATTAACCTGCTCTTGCGGAAGTGTTCCTATAGCTGTCCAGAACCCACGTCCGCCAAATGTCATAGTACCCAGACATAATTCTGATACTTTTAGCCCAGTATTTCCTAATAAATTGTACTTCATAGTTATTTATTTTTTTTGTTATTATTTGTAGTTTCTCTAAAAGAAACATACTTGTTTATCAATTTGTTTTAATTATTTTATTGAAACTATTGACCTGATTTTCAAATTATAAAATAGATTTATAGAAGCCATCCTGATTTTCAAAATAAACTTTCGCTACGTTCAAAACAACAAGTTAGTGTAATTTATTTTGAGTGACTCTATTATTCGTGGTTACTTTGATTATTTTCTTTGTTCGGAAACAATACTGAAAGTACAATGCTTGTTACCATTACAAATGCTATAAAATAAAGCGAATATTCGGGTTGAAAACCCCACGATTTTAGTTTTCCATGAATTAAAAGTTTAATTCCAACAAATACAAGAAGCAAATGCCACCCCATGTTTCAGAAAACGAAATTTTGTTACAAGGTTGGCAACCAAAAAGAAAAGCGAACGCAAACCTAGAATGGCAAAAATATTTGAAAAGAAAACGATAAACGGATCACGGGAAACAGAAAAAATAGCTGGGATTGAATCAAATGCGAATACCAAATCAGAAAACTCTATCATTATCAAAACAAGGAAAAGCGGGGTAAAAAAAAGTTTTCCATTTTGGCGAAACCAAAACTTGTCGCGGTCATAACCTGTATGTAAATTAATGTGTTTGCTGAGGTATTTTACCAACCATGAATCTTTAGGGTCAGTTGGTGGTTTTTCTTTTTCAACAAGAATTTTAATACCCTGAAACAAAAGAAAAGCACCAAAAACAAGCAAAACCCATTCAAATTTCTGAATTATAACAACCCCGGCAAAAATGAATATGAAACGCAAAACTATAGCACCAAGAATTCCCCAGAAAAGCACCATTTTATAATCTTTCAACGGTACGGAAAAACCTTGTAAAATAATAAGCATCACAAAAATATTGTCAATCGAAAGTGTTTTTTCAATAAAGTATCCTGAGATATAATTGATTGCCTGTGATTTTTTGTATTCGAGCAACATCTCTTCAAACCCGGTTGATTTAAATTCTATATACGGATTGTACTTTTCAGCTATTTCCCTGAGTGTTTCAATTGAATCAATTCCATGTAAAAGATGCCCGAAATAGTACAATACAAAATAGAAAGAAATACCAAGCGAAATCCAGATTATACTCCAAATGGCTGCTTCTTTGGTTGATATCACATGCACTTTACGGCCAACAAAAACCAAATCGACCATTAAAACGGCAACGATAAAAACAAGGAAAATCAGGGTTGAAATGATTTCAATACTCATTTTAACAGAATTAAATATGGGTTACGCCTCCTGATACTATGAATTTCATTGTTTCGGCAGGGGAAATATCAATTTTTATTATCCGGTCGGCAGGCATCAGATACAATTCGCCTGAAAAATTATAGGAATGTGGAAAATATACTGCTGCCAGTTCTTCGTTTCCTATTTCCACCATTGTTTCGCGCGTTACGAAACCCATTTTCCAAATGTTATTTTCTTTGTTGAAAAGCACTTTTACAGGTACATTAAATTTTTTTTCTTTTCCTACAAAAGCTTTGAAAAGATCGTTGAGCGAAGTGTATAGCAAATTGAGTATTGGTATTTTTTCCAAAAGTGCCTGCAGCGCTTTTTTGAAAGGGTATATCAATGCCGTTTCACCAATAAAACCAAGTGTCGTTACAAAAATAAACGAAACCAAAATGCCAAGTCCCGGGATTTTAAACCCTAAAATTAGTTCAAGTTTGTCAACCAGTAAACCGTCAACAGTAATAAACAACGAGTAAATAATGTAAAACAAAATTGCTACGGGTGCAACAAGCAGTAAACCCTGCAAAAAATATTGTGTAATTTTTTTCATCATCTTTTTGATTAAGATCTGAAAACATACTCAAACCATGAATGTTTTTAAAAACTGCAATTATTAAACTACTGCAACTGCTCCTTTAAAAAGTTTGTCATTTTTGTATAGAGATGCATTGAAGTATTTCCACCTCGGATTCCGTGGTTGCGGTTCGTGTAAATTGCCATATCGAACTGAACGCCCTCCTGAACCATTTTTTCGGTAAATTCATAGGTGTTTTGTGCATGAACGTTATCATCTGCAGATCCATGTACAATTAATAAACGGCCTTCGATATTGCCGGCATGGGAGAGAGGTGCATTTTCGTCATAACCTTCGGCGTTGTCCTGCGGAAGTCCCATGTAGCGCTCGGTGTAAACTGAATCGTAAAAACGATAATTCGTAACCGGGGCAACAGAAATTCCTGCTTTGAAAATATCACTGCCTTTTTCCATGCACAATAAAGTCATAAAACCTCCATAACTCCAGCCAAAAATGGCGATATTTTTTTTATCGACATAAGGTAAAGTGCCAAGGTATCTGGCGGCTTCCACCTGGTCGTCGGATTCATACTTTCCCAACTGTCTGTATGTTATTTTTCTGAAATCTTCGCCACGGGCAGCAGTTCCGCGTGGATCGACACAAGCCACAAGAAAACCTTCCTGCGCCAGGTAATTTTCCCAGCCTATTCCGCTCCAGCTATCGTTAACACTTTGCGAATTTGGCCCGCTGTACTGTGTCATTACAACAGGGTATTTTTTCGAAGCATCAAAACCTTCGGGTTTAATCATGTAACCATTCAACTCAACTCCCTGTGCAGTGGTGAAAGTAAAAAATTCCTTTAGCGGCAGCGCCAGCACTTTTATTGTATTGTTCAGCACTGTGTTGTCCTGCAATACCCTGATTAGTGTTCCTTTGTTATCGTGCAAAGTTATCAGTATGGGTATTTTGCTGCTGCTGAAATAGTTGATGTAATAATTGTAATTGCTGCTGAAATCGACATCGTTGGTGCCTTGTTTTGTTGAGATTTTGCCTTTCTTTTTTCCGTCCTGACTTGTAAAATACACTTCGCGGCGCAAAGGAGATTCTGCGGCTGCCTGGTAGTAAAATACATTTCTGGCTTTATCGAAACCATAAAATTTTGTTACATCGAAATTGCCTTTTGTAAGCTGGGCAAGTTCAAAACCATTGTTGTCGAACAAATACAAATGTGACCAGCCATCACGTTCGCTGTTGATTACAAATTTGCCGTCTTCCAGATAAACAAAGTTGTCATAAAAATTCTCGTCAATATAACGTTTGTTTTTTTCTGTGAAAAACGGACGTGAATCGCCCGTGTATGGATTTGCATATAACACGTCGAGTTTATTCTGAAGTCGGTTCACCCGCATAACAACTACATTATTGGCATCGGGAGTCCATTTCAGGCGCGGAACATAAATATCTTCATCTTCTCCAATATCGACTTTCATGTTTGTTTTTGAGCGGAGTTCATGAACGAGAACTGAAACCTTTGAGTTTTTTTCGCCCGCTTTTGGGTATTTGAAAGTTTCCTCACCCGGATACAACTGAAATTCCCCGAAATGAGGTTTTTCTCCGCCGTAAATTGTCATTGTAAAATCAGGAACCTGTGTTTCGTCAAATCGCACAAAAGCAAGGAACTTTGAGTCGGGCGACCACCAAAATGCTTTATTGTAGCCAAACTCCTCTTCATAAACCCAGTCGGGGACTCCGTTTATTATTTTGTTTTTTTCACCATCGAAGGTAACCTGATTTTCGGTTCCGAATTTCAGGCTCTTTATAAAAATATTGTTGTCGCGCACAAAAGCAATCCGCTCGCCATCATCGGAGAAAGTGGGGACCTGCTGCGCTCCTTTTTCTGAAAGGGGAGTAAATTCTTCAGTTACCAGATTCCAAACATAGTGCGTAGCTGTAAATGAATGACGGTAAATGCGTTTTACATCAGTTGTCAGCAGTATTTTTGTTTCATCGTTGCTCAGTTCATAATCGACAAAAGACGTTATTGGTGCATCCGGAACTTTTGTAATATCGAAAAAGACAGCTACTTCTTTTCCTGTTTTGTAACTGTACTTTACGATTTGTTTTCCATTTTCGAGAGTTGTGTAATGTTCGCCATCTTTCATTGATCGCAACCCGCTAACTGATTGTGCCCTGAAAGTTCCTTTTACAAGAATATCTTCAAGTGTTATTTTTTTTGCTTCCTGAGCTTGTGCCGAACTTATTACAAGAGCCGCAATTACAAGAAAAATCAATCTCTTCATTTTGTTTATTGTTTTATTGAATAACCACTGGCAAAAGTAAAAATTGTTGGCTAAGGTTAAAATGAATTTTGGGCATTTCGGAATTAATCAGTGGTTGAAATGTAAAATAACCGATATTAAATGCAGAATTTGAATTCTTACTTAGACCTCACAAGTTTAACTAACACGAAATTAAGTTGATTTTAATGTTTTACAGATTTACAACCTCTCCTGTTTCCGAAGATTTGTAAGCGGCATCAACTATATTAAGAATTATTTGACCTTCAGTTAATCCCGGAACAGGCTGTTTTCTGGTCCTGACAGATTCTGTAAAATGTTCCATTTGCCGGGTGTACATTCCCTGCTCGCAATGTTCTGTCCTCACAGGAAGTTTTGCTTCTACTTTAGTTGGAGTGCCATCTACCTTTACTTTCATAAAAGTTGGGAAAACATTGGCGTAACCCTCTGTACCATACAATCCTGTACCTGCTTCGGGGCCGTCCATGTGAGGCTGCCACCAGCCACTCTCAATAATTGATTCTGTACCATTGTCCCAGGAAATTATTACAATTCCCGAATCGTCAACATCATAATTTCCATAGTGTGAGCCAATTTTTGCATAAACCTTTGTTGGTTTCGGATCACCAAGTAAATACCTGACCGTATCAATTGCATGCACACCCATGTCGGCAAGTGCACCACCACCGGCCAGTTCTTTTTGCGAAAACCAGCCCGCCGGGCCCCAGTTTTCATGAATACCGTAACCTTTGGTTTTTACAATTTTGCCCAGTTTGCCTTCATCAAGTACTTGTTTTATAAAATTCACGTCGGTATCAAATCGCCACATGTGTCCTACCATCACCAGCCGGTTATTTCTTTCGGCGGTTTCTTTTACCAAAAGACCTTCTTCAGAGTTCATTGCCATCGGTTTTTCAAGGAAAACATCTTTCCCGTTATTCATGAATTCTATGGCAAATGGAGCGTGAAATTTATTGGGTGTTGCAATGACAACTGCATCAATATCACTACTTCCAGCCAGTGATAATGCGTCATCTGTTGCTGTTTTAATGCTGTATTTTTCTGCAAATTCCTTCGCTCTCTGAAGGGTAAATGCTGCAACTGCCACTATTTCAACTCCGGGAATTGCTTGAAGACCGCGGGCATGATAATGTGCAATATAACCTGCGCCTATAAGCGCTACTTTTATTTCTTTCATGTTTCTTATGGTATTATTTTATTACTGCATCTGAATTTTAATTCTTAAGCGAAAATTTATTAGCAGAGTTGTTAACTGCAAATATAATTTTTTTAATACCGTTTTGTCTTTTACTTTATGACCTCTGGGGAGGTATTTTTAAATATTCTACTGAAAAATAAAAATCTAAATGATTATTCGTAAAAACCTGCAACTCGCGATTTTTCAATTTTAAGATATAAATTTTAGTTTTAGCAGAAATAACCAACAATGATTTTTAAGGATAAACTTGTACATGGCACATTAATAAAACGTTATAAACGCTTTTTGGCAGATATTGTGTTGGATGACGGAACTTTGGTTGTGGCACATTGTACCAATTCAGGCTCAATGAAAAGTTGCCTCGAAAATGGAGCTGAAGTTTATTTAACACCTATAAACGACCCCGGACGAAGAACAAAATTTACCTGGGAAATGATAAAAATAAATGGTGATTGGATTGGTGTCAACACTGGAAATCCAAATAAACTGGCTTTTGAGGCAATTTCTGCGGGAACAATTTCTGAACTGACAGGATACCCGATTGTAAAAAGAGAGGTGACATTTGGTGATTCACGCTTTGATATTTATGCGGAAAACGAAAAAGAAAAGTGTTTTATTGAAGTTAAAAATGTAACCCTGAAAGAAGGAAAATATGCTCTTTTCCCCGATTCTGTTACTATACGAGGTCAGAAACACCTGAAAACACTGATGGATGTTAAAGCTTGCGGAATGCGTGCGGTTATGTTATACATTATTCAACGCAGTGATATTGAAATTTTTGCACCTGCTGTTAAAATCGATCCGGGCTATGCAAAGGCTTTGAAAATTGCTATGAATGCAGGTGTTGAAGTGATTGTTATGCAGGCAAAAGTTACACCCGAAAAAATTGAACTGTTTAGAAATATACTATTCGAAATATGAAAATGAAGTTAATTATCTAATCGTTAAATACTCTGACCAAATGTTAACAGGTTATTATCAGGATCAAGAATTGAAAATTCCTTTTGTCCCCACGATTTTATTTCCAGCTTTCCGTTTGGATGTATGTTAATGTTATCATCAATTAAAGACAAATATAACTTGTCAATATTGTCAGTTCTTATATAAACCTGGCCATAATTTTCCCGTGGGTCAATTTCTTTAAATTCAAAAAAATGGATTTGAATCATATCCTTTTCAACCATTAAATACCCATCGAATCCGGCACTTCCAAATTCTTTAAAACCCAACCTATTTATGTAAAATTCCTTCGTAATTTTTTTATTACGCATCGGTAATTTTGGGTTGATTTCGGTTAACATTTTATTCCTTTTCCTTTATTTTTTCAACGCTTCCGTTGTACGAAATTGACTGGCGGTTTAAACTCGAAACATTCAAACTTGTGAATCCTGTAACAGAAATATGAAAAGAAAATTCTAGTCGATCACTTTCATTTTTTACCGAAACATTAACCAAATAGCCATTTTTAGTTGTTTCGAAATCGCTGGTTTCAATTGGCTTATCGAATATCATAGGACTGTCTGTACCTCCATAACTTGCAGAATATGCAACACCAAAATATGGTAAATAGGAAAAAATTGAATCCTGGGTGACTTTTACATTATACAAAGTAGTCAGATTGATAGTCCTGCCTCTCATCGGATTTACATTGTTTGCATTGAACACAAATGTTTTGCTTTCAACAATACTTTTTACTTCTTCTCTTTGTTGTGCCTTTTTTTCTGCTTTTAATTCCTTTTTGCTTTTCTTATCCTGCGCATTAATTGTAAATACAGTTAATATCAAAATCGAAATAATCAATAATTTTTTCATGACCTAAATGTTTAAAATGAATAACTTATGCTAATATAACCAGAATCGCGTCTTTTTTGTTTATCTAGAAATGTATTTAAAATTGAGTTTTAAAACACTATTTTAGCTGGCATTAAATCGATAAATAGTAGTAAAACAAATTAACATGAAATACATTGGAGCTCATGTAAGTGCAGCAGGCGGAGTAGAAAATGCACCAATAAATGCGAACAAGATTGGGGCAACTGCTTTTGCATTGTTCACAAAAAACCAACGGCAATGGGTTGCAAATCCTTTAACAGCTGAAAATATTGCAGCTTTTAAAAGAAATTGCGAAAAATTTGGATATAAACCACATCAAATCCTTCCTCATGACAGTTATCTGATTAATTTGGGTCACCCAGAGAAAAGTGCACTTCAAAAATCACGGGAAGCATTTTTGGATGAAATGCAGCGTTGTGAGCAACTGGGACTTGACAGGCTTAATTTTCATCCCGGCAGCCATTTAAACCAGATTTCTGAAGAACAATGTTTGGCAACAATTGCGGAGTCAATAAACCACACGCTTAATCAGACAAATGGTGTTACAGCGGTTATCGAAAATACGGCTGGTCAGGGAACAAATCTTGGTTTTTCATTTTATCAGTTGAAAAAAATTATTGAAAAAGTAGAGGACAAAAGCCGGGTAGGGGTTTGCATTGATACCTGCCATGCTTATAGTGCTGGTTACGATATAAAAACAAAAGCAGGTTTCGAAAAAGTTTTTCTGGAATTTAATGAAGTTATAGGATTCAATTTTTTAATGGGGATGCATGTCAACGATTCTAAAAAAGAGCTTGGTTCGCGGGTTGATCGTCATGATAGTCTGGGAACCGGGACTTTGGGGTTGGAAGTTTTTGAATGTATAATGAACGACAATCGTTTTGATGGAATCCCGTTAATTTTGGAAACTCCAAACGAAGAGATTTGGGCAGATGAAATACAAATGCTTATAAAAATGCAAAAATGAGTGAAGTTGTTTATTTGAATGGCGAATTCACACCTAAGGAAAATGCTAAAATATCGCCCAATGACCGCGGATTTATTTTTGCCGATGGTGTTTACGAAGTTGCCAAGTACTACAATGGAAAGCCTTTTCGATACGATGATCACCTCCAGCGATTGGAAAGAAGTTTATCGGAACTTGAAATTAACTTTGTTGAAACCGGTAGTTTGAAATCTGTTTTTTCTGAACTCATAAACAGAAATAATTTTCAGGAAAAGCATGCAGGTGTTTACCTTCAAATTACACGAGGTGAAAATAAACGTGTACACTATTTTCCTGAAAATATCAAACCAACAGTTTATGCGTTTGCATTTGATTTGCCTTCGTTTAACGATAACCTGAAAAATGGTATTAAAGTAATTACCCACGAAGATATTCGCTGGCAACGTTGCGACATAAAATCAGTTTCGCTGCTGCCAAATACAATGCTCTATAACAAAGCTGTAAAAGCCGGGGCCGGAGAATGTGTGCTGATTCGCGATGGAATGGTAACTGAGGCAACGCATTCAAGTGTTTTGGGGGTTAAAAACGGAGTTGTAATAACACGACCGCTTTCCAATTTTATTCTTCCGGGAATAACACGAAAAGTGGTACTTGAAATTTGTGCCGCCAGCAAAATTCCTTATGAAGAACGGGAATTCTCCGAAAATGAATTGTATGATTTGGATGAAATAATTATTGCCGGAACAGGCAGTGAAATTACGCCTGTAATTCAGGTAAATGAAAGTCCAATTGGAAACGGAAATCCCGGAGAAATAACAAGGTTCATTCAAAATATGTTTTTTGAATTGGTAGGAGGGTAGTTTTGAAATCAGGTTTCAAAGTTAAGGGTTTCGGGTATCAAAGTATTACAATGCAATCATTATTTAGAATCCAGAATCCGTAATCAAATATCAAATTTACCGGTTGTCTATGTCGCACTTTATCGTTAAAGCTTTGAACTCTGAACTCTGAACTCTGAACTCTGAACTTTGAACTCTGAACTCTGAACTCTGAACTCTGAACTCTGAACTTTGAACTCTGAACTCTCTTATTCCCCTAAATATTTCCTGTATAAATCAGGCCTACGGTTTTTTGTACGTTCTATTGCTTGTTCGTGGTTCCAATCGTCAACTAATTTGTCGTTTCCGCTCAATAATATTTCGGGCACTTTCATCCCTTTGTATTCTGCCGGGCGGGTATAAACCGGGGGGCTGAGCAGGTTGTCCTGAAATGAATCGGTCAGGGCTGAAGTTTCGTCTGAAAGCACGCCGGGCAAAAGACGAACAATACTATCAGTTATAATTGCTGCGGCCAATTCTCCACCAGTTAAAACATAATCACCTACCGAAATTTCCATAGTAATGTAATGGTCGCGGATACGTTGGTCGATTCCTTTATAATGGCCACATAGAATCATCAAATTGTCTTTCATCGAAAGTTGGTTTGCGACTTTCTGCGTAAAAAGACTTCCGTCAGGGGTAGTAAAAATTATTTCGTCATAATCGCGCTGGCTTTTCAATGTTTCAATTGCTTTTTCAATGGGTTGTATTGCCATTACCATTCCTGCACCTTTCCCGAATGAATAATCGTCAACCTTGCGGTGTTTATCATCGGAGAAATCACGCAGGTTGTGCAAATGGATTTCTGCCAGGCCTTTTTCTTTTGCCCTTTTTATGATTGAATGGTTAAATGGGCTTTCCAATATTTCGGGAAGCACGGTTATGATGTCGATTCTCATTTTATAAATTTTTTGCAAATGTAAATATTATATCGAAATCATATTTTGACTTTGAAAATCAGCTCCAATTCACTGAAAAAAGGCCATATTGACACTTTAATTATTTTATATCTGACTATGTGGCATAAAAAAGTAGTGTTTTTTATGTTTTAATAAGAATTTCTCACATGGTACAGGAATTGAAAAAAAGGAGTAGAAATTTTAAACAATTAATTAAAAGGAGAAATAAGTTATGAATTTAGTTAGATTTTACAATCCACGTTACAGTGTAAACAGGAATTTAGTAGATGAGTTGTACAGCAACTTTTTGAAAAACGACTATCACGAGAATTATGTGAAAAACTGCGCAAAACAACCTGCAACCAATGTATTTGAAACTGAAAAAGATTTTAAACTGGAAATGTTGCTGCCAGGTTTTGCTAAAGAAGATGTGCAAATAAATTATCACAAAAATTTGTTGACCATCAAAGTTGACAAAGAACAAAAAGAAGAAAATGAAGGGGAAGGATTCAAATATGCACACCGTGAATTTGGCACATTCAATTTTGAAAAACAGTTTAAAATACCAAATTCGGTAAATATAGAAACTGTTGATGCGAAATTTGAAAACGGTATTTTAAACATCGTTCTGCCAAAAAAAGAGGAAGCTTTGGAAAAAGCTCCTGTAGAGATAAAAGTTTCATAAGTAAGTGGTTTTGTTTGGTTTGTTTGTTGGGAAAGCCCGGTATTTTTGCCGGGCTTTTTTTGTTTATACAATGGAGATTTTAGCCGAACTCCTCTCCCCCTCGTTTGCAACGAGGGGGTTGGCTGTTCCGCATTTGCAATGCAAAAACTTTCATTTCAAAAACAAATTACATAGTTCAAATAATTATCTTTAAAACCAAAAAAATGTCAGCCGACAATTACTTTATTACCGACCAAAACGCAGTGTATTTCTTAACATTCACTGTAACTGATTGGGTAGATGTTTTTACCCGAAAAGAGTATAAATTTGAAATAGTCAATTCATTGAATTATTGTATCGAGCACAAAGGACTAACAGTATTTGCCTGGTGCTTAATGTCGAACCATATCCATTTGGTATGTAGGGCAAACGAAAGTTTTAAGTTAAGCGACATCATCAGGGATTTTAAAAAATTTACTTCAAAATCAATAGTAAAGTTAATTTGTGAAATCCCTGAAAGCAGAAGAGAATGGTTGTTGTACCGTTTTGAGTTTGCCGGAAAGTTTGATAACCGAATTAAAAATTACAAATTTTGGCAGGAAACAAACCATGCTGTATTGCTTGACAATAACGAGATGATTGATCAGCGCATCAATTATACACATGAAAACCCGGTAAGGGCGTTAATTGTTGCTGAACCGCATGAATACTTGTTCAGTTCGGCGCGCGACTATTCAGGTGAAAAAGGTTATGTAAATGTTCAAACTGAAATTTAATGAATTATGAAAAAATATGAGTTGCAAACTCAAAACAGCTTACCCCTCGTTGCAAACGAGGGGCAGGGGGAGGGAAGGGGGTCAGGATTTAATCAGTCAGTATTTGGAGGACCTGGTTTTGGATTTAATGGCCCTGGATTAAATGGCACTTATTACGACTATTATACTAATAGTTTTCGTTCAACTTCAGAAGGGAATCCTGCTGTAGGATGGGCATATGGGTATCAAGTTTCTTCTTCATTTGGTGCTTCAATTCCATCAAATGCCAACCTAAGTTCCATCAATTTTGAAAGAAATAAGGGAGTCGGTGGAGTTAGGTTCCTTCAGAATGCTTATGTAAATGGGATTTATAAAGAAACAAGGTGGAGATTTATTCCTTTTTCTGGTAATGCCTCAGCACAAGGCGGAGGTTATGACTTCGGAAGGACAAACAATGCCTTTAGCATGGCCGGTCTTGGTTGGGGAATAAACGAGAATGTTTGGGTTAATAATGGGCAATGGTTAGGAAAAAATCTAAAATATAACTCTCTTGCCTGGGAAGGAAACCAATGGACAGGAGCTCGTTCAATAGCCTTAAAAAGTGCAAAAGTTGCAAAAGTTCTTGGTCGAGCGGCTTTTGGTGTCAATTTAATTTATGGTGGATATAGCGTTTTCTCTGGTGTAACCAATGGAGATTATTCAGGTGCACTATTTTCAGGTTTAGGAACAACATATAGTGGTATAGCAACTTATGGAGGTTTGCCTGGATTAGTAATCGCAGGACCTTTGGTTTTTATTGATGCAACGATTGGCCTTGATACTTACATGCAGAATCAGATAGATGTCGGAATACTACGTGGCAATCAAATAAGTAATGGGAATTACTCCATGTGGGCTTATCCAAGGTTTGGCCAAAGTGTACGTTAAAAAATATAGTTATGTGGAAATCGTATAAATATTTATATTACAAGCTTTACAAATTATTTGTAAGGATGAATGGGAAGGATGATATTCCTGAATATACTGCAATGCTTGGAGTTGGCACTTTGCTATTTTTCAATATACTTGCAATACTCTCAACAGTTAATGTATTTTATCCTTTCTGGAGCTTTCCTGAAATTTCAAGGGCTACATTTTTTATTTATGTAGGTGTACCTTATATACTGATACTCTATTTTGCTTTCGTTTTTAATGGAAAATATAAAAGGATAATAAAAGAGTTTACAAAAGAGGGAGAAGAACAAAGAAAAAAGGGAAAGAGAAATGTTATACTTTACATGGCTATTTCGTTGCTCTTGGTAATTGCTTCACTTTCGCTTATCGTTATGAAAAACGAAGGAGTAATTTAGAAATAAATAAACGTAGAAAGCCTGGCAAGTCCAGGCTTTTTTTTATGCTTTAAAATTTAGCCTTTTCCCTCTCCCCCTCGTTTGCAACGAGGGGGTTGGCTGTTCCGCATTTGCAATGCAAAAACTTTCATTTCAAAAACAAATTACATAGTCCAAATAATTATCTTTAAAACCAAAAAAATGTCAGCCGACAATTACTTTATTACCGACCAAAACGCAGTGTATTTCTTAACATTCACTGTAACTGATTGGGTAGATGTTTTTACCCGAAAAGAGTATAAATTTGAAATAGTCAATTCATTGAATTATTGTATCGAGCACAAAGGACTAACAGTATTTGCCTGGTGCTTAATGTCGAACCATATCCATTTGGTATGTAGGGCAAACGAAAGTTTTAAGTTAAGCGACATCATCAGGGATTTTAAAAAATTTACTTCAAAATCAATAGTAAAGTTAATTTGTGAAATCCCTGAAAGCATAAGAGAATGGTTGTTGTACCGTTTTGAGTTTGCCGGAAAGTTTGATAACCGAATTAAAAATTACAAATTTTGGCAGGAAACAAACCATGCTGTTTTGCTTGACAATAACGATATGATTGATCAGCGCATCAATTATACACATGAAAACCCGGTAAGGGCGTTAATTGTTGCTGAACCGCATGAATACTTGTTCAGTTCGGCGCGCGACTATTCAGGTGAAAAAGGTTATGTAAATGTTCAAACTGAAATTTAATGAATTATGAAAAAATATGAGTTGCAAACTCAAAACAGCTTACCCCTCGTTGCAAACGAGGGGCAGGGGGAGGTGTATCAGTCTACAATGGTTATCAACAAGATGGAGGTCAATTTGGATATAATGCTATTCAGAGCTGGAGCTGCAGCAACTGGTGGAGTTATCGGCGGTTGGGCTGGAGCAAAAGCAGGTGCAGCAATTGGAATGGGAGTTGGAGCCTTTTTCTTCGGGGCTGGGGCTGTGCCTGGAGCTATAATAGGCGGTGTCGTTGGCGGATTTGTTGGTAGCTTTACAGGCAATGCAGTTGGTGCTGAAGCAGTGGATTATTATTACGGAAGATAAACCAATATGGAAAATTCATTTAAATATATTGCATTATTGTATTTACAGGTTTGAATATAATCTGCATTTATTGTCTAATAAATTAAATCCGATTTTGTGGATTTACAAATTGCCATTTTTTAAAAGGAAATTTGAGGGAAAAGGGATTTCTGATATTGAAAAAGAGTTTAATCAAAGCCTTTTGCTAATAAAGAAGAATGGACTAAGCATTATGGTTTCTGGTGGCGTTATTATTGCAATTGTCTTTTTTCTATTATTGTCATTGGTTATCCTGTTTAAGCGCTATGATTTAGTATAGATATTAACATTATGAAATTTAGATCGACTTTGCTTTTATTGCAATACTATCAATAATACCTTGTTAGCTTCTGGGTTTTTAAAAAATGAATAAGTATCTAACATATTTTAAAGAAATGATGCAAGGGTGCCAAATTCTGCAAATGCCGCATCTAAAATAAGGGTTGACAAATGCATGTTAAAGCTGGCGGAGTGGTTCTCAATGTTGTTCGTTTAGCAGTTTTACAGGATTTAATATTTATCAGAATGGATTAAGACAAATCATAATGGCAGGTTGATTCTTGTTAATTGCTTTTGTTTCCTGTTCTTCATTTAGTTGGGGATGGGCTGTCTACTGGTAAAGCAAATAATTCTTAGGATTAATAGCAGGATATGAATATTATTTTACAGAACCTTAAGATGGATAATTATGTTCGTATATCTAAGTCCATTAGATGGGCAAGTATATCTCAACTTATAAGTATAGATGGTAATGACAATGTTCCGGGCGTTTATCACAGCTATTTGTAACTTAGAATCATATTCAGAGTTAACAAATTTTTTAATTTTTCATGTTTACTTTTTTTGGCTTTTTTTATAGCTGACACTCATTTAGATATAAACAAACTGTATGGAGCAATACTAGTTGCTGGGTTAATAGGGTTCAATTATTATCGATTCTGTATTCATTCCAACTTTTCTTTACTTGAGGAGAAATGGCAAAAAGAGACTATTCAAAAAAAGACAAGAAATGGAATTTTGATAATTATTTACATTGTTTTATCTATATTGTTTTTTCTCCTTTTGGCAAATTATTTAGGTGAGATAAACAGAAAGATGTAAATATACCCAATCTGAAATTTGTTAATGCACCCCCGCTGGCGCGGGTCTGTGACCCGTGCCTTGCTTTGCAAAAGCAAAAAATTATTTGCACTTGGGTGCAAGGCACGGTTTGCAAAACCGCGCCAGCGGGGGAAGCTTTGGAAAAAGCTCCTGTAGAGATAAAAGTTTCATAAGTAAGTGGTTTTGTTTGGTTTGTTTGTTGGGGAAGCCCGATATTTTTGCCGGGCTTTTTTTGTTTATACAATGGATATTTTAGCCGAACTTTCAACTAATTTTATTTTGCTATTTTAATATAAGTGTTAATTTCACGCTTTTGAGAATATAATGCAATTTTAAAAACTGTTTTTTCCTAATAAATCAACTATGAAACGAATTTTCAGCCTAATCATTTTATTGTCTTTTGTTTCCACAATTATTCTAGCAAGGGACTTTCAGGTTTCTTCACCCAATGGAAAAATCAAAACTTCGGTTTCAATTGATAAAGAAATCAGGTATTCGGTTCAATATGATAATATTACAGTCCTTGAACCGTCTTCAGTATCTTTCACATTTAAGCAAGCACCACCACTTGGAAAGGATATGGAAGTTATTTCCGATAATAAAAACTCGTTCGACGAAACCTGGAAACCAATTCTAAAAAGGTTTGAAACCATCCGGAATAACTACAACAGTTTACGCCTCGAGCTGAAAGAGGCGAAATTTCCGCAACGGCTTATCAATCTTGAATTCAGGATTTTTAATGATGGAATTGCTTTCAGAACTGAATTTCCTGATCAGTTTAAAACCCACGAATATGTAATGACTGATGAGTTGGCCAGTTTTAATTTTTCTGAAAACCACACTTGCTGGGCAGTGAATTATGGAAGTTACACAACTTCGCAGGAAGTTGAATTTTTTGAACGCAAAATAGGGGAAATCACTTCAGAAATGGTAATCGGACTTCCGATGACAGTTAAAGTTGACGAGAAATGTTATGCTTCAATCACAGAAGCTGATATTGACGATTATGCAGGAATGTACCTGAAATCCAATCAAAACGATGGCGATTTTTCATTACGCACCGCATTGTCGCCACGAAAAGGTCAGCCGGAGAATGGAGACAAAGTGATTCTTAAAACTCCGCACAAAACACCGTGGCGGGTGATAATGATTGGCGAAACTCCGGGGAAACTGGTAGAATCTGAAATCGTGCAAAATCTAAACGATCCTTGCGAAATTGTCGATCCGTCATGGATAAAACCGGGTGTAAGTGCCTGGGACCATTGGTGGAGCGGTGAAGTGAAAATGGAACAACCTGTAATTTATGAATATATTGATTTGGCTTCGTCGATGGGCTGGCCATATATGTTAATCGACTGGCAGTGGTATGGACAGTTTAACCAGCCTGATGCAGATATTAAAAAGGTTGCATCTCAATTAAATATGCCCGAAATTCTTTCTTATGCAAAAAGCAAGAATGTAAAATGCTGGCTGTGGATGTATAATACAGATGTTTTTCGTTTTGATTTTGATGAAGCTTGTGCATTGTACGAAAAATGGGGGATAGCCGGGATTAAAATCGATTTTATGGACAGTGATGACCAGGAAATGGTAAACTGGTATCACAAAGTTGTAAAAACAGCTGCTAAATATCATTTGATGGTTGACTTTCACGGGGCATTTAAACCCGATGGCTGGCGCAGGACTTATCCAAATCTTGTTACCCGCGAAGGTGTTTTGGGGAATGAATATAATAAATGGTCATTACGAATTACGCCGGAACACATGTGTACACTGCCTTTTACACGCATGCTGGCCGGTCCGATGGATTTCACACCTGGCGGATTTTTAAACCGAAATCCCGATAAATTTCAAAACGGAACACCGGCACAGGTGCAGGGAACCCGGGCAAATACGCTTTCTCAGTTTGTAATTTACGACAGTCCGTACATGGTAGCCTGCGATCATCCGAAGAATTATTATGGACAGGTAGGTGAAGATTTTCTGAAAAAAGTAAAATCGGTTTGGGATAATACTAAAGTGCTAAATGGTTCAATTTCAGAATATATAACGATGGCAAGACGTTCCGGGAATACCTGGTTTGTTGGCAGTATGACAAACAGTTTTGCCCGCGAACTCGAAATCAAACTCGATTTTCTGGATGATGGAAACTATAAAATGACAAGTTTCTCGGATACCGAAAAAACAAAAGAAAATGCCGAAATTGCAGAGCAAAAAGAGACTTTAGTGAAAAAAGGAGATACTATTAAAATAAAAATGGTGCCCGGTGGTGGTTTTGCAGCATGGTTGGACCCACTGAAGTGAGTTCAAAGTTCAGAGTTCAGTGTTCAGAGTTTAGAGTTCAAAGTTCGGAGTTCAGTGTTTAAAGTTTAAAGTGTAACACCAGTAACCAGTAACCACTAACCTGCAACCTGCAATCCATAAATCACCGGTAGCCGGTAACAATAAAAACTATGTTAGAACTATTAAAACAACAAGTATTTCAGGCCAACCTCGATTTGGTAAAACATGGACTGGTAATTTTTACGTGGGGAAATGTGAGTGCGATTGACAGGGACAAAGGTTTGATTGTGATTAAACCCAGCGGCGTTTCATACGAAAATATGAAAGCCTCAGATATGGTAGTCATCAACTTTAACAGCGAAATTGTTGAAGGTAGTTTCAAGCCTTCGAGCGACACGCCAACTCATTTGGTTTTATACAAAAAATTCGAAAATATTGGTGGTATAGTACATACCCATTCAGAATGGGCAACGTCGTGGGCTCAGGCAGGAAAAGGTATTCCGGCAATTGGAACCACACATGCTGACTATTTTTATGGAGAAATTCCCTGCACCCGAAAAATGACAGCCAATGAAATAAAGGGCGAATATGAACTTGAAACCGGAAATGTAATTGTTGAACGTTTTGAAGGCTTGAATCCTGATCAAATTCCAGGCGTACTTGTAAATAACCACGGTCCGTTTTCGTGGGGAAAAGATGCAAATGATGCTGTTCACAATGCAGTTGTAATGGAGGAAGTGGCAAAAATGGCTTTCCGTTCATTTCAATTAAACCCCGAAACAACAATGGATCAGGCACTGCTTGATAAACATTTCCTGCGAAAACATGGTAAAGATGCTTATTATGGTCAGAAATGAGTTCAAAGTTAAAAGTTTGAAGTTCAAAGTTCAAAGTTTAAAGTTCAAAGTAAAATCCAATATTCAACAGTCATATCCAGAATAATCAATAATAACTTATAAATTATCAATCATATGAAATACACCATCGGTTTAGATTATGGTTCCGATTCAGTTCGATCTTTAATCGTGAATGTTGAAACTGGCGAAGAAGTTGCCAGTGCAGTTTTTAACTATCCGCGCTGGAAAAAGCAAATGTATTGCGATGCATCTAAAAACCGGTTTCGCCAGCACCCAAAAGATTATCTTGAAGGATTGGAATACACTATTGTTGAAGCATTGAAGCAAGCGCCTGCCGGTGTGGCAGAAAATGTAGTAGGGATTTCTGTTGATACAACCGGTTCAACCCCAATTGCCGTTGATGAAAAGGGAACTCCGCTTTCCTTAACTCCCGGATTCGAAGAAAATCCAAATGCAATGTTTGTGCTATGGAAAGACCACACTGCTGTTAAAGAAGCAGAGGAAATCAATCAATTGGCGAGAAGTTGGAATATTGATTTTACAAAATTTGAGGGCGGTATTTATTCCTCTGAATGGTTTTGGGCGAAACTTTTACACGTTATCCGCGAGGATGCAGGAGTTTACCGCGCTGCTTATTCATGGGTTGAACATTGCGACTGGATTCCGGCAATTTTAACCGGTAACACAAATCCGAAAACATTGAAAAGAAGTCGTTGCGCTGCTGGTCACAAAGCCATGTGGCACGAGGCTTTTGATGGGTTACCTGCCGAAGATTTCCTTATAAAACTCGACCCGCTGTTAAGTGGATTGCGCGACCGTTTATACAAAGAAACTTATACATGTGATATTTCTGCCGGAAAGTTGACCCCTGAATGGGCTCAAAAACTTGGCCTTTCTACTGATGTTGTTGTAGGCGTTGGTGCATTCGACGCACATTTGGGTGCGGTTGGCGCCGAAATTGAACCTTATTACCTTTCAAAAGTAATGGGAACATCAACCTGTGATATGCTGATTGCACCCATGGAAGAAGTTGGCGACAAACTGGTTAACGGAATCTGTGGTCAGGTTGACGGTTCAATCGTTCCCGGAATGATGGGTCTGGAAGCTGGACAGTCGGCTTTTGGAGATATTTATGCATGGTTTAAACAGATTTTGGAATGGCCACTGCAAAATATTCTTGCCGAAACAAAATTGGTTGACGATGCCACAAAACAAAAATTAATTGACGAAACTTCGGACAAAATAATTGCCAGATTGAGCGAAGACGCTGCTAAAATACCAATAGCTGAAAGTGGAATTGTGGCTTTGGACTGGATGAATGGCCGACGTACACCTGATGCCAATCAGGCTTTAAAAGGTGCAATTGCCGGATTAAGTCTGGGTTCAGATGCACCACGGATTTTCAGGGCTTTGGTTGAAGCAACTGCTTTTGGTTCGAAAGCAATTAACGACAGGTTTATATCAGAAGGGGTTCGGATTGATGGTGTAATTGCGTTGGGCGGTGTTGCTAAAAAATCGCCATTTGTGATGCAAATTGTTGCCGATGTACTGGATATGCCAATCAAAGTTGCCCGCTCTGAACAGGCTTGTGCGCTGGGTTCAGCAATGGCGGCAGCTGTGGTTGCGGGTGTTTATAAAAATACCGCTGAAGCACAGAAAAAAATGGGTGGCGGTATTGAAAATGAATATCTTCCTATTCCTGAAAACGTTGAAAAATACAAAATGCTTTACGAGCAATATAAAAAGTTGGGGCAGTTTGTGGAATTTGGCTTTTAGTTTGTAATTGCAGTGAGGGCTTCACTTTGGGTGAAACCCTCACTTCAACTTTAAAATCCTATTGCTTCACAATTTTTATCGTTTTACTGGTTTTTGCCGTTTTGAATACGAGGAGATAGATTCCCGGTTTTAATGTAGTTCCGTTTTGCATTTGCCCGTCCCATGAAATTGTTTTTTTACTTCCTGAATTGATTATGTTTTTGTTGAATTTATAAATCAGCGAGCCTTTCAAATCATAAACCGATAAATCCTGCATTTCACTTAAATTGGAAAGTTGTAATTCTATATTCAAATGCTCTGAAAATGGGTTAGGGTAAACTGAGACTGTATCAGCTGGTTTGCCAAAATCTTCTGCCCCAGTAAGCACAGGTCCATCATTCCAATCATTTCGGAATTGATTGGGCAAACAGGTAAGGCACCATTTACTTGTATCTTCGAGACATAAAAATGAAGTATAAAGAGACAGGATTCTGTTGTTAATGCTTTCATCAATTATTTCGGCAACAATATCATTTGATGAGTAATCTTTTTCCATTGATTTGATAAAAGTCCCCGCCCAAATTTTTTGAACTACCGAATCGTTTTCCAAAGTAGTGTTTTCTGTAATTTCAATCTTTTCCGAGAAAATTTGATTGTTGTATTCACCGGAAAAATCGATTTCAAAAGGAAAAATGCCTTTAAATTTTCCCACCTGCAAAATCATTTCATTAAGATATGCTACATTTTCGTCTTTATTCAAAGAGTATCGGCTGTAGCAAAAACCATTTTGGGTTTTGGTATGAAAATCGAATGAATTAATTGAGCCCTGTAAATATTTGAATGCCGAACCAAACAGTTCCGAAACTGATGTTCCATTTTCCAAGCTTTGGTATGAACCTTCGGTAAGTTTTGCAAGATTTGAATAAAAATACCCATTTCCATAATATTGATTTTGATCTGTATAATAATACCTGTAATTTAAAGTTTGGTAATCTGTTATGTGAATCGGTATTTTTGTATTCATTAGCGCTAAAAGATCATCGATTAGTTTATTGGCAACCTGATAATCATAATATTGGCTTGAATTCGAAACAAGCAAAATTTTCCCTTCATTTCCGTTTTCATTGATAAATTTAATTCCATTTGCAAGAAGTGCGGCCAAATTACTGTAATCGCTCAAATCATTATTAAGAATTTGAAATGCCGATTCAATATTTTCAGATGTTGCCTGCACCCATTTTTCACTATGACGTAAAATATTCAGGTTCGAAAAAATGAGGTTGAATGAATCTCGTGAACTCAGATTATTTTTCATTTCCTCTTTCAAAATATTCAATGTTTCAAAGCTTTTCATCTCTGAGTTTGAGGCATCGTAATCAACAAGAACTGCTACTTTTTTAATTGCTGTTGAATTTAAAAAACTTGCCGGAGACAAAGCCAATTGATAATAACCTTCGTCAGCCGACTGATATTTTGAAAAATAAATGCCATTTGTAAGCGGCGTGTCAAATGCTATTTTCAGGTTGTTACTGAATTTTGACGAAGGGATTTCCATCATTTTGCAATCTCCATAATTTTCATCGGTAACCTGTTTAAACATTAGGCTTTCATCGTTAGGAACTATTGGATTTTTCCAACTCTCGTTTTCCCATGTATAAATGGTCAGTTTCGATGGTAATGTTTTCGAGGTTTTAAGCATTGAAAGCGGCAAACCGGCGGCTATATTTGTTTTGTTCCAGGAAACAGGAACAAGATAGGTTATTTTTACTTTTCGGGTTTCGTTGCCCGCCATTGGAAAAACCCGCAACTCATACTGTGTTGCCGATTGCTTGTACAAAACTGATGGATCACGTCTGCGGTTAACAATGCTTTCGTAAATGGATGAAGCTGTCCAGCGGTCGAGGATTACAGCTTTTATCGTGTCCTCTCCAAACCACAACCATGAGTCTGTAATCATGGCATTTTCAGGCAATTCAAAATTAAATGTCACTTCTAAAGTGTCGAGTACGTTTGTCCATTTTGTGCCTTTTGATGAAAATTCAAGTGTTAAACCATATTCCATAAAAAGACCCTTTGGCGCAACTGTCAAACTGGTTTCTTCAATGGTTCCCTGGTAGGTTTCCCAAGTATTTCTGGGGTCACCAACCCTTAAACTAAAATTACCAAAAATACTTGTGACACTAAAAAACAGGATGGCAAAAAGTAAAGTTGTTTTCATTTGTACAATTATTTAATTTATTCAAACTTATTTGCTAAAATTTTTCATTTTCAAAGCACCCGTTAACTGATGAAATTCGCAGGATTATAATTTTCATTTATGTTTTAGTTTTGTAAGATCGTGCTCATTTTATGTGATAATAGTTATTTGTTCTAAAAAACGATGCTAAACTAATGATTGCTTAACTGAAATTCAAGATACAAAAATTTCTGTATTTAATTTTACATTTGTTTACAAAAATGAAACGATTATAATTTGCCTTAGGTTGCGTATAATTTTCTGATTGTATTTGTGAAATTCCCGGGAACTAAGAATGCTGAAAAGTCGAATTTTCTTTACACCGTAACCTCCCGATTCAAATATTAATTACAATATCTTTTGATAATATTGTATGCACCATAAATACCAAGTTCGCCTGCGCGGCTAAGATCAAGAGCGCCGCCTTCAACATCGTCCATATAAATTTTGGTAAGACCGCGGTTAAAATAGGCCTCGGCAAATTCGGGCTCGAGTTCGATAGCATGGTTTAAATCAGAAATAGCATTTTCGTATTCCCCAAGTCTGATGCTAATAAATGCCCTGTTGAAATACCCAAAAAAGAACGCGGGGTTCAACGTTAGTGTTGTCTGGTAATCATCAAGTATCTGCTTATAGTCCAGGGCGACAGGTTCACTATTGTCTAACCGGATTGTCAAGACTTTTTTCGCCTATTTTTACACTTATTTCTGCATTGGTTCCGGCAAGCATTTCAATTTCTTCGAGCATTTTATAGCGACAATTTGCCCTGACAAAATATGAAACACCTTGTTTACTGTCCAACTCGATTGACTTGTTTAAATCCTCAAGAGATTTATTGTAATTACCTGTCAAACAGTAAAAAATTCCACGGTTTAAATAATTGTGACTGTTTTTCTGAATTTTTATTTTTTCGTTAAAAAAGAGGATGAAATTCTCAAAAACAGTTTTGTATCCCGCGTTTGATTTGTTTGAAATCGTGAGTAAAGGATCGTAATTATTTTGTTCGTTTATCTCGTTTATTGCTGAGTTGTAATATTGAAAACGGTCATAATCAACAGCATTTTTTTCGAATGCAGAAATAATAAAGATGGGTTGTAAGTCAATTACGATGTTCCTGTTTTGGACCCTGCCATCGTCAACCTCTTCATCATCGCCGGGTAATTCACGCGAATCTTCAATCATTAAATTCACACGCCTTTTGTTTCGGCTGTTATCGGGTTCTTCATCGTCAAATAAACTCTCCTCTTTTTCTTCACTTTTATCATCACTTCCTGAAACATTATTTTGAGCAACAGGCTGATTTTGGGCATTTTGATTATTTTGCACAGAATCCTGTGGATTTTGATTTGATGATGGTGTTCCCCCCTGGTTATTTTGTGAATTTTTGGTTTGATTCGATAGTGGATACTTTTGATTAAATGCCTGCTTTTCAGCCTCAATTCTTCGACTTTCCAAATCGAACTTCGGGTTCAACTGGGCTGCAATTTTGTAATCATTTTGATAGCCTGGAAGTTTCAGTATTTCACGGGCCATGGCTCTGTTAAAATATGCATTTGCCATTTCCGGGTTCAACTGAATGGCCATATCGTAATCCATGATTGCACCTGCATAATCTTCAAGTTTTTGCTTTACAATTCCACGGTTGTTAAAAGCCAGTGCATTTTTTGGGTCGAAGTTGATACACTGGTCATAGTCGCGCAATGCCGAAGCATAATCATTAAGCTCGAAACGGGCAAGTCCTCTATTTAAATAAGCCCCGGCATAGTGCGGGCGAATGATAATTACTTCGTTTAAGTCCTTAATTGCTCCTTTTATATCTCCGCTTACAATTTTTGCGTTACTCCGGTTCATTAGTGCATAAGTGGATTTTGGGTTCACCCTCAGCGCTTCGTTGTAATCTTCAATAGCTCCACCTATATTTTTTTGTGCCAGCTTTGCTATTCCTCGATTGTTGTAAATGTTTTCGTCATCCGGGTTAAATTCAAGTGCACGGTTGTAATCGGCAATGGCTTTTTTGTAGTTTTTTAGGTTATGGTAAGCCATTCCACGGTTCATATATGCTTGTGGATAAAAGGGTTTTATGTCGATAGCTGTATTGTAGTCGTTAATTGCCCCGCGGTAATCTTCGAGCTGGTGTTTGGCAATTCCCCTGTAAAAATAGGCTTCGGCTAAATGGGGTTTGAAACGCAAAACAATGTTGAAGTATTCAATGGCACCTGTGTAATTTCCAATTTGTGTGCGTGTTTGTCCAACCCGCATATAATGGTCGATATTCATTTGCGCTTCTGCCTGAAAAATCAGGGAAAACAATAATAATAATACAATTATTCTTTTCATACAATTTAAAACTGAGCTGACAAAAATAGCATTTTACAAGTATAGCACCGGTTTTGATTAATTTTATTTAACTTTTGCCACAAAAAACCTGAATTTATGTGTGAAAGATGTAATTGGGTAAATTCAAACCCATTAATGATTAAATACCACGACGAAGAGTGGGGAGTGCCGTTGCACGATGATCTGAAACTATTTGAATTCTTTGTTCTCGAAGGGTTTCAGGCTGGTTTGAGTTGGCAAATTGTGTTGAATAAAAGGGAGGGATTCCGCGAAGCATTTGACCATTTTGATCCTGAAATTGTTGCTGGCTATGATCGGCAAAAAATGGAAGAATTGATGAATAATGCATCAATAATCAGGAATCGGCTTAAAATTGCCGCCTGCATAAACAATGCGCGCTGTTTTCTTGAAGTTCAAAAAGAATTTGGCAGTTTTGATAATTATATTTGGAAATTTGTGGATTATAAACCAATAATTAACCGGTTTAATGATAGGTCGGAACTTCCGGCTCAATCATCACTTTCCGATAAAATTTCAAAAGATTTGAAAAAACGTGGTTTTAAATTCGTGGGATCAACAGTGATATACGCGCACATGCAGGCAACTGGAATGGTGAACGATCACCTCACTTGTTGTTATCGGTATGAGGAAATAAATTCAAAATAAATCCAGCAATTTAAAGTTGATATTCGATCGAAAAATGGTCAGGACGGATTGTACTCTTTTCAGATGAATTCAGACTTAACCGGCAGGGATTTTAGTTTATTTAAATATTATTTTATCCACCGTGTATGTTGGAAATTGAAGGCGGAGAATTTTGCATTCAAGGTATTCAATCCTTTCATCTGTTAAAAAACTGAAAAATAAAGGGTTCAAATAATAATATTTCTATTTTTGGAATCCATTAATAAAAAGGGAATTAAACAAAAATTAAATGAAGTTGCGCGTTATTTTAACGGGATTTTTTGGTGTTGTTTTCACGGTTTTAAGCTTTGCCGGTAATGATAAGGGAGATAAACCGACCAATTCTGCTGCTTATGTGTTTGAAGAAGAAATGGTTTTGCCGGCAACAGCAGTAAAAGATCAGTATAGAACAGGGACCTGCTGGTCGTTCTCCGGTTTGTCGTTCCTCGAATCGGAAATGTTGAGGTTAGGAAAACCCGAAGTTGATCTTTCGGAAATGTACATTGTTCGATATACTTATTCTGAAAAAGCAAAAAGATTCATTCGATTACATGGCGAACTTAGTTTTTCTCCGGGCGGTGCGTTTCATGATGTAAAAAATGTGATTTCACAGTATGGAATTGTTCCTGAATCGGTTTACTCCGGTTTAAAAAATGGCCAGAAAAAACATGTTCACTATGATATGGATAAAGCATTGGTTCAGGAGGTAAAAGAAATTGTGAATAACAACGAAATAGATTTTAAAAAAGTTTGCACCCAAACTGTTGATTCAACGCTTAACAGTTATCTGGGTGAAGTTCCTCAAAGTTTCGAATACAAAGGGAAAAATTATACACCTCAAAGTTTTGCCACAGATTATGTTGGTTTGAGCATGGACGATTATATTGAAATTACTTCATATACACATCATCCATTCTACTCAAAATTTATATTGGAAGTGCCCGACAACTGGTCGTGGGATGGAATATATAATGTACCAATGAATGAGATGGATGAGATTATCAATTACTCGCTTGAAAATGGTTTTACTGTAGCGTGGGCAGCCGATGTAAGCGAAAAAGGCTTTGCAACAAGTAACAAAGGCTTTGCTGTTTTACCAGTTGCACCGGCGGAAAAAATGAGTGATGAGGATAATGCAAAATGGTTGGCAATGACAGATAAGGAAAAAGACAGGGAATTGTATCAACTAAATAAACCCGTTAAAGAACTTGAGGTTACCCAGGAAATGCGTCAAACAGCTTTCGACAATTACAAAACTACCGATGACCATGGTATGCACATTATTGGCATGGCAAAAACCAGGGACGGGAAAGTTTTTTATAAAGTGAAAAATTCATGGGGTGATTATAACAAATACGATGGATATTTTTATGCTTCAAAACCTTATGTTGAATACAAAACTATGTCGTTGATGGTTCATAAAGATGGGGTACCCCCGTCAATCCGCGAAAAATTAAAGTTATAAAGAAGGGCCCTTCAGAATAGTCTGAGGGGTTTTTTTATCTTTGAAATCCAATGTAATTCGCTAAAATGATAAACCGAATTTTCCTTTTTCTATTCCTTCTTTTTTCATATAACGTTTATGCTCAATCTTCCGACGAAGACTGGACATGGTGGAATGAGCTTCATGGCTGGGAAGAGGGTGACCCCGGTTGGCGCAATTGGATAAGAATTACCCCTGGATATTTAGGCCCAAATGCATTGCCCGTTCCCGAGATAAAACGTGGCTTTCTCAATCAAAAAAGCGAATTTGAACTCACCGCTTCGAGCCATTTTTTAAAAGGCGATCCAACTCAGGATATATCAGGGAGGTTATTTGTTCCTTTTGCCCAAAGCCGTATAGCGGTTGAAGTTTATGGTGTTATTTTCGAGCATTTTGCTTTTTCTGAAGATGTTAGGAATGAACGTTTTGCAAGAATTGAAGATGGAAAGGGAATTGCGACCGGCGATTTATATTTTAGCACTCTTATTCAGCTTGTAAAAGACAAAAGATTTCCCAATACCTTGCTTCGAATGGCCTGTAAAACATCATCTGGCAATCAATATAAAGGTGCTCGATCTTCTGACAGCCCTGGTTATTTCTTCGACCTCAGTTTTTCAAAAAATTTGGGGTATTCTGAAACTGGATTGTTTCGTCCGTTTGGGTTGGCTGGTTTTTATAGTTGGCAAACCAACGATGAACTGAACCTGCAGAACGATGCATATATGTATGCGCTTGGCTTGGATTATGAGCGTAATAGCATGTTGCTTTCCGCATCTTGTTCAGGTTATTCGGGTTATAAAAATGAACGGGATAAACCCATGCAATTGAATTTCGAGTTGCGGAAAGATTTCGATGGAAAGGCTTTTCGAATTCAATATAACAATGGTTTGCGGGATTTGGAGTACAAAACGGTAAGAGTATCGTTCATCTGGAAATTCAAGCCTGTGATTTAAATCCTGTTTTTTATCATTCGGTTTTGGTTAACTTTGCTGTTTCAAAAAAACATTACTTTCTGAAAATATAAAGTTGATATAATGAAAAAACTTTCACTTGTAATTTGTGTATTTAACGAAGAAGAAAATATAAAACCCCTTGCTAATCAAATTATTAATTCTCTCAACAATATTAATTTTGAAGCCATTTTTGTTGACGACGGTTCGACAGATAAGACGCGAGAAGAAATTGTCAGTATAAACGATGAACGCTTTGTGCTGGTTGAACTAAAACGAAATTATGGTCAAAGTTCTGCATTACAGGCGGGAATAGACCAGGCTCAGGGCGAGTTTGTAGTTTTATTGGATGGTGATTTGCAGAACGACCCGGCGGACATACCGATGATGTTGAAAATGATGGAAGTAGAAGAGTGGGACATGGTAGCGGGTGTGAGAGCAAATCGGCAGGATGGAATGTTTTTACGTAAAGTTCCTTCGAAAATTGCCAATTATATGATCAGGAAATCTACAGGAATACACATGAAAGATTTGGGCTGCACACTTAAAATGTTTACAAAAGAAACCATAAAAAGCATCCATATATACGGCGAATTGCATCGGTATATTCCTGCCTTAATTGCTTTGGAAGGTGCAACAAAAATTACTCAGGTTGATGTTAACCACCGACCACGCGAGTTTGGCAGTTCAAAATATAATTTAAGCCGCACAACACGGGTTATGAGCGATTTAATATTGATGGTATTCTTTAAAAAATACCTTCAGCGGCCAATGCACTTTTTTGGTTCTGTGGGAATTGTAACATTTGGAATAGGAGTACTGATTAATTTATATATGTTTTTCCTTAAAATCCTGGGACATGATATTTGGGGGAAGCCACTTTTATTACTTGGTATTTTACTTGTGATGGGCGGTATTCAATTTATTACCATTGGAATTATTGCCGAACTTCAAATGCGAACTTATTTTGAATCTCAGCACAAAAAACCTTATCGTGTGAAAAGGGTTGTTCACACTAAAAAAAATATTAATCTAAAATTATTTTGATTTAGTTCTTTTTCAACGCATTATGGCGTGAAAATTGAGTATGAAAACCATGTTTATAAATATTTTAAATATTAATGTCATGAAAAAACCAATTTTATTTTCCTTTATTTTATTAATGTTTTTGTTTGTATCGGGTGTAAGCCAAGGGCAGGAAAAGTTTTTATACGGCAAGGTTTTTACCTTCGATAGTATTCCTCTGATTAATGCAAATGTTGAAGTAAAAAGCACCAAACAGGTGGTAAACACCGACTCACTGGGCAATTTTTATGTTTCGTGCCAACCTGATGATGTTTTAAAAGTTTCGGCCAGAGGATTTGTGACCGACAAAGTGAAGCTAAAACCAAACACAAAGCTGGCGTTGGTAAATTTGAAGCTCAAACCGGGTGATAAAAACCGTGAAATAGCAATTGGATACGGGCATGTAAAAGATTCTGAAAAATTAAATGCAGTATCAAACTTAAACAGTGGCGATATCGACTTTTCCCAGTATTCAAATATGTATGAACTTATCCGTGGCCGCTTTGCTGGCGTACAGATCGTTAACGGCGAAATAATAATCCGTGGGATAAATTCAATAAACAGTAGCAGTGCGGCATTGATTGTTGTAGATGGTATTCCTTCAAGTAACAGCGTGTTGAGTTCAATTCCCCCGGTACAGGTAAAAAGTATAAATGTGATTAAAGATGGCAGTTCAGCTATTTATGGTTCGCGAGGTGCAAACGGTGTGGTTTTAATTGAAACTAAAAAAGGTGGGGATAAATAACAAATTTGCAAAATGATGTAAAGGTAATTATTCGCTTGCTTCCATTGTTTTGCTCGAATCCTCAATCAAACGCATTACATCTTCCAGTTCCTCTTTTGTGAAATGGCGGTACTTTCCAGGTTTGAGATTGTTTAGTTTGATGTTCATAATCCGAATCCTTTTCAGCGTTTTCACTTCGTAACCCAGGTATTCACACATTCTGCGAATTTGCCGGTTAAGCCCTTGAGTAAGTATAATGTTAAATGTAAAATCATTTACCTTTTTTACCGGGCATTTTTTTGTGATAGTATCAAGAACAGGAATCCCATTACCCATTAAATTGATAAAGTCAGTTGTGATTTTTTTATTAACTGTAACTATATATTCCTTTTCATGGTTATTTTTTGAGCGTAGGATTTTGTTCACAATATCGCCGTCGTTTGTCATAAAAATCAAGCCTTCGCTGGGTTTGTCCAATCTGCCAACTGGAAAAATACGTTCAGGAAAATTAATAAAATCAATGATATTACTTTTGATGCTTGTGTCAGTAGTAGAAGTAATGCCAACAGGTTTGTTAAAAGCCAGATAAATAAGTTTTACATTGTTTGTTATTTGAATGCCTTCCACCATAATCACGTCCGATTTCGAAACCTGATATCCCAACACTGCAACTTCTCCATTCACTTCAACCATGCCTGATTCAATTAACCGATCAGCCTCACGCCGCGAGCAGTAACCCGTTTCTGAAATTGCTTTGTTCAAACGTGTTGTTTCCATTGGTGGCAAAGATAGAGAAAAGTTCAAAATTCCCGATTCAAAGCTCATCGTTCAAAGCCCGCACGAATGATGAAATTGGGCAGGTTCAAAGTTTTAGGAATTTAAAGTCGCAAAAGGAATAGTGAGGGTGTTAATTGATTTCTTAAGATTAACTTTAAATATCCAACAATTTTCGAATTCGTATATTTATCACCTTTAAATTTGTTATATTCAACAATATCCAAAATTTAATATTTGCATTTTATGATAGAAATTGAAAATATAGAACTTACCTATTTAAATATAGATGATTACCAACAACTTAAGGATGCTATGATTGAGTCATACGCAATGTTGCCTGAAGCCTATTGGAAAGAGAAACAGATAAAAACTTTGATTGATAAATTTCCAGAGGGTCAGGCTGTTATCAAGATAAACAATGAGCTTGCAGGATGTGCGCTTTCAATTATAATCGATTACAAAAAGTTTGAAAATAAACATACTTACAAGGAAATTACAGGGAATTACTCTTTTAATACCCATAATCCTGAAGGCGATATTTTATACGGAATAGACATTTTTGTAAAACCGGAATATCGTGGTTTGAGACTGGGAAGAAGACTTTATGATTACCGAAAAGAATTATGTGAACGACTCAATTTAAGGGGAATTGCCTTTGGGGGGCGAATTCCTAATTATCACAAATATGCCGGTTCAATGTCACCAAAAGAGTACATTGAAAAAGTGAGAAGGAAAGAAATTCATGATCCGGTTTTAAACTTTCAGGTTTCAAATGACTTTCATCCATCAAAAGTGCTCAAAAATTATCTCGAAGGTGATGAAGCATCCAATGATTATGCCGTTTTGCTGGAATGGGACAATATATATTACGAGCAAAAACAAACTAAGGCCATCGTTTCAAAAAAACTTGTTCGTTTAGGTTTGATTCAATGGCAAATGCGGCCGTATAAAAATATGGACGATTTGTTGCAACAAGCCGAATTTTTTGTTGATGCAGTTTCTGGTTATCGTTCCGATTTTGCGTTGTTCCCTGAATTCTTTGACGCACCGCTAATGGCTGAAGACAATCATTTAACCGAACCTGAAGCCATTAGAAAACTTGCACTTCATACACCAATAATCATCCAACGTTTTTCCGAACTTGCCATTTCTTATAATATCAATATCATTTCAGGTAGTCTTCCTGAAATTAAAGACAATAGTCTATATAATGTAGGCTATTTGTGCAGGCGCGATGGCACAGTTGACAGGTATGAAAAACTGCATGTAACGCCCGATGAAGTAAAAGTGTGGGGGATGGAAAAAGGAAACAAACTTCAGGTTTTTGATACCGACTGCGGGAAAATAGGAATATTAATTTGTTACGATGTCGAATTCCCTGAACTCAGTCGATTGTTAGCTGACGATGGAATGGATATTTTGTTTGTTCCTTTTTTAACCGATACGCAAAACGGTTATTCACGCGTTAGAAACTGTGCCCAGGCACGTGCCATTGAAAATGAATGTTACGTAGCAATTGCCGGAAGTGTTGGTAACTTGCCAAAGGTGCATAACATGGATATTAATTATGCTCAGTCGATGGTTTTTACACCCTGTGATTTTGCTTTCCCGGCCAATGGAATCAAAGCTGAAGCTACGCCAAATACCGAAATGATTGTAATAGCCGACCTCGATATTGATTTATTACGGGAATTAAACCAGTTTGGTAGCGTTAGAAACCTCAAGGACAGGCGAAAAGATATCTATGAATTGAAATTGGTGAAAAAGAAGTAAAGGGAGTTTCGCGGATAAATCTCAAATAGTAAAAGTAATCAGCATCTACATCCAAAAAGGTCGTCGGAATGGGCGGAATATGGTATTATATACAAAATGAAAAGCATAAAGGAAATACTTGTAAATCAATTATGTAGTGTTTTAGATAAAAGAATTGAAACAGCAAATCGCGATATTCAACTGGCGATAGAATCGAGAGATAATGAAACGAAAAGCACGGCTGGTGATAAATACGAAACAGGAAGGGCGATGGTACAGTTTGAACTTGAAAAAAGTAATGTACAATTAATAAAGGCATTCCAACTGAAAAAAGAATTGACACAAATTGATTTACTTAGAAAATCAGATAAAGTGACTTTTGGTAGTGTTGTGAAAACCAATACGGGTATCTATTTTATTTCAATTGGATTGGGGAAAATTAGTATAGAAGAGGAAACTTTTTTTGCCGTTTCCCTTGCATCACCATTAGGCAAGATTCTGAACAATAAAAAAAAGGGCGAAGAATTTATTTTTCAGGAAAATAAAAACAGGATTGTTGAAATTTTATAATTTTCTTCACTTTAGTGTGCTGCATGATTATTTAGTCTTTTTATAAATTAAAACTGTTTGTATCATTTTCTTTTTGTTGTAATAAAACTTTCAAATATGAATTTTATCTTTCGGAATTAAATCAAATCCCATTTTTTAAATGTTCAAGACTTATAAACCAGTCCATTTTAACCCTACAGAAAGAAAAACACATGAGGAAGTAAAACGACAATCCGCGATTTTTACTCAAAATAAATTTCTTATTAATTTAATTGAGTCGCTTTCGCAAATGTTGGTTGTGTTAAATAAGGAGCGTCAAATAGTATACGCCAACAAACATTATTATGATTTTTGTGGTGTTCCGATGTCTAAATCAATAATAGGTAAACGCCCCGGGGAAGCGATAAACTGTGTTCATGCTTTTTTGACTTCCGGTGGTTGCGGTTCAACAAATTTTTGCAAAACATGTGGTGCAGCAAATGCAATATTGGAATCCCACAATGGAATACAGTCAACAAAAGAGTGTCGAATATTAATTCAAACCTTGGAGTCAAAAAACATATTGGTAACCAGTACGCCTTATGATTACATCGGTGAGAATTTTACGATTTTTGCGTTGACAGATATCAGTGACAAAAAAAGGACAGAGACTTTGGAACGTTTATTTTTCCATGATATCTTAAATAGTGCAAATGGTATTTCAGGGCTTTCGTCAATGTTAAAGGAATTAAAAGAACCCGAAGAAATTACCGAAGTTGCCTACATAATTAACCGCGCTGCCGAGAACCTTATTGATGAAATACAGGCACAACGTCAGTTAAGCGAAGCAGAACGGGGTGAATTACATCCGGAAATTAAAGAGGTAGACTCGGTTTTGGTTTTACACGATTTAAAAAATCTATTTTCAGCACAGGCAATGGAAGCAGATAAATCTATTTTAATCGATGAAGATTCAGAATCATATTTTCTAATCACCGATCCTGTTTTGCTTCGACGCATATTGGGAAATATGATTAAAAATGCAATTGAAGCGTACAATCCTCAAGCAATAATAACATTGCGCTGCACGGTTAATAAACAAACTGTGAGATTTACAGTTCATAATCCTGCCGCAATAGATGAAAATGTTCAACTTCAGCTTTTTAAACGTTCATTTACTACAAAAGGGGTAGGGCGTGGTTTGGGAACCTACAGCATGAAACTGTTGGGTGAAAAATACCTGAAAGGAAAAGTCGGCTTCGAAAGTTCTGTAAAAAGCGGAACCACCTTTTTTATTGAAATATAATTTTTTTGGTTAACAGGAATTGATTAATTGTTCTGGTTGCCGGATATTACTTAACTGGGAATGGTTACTGGTTGCTTGCCAATGGAAATTAATAATTGGAATTTGATAGTTGTATTTAGTATATTCTTACTTTGGTCTTCATTCCTCTTTATTCCCATACTTCATGCTTCAAGCTTCCCACCTCTTTTTTCTGTCTCCCGATTTCGGTATTCCGTATCCCGTCTTTCTCAATCCCCCTGCTTGATAAGACTAAATGAAATGTGTAATGATTTTTCATAAAACCGAATCTGCTTTGTTTCAAAAGGAGTAACCAAACTAAGTGAAATGCCTTTTTTACCGGCGCGGGCAGTCCGGCCGCTGCGATGGGTGTAATATTCATCTTTGTCGGGAAGTTGGTAATGAACTACAAAAGACAGTGCTTCAATATCAAGACCGCGCGCTGCAAGGTCAGTTGCGACAAGTATTTGAGCAGATTCATTTTTAAAGGCACGCATCACTTTGTCGCGTTCTTTCTGCATCAAATCGCCATGAATTGCGCCAACTGTAATATTTTTTGCCTCCAACTGCAATGCTAATTTTTGAGCTGTAACTTTAGTCCTGCAAAAAACTACACCCCGGTTTGCACCTTCAGATTTTAAAAATTGTAAAAGCGCATGAAGTTTATCACGTTCTTCAACAATCAAATATTGGTGATCTATATTTTTATTGATTACATTTTTTTCATTTACTTCAATACGGATTGCATTGGCAGCCAAATGATTGGTTACAATCTGTTTGATACCAACAGGCATAGTTGCTGAAAATAGCCACTTGTTTTGGGCTGACGAAGTATGACGCAAAATTTCATCCAAATCATCTTTAAAACCCATACTCAACATTTCGTCCGCTTCATCAAGGATTACAGTTTTTACATGGCTCAAATTCAATGCATCACGTTTTAGTAAATCGATCAGCCGACCCGGTGTTGCAACAACAATGTGGGTTGGTTTTTTCAGTGCATTCAATTGTCTTTCAATTGGGGCGCCGCCATAAACCGCTTCTGTAAATATCTTTGCTGAATATTTTGTGTATTTAAATAGCTGTTTAGCGATTTGCTGCCCTAATTCGCGGGTAGGACAAAGAATTAAACCCTGTATTTTGTTTTGTCCGGAATCAACTTTATGCAGCAGTGGTAACCCGTATGCAGCGGTTTTCCCGGTACCGGTTTGTGCTTGTCCCACCAAATCAGTATTCGAGTTAATTAAAATCGGTATTACTTTATTTTGTATTTCGGTTGGAGTGATGATATTCAGGTCGTTTAAACCCAATATAAATTTTTTCCCTACTCCCAGTTCTTCAAAATTCTTCAAAACAGTTATTTTTTTGTTCGGCGCGAAAGTACATAATTAATTGGGTTTCACAGTTTAATTAAACATGCGGTAAGTATTGTTTAATTATTGTTTCTTAAACAGAACATTTTTTACTTTTACAATGATGGAAAAAGAATCAGAAGGGAATACGAACTACCAGATTCTATTGAAAAATGGGGATTAAAAATCATCATTTGGGAATTCCAACGCAGTAAAAATGCCGGATGAAAAGTAAGAAAGTCAGGAACTTTAAATTTCAACATCCGTTAAAAAGCTTGGTCAAATATTTTATTTAGAAGTACTTTTGTGTATAAATCAATGTGTAATGGAAAAAGATAGTCAGTTGAACTTTGCAAGCCTTATCCCCGAAGTGGTTTCAAAATTTGCCGATCACAAGGCACTGGGTTTTGTTGATGAAAAGATGATGACTTATGCTGAAATGGGAAAAAAAATTGCAGCGGTAAAAGCATTTTTGGAAGCGCTGGAAATCAAGCAGGGCGACAAAGTTGTGATATACAGTCAAAATATGCCAAACTGGGGAGTTGTATATTTTGCATTGCAGTGTCTCGGTATTGTTGCTGTGCCCGTACTTCCCGATTTTAATCCTTTTGAACTGGAAAATGTTTTAAGACATTCTGAATCAAAAGCTATTTTTATTTCGCAAAGCCTTGAATATAAAATGGCAGAACTAAAGCATGATAATATTGAAATAATAATTCGAATTGATAATTTTGAAGTAATTAAAACCAACAAAGAAGGAGTTGTTTTTGATGAACATCAACAAAGCAATACTCTTTATTTTTCCGGGGACAATGAATTGGCGATTTTGCTTTACACTTCCGGAACTACAGGCGATTCGAAAGGTGTAATGCTTTCGCAGAAAAATGTGATTTATAACGGAATTCAATCGGGCAAAGTTCAAAATATCCCGGAACATTTCAAGTTTCTTTCGGTGTTGCCACTTTCGCACACCTACGAAAACACAATAGGACTGATTTTACCAATTATGAATGGGGCAAACGTCACTTACCTGCGAAAACCCCCAACAGCAAGCGTACTTATTCCGGCGATGCAAACCGTTAAACCTGATTTAATGCTAACTGTGCCGATGATTATCGAAAAAGTTTATAAAAACAGTATCCTGCCACAAATCGAAAAAAAGGCTCTTACAAGAATTTTACATAAAAATAGTATCACAAGGAAGTTGGTTTATCGTTTGGCAGGTAAAAAACTCTATCAAACTTTTGGTGGAAATTTAAAATTTTTCGGGATTGGAGGGGCAAAATTGGATGCAAAAACCGAGCGTTTCCTTCGTGACGCAAAATTTCCATACGCCATTGGTTACGGGCTCACCGAAACTTCGCCCTTGCTGGCAGGTTCCAATCCTGCAACAACAAAATTTCAGGCAATCGGACCAAAAGTTATCGACTGTGAAGTGATAATTCACAATCCTGACCCCAAAACCGGCGAAGGCGAAATATGGGGGCGTGGGCCCAATATCATGTTGGGTTATTATAAAAATGAAGAAAGAACCCGCGAAGTACTCACGGATGATGGTTGGTTTAAAACCGGCGATTTGGGTGTATTTGATGAGAATGGAAATCTGACACACAAAGGTCGGCTAAAGAACATGATTGTTGGACCAAGTGGTGAAAATATTTATCCGGAAGAAATAGAATCGTTAATCAATAACTTTCGCCATGTTGTTGAATCACTTGTTATTGAGCAAAAAGGAAAGCTGGTAGCATTGGTACATTTCGACAGAGAAGAATTGGAGAAAAAATGGAATGAAATGACTACCGGATTAAGTCAGGATGTTAAAGAAATGGCACATAAAGTTGACGAAACAATAACAGAGTTAACAAACGAACTGAAACAATATATAAACGAACGGGTAAATAAATTTTCGAAAATACATTCCTTCCATGCGCATCCTGAACCATTTAAAAAAACAGCTACTCAAAAAATAAAACGCTTTTTGTACAACAAGGAAAATAGCGGGGAAAAAAATTAAACATTAGCATTTAGCTAACGAAACTCCCGGTAAATTGGCACTTAAATTTTTTTCATGCATTTTTTTCATGAATTGTTGTGACAAAACCAACCTGCTTGCGAATAATGAAATGAATTCAAAATTAAGCAAAACAAAAGTTGGAAAAATTGAAACATTCAAAACAAACAGAACAGGATTTTCTTGAAATACTGGAAAAAAATAAAAAATTAATTTTCAAAATTGCCAATGTTTACGGTAAAAATGATGAAGAAATAAAAGATTTGGTTCAGGAAATTACATTTCAATTGTGGAAATCTTTTCCTGATTATAATCCGAAATATGCTATCTCAACATGGATGTACCGAATTGCCTTAAATGTTTCCATTTCGTTTTACAGAAAAGAAAAATCGCGAAATAAGATTCATTTGGAATTATCACACCAACACCATATTTTGTTTTGGGAAGAACAATCACAGGATGACCAACTTAAGCTTTTATATCAGTTTATTGATCAACTGAAAACTATTGAAAAGGCAGTAATTGTGCTTTATCTCGAAGGAAGAAAAAACGCTGAAATTGCTGAAATAATGGGGATTTCAGTAAGCAATGTTTCCACCAAAATTAACCGGATTAAATTAAAACTCAGCAAAGATTTCAAAACAATTAAACAATAAAAAATGGAATTACATGAATTATCCAAAATTTGGAATGGCACCGACAGCAAACTTGAAAGTGCAGTAAAAATAAACAGGTCGCTGTTTATGGAAGTGAGTATGAAAAGAATAAAAACCAATTTGACCACATTGAGATGGACAAATTATTTTGAAATTACCGTCAATTTTCTGTTTCTTTTTTTATCGTGAATTTCTCAATTCTCCATTTGCCGGAATTAAAATTTCTTATTCCGGGTCTATTCTTATTCCTTTTCTCTGTTTACAGCATTATCTTCAATTTAAACAAGTTGATTTTACATTATGGAATAAAAGCTCAAACACCTGTACTTCAAACGCAAAAGAAACTGGAAAAATTAAAATATTTGGAGTCGAGGGAAAAACAATTGTTGTACATTTTTATCCCGCTGTTTTCACCCATTTTTTTAATTGTAGGGGCAAAATTTATTTTGAATTTGAACTTATACAACTATTTGAATTGGCTTATTGCACAAACCGCTGCTAGTATTGTTATTGCTATAATTGTTGTATTCATCCTGAAAAAATTCCCCGATAAGAACCTTGAAAAATCAATTTCGTTTTTAAAAGAAATTACTGAGGAGGAAAAGGAAGGATAGTTTTTCCATGTTAACGTTGTCAGGTCTGCAACGCTGACAAGTCCGGTTCTTAAATCCTGTCAGCGTCCATAGACCTGACAGCGTTTACTAAACGAAATTTTTTTCTATTTTGTACTGCAATAAATTAAAATCGAATATCATGTATAAAACAATTATTTTACTTCTGTTTCTCATTCAAATATTTGGAAAAGCACGTAGCCAGGAATCTTATCGTCCCGGGCTGTTTTTCCGTGAAGACTGGAAAGAAACTCCCGCTGAAATCCCACTTTCACAAAAGCATGTGAACAACCCTGAGCTGATTTTAAATTTGTACGGTGCAGGAAAAGACAGCCTTAAAAAAAGCAACCACCCACAGCCTGTTGATGATCCGTTTTATGTATGGTCAGGATTGTGTTTGGAGAATTGGATGGTTACCTTGAAACACACATCCAATAATGTGGATTTAACAGGTTTTGCAAAAATCAGGTGGCGATCGAAACAAGTGGGACTGCGGGAATTAAGAATTGTATTAAAACCTGCCAACGGAACATGGTTGATAAGCGACCTGTCAGACGGCCCGTCTAAAGACTGGCGAATTATGGAATTCAATATTCAGGATATTGTGTGGCATAATTTGGATCCCGATCGAATTGCAGAAACCGGCGAGGCAAAAAATCCTGATCTTTCCAATATTGAAGAAATCGGTTTTACAGATTTAATGCCCGGCGGAAAATCGAGTTCATGCTCACGTTTGGATTGGATTGAAATTTATGGGAAACCTGTAAAAAGATAATATTTAAATTATTGCTTTGTTTTTAATCCTTCAGCGCTTTTGTCCCTTTTTCCATCCAGCCACGAATCTGTGTCAACATCACTGTTCTGAGCAGCTTCGAGAATTGCATAATCCTGCACTTTTACAAGCGGTGTATATCTTGGGTGGTGGCTCTCTTTATACGGATTATTGGATTTGGCATTGTAACAGCAAATCATTGCCCACCGTGGGTTTTCCGAATTATTCCTGTCAGACCGGTGCAACAGGTTGCTGTGGAAAAAAACCGCATCGCCTTTATCAAGTTCAACATAAACAAGTTCAAGTCTTTTTCTGATTTCTTCTACACGTTCCAAATCAGCACCTGCTTGTTCTCCAGTTAAAATATGGTTGATTCTGCCTAATTTGTGCGAACCTTTAATCACCTGCAAACAACCGTTTTCAACTGTTGCCGCATCCACTGCAATAAAAACACTGCACAAATCAGGGAATAAAACACCATTTTCATACCAGTAACCATAATCCTGGTGCCAGGCCCACGCACCGCCAACTTTCGCCTCTTTCATAATCATTTTCGAATGATAATGATATGCTTCATCACCAAGAAGTTGCTCAACTGAATCGACAACTTTGTGGCTGCGGGCAATCATTCCGTAAATTCCGTTTCCGGGATGGTTCCACAATGACAGCCTGACTTTTGCACCTGTCCCGTCATCACGCTGATATGAGTGACTGTCCATTTCACGATCAGTTTTTGCCCTGTTTCTAAGATGTTCAACTTCCTCCTGATTTAGTAAGCCTTTCAAAATCACATATCCATTTCTTTGATAATCTTCAATTTGCTGCGTGGTAAATTTGCCGTTAGTTTTCATCTTAGTGCTTTTATTGTATTTTATTTTTTTGAAACTTTTTTCAGAATTTATTAAATGAAACAAGCTCTGAATTATTAAGTTCAAATTGAATCAAAAAGACAGTTTTACTTCAATCCAAATAAAAAAAATTAATTTTGAGCTTATTCGATTATGAAATTGAAAATAAACGTAACGTATGGAAACCGCTTCGCTCAGCGAAATAAAAAATGAACTTAAAACAATTGCCCCGGCACAATTGCAGGTGCTTTGTCTGCGATTGGCAAAATATAAAAAAGAGAATAAAGAACTACTCAATTACTTGCTTTTTGAAGCGATAAATGAACAGGCGTTTATACAAAATGTGAAGAATGAAATTGACGAGCAATTTAAACATCTAAACAGGCACAGTCATTATCTTGCAAAGAAAACACTCCGCAAAGTTTTGAAAACAACTGATAAATACATCAAATTTTCCGGGTTAAAAGAAACTGAAATTGATTTGCTGATTTACTTCTGCCAGAAAATGAAAAGTTCAGGTTTAAGTTTGCGTTCCAGCCGGGTTGTGCTGAATATGTATCAAAGGCGGGTTGAACGCATAAAAAAGGTACTTTCAATGCTTCATGAAGATTTACAATTTGATTATGAAGAAGCAGTTGAGAACCTTTGAAAAATATTGGTTTTGTTCAATTTTAAAATTAAAACCTTTTAGGGAGAAACAATAATATTTTACATCAATGAGAACCATGTTACATACTTTTTTAATTGTTGCTTTTGGCCAGTTTGTAATATCAAATATTAAAAACTTCAAAATATCCTCAAATGACTGAAACCACGTGGCTAATCATTGTTCTTTTTATATCAGTTTTGTTCATCATTCTGGGGACAACAAAACTTAAACTTCATCCGTTTATCGTGCTTCTTTTTGCATCGTATTTAGCAGGTGCAATGGCAGGTTTGCCAATTGAAAAAATTGCCACAACCATTGCATCAGGCTTTGGAAATATTATGGCATACATAGGAATTGTAATTATTCTGGGAACAATAATCGGTGTAATTCTTGAAAAATCAAATGCAGCAATAAAACTGGCCGAACTTGTGCTGAAGTTGGTTGGAAAGAGGTTTCCGGGGCTGGCCATGTCAATTATAGGTTATATCGTTTCGATTCCTGTTTTTTGCGATTCAGCATTCGTCATCCTTTCATCTTTAAGAAAGTCGCTTGTTGTCAAAACCGGGAAATCATCGGTAACATTGTCAATAGCATTGGCAACAGGTTTATACGCCAGCCACACATTTGTGCCGCCAACTCCCGGCCCAATTGCCGCTGCAGGAAACCTGGGACTCGAAAACCAACTCGGCCTGGTAATTCTTTTTGGCTTATTGATAGCAGCATTTGCTATGTTTACAGGTTATTTATGGGCTTTGTATGTTGGAAAAAAATATAAATCAGCAGAAATTATTCAAAATGAACCCATAAATTCTGCATCGGAATTAAAACTTCCTTCAGCTACAAAATCACTTTTACCCATTCTTGTTCCAATTATACTGATTGCTGTTCGTTCAATCGCTATTTATCCCAGTCAACCGTTTGGTGATGGGTTTCTTTTTAAATTTTTCAGTTTTACCGGACAACCTGTAAATGCGTTACTTGTAGGATTTTTGCTAACATTTCTCCTGTTTCCAAAATTCAACAAAGAAACGCTTACCGGCTGGATTGGCGATGGGATTTCGGCAGCTGCGCCAATTTTGCTGATTACCGGAGCAGGAGGCGCTTTTGGAAACATTTTGAAAGAAGCGCAAATTGGCGAAATACTTGGAAAATTGCTGGCTGGTTATCAGTTGGGTATATTTTTACCTTTTATAATTGCGGCGGCATTTAAAACCGCGCAGGGCTCTACAACTGTTGCTTTGGTTGCTACTTCAGCAATTATTGCACCATTGCTTTCAACCATCGGATTGGATTCGCTAAATGGTAAAGTGCTTGCAGTAATGGCAACTGGCGCCGGTGCCATGACATTCTCACATGCCAACGATAGCTTTTTCTGGGTAGTGACACAATTTTCAGGGATTGATGTAAAAACGGGTTACAAAACACTTTCTCTGGCAACATTAATACAAGGCGTATCGTCTATGATTTTAATTTATTTGTTGATGTTGATTTTTATTTAGCTTCAATTTTAGCTCTGATTGTACAGAATATCTAAATTATACAAAAACTTATGAATAATTTTTTACAGGAAATTCCGGAACTATTTATACAATTTTTGTTAACTGTGGTTTTTTCATTTATAGTGGGTCTGGAACAACGCAAGCATTATTCTGATGATGCGGAAAAACATACTTTTGGCACCGACAGAACTTTTGTTTTTATTGGTTTACTTGGCTTTGTTTTATTGATTGCGCAACCTGTTGAAATGTACTTTTACTTTGGCGGAGGTTTGCTTGTCAGTTTATTCCTTGCGATTTTTTATTACCAAAAGATTAAGTTTCAAAACAATTACGGTTTAACAACAATTTTGCTGGCATTACTAACTTACACAATTCCACTGCTTTTAATCACCCAACCCAGTTGGCTGTCGATGTTATTTTTTGTGTTTGTGCTTATTTTAACTGAATCGAAAAGTAAATTCAAAGGTTTTTCGGAAAAAATCGATCGTGCCGAATTTATTACGGTTGCAAAATTTATCATAATTGCAGGAATAATTTTACCCGCCTTACCCGATAAACAAATCTTTTCATTCCTCAACCTTTCACCGTACAAAGTTTGGTTGGCCATTGTAGTTATTTCAGGTATTTCATATTTAAGTTATATCCTTCGTAAATTTGTTTTCCCTGATGCTGGTTTACTGCTCACTGGTGTATTTGGAGGATTATACAGCAGTACTGCAACAACAATTATACTCGCTCGAAAAAGTAAGGAAACTGAATCAAACCATCGTGAATATGCTGCTTCAATAATCATTGCAACTGCAATGATGTTTTTTCGTATTTACATTTTGCTTTTGATTTTTAATCCACAGGTCGGAATCTCAATATCAATCTGGTTTATTTTAATGTTTCTAATTTCGATAGGGACAGCGTACTACATGTACACGGGTTTCAAAAAGACAAGGAATGCTGCAACTGCTGCCATGAATATACTGGAAGACAAAAATCCACTTGAATTTAAAATTGCTGTTGTGTTCGCATTACTCTACGTTTTGTTTTCATTTGTTACCCAGTTCACTATTGAAAACTTTGGTGCGCAGGGATTAAATATTTTATCGTTTATTGTAGGTTTTACTGATATAGATCCATTTTTGCTAAACCTGTTCCAGGGCAAATATGATGTCACTCAAATTCTTATCGGAATGGCAACTTTTCAGGCCATTTTAAGCAATAATGTTTTGAAAATGTTGTATGCGAAAGTACTTGGCAACCAGTTATTGGGCAGGTATATTTTTCAGGGATTCGGTGTAATTATTATTGCCAATATATTGGTAATAATAATTTTACATGTTTTTGGATAGAATTTACTGAAAAGACCTTTTTAAATTAACCATTTTAATTGCAGTAACGGCCGCCTCATCTCCTTTGTTACCATGTTTGCCGCCCGCGCGATCCAGAGCTTGCTGCTGGTTATTTGTTGTCAGTAAACCGAAAATAAAGGGTTTGTTGTATTTCAAATTTAAATCCTTAATCCCTTGTGAAACACCTTCGCATATATAATCAAAATGGCGTGTTTCGCCCTGGATTACACAACCAAGTACAATTACCGCATCTACATTTCCATATTCAGCCAGAAATTGCGCACCAAGCGGGAGTTCAAAACTGCCGGGTACATGTTTTAATTCAATGTTTTCATCTTTTGCGCCGTGTTTTCTAAGGGTTTCCAAAGCACCGCCGGCAAGAGCAAATGTGACTTCAGGATTCCATTCAGCTACAACAATTCCAAATTTCATACTTTCGGCTGAAGGAACCGAGTCAAAATCATATTGCGAAAGATCTTTTGTTGCCATATTTTTAAAATAAAAAACCCCTCTTTTGGAGGGGTATATTTATATACTTAAATTATTTACTATCCGTTTTTAATTTTTACCCGCGCAATATACTTGTCAACAGTTGTTCCTTCAGTTGATTGCGGATAATCTTTTTTGATTTCTTCATATAATTTCAATGCCTCACCAAATTTATCCATTGATTCAAGCAATTTGGCAGCTTTCATTTTATAAACCGGCGTAGTTAACTCATTTTCAGTTTCAGAGTAAGCTTTTTTATATTGTTTTAAAGCATCTTCTTTTTCTCCAAGTTCAAGCATTGCATCTCCAATTGCACCCATTTTAACAGGAGCTAAAAGCAGATCATCGGTTTTGAATTTTTTCAAATAATCAATAGCTTCTTCGTATTGACCCAAATGAAGATAAGAAATACCTGCATAATATTTTGCTCTGTTTGCAGATTTGGTAATTCCATAATCATCAATAATATCAAGGAATCCCAGGTAATTTCCATCACCGTTTATTGCCAGGTTGAAAGAGTCTTTTTCAAAATAATTTTCTGCCATAAACATTTGCGACAAAGCCTCTTTTTCTTTGGGTTGCATAAAAAATTTGTGAAAAGCAAGATAACCACCCACAACCAGTATAACTGCCCCAACTATATATGTTATAAGTTTCTGGTTATCTTCAATGTATTGCTCAGTTTTGGTCAGCGCACTTTCAAGTTCCTGTAAATTATCGTCTTTTGTAGATTTCTTATTTGCCATTTCTTTTTGGTTTCAAAATTGTGCCGCAAAAATAGTTTTTTTTTCAAAACCCTGTGGGTAATAACAGTATAAATTTCAATATTAATCAATAGCGACCTGTTAATTATGGTTTTTCGCAACCCATCGGGTACTTCCAAGCTTTTTAATTAGTTTTGCATGGTTAAAACGAAGGCGGAATTATGCAAATCGAAGATATTTCAATCGTAAATTTCAAAAATTTAAAAGAAGTTCAAATTGAGTTTTCTACAAAATTGAATTGTTTTATCGGTAAAAATGGTGCCGGAAAAACAAATATTCTCGATGCTGTTTATTATTTGTCGTTTTGCAAAAGCTTTTCAACAGCCATTGACTTACTCAATATAAATCACGAGGAAAGTTTTTTTATGCTGAATGGAAATTACCAGCGGCTTGAGTCAACAGAAAATATTTCGGTAGGTTTTAAAAAAGGGGCTGCCAAACAATTCAAACGCAATTCGAAAGTATATAAAAAGTTATTGGAACACATTGGTCTACTGCCGCTTGTAATGATTACTCCATCTGATGTTAACTTGATTTTGGGTGGCAGCGATGAAAGACGAAAATTTATGGACGGTGTAATTTCGCAATACAACCAGCTTTATCTTGATGATTTGCTTAAATATAACAGGGCCCTGCAGCAGCGAAATAATCTTTTACGGCAGTTTGCTGCAAACCACTATTTCGAAAGCGATCTGCTTGAGCTTTGGGATATTCAACTGATTGAATATGGAAAAAGAATACATGATCACCGCAAAGAATTTGTTGAAAAATTGATTCCTGTTTTTCAACGCTATTATTCATTTATTTCCCAGGACAATGAAAAGGTAAGTTTAGTTCATGAATCCGGTTTGTATAACGGTAATTTCGAAGAGCTTTTAAAGGGTTCGATTGCGAAAGACAGGGCAATTCAATATACAACACAGGGAATACATAAAGATGATCTGGTTTTTTATTTGGGTGATTATCCGATTAGAAAACTGGGATCACAAGGACAAATGAAAACCTACCTTGTTTCGTTAAAACTGGCACAATTTGACTTCGTCAAAGAAATTTCGGGCTTGAAACCCATACTTTTACTCGATGATATTTTTGACAAACTGGATCAATTCAGGGTTGAGCAAATTGTTAAGGTGGTGGCCGGCGAACAGTTTGGTCAAATATTTTTAACCGACACCAATCGCGAACATCTTGATTCAATTATTAAGAAAATGGATACTGATTTTCGTATCTTTAAAGTCGATTCAGGAAAAGTAGAAATTTTATTATGAGAAGAAGCAATACACAATCATTGAGCGAAGTTATCCGCGATTACGTTAAAGGAACAAGCATAGAAACAAAGCTGAAAGAGGTTGACGTTGTTCAGTCGTGGGAAGAATTGCTGGGAAAAACAATAGCGCATTATACAAAAAATGTAACGTTGAAAAGCAAAATTCTGTTTGTGGAAATTAGTTCTTCAGTAGTTAAAAACGAACTTTTTATGATGCGCGAAGAAATTCGCAGAAAACTGAATGAAAAAGCAGGGGAGGAGATGGTAGAGAAAATTATCTTCAAGTAAAACTGGTTAGTAATTAAATTTCACAAAAAAAAAATTTCCAATATTGAATATTCGAATATTGAATTTTCTGAAAAACCTGCAATAAAAAAAGGATTCCATTCGATTACAACTGGTGAGATACGGATGGAATCCAACTTTATAAAACAAATTTCCAATATCGAATATTCAATTTCCAACTGCAGAAAATGGCATGATACGGACGGAATCCAAACTTTGAACTTTCACCTTTAAACTCTCAACTCACTTATACTCTTTCGATTTTCGAAAAGAAGAAGTCAGCTTCAATATTTGCATTTTCATCACTGTCAGAACCATGAACAGCATTTTCCTGCAAACTAACAGCATATAATTTTCGAATTGTTCCTTCAGCAGCATTTGCAGGGTTGGTAGCACCAATTAAAGTTCTAAAATCTTCAACTGCATTTTCTTTTTCAAGTATGGCAGCAACAATGGGTCCCGAACTCATGAATTCAACCAGAGATTCATAAAATGGTTTTCCTTTGTGTACTTCATAAAATGCTCCCGCCTGCTCTTTGCTTAAACGTGTCGCTTTCAAAGCTTTAATAACAAAACCTGCATCGTTTATCATCTTCAGAATACCACCTGTATAATTGCTGGCAAATGCCGAAGGTTTTATCATTGTAAATGTTATTTTTCCTGCCATTTCTGTAAATTTTAATAAATGTTATTATTCTGCAATAATATGAAAAATTGAATTATTTCGGCATTGCGCCGTTAACAGTTTTCGTATATTTGCCAATTCAAATTTTTAAGTATTTTGAAAAACACTGACATACAGATTATTGCATCGTTAAAGGAATTACTTAACAAAGCAAAACTAAATATTGCAATTATTCCACACGAGCATCCCGATGGCGATGCGATCGGTTCGGCCATTGGTTTGGCTGAGGTGCTTACTGGTGCAGGTCACAAAGTTCAAGTTATTTCGCCAACAGACTATCCCGATTTCCTTAAATGGTTTTCGTCAGACACTGAAATAATTGTAAACTCAAGTAAAAAGAAACTGGCAAAATCTGTTCTTGATCAATCGGATTTGTTGTTTTGTGTTGATTTTAACGAAGCCAGCCGCGCAGGAAAACTTGAAAAACAGATACTCCAATATAAAAAACCTAAAATCTTAATCGACCATCACCCATATCCTACTGATTTTTGTGACTTAACCATATCTGAAACTCATTATAGTTCAACTGCAGAACTGATATATGATGTGGTGTGCAAAATGGGAATGAAAAAATTTATTTCGAAAAATTCTGCAGAAGCATTATACACAGGTATTTTAACCGATACAGGCTCATTTAACCACAATACTTCTGACCCAAATACATTTAAAGTTGTTTCTGAATTGATGAAATTTGGGATTGATAACCAGAAAATACAATCGGGAGTTTACCATAATTTTTCGGCAAGCCGGATGAAATTGCTCGGTTATTGTTTAAGCCAAAAAATGGTTGTTTTTCCTGAACTTCGTACAGCAATGATTTCAATCACAAAAGAGGAGTTGGACAAATTTGAATTCAAAACAGGTGATACTGAAGGGTTTGTAAATTTTCCTCTTTCTATAAATGATATTGTATTCAGTGCAATTTTTATTGAAAAGGAAGGAATTGTAAAAGCTTCATTTCGCTCAAAAGGAAATTTTCCGGTGAACCACTTCTCAAGAGATCATTTCAACGGTGGCGGGCATTTGAATGCAGCAGGCGGCGACACTAAACTTTCAATTGAAAAAGCAATTGAATTGTTCACGCAACTTCTTCCGGATTATAAACATCAATTATTGGAAACAATAATTTAATAATAGTTTATATGAAAAAGTTCATAACCATATTTGTACTTGGAATTATTATTGCCGGAACAGGTACTTCTTGTTTAAAAGTAAATGAAACAGCAGAACCTACGCGGGAAGAGGAACAGATTAATTTGAAAAATTATATTGATAATATAATTGCCAAGGGGAATGATGTAGATACCACGGAACTGGGAATTTATTATGTTACAATTGAGGAAGGTACAGGCGATTATCCTAAAACCGGCGATACTTTAACCGTTGGATATGCAGGTTATTTTAGTGACGGTTATTTGTTCGACACCTCCATTTGGCACAATACAACCGACAGTACATATACTTTTATATTGGGTAATCCTCCTTTAATTCAAGGGTGGGATGATGGTATGAAAGTAATCAACAAAAATGGAAAAGCTCAATTAATTGTACCATCTGATTTTGCTTATGGAAGTACAGGTTCAGGTATTGTCAAGCCATTTCAAACTTTGGTTTTTGTAGTATCAATGAAAGATATAAAGCCATTAAAATAATAGTAAAAATGAATTTGAATAAATCAATAAAACAAGTATTTACAGCATTGATTTTCACTGTTGTGGTTGTCGGTTTCTTTGCGTGTGGCAGCGATAACAGTTTGGAAGAATTGAGAAACAATGAGTTGGCTAAACTGGATGCATATGTGAAAGCCAATTACCCAAATGAAAAACCTTTGCCATCAGGACTTTATTATATTGAAGAAGTTAAGGGAACCGGCGATACAATTAGTCCCGGAGATCAGGTGTTGATTTATTATGCCACATGGACCATTGACAGCTTGTTGCTTGATCAATCTGTTGGTTTTTTGGATGGATACAAATATGAGCCTTACACGGTGAATGTTGGTTCAGGTACTTCTGTCGCCGGACTGGAAGAAGCTTTGACATATATGCAAAAAGGAACAGTTGCAAATCTTATAATAAACTCTGCACTTGCATATGGGCAAAACGGAAATACATACAGTGAACCTTATGTTCCGGGTTTTACAACTTTGTTAATGAAGGTTGAAGTTTATAAAATTTATAAAGCAAACCAGTAATTATAGGATATAACCACATTAACAGGAATGGGTTTAAAGCTAAAAAATGAGCAGAACTGAGCTGCTAAAAAAATTACTGCCCGGTTTTATCCCGCTTTTCGTCTTTATTGCTGCCGACGAAATTTGGGGAACAAAAACCGGGTTATTTGTTGCTGTTGGAGTTGGTGTCGCCGAAATGCTATGGGTTGGCTTCAAAGAAAAGCGGTTCGATAAATTTATTCTGTTCGACACTTTGTTGCTGGTCGTTCTTGGTGCCGTTTCCATTTTACTCAATAATGATATTTTTTTCAAACTAAAACCCGGCTTAATTGAATTGATTTTAGTTGCCGTACTTGCCGTTTCAGCGTTTTCGAAAGTTAATATAATCGGATTAATGGGGCAGCGTTATTTAAAAGATGCCCAATTTAACGAAGCGCAAATGGCTCAAATGCACAAAAGCCTGAAATCCCTGTTTTATATTTTTGCCGCTCATACGCTGTTGGTTTTTTACTCCACTTTTTTTATGAGCAAGGCTGCCTGGGCTTTTATAAGTGGTGGTTTGTTTTATATTTTGTTTGGAGTTTATTTTTTAATTGAGTTTTATCGGCAAAAAAGAAAACAAAAGCAACTTGTTGGGGAAGAATGGGTTCCACTTGTGGATGAACAAGGAAGGATTACCGGTCAGGCACCACGAAGTCAGGTACATAATGGCAGTAAACTGTTACATCCTGTGGTTCATTTACATGTATTTAATCGCAACAAGGCTGTTTTGGTTCAAAAACGCCCGATGTCCAAAATAATCCAACCAGGGAAGTGGGATACAGCAGTTGGCGGACATATTTCAGCGGGCGAAACATTGGACCAGGCACTTAAAAAAGAGGCTTTTGAAGAAATTGGTCTTGTAGATTTTTCGGCAAAGTTGGTGAAAACATACAAATGGGAATCGGATGTTGAAGCCGAGTTGGTTTACATGTTTGTAACCTACGATTATAAAAACTTCAAAGTTCATTCAGATGAGGTTGAGGAAGCCCGCTTTTGGACAAAAAGCCAGGTTGAAAACAATCTCGGTAAAGGGATTTTTACTCCTAATTTTGAATTTGAATTTGGCTTGTTGAAAGAAATGAAAATGGTTTAATATGATTTTTCAAAAACTTTGGTTACTGAAATTCACATTCTGATTTTGATATTTTAATGTCAGACGGGTTAAGTTCATAAGGAGGAAAATCCATGTTTGAAATTTCCTTGGCACGTTGTCTGATTTCAAAATCGAAATATAAACTCCACTGTTGATGTTTCTCGACTTTTGGCCCTAAATAAATTTTTCTTACAAAGGGTAAAATCTCATTTGTTGACTCAATAAAGAATCTTTTTCGTGGCAAATTTGGCTCATTTATTTCCACGAATTTGATTAAGTCACTGTTTCGAGGTACATATTCAATTACACGTACTTCATTCTCAAAACTGTAATCGGCTGATTTAAACAGGAAATTAATTGTTGAAAGGTGTTTAAATATTGTGTTTTCAATATATTTCTGAAAATCGATTTGGGTATCTTCTTTTTCCTTTGTTTCAATTAAATTATTCAGAAGTTCCTTTAGCAGGTCAAGAGCCGGTTTAATGTTTCCAGTTATGTCGTTTCTTATGCTTCTTTCGTATCCGTTTGTTTTGATATAAACAACGTTTAACAGTTCTTCATCGCTTGATATATTTTGTGCACTTTCTTCCTTTATTGTTGCTACTTTAGCAGTTTTTTGTTCCAATTCTGTTTTGGTTGAATCATCAGCAATTGGTTTTTTCATTTGTTTAAAAAAATCTGAACTCAAAACAAGGTTACAACCTGCAGCTTCTTTTCCATTGATGTCTTTTCCATAAGTTCTCCACATAACAAGCTCATCTTCATATGATTTGCCGAAACCAGGATCTTCTGCCGGAAGAAACGAACCCAGGTAAACACTGCTTTCGTTTCTCTTTTCGCCATTTAGATATGCTTGTGTAATTCTATTGTCATTTAAATATCTAAAAAGCATTTTGCCTTCCTTGGGGTCATTCATATAAATTGCATTGCTGTAATGCATTTTTGAGTAAAGTGAGCTAACATAAATATCGGATACAAATAATTTTGTGTAATGAACCACGTTTTGAGCATCAGATTTGGATACCTTTCTAATATTTTCAAGTGTCCTTTCGATTTTATCTTCTATACGGGTTTTTTCAATTAAATTATTTATTGGAACATTGGCTTTAATAAGAAGCAAGCGTTGTTTGTTTCTGTCTAATTTCTGTAAGATTTTTTTATTCAGCCATTCCGGAATGTTTTCTAAACCAATTGCTTTTTCATACAAATTTCCAGCTTTCTGAAACTCACCCCTTGACGAGCAAACATCGCCAAGATTTGATAAACCTATTGATTCGAATCCCGGAAATTTTGCCACTTTTTCAAAATCCTGTTCAGCTTTATTAAAATCTTCTTTAAAATACCATGCGTTTCCCCTGTTGTTGTACGCGTCCGGGTATTCCGGAAAAATATCAATGGCTTTGGTACAATCATCGATTGCCTTATCATATTCACCACTTTCATACCAGGCCATTCCCCTGTTGTTAAATGCATCCGGATAATCGGGTTGTAATTCCAGGGCTTTGTTGTATTGTTCTATTGCTTTCTGATAAAATCCTTTTTTATAAAATGCCAGCCCAATGTTGAAATATACAAATCCCAGTTTGCCATTTAGTTCAATGACCCTGAAGTAATCTTCAAGTGCTTTGTTGTATTGTCCCTTGTAATAATATGCAATACCCCTGTTAATGAAGGCATCCATATACTCAGGATTTAGTGCAATGGCTTTGTTGTAATCGAGAATGGCGTTGTTGTATTCTCCCTTGTAATGCCATGCCAACCCTCTGTTGTTATAGGCAATTGTGTAATTTTCATCTATTTCTATGGCTTTTTCGTAATCGGCTATCGCTTTGTCATAATCTCCTTTGTAATAGAAAATCAATCCACGATTCAGAAATGCATCTTTATAGTCAGTTTGTAAATTTATAGCTTTTGTGTAATCAGTAACAGCATTATCGTTTTCATTGAGGTGATACCAAACCAAACCCCTGTTCCCATATGCCAGGGCATAATTTTCATCAATTTGTAAGGCTTTGTCATAATCGGCAAGGGCATTGTTGTAATCAGATTTATAGTAATAAACAAGTCCACGGTTTAGAAAAGCATCTTTATAATCAGCTTTCAATGATATTGCTTTGTCGTAATCTGCAATAGCTTTGTCGAATTCATTATTTTCGTAGTGTGCCAGTCCCCTGTTGTTATATGCCAAATAGTAGTTTTCGTCCAATTCAATGGTTTTGCTGAAATCGGCAATGGCTTTGTCATATTCTTTCATGCTATACCAGGCCAGACCGCGGTTTGTATAGGCAATCGCATAATTTTGGTCAAGAGCAATTGCTTTTTCATATTCTGCAATTGCTTTGTCGTTGTCCTTCAGATAATACCAGACAAGACCTCTGTTAAAATAGGCTTCTTTGTAATCAGCTTTCAGCGCTAAAACTTTATCAAAATCCGCAATCGCATGTTTATATTCACCCAAACAATACATGCTTAGGCCTCTATAGAAAAATGCGTCTATGTTATCATTTTTATGTTCTGTAACTTTATCAAAATCAGCTATTGCATTTTCATATTTGCCTAAATAATACAGTGCCATTCCTCTTTTATAATATGCAATTGTGTAGTTTGCATCTATTTTGATGGATTCTGAATAATCTGCAATTGCCTTGTCATAATCTCCCTGGTAATACCAAATCAAACCCCGGTTTAAAAATGCTTCTGCATAATCATTATCCAATAAAATGGTTTTATCAAAATTCGCTCTGGCATTTTCTGTTTCCCCTATATTATAAAAACACAATCCTTTATTATAATAAGCAGTTGTATAATTGGGGTCCAGAAAAATGGCTTTTTCATATTCAATAATTGCCTTCCTGTATTCCGAATCTTTATATAATTTGTTGCCCGCTGTAATAAAATCATCTTTAAGGTTTGGGTTCAGTGAAATTGCTTTATCTGAAAAAACTTTTGAATTATCAGTTTCACCCAACATAAAATGTGCCCACGATCGATAAAAAAAAAGTTCAGCACTATTCTGCTTATTCAATTGTTTCTCAGTTAACAGATCAATAATTTTATCAAATTGTGATGCTTCTGTCAGAGATTTTACTTTGGTTAAAATTTCGTTTGATTTGGTCATAAACAAAAATATTCAAATTACATGTTTTAGAAAAACTTCGGGATTTTCGCGGGCGATTATGTCAAAATCGACTCCAAATTTGCTTCTGAACTGACGAATATTTTCATCAAAGTCGTCTTCGAAAAGCAACAAAAGTGTATAGTCAGAACCATACAGAATCCTGTTCTTTATTTCCTGGTAAACAGGACTTGAAATCAGTTTGTCTATTGAACTAAATTCGCTGAAACACGAAACATCAGTATAAACTTTGTAACGATTGTCTTTTAACAATTCAATGATTCTGTTTGACCAAAGGTTGATATTGTCCGGATTATCCATTGCAGCTTCCAATTGCCGTCCTCCACCAAAATGGGCCAGGTTAAGCAGTAAGTTTGGGTATTTCTCTGCAACTTTTCCCCATACGAGTGGATGGTTAATTGCCAGTGCACGCTCGTAAATTGCATCTTTCTCGGTGATGGCTTTTGAAAACTTAAGCAATTCATTATTGAGTTGAATTAATTTACCATTTACATGAATCAGTCCGTTGATAACAACACTTTTTGCAAGTGTAGCAAAGCCTCCGTCGGAATTATGGGCGGTTACAGGTATGCCATTGTCTTCACAAAATGCATATATCCCGTCTCTTTTTCCTTCTGTTCCAAAAAGTAGCGGATCGGTTGGTGAGTAACCATTGGGACAATAAAGTTTTACCCCGGCAAATAATTTTCCTTTACCTACATTGGCTTTGGCATATTCGGCAATTCCGGGCCTGCGCGGATCGACGGCCAAAAACGGGTAAACCATATCTTTATAATCCGGGTGTTGTTTTAATTCTTTTATTTGTCTTAGTTGTTCATTCCATCCATCAAAAGGAGTATGTTTCTTAAAAATACCCCTTGTGCCAACTGAATCAGGTGTTTCATCAGTCTGCTGTAACTCCGCGGCACTTTTCATAAATTCCTCTTTTTCTTCAAGAAACTCATTCCAGAGTATGTCTTCATCGTTTTCCGCAAAGGGATTAAAAACCCGCGACATACTGCGTGTTTGTTCTTCAACCATATTAAACATTACATTCATTTCGTCTTCAATCGCATCCTTTATCGTATCCATAGCACCTGTATTGATTTCCCGGTCGGCTGTGGGAGCAAAACAGTAAGTTAAATCAAAGGTTAGGGGAGTGAGAATAAATTCACCTTTGTAGGTTTTATTGATTTCCTCAAATATGGCTATTGAGTTTTTTTGAGTAAATATTTTTATTGCCTTTCTATATCGTTTTAATGAAGTAATTACACTTTTAAGACCCCTGTCAGCTCCCCTGTCTAAACTGCGATCTTTTTGTAAATCAATAAATTTCCTCAGTTCCTTCATCATTCTGTATAAAAGTTCTTTACCCAGAAAATGTTTGTTGAAAAGGTGGTTGTGTACATCGTAATACTTGTTCATTGTATTTTTTTTAAGTTGTTTTTTGAAAAATAATTTTAAATATTTCATGCAAAAAAAACAGAATTGAAATCCCTTTTAATGTCCAATTTGTTTAATTAAATCCTTTTTTAACTGTTCAAGATTTGAGGCTAAAGTTTTAGGGTTCTTATATTTTGTGATTGAAAGTGCATCTATTATAAATTCCAGGTGTTCAATTTCGGCGAAACGTTTACCCTTGGATCCGGCTTTTTTCCAAAGTTCTCTTATTTCGTTAAAAATATCCTGTTGATTGATAAACTCTGACAAATTTTTACCAACTGTATTTGAGAATTGCAAAATATACTTGCACAACCGTATGTTTATTTCAGCAAGCATATCCCAATAACTCATCCTTTCGCTATCGATTAGTGTTGTTGTGGCATCGTCAAGTAAACCAAGTGCATCTTCAAAAGAAATTAATTTGTACCCCAATTTTTCGTTTTTACTGTTTACTTCACTTTCCCAGCTGTGCAAATGTGACATAATCAATGCGCTTTCAAGTGTCAGCCAGTTGGTAAGCGAGTACCAGTTATTGGAATATGAATATGCTTTTTGGTAGTTGAAAGCTGCCTTTTCATAAATCTCAAATTTATTTTTACCCGTAATAAAAGCTTTTCGTTTATAGGTGCTCCCTAGTATGTTTAATCTTTCAGATGAGGGAATCAGTTTAACAAGTGCTTCCAAATCAGTAATAACTTCATTTAAAATTTTCAGGCTTTCTTTCCTTTTCTGTTCAATTATATTTTGCTGCTCAATTTCATTTTCATCATGTTCTTCAGCCAGAAAATCAGTGAATTCACTTGTAATTTTCTTTGCCATAGCGTTGTAATATTTTTCGGCTACTGAAAATGAAAACGTGGCATCTTCAACTTTTAAAAGTGTACTGAATTTATCACAAGCTTTGTCATAATGCTTTAATTCAAGATATATGAGCGCTTCCTTTTCAGTAATGGTTGGTGTCCTGATTTTGGCAATGTCAATTCCTTCGCAAATTTCGTCAAGATGTTTTATGTATTCATCAGTTGAATTTTTTCCAATGTCCAGTTCATTTAGCAAATTGAGTAGATCAATTTCAGCTTCCTGCGAAATCATATAAATTTTCTTGTGTTTTGTTTTATCCTGTCTTCTTTGTTCGAACCTGTAAAATGGATCGCCATAACACTGATATGCCCCCCAGGTATTGGTGTTGCCATATTTTGCAAAAACTGATTTACGTGCATCACTTACAGAATCACCAAAAGTATAACCACCCAGAATTCTGTCATAAAAAATATTCGCAAATTCAAGTGCTGCACTATCGTCAACAGCCCAACCTGCGGCAATAACACAGCGCACACCATTTTGTATTAATTGTGTGCCAATATTTGCGGCAAGTTTATACCGCTGCTGATAAAGATCTTCAGCGACCCCGCTAATTTTACCAATATGGCAGCAATTAACAAATACAAGTTCGGGTGCTGTGCTCATTTGCCGTATTTCGCGGGTTGATAAAAACATATTGTTGCCTATTACCATTCCCGAACCTTTTGTTTGATCCTCGTTGAAAATACCGTGACCCGATAAATGGATAATCCGATAATCGTTGCAAAACAGTTTCTCAATTATCTCATCACAGGTGCCTTTGTAGCTTGTCGTTATTTGTATTCCACGTTCCAAAAGTTTTGCTGCAACCTGCTGTCCTTCTTTCAATGCTCCCGGCAGTTGCGTTGCGAAACCTTTTAAATCGGGATCAGCAATTACAAGTGCATTGTTTTTAGGTGTTGATTTAATAACCTGATTGTAGCTTTGTGTTGATAATTGCCTGATCATTCCGGATGCAACGCAAATTGGCCGTGAATCCGATATTTCGTCAATTAGTAACTCCCATGGGTATTCAGCAGTATACGTATCTAAAATCCAGTTAATATTTCCATGTCTCTTTAGTTGTTCTTTAAAATCGTTTGGGATTAGCAATTCGAAAATAGCTTTTGCACTTTGAGGTGTCCATCTGTTGTTCGTTGACATTCCTTTTATTGTTCCTTCCATAAGTGCCGGGGTAGAAATCAGTTCTATTTCTTTTTCATATGCACGGCTGGTTGATGCACTGAACGTAAGACATCTTATGGTTTTGTCTGTATCGCTGTTTTCGACTTTTTTTACAGTGATGCGGTTCCACCACTCCGTTGATATTTCATTGGGGATACGTTTTTTTGAACCTAACAAGGTGTGTAACTTTTTATCCTCCATTAAAATTCTGAACGATCGTGTTTCCTGTTTTTCAATTCTGCCCAGTGAGTACAGCGCCCCTACTGCCGAATCTTCAAACAATTCAACAAATTCGACAGTGCCTATTTGGGGGTTGCAGTTCAGGTTTAGGTTTCTTATTTTCTGGTTTGCATTGTGAACACCTTGTAAAATACCTTTTAAAGAATTTTCGATTTTCATACCACCATAACCACCGCCAATAATTAACGATGAGATTCCAAGTGATTGAATGTCAGCGCCTGACTTGCCTTCTTTCGACATTTTCTCATTAAAACTCAACAAATACTTGCAAACACCTTGTTCAACTGTTTTGGTTAGTTCTGATGAGGTTAGGTTTTCGGGTTTGCCCAATCCAATAATAATGGCTCCCCTAAAACCTGATTGATTGGATAAAAACAGCTCGTTTGTTCCAATTGGCCCCGGGTAAATACCCAAACTATGTCTGTAATTTAATGCCTCTCCAAGATTTTTATTTATTTCTTTTTCAGCAGATAAAATCCCATCATCTTCAAAGTGTCCGGAAAGCAGCGGATACCTGGCATAGTACAGATCGCCATGACTGATTGAAACAGATATAGGTGGCAACTCCAGTTGGGGTTCAGTTTCGCCACCAATTCCTAAAACAGAAAAGTCCACACCAGCTTGCGACAGATCAAAATCACGATAATCCGGAGATTTAAACAACAACTCTTCACCTCGCAATAAAGGACGTTTGTCGGAAAATAAATTGGTTTTACCATTTATAAGTATCTCTTTTATTCCCTTGAACATATCAGTGTGACATGCCAGTTCGCCATGCGAAACATTTACATAATAAACTTCATTTTTATCGATCATTAATTTAGGGATACCACTGTCCCATGTAACACTTTGGTCACCTTCGCCTGTACTCAAAAAAACCAGTTCTTTACCCGAATTTTTTTCATCAATCCTGAAGTTGCACGGAGTTGCTTTATCATGTCCTGCAACATAAACTGCATTTTTAAAATCTTCCTCAACCAAAGCATCCTTCATTTTGCTTTTATATTCAGTAAACCAAACAAGATTTTCTGTTGAAGGAACAGGCCAGTTAATATCAGCTGTCGATTCTAAATCAATGCCATTCAGCATGTTGTTCCAGGTTTCGGGATTTGAAAAATCGTGATCGCCATCAAAAGGGAGTAAACTTAAAAGACCTTTGAATTCAGAGAAAACTCTTAGCAATTCAATTTTGGAATGTACCAAATCGATTAAACTTAACTTTTCAATAAGTCTGTCCATTCCAAACAGAACAGCAGGAATTCGATACGACCCGTTTAATGGAACGCCAAGGAATAGCAATTTAAACCCATTTGAATTATTGAGTTTCGTCCACGTATCTTTGTACAAAACAATAAAATCGCGAATAAGTACGCCACCCATTGAATGACCAATCATTTTAATGGGTTGACCAAATTTCAGCAGCTCCTTCACTTTTTTATTCAGAAGAGCGGCTGAATCATCAAGTGGCAATCGCCAATCGAATGGAAAAGTTGCAACGTCATAATTATCTTCAAGTTCTTGCACGAGTTGTTTATATGAAGTTGAAACCAGAGAAACTGCATTTACTTTATTGCTTGATTTTAAATCAGAAAGTCCACCCGAAATAATTTTAATGTAATTTATCCACAGTAATTTATTGTCATATTCAAGGTTTGAACCCATTATTCCGGGCAATAACAAAACAATCGGTTTTGTTCCGCTAATTTCCTTACTAAACAATTGACCACCATCGGGTCTGAAATGAATGTTTCTGTCGGAAGCAATTGAAACAGAAAGGGGGTCTTCGGTGAATCCGGGCAAAACCGTTCCCCATTCAGTTTTTAAAGCAGTTAAAATAGCGCGGTTTGTAATGCTGTTTTCAAAATATTTGAAGTGATTGAGTTGGTTGTCTTCGTAAAAAAACCTTTGCACTTTGCCCGACCTTCTGGTTCCCAATGTCATGGTATCAGTATCAACAACAAGATCATTTTTCCGCAGAAAAAACAATTTACTTGCAATGATCCAGATAGCATTTAATTTTAATGCTGGTTTCGAGTTACCGGCAATTACGACTAAAGAATTATTAATGACAATCCTCCCATCGGGGTTTTCCAAATCAATCGGACAATTGAGGGCTTTAATAAACGGTGAACCCGGATTTTGAACTTCAAGACCCGGCAAAATTTCCGGTTTATTTTTGCTGTCGATTGCAGCTGCCGTAAGGTTTCTGAATGCCATGTAAATTGGGTTGGCTGCCATACCTGTGGCCACACCGATAAGGTTTAATGTAATGTTCAGAAAAAAATCCAAACGTTTGGAGGCAAGTGTTGTTCCTCCCGCCGGACATGCAATGCGGATGAATTTTTCGATTTTAATTTTTTTGTTGATTAGAATTGCATTTATTTCAATGATTGTTTTTTCAATTTCTGAATAATAGCTGTTTGGGTATTCTTTTTTTAAAATGGCCATTTCTGTGGGGTTGAAGCCATTTAAGGAAGAACTGTTACAAAACCTGGATAAAATTTCTCCTACCAAACCTCCACGTGAAGTGGTTATGAGGTGCAACACACAATTTTTTGGCAGGTTTGAAACCAATTGTTTTACATTTTGTAGAGGATTTTCGGTTAAGGTTCGGTGTTGAAATGCAAGGATTCGGTTACCATAAGTTTCATTGATAAAATTCATAAAATCAGTTCCAATTGCTTCTCCAAAAGATCCTTTTGTTGAAGATGCAGTACCATGAATTAGAACCAGATATGGCAAAGTACTATTGTCAGTAACAAAATCAATAAGCTGAAAATCAGAACTCAAGCTATACAAGCCTATTTTACTTTCCAATTGTTTTTCTTCGAGTTTTGTCGCCAGTTTTTTAACTTCCCTTGTCGCAACTTTCTTCGAAAAAACTTTAATGGCCTTTAAAACTATTTTTCCTACAATTGAGCGGTCAGCGCTTCCTGAGCTAATTTCAACAGGTAATTCAAAAACACCATCTTCTGTTGTTGAGCGTTTAACAGAAGTCATCAGTTCAGGAAATAAATCATCTAAAGTATCCGGACTGGAAATCCAGTTTGTGCCATCTTCAAATTCAAACTCAAGTACATGATTTTTTTTAAACTCCAGTTTTTTACGTTTTCCTTCTCCGCGTTGCGTTGTTTCAATCTGATAATAATTTAGTAATTCAAGACTTTCATCAGAATACTGACTTTTATCGATATCAGTTTTTTCGGTTCCGTTAAAAGTAATGGCGTCGATTTTCATTGTGTATGTTTTTTTAAAAACATACAATTTATGACAATCTAACATAAAAAACAATAGGATTTTTTAATCTTCTATTGTTTTAAAAGATTATAAACCGGAAGTAGCCGCAATAGTTATTTTAAGTTCCCAATAAAAAAATAACGGGTATTTTATGTAAATCAGGCACTTTATTTTTCCATTGCTGGATGGTTTTTGTGGCAATATATTCATTTTCGCCGGTAAGGTTGGCAGCAATGCAAAGTAGGGTAGCAGGCGAGCATGTTTTTAACAAATCACTAACCAGGTGGTTGTTGCGGTAAGGAGTTTCAATGAAAATTTGTGTTTGGCGCTGATTGGTTACTCGTTTTTCAAGTACCTGAATTTCTTTCACCCGTTCGTTTGGTTGAATTGGTAAGTAACCTTTAAATGCAAAATTCTGCCCGTTCATTCCTGATGCCATTAAAGCGAGTAAAACAGAAGATGGCCCAACAATTGGAATGACTTTATATTCTTTTTGATGTGCTATTTTTACAACCTCAGCACCGGGATCGGCAACTCCCGGACAGCCTGCTTCCGAAATTACAGCAACATCAAATCCTTGTTCTATTGGTCTTAGAAAGTGGGGAATTTCGGTGTATTTTGTCCGTTTGTTCAACTCATAAAAAGTACAATCATCAATGTTAATTTCCTTATTAACCTGTTTTAAAAACCTCCGTGCAGTGCGAATGTCTTCAACTATAAAATACCTGGTATTGGTAAGAATTTGAAACAATTGAGCAGGTAATACATTTTGCCAGTCGCCTTCGCTTAAAACATTGGGAACAAGAAAGAGCTTTGCCATTCTAAATATTTTTTGGTAAAAATAGAGATATTCGCGATTAAAGCATTGCATTTGTTAATTTTGCAAGGTGAAACAACCTGACAAGATAAAAATTGAAGCAACATTTCTAGGTACAGGAACATCACAGGGAGTGCCTGTTATTGCCTGTTATTGCGATGTTTGCCTTTCGAACGACAGCAGGGATAAACGTTTACGTGCGTCGTTGCTGTTAACAATAAATAATCAGAATTTTGTTTTTGATGCCGGGCCCGATTTCAGGGCACAAATGTTAAGAGAAAAGGTTAATTCGCTTCGGGCCATACTTCTGACACATGAACATGTTGACCATATTTTTGGATTAGATGATATCCGCTCTTTTAACTGGACACAAAAACACCCCACTGATATTTATGCTGAAGATCGTGTACAGGAAGCAATTAAAAGAATTTTTCATTATGTATTTGCCAATTTTAAATATCCCGGAGTTCCTAAGATGCATCTTCACCTTATTAATGGAAATAAGTTTAAAATTGACGGAATTGAGTTTATTCCAATACGCTGCTTCCATCATAAGCTGCCGGTTTATGGCTTTAGGGTAGGGGATTTAACATATATTACTGACACTAATTTTATTCCCACTGAAGAAATGGAAAAAATAAAGGGGAGCCGGATATTAATTATCAATTGTCTTCGCAGGGATAAACACATTTCACATTTTAATCTTGAAGAAGCACTTGAGGTAATTCATGAAATCAAACCTGAAAAAGCATATTTAACCCATTTAAGTCACGATTTTGGCAAATACAAAGACATTGTTAAAGAACTGCCTGAAAATGTATTTGTGGGTTACGATGGGTTGAGGCTGGAAATTGATTATTGATTTACGGATACTGAATAATTGAGAATCCAATTTTTGAACAACAAATCTTTTCTTAATTAAGATTAAGCTTAAATGTTCTGGTTTGAGTTTTTTGTCTTAGCCAATCCAAAATATTTTATTTAGACATTTTCTAAATAATAGCAAATAATTTTGTACATTTCATTCTTTAAATCTTTATATACCTGATTAAACTTTTTAATGGTTTCAGTATTGATTATATAATGAAAACAGCCAATGAATAAAATTATGATCTTGTGCACTGCTCCAAACGAACCTAAATACCAACAGAAGCCATGGAATAAAAATCGTTTCCTGGAAATTTGCCGCAATGAATCAAATCTTACAGCAACTTTAAAACTCTTTGAAAATTCAATTTAATAAATTCAAACAACTCTAAAATTTACAGTTATGAAACAGTTTACAGCTTCGAATTTTAAAGGTGAATGCACCATTGATGATGATTTTGAATCAATAGCAACAAGGATGAATGTGATAGCGCAAAAATATAACATTACTGTGCACGTAAATTCATCGTACAGAGTTGATGCAAATGTAAAGGGTGCTATAGTAAAACCAGCTACACACAGTAACCACATGATAGGACATGCAATAGATTGTAATTTAATGCATGATGGTAAATTCTATAACTCGAAACTCATGCAAACAGACAATGGAATTATACGGCAGTTTATAAATGAACTTAAAAATAACGGCATTCGCTGGGGTGGTGATTTTGGCAAACCTGACCCGGTACATTTTGATGATGGTTTAAATATTACGGACATGACTGCCTGGTTGACGAAGTACAATGATATACATGCAATTGAACCCGAAAATCTTGCATAAATAAACAAACGTTATTCTTTTGGTAAAGCTTTATTTATCATATAAACGAAAACCGTTTTAAAAAAGCTGGAATTAAAAACAATTAAACCGGTGGCTGTCAATAATGAAAATTCAATAAAAGATTTACCTGGGAAAGCTTAACTTATTTGAAAATAAACTTAATAATTTAAATTATGGATTCTGAAACATTTAAGGAATATCTGGAAAAAAGATATTATGATCAGTTAAAATACTATGAGGAGTCATCAGGTATGAACCAGAAGAGATATAAATATTTTCAATGGGTATTGATAGTACTTTCTGCGTTAACCCCTGTATTGGCAGCATTTGATTGGGAAAGAATAGTTGTGGTTATTGTTTCAGCTATTGTAGCTATTTTGACGACTGGTCTGAAAACTTTTCAGTATCAGGAATTATGGACGAATTATCGCGCCACTTGCGAGCAGTTAAAGCCGGAAATTCATTATTACAATTTCAGTGTTGGACCATACAGTGTTTCAGGAATTGATAAAGAATCTCTGTTTATTACCCGGGTTGAAGCAATCCTTGATAAAGAACGCCAGGGCTGGCCTCCGGCTAAAAAGTTAATAGATGACCGTAGTCTCGTTGAGAACAAGAATTCAGGTGAAACAGCAAATAAAAAGGAAAAGCCACTTCCGGGAGTGGAAACCACATAAAATATTTATTTAAAGGTGAAAGATTATGTTCGATAAGAAACAAGAGATTTTATGAAACAATCCAATGCTGATTCTGTACTATACTAAAACGTTAAAGTAGAAAATTAAATAAGTTAAATTTAAATTAAAATGAAAAGAACATTACATGAACATTTAGATCCACAAGTTGGCCCAAAAAGAATACTTTCATTAGATGGCGGGGGAATTCGCGGAGCACTGACACTGGGGTATTTAAAAAAGATTGAAACAATTCTTCGATTAAAAGAAAACGATCCGGAATTATTGCTTTGCGATTATTTCGATCTCATTGGCGGAACTTCAACAGGTTCAATTATTGCGGCGGCTTTGGCCATAGGAAAATCTGTTGACGAAATTGCCGAATTGTATATGAAACTAGGGGGAGAAATTTTTGGAGAAAAGAAAAAATGGTACAATCCATTGCAAACATGGCAATTCTTACAAGCCAGATATGATTACCAGGCGTTGGAAGACAATCTGAAAGCTATATTCGGCACAATGACTTTAGAAAGTGATAAGATAAAAACCGGTTTGTGTATTGTTGCCAAACGGGCTGACACCAACAGTACATGGCCTTTGATCAATCATCCGAAAGGTAAATTTTTTGATACCCAGTTGGGGAAGAACAAAAACATACCGCTTTGGAAAGCAGTGCGTGCGAGCAGCGCTGCTCCTACCTATTTTATTCCTCAAATGATTGATGTGGGAGATGGGCAAAGAGCAGCTTTTGTTGATGGAGGTGTAAGTACTGCCAATAATCCTTCTCTTACTTTACTGATGGTGGCAACGTTAAAAGGGTTCCCTTTTAGATGGAAAATGAATGTTGAAGATCTTTCAATTGTATCGGTGGGTACAGGCTACGGTATTTTTAAAAAGCGAACAAGCGAAATTACCAATGCCTGGATTAAAACCTGGGCCGAAAGTGTACCTGACATGTTGATGCAGGATTCAAGCTGGCAAAACCAGATAGTTTTACAATGGTTATCCGATTCTCCCACAGCGCATTATGTAGATATGGAAATTGAATACCTGAAAGATGATTATCTTGGATTGAAACCTCAGCTTAAATATTTACGGTACAATTTTCCCATTACAGAAAAAGAATTGGACAGCCTGAAAATATCTGATAAACCATTTACTGCAAAAGATGTGGAAAGTCTGGTTGAAATGAGCAATGCCGAAAACAGGGAAATCCTTTATAAAATTGGAAAACTTGCCGGAGAAAGAGAAATAAAGGAAGAACATTTCAACGATTAATGTATAAGGAAAAAGTAAAACGATGAAACCATACTGCTTTGTCATTACCTCGTTTGGCAATAAAGAGAACTTCAATGATTTAAAGGCCAAATATACCGAAGGAAATAAAAACCCGGTTCAGCGGATTGACTTCGATAAAATATATGAAGAACTGGTTAAGCCGGCAATTATTAAAGCCGAATTGGAACCATTAATTGAGAGAGAAGAAAAAAGTTTTGGCTCAATTCACAAAACCATGTACGAGAAAATAATTCTTTGTGAATTTTGCATTGCCGATTTAACAAATCTCAATCCAAATGCATATTTTGAACTTGGAATGCGCTATGCAGTGAAACCGTTTACAACTATTCCAATCATTGCTTCATCTCATTTTCCGTTGCCTTTCGATGTTGGCCCCGACCGTACTTTTGCTTATCAGGTTGACAAGGATTTCAATTTGTCAGACAAGGAAAATGATATTGAAAAACTTGCCGGAATTTTATTGCATGCAAAACAGAGCCGAAGTACTGACAGTCCGTTGTACGACATGATAAATGGTATTTCATTTCAAAATTCGGTAGCGCACGAAAAAACCGATGTTTTTAGGGAAAAAGTTCAGTATGATGAAGTTATAAAAAATGAATTGGCTTATGCCCGCAATGTTTTTGACAACGACAAAGACAAAATCAAACAACTCCGGATTGATGCAATAAACAAGATTGTTGAAAAATATGAACCACTTGAAAACATTGAAACGGCAGTTCTGATTGATATAATGATCTCGTATCGAAACATTGAAGCTTTTAATGAAATGATGGCTTTTATAAAGGAATTGCCACGTTATGTTTTTGAAACGGTGATGGTTCAGGAACAATATGCTTTTGTTCTTAACCGTAACGGTGGAAAAGCAAAACCACCGGATGAGGTAATGATAAAGGAAGCAGAAACGGTTTTGCGAAAACTGGAAACGGATGGTAAGGCTAGCAGTGAGACTTATGGCATTTGGGGAAGGATTTACAAGGACAAGTTCGATCGCGCATATAACGCAGGAAACACAGGAGAGGCAAAAGTTCACATAAAAAATGCAATGAAATATTATGAAAAGGGATTTGAATCTGATGCGCGCGATGCTTACCCGGGTGTGAATTATGTTACTTGTTTGGAATTGTTGGGTAACAGGGAAAAAGCACTTCGGTTGCTACCTGCAGTTGAGTATGCTGTAAATGCAAAAATGAAGCGGAAAGACCCAGATTACTGGGATTACGCAACCTTACTTGAATTGGCAGTAATTGAAAATAAACCGGATGTGGCAGAGGAGCTCTTCTACGAAGCCAAACCCTTAGCTACAGAAAGTTGGATGATGGGGACAACTAAAGCAAATCTTACCAAGATTTTGAACTTCAGAAAAGAAAGAAATGAGAATACACTTGAATTGGAGAAGTTTATTGAATTGTATAATTAAAACCAACACGAGTTGTGAAAAATATATAAATATCATGACTAACAACTGTAAAAGTGGGCAAGGATTTAGTTAAGTAAAACTTACAATAAACCAATTCAATTATTTAGAATTTAAATGATTTATCTATGACATCGATAGCTGAAAAAACTGAAAGAAAATGTTTTGTTATAATGGGTTTTGGTATAAAAACTGATTTTGCTACAGGCAGGAAGTTAGATTTAAACAAATCCTATAAACTTTTAATAAAACCTGTAGTTGAAAAAAAAGGGCTGACTTGTATCCGTGCTGATGAAATTCTTCATTCAGGGTCTATTGATTACCAAATGTACATGGAATTGTATAATGCAGATTTGGTAATAGCCGATCTCTCCACAGCTAATGTAAATGCATTTTATGAATTGGGAATAAGACATGCATTTAAACCACGTACAACTATTGTAATTTCGGAAGATAAATATGCTTACCCGTTCGATTTAAATCATATTAAAATTACAAGCTATACTCATCTTGGAGAAGCAATTGATTACGAAGAAGTTCTAAGATTTCAGCAGGTACTTGGAGATACAATTGATTTTGTTTTAAACAAAGAAGATTTTGACAGTCCAATTTACACTAATCTTCAGGACCTCAACCCTCCTCTTTTTCAAATTAATTCAATAACAAATGATGTAATTTCAAATCAAACGATTGACGATACAAAACGAAAAAGTGAAGGTGAAAACGACTTTGGTGACGAAGAAGGAAATAGTTATGTTAAACCTGTTAGCGATAACCCTACATTTGGATTTCTCATTGATCAGGCAGAGGATGCTTTGCACGAAAGAAATTATCCAACAGCAAAGGCATTTTTTCAAGCTGCATTGGATTTGATGCCGGATAAATCAAAAAATGATCCTTACTTAATTCAAAGGCTTGCTTTCTCAACTTATAAAGCAAAGCAGCCTGATGTAATAACTGCACTTAATGATGCAATCAAACTTTTATCAAAGTTGGATATTGAAAGCACAAATGATACTGAAACTGTTTCGCTGGCCGGCAGAATTGAAAAAGAACTTTTTGAAAGAGGACAGGGTGTTCAGCATTTGGCCAATTCAATAGAGTTTTATGAACGTGGGTATTTTCTGTTACATAACAGATACCACGGGTTAAACCTTGCATTTTTATTTAACAAAAGGGTAGATTCTTTTGAACATTACACCATGGAAGATAAAATTGCCGATATGGTTTTTGCAAGCCGCATCAGGCGACAGGTACTTAAAATGTGTGAAATGGACTGGAAGGAAATAATGGAACGTAAAAACAGAATTGAAGCAAAAACTGAATCAGGAATTGTTACAGATCTTGCCGATAACCATGCTGTAAACGACAAGCATGAAATGTTCTGGATTCAGGTGAATAAAGCAGAATGTCATTATGGTCTGGGTGAAATGGATGAATATAAAACTGCGCTTTCAGCAGCAAAAGAAATTGACCATGATGAATGGATGATAAAGGCATATCATAACCAACAAAACCAATTGCAGGAATTATTAAAAAAACATGGGCATTTGCTCAATCCGCAGTGGAAGGACGAACTCTGACTAATCTTTTGATGTTTCACTTTTCACCCACGGTAAAACCACGATTAGCGCAGAAACCAAATAAATTCCGCCGGCCAGTATAAACGCACTGTTAAGACTGATATTGTCAGTCATCCATCCCAGAAGTGGGCCGATTACTGCAAAAATAATTCGAATGATAAAATCACGAACGGATAAGATTGTAGCCCGGATTTCACTTTGGGCATATTGGTTGATATAGTTTTTCAATATTGGTGTTGCGATTCCACGAACCAGGTAAAACAGGAATAAAAATGCGATCCCCCAAATCGAAATAACAATTCCCGAAAGAAAATAACCAAGTGAAATCAATAAAATTATAGCATAAAGGGAATAAGTTTTTCCAAGAAATATTTCAACACGGTGGGCAAAAACGGATGAAAAGCCAACGGTTAAATTCAATGCGGTCCAGAAGATACCGTACATTTCAACAGGCAAACCAACGGCTATAAAATAGGGTTGCACGAGCCATGCAAATGTGAGTGTGGCAGTTCCGGTAATTGCCGAAAGCAAAATTGAAATGCGCAAATTGTGGTTGTGTGTTAAAGTAGTTTTTACAGTGCTTACAATTTTTTTTAGCGAATGAATGTGTTCGACAGTATGGATTTTTGGTTCAACCAAAGTGAAGGCTGCCGGAATTGCAATGGCAGCTACCACAAATTGAAAATAAAATGGAGTTCGTAAACTCATTGCCGCAAGCAAACCACCCAAAACTCCTGCAAATGCTTCTGCAAAGTTTCCTGCTGAAGTTATTCTGCCTTCGTTTTTTGTGTATTGCTCTGTTTTCCCCGATGCTTTCAAACTGTCAAAAAGTAGTGCCGAATCGGCTCCTGAAACACAGGCGTGACCGATTCCCAAAACTATTTCGGCAACAACAAAAGCCCAGAAACCATAAGAAAAACTGTATATGAGAAATCCGGTTGCTCCCAGGATACTTCCGGCAAACAATGTTTTTTTACGCCCCCATACGTCGGCCATCCAACCCGATGGTACTTCCATACCAACAATAGCGACCGAATATATAGCTTTTAGGGTAAAAATTTCCTGCATCCCCATTCCATTGTCCTGGTAAAACAGCACAACAACAGGCATCACAAGGTTAAACCATTTCGAGATTTTTATAAGGTATAGCCGCGTAATATTTTTTTCGAATTTTTTCATTCCAGATGTTGCAAAAATAGCAATCGCCAGTTACGGGAATGCATTACACCGTTTTATTAATTTCTCAGGTATGAATTAAATTTCGAAATACTAAAACATTAATGACAGGTTTTCATTTAATTTGAATGCAGAATTATACTTTTGTTTTACAGACATTAAATTACATTTTATGAATTTATTTATTCCAAAAAATTACAAATCGGTTTTAGACGTATATCAAACCGAACAGGCCATCAAGCAGATAAAAGATTTTTTTCAACTCAATTTATCATCCGAATTACGATTAAGGCGCGTAACTGCACCACTTTTTGTAAAACAAGGAACAGGTGTTAATGATGATTTAAACGGTATTGAACGCCCGGTTTCTTTTCCAATGAAAGATTTGAACGATGAAGTGGCAGAAATTGTACAGTCACTTGCAAAGTGGAAACGTTTGGCGTTAGCTGACCTGCAAATTAAGGAAGGATTTGGCATTTATACTGATATGAATGCAATTCGCCCTGATGAAGAGTTGACAAATATGCACTCACTGTACGTTGATCAGTGGGACTGGGAGCGTGTAATAAAAAATGACGACCGTAATCTGGATTTTCTCAAATATGTTGTGCGTAAAATATATGCAGCTATTGTTCGAACTGAGTTTCATGTTTCAGAAAACTATTTTGATATTTCACCAGAATTGCCCGAAGAAATTACTTTTATCCATGCGGAAGAACTTGCAGCGAAATATCCCGATTTAACATCTCTTGAACGTGAAAATGAAGCAGCTAAAAAATACGGGGCAATCTTTGTTATCGGTATCGGTGGTCAAATGTCAAATGGCAAAATTCATGATGGTCGTGCGCCCGATTATGATGATTGGAGCACGCCAACAGTGAATGGTTTTAAGGGTTTAAACGGCGATATTATTTTGTGGAACAGCGTTTTAAAGCGTTCCTTTGAAGTTTCTTCCATGGGAATCAGAGTTGACAAACAGGCTTTACTCGATCAGTTGAAAATCAGGAATAAAGAAGAACGCAAGAATTTGATGTGGCACAAAATGTTGTTAAATGATGAATTGCCACTCACTGTTGGCGGTGGAATTGGCCAATCGAGATTGTGTATGTATTTTTTACGCAAAGCTCACATCGGCGAAATCCAGTCGAGCATTTGGCCCGATGAAATGATCAATAAATGCAAAGTAAATGGAATCCTTCTGCTATAAGCAGAGTTTAAAGTTTCGGCTTTAAAATTTAAAGTATAGCTTTCGAAAATAGAAATTTGTTTTTTGTGATTTGAATCCTATCTTTGCCCCGCAAAAAAATAATAAGGATGCCTCGGTAGCTCAGTTGGATAGAGCAACTGCCTTCTAAGCAGTAGGTCATGGGTTCGAGTCCCGTCCGGGGTACAAATTAAAAAGCTGAAATACAGAAACTTATAGAGGGTTTGACGAAAGTTGAACCCTCTCTTTTTTATGTCTGTACAGTCTTTTTTGTACCATTTTACTGTATTAGTTTATAAATAGTTTATAAATACTAATCATTCTTATGTTAAATAATATTTTTGCATTATTTTTTTAACATTTTATGAAACATTATATTTTATTGGTGTTACAGCCGTTTTGTTAATATCTTTTTAGTGCACATGAACTATTTTTCATGTACCTTTAGACGTAAATGTTTATAAATGAAAAAACATTAAAATCGAATGTCAAATCTGAAAGCAGTTATATTAAAAGGAGAATCCCACATTAAAGATAATGGCTCATGTAATATAAAAATAAGGATAACTCACAGTAGAAAAGCGGATTACATTTCCACAGACCTATATGTTTTACCTGATTCTTTTGATTCAAAAGCTGGGGTTGTTAAATCTGGTATGAACAAGGAGTTTATAAATCTTCGTATTACTGATTATATTCAGAAATATCAAAGAAAGGATATTGAATTAGCCGAACGTCGGGATTATATGACAGTAAAACAAATCAAAGCGTACTTATTGGAAGATAGAAAAAAATCTGGGGCGTTGGACTTTTTCGAGTTTGCAGAAGAGTTCTTAATAATCGGTTGATTCCGCAGGTACTTTAAGATGGCATAAAACAGCAATTGCAAATCTTAAATTATTTATTGGTAATCAATTACCATTTTCCGAAATTAATCTGGCTTTCTTGCAGCGTTACGAAAGCCATTTAAAAAGACAAGGAGTTGGTAATGGAATAAATAATTATATGCGATCATTTCGTGCACTTTTTAATAAAGCCAGAGATTTGTATAATGACGAAGATGCCAAAATTGTTAGAATACCTCAATATCCATTTCGAAATTACACTATTCCACCAGCGGTAACGAAATCAAAAAACCACCATTTGTCAATTGAAGAACTTTGTGAATTAATCAATTATAAATGTTCAAATTCAGGTGAGGAATTTGCTGTTGATATGTTCTTACTTATGTTTTACCTTATCGGAATCGAGGCCAAAGATTTATTCTACCTTGGTCAACCAAATAAAAGGGGTAGGGTATTATATGACAGGTTTAAAACAGGCAAGGAATTTTCAATAAAATTAGAACCTGAAGCTTTGGCAATTATTAAAAAATATCCATCAACAACCCATTTGATTAATGTTAGAGAGAGATATTCAGATCACCTTACTTTTGTAGGTTTCATAAATGATCAACTTCATGGAAAAAAGTCAAGAAAAGTTATAGGTATTTTTCCAAAGCTTGAAATTGAGAAGAATGTTACAACTAAATGGGCTCGTCATACGTGGGCAACTATAGCCCGTAATGAATGTAGAATTGATAAGGATGATGTAGCATTATGCCTTGGCCATTCAGACACGAACAACAAAGTTACAGACATGTACATCAAATATGACTATTCGATTATTGATGAATCCAACCGGAAAGTAATTGACTTTATAAATTTAAATTGCTCTTCTGTTGATATGCCCCTTAACAACAAATAGTTTCAGTATATCTGTTTTGTCAATTTCAAAAGTCTTGTAAAAGGGATTTTCGCTAACGCAACTGATTTTGCTGTCGTCACTTCCGGGTTGAATGTATTTAATCATCCGGTGATTTTCGGAAGTAATAATTAAGTAGATGTACCCAAACTCAATAAAACTTTCTTTCCATTCTTTGCAAAGAATAATTTCACCATTGCACAGGACAGGATTCATGCTTTCACCCCAAACGTTAAGGGCAAAGTCACAATCACCGTAACCTGGTATAATTATTTTTTTGAATTTTATTCCATTTCCGGGGTCAAACATTTCAACATGCCCTGCTGAAGCATCCAGGTCATAATACCGGATAGCTCCTTCGGGGAATTCATCCCTTTCCTGGGTTTTTAATGTCTGTTTATCAATAAAATAGTAAATATTTCTATCTATAGCCTGGGCAATTTTTTCGAGAATACCCGTCTTAATATCCTGAACACCAAGCCAGTTATTGAAATTTTGCGGGGATATATTTAACTTTTCTGCAACTTCCGCAAGTTGATGCCCATCATCTTCCAAAATTTTTTTTACCTCTTCCCCTTTCATTACCAGTATATTAAAAACTAATGATAATAATATTGATATATAGCAATAAACATTAATGTTTTATTGCAAATAATTGTGTTTAATTTGCTAAATAATTTAATAAAAATGCAAATATAATAATATGCTGAAACAAAACAAAACAATTTCAAACAAAGGTATGAAAATAGAGGAAAGAGACTTAAAACAAACAGGCAACATGGAACTGAGAAAGCGTTTGCCCCGAGGAGCAATACAGCAAATAGCAGATGAAATGGGCGTTTCATGGATGTGGACATCGAATGTCATTACTGGAAAAGTAAAAGGCGACCCAAGAATTATTTCTATGGCTTTGGAATTTGCTAAGCTGGAAGATGAAACAAGAAATAAAGTTTTGGGAATGATTGAACGTAACAGGAAAGAACTTCAAAAAATTGGTTAACCGATTAAATCGAAAATCAAACCTTTAAATCAGAACAGAAGATAAATACATAAACAGATTTCAAAAAATCAATGATCAAACCATGTTAGAAATTCATGAATTTCAATTGAGGCAAATGCTTACCACGGCAGCCGAAATGGGGGCTAAAAATGCCCTTCGCGAAATGGGTGTTGACAAATCACAAATTTCCAAGGCAGAAAGTTACCGAAGATATAGCCGGCGCCGGATAGACCGGTGGGTGAGGGAAGGGAAAATCATGCCAGTAAAAAGTAGTGGTTCTGTTGTTTTCAACGTTTCCGAACTGGAGTCGCAGTCCCAGACGGTGGAACTCTATTTTAAACATATTCAACCCATATCTAAATAAGTAGTTTCTTTTTAAATTGAATAATCACCGATGCAGGTGAAGCACCCCACCGTCAAAAGGACGGTGGGTTTTTTTTCACTCATTTTTAAAAAACCAGTATGAATAACAGGAAATTTAAGGAGGTTGAACTATGCGAAAAATGCAGGGGAACCGGCAAATTAAAAGACGGAAACCTGCATGAAATGCACAATCATGACATAATTCAATGTCACCATTGTGACGGCGAAGGCTCATGGATTAAAGTCACGACAATTGAATATCTTAAAAGGACGCCTGAGTTAATCGAGTCTTTAATTTTTTAACATGAAAGATTCCGATTTCCTGAATGACAGCAAAATTCTGTTGAACAAAATAGTCAAACAACGCGACTGGCTCCTTACCCACAATAAAAGCCATGTTTCAACATCTTTTGCCAGCCAGGAAATCAGAAACCTCAAATATGCAATTTCAACAATTAAAGATGCCGAAACCATGAAAGAATATCTCCTTAGAAAACATTCGACACTCCATGTCTTAATCCCTTCAAAATACAAATCGTATCACACTCAATTATCCCAATTAATTGACACAGAATTATCTAATTAATAAATTTAAAATCCGTTTATGAAAAAAGTTATTGCTTTAAACGATGAAGAAATTCGCGTTCTCACTACCCGTGAAACCGCAGAAAAAAACAGATGGTGGATCACTCACAACCTTGATGTTAAAATTCTTCCTAAAGAATTCACTACCACAGAAGCCAGCACAGAACCCGAAGCCGGAAATATTATGAAAGGTAATGGCCGGTTCTACCGGATCAACAAATCCGATAAAGTGTTAATCTGTACAGTTTGCGAAAAAATAGCAAAATTCAAAATCGGGTACCGCTTTTACTGTAAACAACACTACAAGCATTTTATGCTTACAAAACCAATCCGGAGAATGGCACTCCCGGAACGCAACAGTACCTGCGAATGCGGCTCAGGAAAAAAATACAAAAACTGCTGTCTTGCCAAGCTGGATCATAATCCCAGGCATTATTTCAACAGCTTGTTTATGAAAGATGAAAAAATGGTTAGTTCCCTAAAAACACAGGTAAATCTATGAGCGCAACCAAAGAAATTAATCACAACGAAATTGGAAAGGGCATAACTACAGCTGATGCCGGTAAAAATGATTACCCTATGCTTTTCGATACTCAAATGGTGAAGGCCATTTTATCCGGAGAAAAAACACAAACCACAAGAGCGTTTAAATCCCCTCTTTCAAAGTTTGTGGAACCGGCCAAAAAAATCTTTTCCGTGAATGGTGGATGGGTTGCCAAATTCGAAAAACCAAAACTTATTTGTAAACCCATCATTTGTCCTTATGGAAAAGTAGGGGATTTATTGTGGGTGAAAGAAACATGGGCACCGGCCATAGGTGAAATTGCTTACAAAGCAGATTACACCAAAGATGTTCTGGCTGAAAAAAGAAACGCGGGATTATGGAAACCATCCATCCACATGCCTAAAACCGCTGCCCGCATTTGGCTCGAAATAACCGATATCAAAGCACAGAGAATTCAATCCATTTCTGAAGAAGATGCAAAACAAGAAGGTTGCGGTGTAGCTAAAATTTATGGCTTTAGCGAAACCGGCCAAAGCAACTTCCGGGAAGGCTTCTTTTCTAAATGGATCTCAATTTATGGTATTGAATCGTATTACGAAAACCCATGGACATGGGTAATAAAATTTAAACAGGCATGAAACAAACCTGGGAATCCCTTGAAAATAATTTCAGTTCTGTTAAACAGGAACTGGAAGAACTCAATGAACTGCTTCCGAAAAGTGTCAAAATCCATCAAAAAGTCGCCAACCTAAATAAGGCATGGAGAAAACTCCGGATATCACTGAACGAAATGGATAAATTCATTACTCCGGTAAAATCCGTGGAAGTGAAAAGCAAACTTTTTGATGACCAGGCTTTCCGCGAAACATGGAATTTATGGAAAGAATACCTCATAGAACAACATGGTATTCATATGCGTTCCCGGGCAGAACTTATCGGCCTGAAACGGATGCTCGATATTTCAGGCGATGATCCGAAAATCGCAATCTCTTATCTCGAATACTCCATGAGCCGCCTCGAAAAAGCATTCTATAAAGTCATTGAAAAGGAAGATAAAAAATCAAAAACAAAATCGGACGGAACTCCAAAGTTGTTTAAGCTTCCGGCAAAATATAAACATCAACACGCCGATCCACTCGAAGGTCTGGCCAATTAAAACATTCTTTTATTATGAATCAACCAAGAAAAACAAGACCGGAAATTACACCGGTGAATGTCGATGCCATTATTTATGGCAAAATACCACCACAGGCCATTGAAGTGGAAGAAGCAGTTCTGGGAGCACTGATGCTCGGTGAAAACGAAATCTATAAAGTTTCAGGAATCCTTACTGAAGAATGCTTTTATAAAGATGAACACCGGATTATTTTCCGCACCATTCAGGAACTGTCAGACGCAGGAAAAAACATCGACATTATTACTGTATCAGTAAAACTAAAAGATGAAAATAACCTTGAGAAAGTCGGTGGTCCTGCAAACATTACAGCACTTACCCGCAGGGTTGCATCCGCAGCTCACATCGAGCAACATGCAAGGGTAATCGCTGAAAAATACTTTTCCCGCGAAGTTATCCGCCGCTGTACCGTACTTATCAGCAAAGCATACGATGATAATATCGATGAACTGGAAACGGAATACAATAATGCAACGCAGGCAATAGATGATTTGCTGGCCGGTAAATCAGGAATGAAACATATTTCATCCATCCTGGATGAAACACGTACAGATTTAGATGCACGACAGGCAAAAGCCCAGTCCGGAGAAATACAGGGTGTAAACACCGGCCTTGCCGATATGAACGAACTCAACAACGGATGGCAAGCCGGTGAATTAATCATCGTAGCAGCCCGCCCCAGTATGGGGAAAACTGCCGTAGCAGTAAACCTGTTCACAAAATCCGCTGCGCTGAAAGGAAAAAATGTTTGCATATTTTCCCTTGAAATGGAAAATATCAAACTCTCAAAACGCCTGCTTTTAAGTTATGGTGGAATCGTGAGATACAACTTCGAAAGAGGAACCATGACTCCCGGAGATTGGTCCGCATATAACAAAGCCGACAAAGAGCTTCGCCAGCTCCCTATTTTTATCGATGATTCTCCCGGGGTGGATGTACGTCATATCAGCTCAGTTATCAGAACAAAAGTGAGAAAAAACCAATGCGACCTCGTTGTTATCGACTACCTGCAGTTGGTGGAAACACCACAGAGTTACGGAAACAAGAACCGCGAACGCGAAGTGGCTGAGATTTCAAGAGGGCTTAAAAAGGCTGCAAAAGCCGCAGGAGTACCTATCATTCTTTTGGCGCAGTTAAACCGAAGCATCGAAACCAGGGAGGATAAAACTCCACGCCTGGCCGATCTCAGAGAATCCGGAGCCATCGAGCAGGATGCAGACATGGTAATCTTCCCATGGCGGCCAGCTTACTACGAACCGGATGCAATGGATGAAAACGGAAACTCAATGCTTAACGTCATGATGTTCGAAATCGCCAAAAACCGTGACGGTAAAATCGGTAGCATTTATTCCAAACACAATGATGATTTAACCCAGTTTTTTGACTTCAATACAAAACAATTTGAACAACCAATTTTCTAAAATCATGAAAATAGAAACGTACGAACAGGCACAGTATATCCGGGAATCGATACACCATATGAAAATTAAAATATCACAGCTTGAAAAAATGAAGAAACGTGAAAATGACGATGAATTTAATTTAGCTCGCGAAATTGCTTTTGATTCAATTCATTATGCAGTACGTCGCCTGGAGAATGACTTTAAGAATCTATAAAATCTAATAATTTATCAAAATGACTTTCGAAGAACTTGAAAAAATCGCAGCCGAACAGAACAAAAGAATATTCCGGCTGGAAAGCCAAATTGTCTTTAATGCTTTGCCTGCATTCACAGGCGAACATTTCCGGGCCATGAAGTTAACTTACATCACCAGCGCAGCCCTGGAACTGATGATGAATATCAAATTCCCGTTTGAACAGCTAATTACATCGGTGGACCATGTGCATTCAGTAAGTAATAAAACTGGCAAAACACATGTAATTACAGGCGTTGCAATCTCTTTTTCCGTTACAATCCTAAACCGGCCACTTACTTCTGTTCAGGATATAGCAGTGCTTACTGCAGCTTTTTTTGGTCAGTATGGTTCGTTCCTAATTCGGAATTTTAAGCTTCCACTGGAACTTAAAAACGTATCGATGATTCTCGACCTTAAAAAGGAGCACGCTCTTTATGAAGGAATTATGAAAAACAACAGCTTTTAAAATCAATCAATGAAATTTACAGACCTTAACTTTTCGAAATCCGCAGCAACTTTAAACAAGGTTGCTGAAGTAAAACAATTCCTGAAAGAACATTATGAAATCAAAGTCAATCAATTCGATCC
>CAWDAW010000019.1:0-107174 GCA_963800345.1 uncultured Prolixibacteraceae bacterium | reverse complement strand
TAACACCCAATACTTTTTTGACATATCGCGTAAAAAATGACCGACTTGAAAATTCCATTTCATCGGAAATTTCTGCAATATTAAAACCCGGGTTTTCTAAAAGCAAGACAATACGTTCTTTTGTATTTCGCTGAATCCATTCCGAAGCAGTAATACCTGAATTTTGTTTGCAAACAGCGTTCAAATATTTAGCAGTAATATGTAAGCGATTGGCATAAAACTGAACTTCACGCTCTTTCATACAGTATTCCTGAACCAAAAGCATAAACTGTTCATACAATGTTCCAATTTGCAAGGTGCGCTTTCTCCGCTCATACTCATTCGCGAAGGTGTGCCACATTTCGAGAATAAACAGCCGCATTTGAAGTTTCAGGGCTTCTTCATAAAAACGATGTTCCTTATCCTGAAATTTATTGTACAACAACTGAAAGTTTGATAACACCCTTTGCCTGTCAATTTCATTATCCAGCTGTTTAACAGGATAGCGACGGGAGTGCAAAGTGGCATCAATGCCCCAATTTTGGTCAGGTATATTATCATTTAAAAATTGATTTTCTACGAGTAAAACTGTTGCTTTAAAATTCTTTGAAAATTGTAAATCGGTCAATTTACTTTTAGCAAACCAAAACACAAATTCACCGCTTTTACATTTCATCTTAGTATCGTTGAACGAAAAAGTAAGGCTACCACGATGACAAAGTAAATGTGTGTGGTAGTTTATTTGAAAGTCACTCGGAAAATCCTTTTCTTTTGACAATTTCAGCATAACAATACGTGGAGAATTTTCTTCTTTTGCATTCATTGAAACGTCTTTCTGAATATATGTGATATTTGACATTATACCCGAAATTAGTGTAACAAATGTAGTGAATTATTTCCATAGCTTTGTACTCTAAAACAATAGCAACGAATAAAATGGAAGCAAAGTCAATATTTCAGAGATTATTACATGGAGAGGCTGTTCCATTCAACGACCCGGAATATTTCAAAATTGGAAATGCTTGCAATCACACACGTAAATTGCTTGTAAAGCTGAACAATGAAACCGATTTGGATAATGTGAGAATATTTTTAAGCGACATAACAGATTCACGAATAGATGAAACTACAACTATTTTTCCACCGTTTCAAATCAATTACGGAAAGAACACCAAAATAGGTAAAAATGTATTCATCAATTTTGATTGCACTTTTTTGGATTTGGGAGGAATAACCATTGAAGATAATGTTATGCTTGCACCTAAAGTAAGTCTGCTTTCTGAAGGTCATCCCATTTCAGCCAAAGAAAGACAAACGCTGACAACAGGCAAAATTCACATTAAAAAGAATGCCTGGATAGGCGCAAATGCCACCATTTTAGCAGGTGTAACAATTGGTAAAAACTCAGTAGTTGCAGCAGGTGCAGTAGTTTCTAAAGATGTGCCTGATAATACAATTGTTGGTGGTATTCCAGCAAAAATCATTAAAAACATACAGGAATGAACAGCACAATAAAAACCATGACTTTTCTTTTAATGAGCCTTTTTTGTATACAATTATTGGCTTGTACACAGGAGAATGAAACTCAAGCTATTAAAAACCAAAATGAAACCGAGAATATAGACACGATGAAACTAAAAATTACGATTGGAACATCATCTTTTTCGGCTACGCTACAAAACAATGCGACTGCAAATGCTTTTAAAGAACGCTTGCCTTTGACGCTCACGATGACTGAATTGAACAATAACGAAAAATATGCTGACTTAGTGGAAAGTTTGCCCACTAATGCTTCTAATCCCGGAACTATACAAAACGGCGATTTGATGCTGTACGGCTCAAACACATTGGTGCTTTTTTATAAAACATTTTCAACTTCATACAACTACACTAAAATCGGAAAAACAAACAATCCGGAAGGATTGTTGGAGATATTGGGTTCGGGAAACGTTGCTGTGACCTTTGAAATTAATTAATCAATTAAAAAATGAATACAATGAAAAAAATAACAATTATCGGAATTACAGTCTTGCTAGGCTTAATACAAGCCTGCAGTACAAAAACTGAAAAACAAGAAAACATGAAGACAGATAAAAATGAATTAAATGCCATTTTCCCAAAAGGTGAAAAAGGTTCGGAAGAATGGTTTACCGGGGATGCTTATCCTACAAGCCTGTTGGAAGCAGATTCAATATTCACAACACTTGCCGGTAATGTTTATTTTGAACCCGGTGCAAGAAGCCATTGGCATACCCATCCATCCGGACAAATACTGATTATTACGGATGGTGTCGGCTACCATCAGATTGAAGGGCAACCCATTGGAATCATGAAAAAAGGAGATGTAGTAAAATTTCCGCCAAATGTAAGACACTGGCACGGGGCAAGCCCTGATGTAGGGGTACAACAACTTTATATTATTCCCAATACGGAACAGGGAATTGTTGAATGGATGGAGCCGGTATCAGATGAAGAATATAACAGTACGAAGTAGTTTCCCTTGGAGTCGCGTCGTTTTGGTAATACCTTGGCATTGGATGGAGGGTTATTATCAAACAAACTCTTTAAAAAGAATAAACAAAGAAATAATATGGAAAACCAGTCAGAAAATAAAAATACAGATATTATCAATGCGAAGAGGCTTTTTAAAAGCAGCCACTTTGTTGGGTTTAGGAACAGTAGCTGCCGGAACTGTTAAGGGCTATGCAGTCGCTTCTCAGAGCCCGAAAAGAAAAAAGGCATAGGCACCATACTCACCAAGAAACGGACATTGGGTTCCAGGAAGAATCCGCTTGAAGTTTCTGCCATACAACTGGGCTGCATGGGAATGACCAATGGTCGTGGTGTCCACCCCGATCATAAGAGTATGGTCAAACTGATCCGCGATGCTGCTGATCGTGGCTGCGACTTTTTCGATACTGCCGAAATTTATGGTCCGTATGTAAATGAAGAATTGGTTGGAGAAGCACTTGCTCCCATCCGAAACCAAGTTTCCATTTCCACCAAGTTTGGTTTTGATATTGAGGGTCCAAATGTTATGAACAGTCGGCCAGAGCAAATTCGGAAAGTTGCGGATCAATCACTAAAACGCCTCAAAACCGACCGTATTGACCTTTTCTTTCAGCATCGGGTTGACCCCGACGTACCCATTGAGGAAGTTGCAGGAGCCGTAAAAGATCTTATTCAAGAAGGAAAGGTTCTACACTTTGGCCTTTCTGAAGCAGGCGCTGAAACCATCAGAAGGGCACACGCTGTTTGCCCGGTTACTGCAGTGCAAAGTGAGTATTCTTTTATGACCAGGCTTCCTGAAGAGTTCATCTTTTCCACCTTGCACGAACTGGAGATTGGCTTTGTGGCGTATAGTCCGCTTTGCCGTGGGTTGCTGGGTGGAAATTTAAACCAATATTCGGATTTAAATACAAATGACATTCGGGGTTCATGGCCGCGTTTTCAACCGGAAGCAATAGAATTAAATAACCGCATCTTCGTGGCGCTACATGAGTTTGGTAAAACAAGGGGCATGACTTCATCTCAAATATCCATAGCCTGGATGCTGTCAAAATATCCATTTATAGTTCCCTTGCCGGGCACAACCAAGCTTTCACATTTAGAGGAAGATTTAAGGGCCGCTGACTTCACTTTAACAACAGCCGAAATCAACGAGATTGAAGATAAAATAGAAAAGATCGGTGTTGTGGGTGCACGTTATGACGCACTGCAACAATCGAGGGTAGAATATTGAAAGAAGAAATAAGTATTCGCATATAAAATAAATAGTCATGGATAAATATAATCAAACATCAAGAAGAAAATTTATTCAGCATACAGCAATGGCTGGTGCAGGATTAATGATTGCTAATCCAGTACGGATGTTTGCCCATACACCGCCAATGACACAAAATATAGCAACCCGCAAGCTTGGGCATAATGGATCTACTGCTTATCCAAGTTTTAATCCGGACAAAAAGAATCCTTTGTTCAATTATCAATCGTTGCACAATGCTTATGATAGAATTCATGCTCACATAATTACCACTCCGATTGGAAATTTCACAAAAGCTGCTGATTATTTAGACACAATAGAATTTCATGATGATACAACTTGGCAACCATTAAAAAATAAAATAGTATGGTAAGCCAGCCCATAGTCGTAAGCACATTTGCAAGCCCACACAAGCTCACACTAAAACCAAAGGCTTACAAAAGAGCTTCCGCCTTTCCAGCCCAAGTAACCGCCTTTGAGGACGGTTTTAGGATTGCCCTCTCACAAAAAAACAAAATAAATTTGTGCTTCGTAGTTTAGATTGTGTGGTTTGAAAATAACTATAAAAATAGAGCTAAATAATTGATAAACAGACCGGAATGAATGAACACCAGCATACAATAAAGTGTATAAATCATTGGGCGGATAATGCTAATTTCAAGGGCGTTACATTTAATAAACTTTGTAGCGGTTTGACAGGAAAGTGCTTCGAAATGCCCAACGCTTCATACGGAAAATTGAAGTAAAACCGCAATATTTCGAGCAAATTCCAATCCCAGAAATTTCCGAAGAAAAAAAACAGGAATTGCAAAGCATAACAAATCAAATTATTTCGGGAACTTCAGAAAAACAAAAAATTAAAAGTCAGTTCTTAAAACTTTTGGAAAATAAATTTGCTGATTTAAAAATCAATAATAAACTTCAAAACTGGAACGAAATATTATTTAGTGAATTCCTTAAAGAACTCCAAAAAGCTAAAATAAAACTCAGTCTTTCCGAAGAAGCAGAGTGGATGAACTATATCAATGAGCAAAAAGAAAAAGTGCAAACCATCAAATCCGAAATCGAAAAAACCGACAAAGAAATAGACCGGATGGTTTATGAATTATATGGTTTAACAGAGGAGGAAATTAAAATTGTTGAGAATTCAAATCAATAAAGAATATCCGCCCTTCGCTCGCGCCGGTTTGTAACCGGTGTGCAATCCCTGAAGGATTGAAAAACCCCAACCTGCCTTCCCCTACCCGACAAGCAATAAGTTGTCAGTCGCGTACATCAACATTTTGAGGCAATATTTTTTTGCCCTCTGCCCTTTGCCTTTAAACTTTAACTTTTACCTTTTACCTTTTAGCCTTTAAACTTTTACCTTTTGCCTTTCCCCATCCCCCCTTGCGCCAGTTTACAACCGTAATGCAATCCGATAGAAGCATCCATATTTTATGACATAAACAATTCGTGTAAAACTGAAACAGGTACAACCCATTTGGGTTTGTGCAGGTTGATAATCAAACTACAACCCGCTAAAAAAATATCGCTTACATTTTTTGTCAAACTGCAACAGTTATTCATAAATGATTGAAGTTTATTTTACAAACAAGGTACTTTGTTTTACGATAACACGAGTAATATTGTCGGTTAAGCGAAATATAAATACAAATACACGGAATCTAAATACAAGTAAGCGAAGTACAAATACAAATAAGCGAAGTACAAATACAAGTAAACGAGGTACAAATACAAATAAACGAGTTATAAACACTAATAAACGAAAACTAAATACACACAAACGAAAATTAAATACGAGTGAACGAAAATTAAATACGCACAAACGAAAATTAAATACATATAGACGAAATATAAATACAAGTAAACGTGTTATATTTGCAATTGAACGAGTTATTTTTAGATTTGAATGGAATATATTCTGATACAGACGACATAATTTAAAAACCGAACATGATTGTTATCGTTTCTAACAGGTGATATTCCAAACCACTGAACTCAGAAACAAAAGCATTGAAAAGTAAAATAAAAAAAACCAACGTAATTATGCTAACATTTAACTTCACCCGTATTTTCAAGGCCCGCGGAATTGATAAACCTTTCAGCTATATGGTAAAACATGGCTTTTCCGATAATTTTGCCACCCGCATTGTAAATAACCGGCCCAGAGTTTTAAACTTAGTCGAAGTAGAACGGCTTTGCGAACTCTTTCATTGTACGCCAAACGACATGTTGCAGTGGAATCCGTCGGCCAGCGATTTGATAGACAAGCATCCGCTGAAGCCGTTAAAACGCTCAAGTAAATCCCATGAATTATCGGGAATGCTGCATTCGGTTCCGCTCGACAAACTGGAAAGCCTCGAAGAAATCCTAATCAACGAAATCAAAAAGCTGTAGTCCATTTGTCCCCCAGCTCACGCCGGTTTATAACCGGTGTGCATTCCCTGAAGGATTGAAAAACATTAATAAGATACAAGTATTTAATACTGGCTACCTTTGCGTGTAGCATAGATACGCAGACATTTGTTTGGTTGAAGTATGTTCAAACTGCCCCTCCTATACCTTTCAAAAATCCCTTTAATCTTTTTAGCAATTTTGATTGTTATCTATCTATTGTTACACTAATTAATTCAAAATGAATTAACCGAAAAAAATTATAATTATGGCACTTATCAATCCTTCTATTAACTTTAATGGCAATGCAGAAGAAGCATTCAATTTTTACAAATCAGTATTTGGCGGAGAGTTCGCCAGGATCGTTCGTTTCAAAGATGTGTCAGATCCCGAAAACCCCATTGCTGAAAATGAGGCCAATAAGATAATGTACATTGCTTTGCCCATTGGCAATAATAAGTTAATTGCCAATGATGTTCCCGAAAGTATGGGGCCCGTAAATGAAAATGAAAACAGGTCTAAAATATCTGTTAGCGCAGAAAGTCATGAAGAAGCCGATAGGATATTTAGTGGACTTTCAGCAGGTGGAACCGTTGAAGTACCATTTGACGAAAGCCACGGGGGTTCTTATTTTGGCATGTTTAGAGACAAATATGGTATAGAATGGATGGTAGAATATGATTCAACATCTGGCGGACAAAAATAGAACGACTGACGAACTGCCGGCCAATAACTGAATAGCCCACCCTACCCTTGTCAACTAAATGCAATTGTTTCAAGGCTAATCAGGATTTTACTGTGAATAAAATCATCCTGCTTCCCACCCGAAATTGTTTGGGTGGGAAGTATAATTTTAGCAATAAAACCACACGATAAAAAAGTGCTGAAACAAGTAATTTTTTAAGAAACAAGCTGCTTAATATCAAAAAAATAGTGTTTACCTTTCAAACTAAACTTTCTTGCAATGAATTCAATATTATCAAAAAGAAATGCAGGTAGAGTGTACCTGTGGCTCGTCCCGGTATTAGTGGTTATATTTGGCTTTGGTTTGGGGAAGATTAGTTATACTGTTTATTTGCCTGTCTGGATATTAAATGTGGTTTTAATGGTAATGGCTTCATGGATTCTCGGACTACATACCATACTTGACAAAAACAGATCGAAATTCATGACAAGTGGCGCGTTTTGCCTGATTGTTCCAATTATACTTGTTTCAATGTTTTTTGGATTGGGACCACCACCTGAAACTCCTGCCGGTTGGGTAGTAACTTCTGCTGAACAGCAGATAAGATATTCAATGCTTACTGTTGCCGGTATTTTTATAGCAACTGGATTTACATTGCTAAAAGAAAAGCAGAAAGCTGAAGGTGAAAGTTACTATTCACTTTTAGGTACAATTGCCATTAATATTGCCATACCTCTCTTTATTCTTGACATGCTTTTTTGGGGCTTTTCATTAACAGAATTATTTAAAACTTTGGTTGCAGCAAATACTGAAAAAATTCCGGAATGGTTTAAACCATTCAGGATGTTGTTTGGAATGATTTCGGTGGTTGAGGTAGCATTAACATACCTGGCAATTGCGTTTTTCAGTGTATCATTGCACCTGACAGGAAGATTAAGTAAAAGTTCAAGGAATATCTATGTAATGTTAAGTTTATTTGCTTTTCTCATCATGATACTTTCAGTCTTTTTGCCCGAGCCATTTGTAACAGCAGGTTATATAATTTCAATTCCTGCAATTCCATTTTTTATGCCCTACTATATGGGTATTAGTTTATTGAAAACGGAAGGGGACAAATCAATTAAACAAAAAAACATATAATTTATCGGCACGCCCCGTTCCCACCAACCCATGTAACCTGACGGTGTGTAACCGATGGGCAACATAAAGAATCTTACAAATACACTTAATTAATTATATTTAAACCGCAAATAAGGGTGAGTATTGTTATTAACAGACAAACCTGCGGTAATTGTATTTCATAAAATAATTAATCATAAGAGGATTTTTAAATGAAGAAAATAGCTTTTTTAGTTTTACTGATGCATGCAACAAGCTTTTTTAGTTTTGGTATCGATGGCAAACCCATTGTAATTATTACACAAGACGGAGAAGTGGATGACAGAAGTACATTTATGAGATTTCTACTTTATACCCCGGATTTGGATTTAAGAGGAGTAATTGCCACAAACTCGAAGTGGCAAAGGAATGGACATGGTTTGGAATGGATCAACGAAGCCTATGAACTTTATGATGAAGTACGTGATAACCTGCTTTTGCATAATCCGGATTATCCATCGGTAGAATTTCTTAAATCCATTACTGTTTTAGGCAATGAGAATCCAAAACATTTAACCGGAGCACCTCCATATGAAGACTCCAAAGGATCTGATTTAATCATAAAGGAACTCCACAACCTTGAAGATAACCTGTTGCATATAAATTGCTGGGGAGGCATTAATACTGTTGCACATGCTTTATGGAAATTCAGAAAGTATTATCCTGAAGAATTCAAAATGAAAGCACCGAAAGTACGATTGATTACAATAGATTTTCAGGATGAAGCAGGTGACTGGATTGTTAATAACATGCCCGAAATCCAAATTATCCGCAACAATGCTTTTCATATGACATGGAATTACCACTCTGTTGATAAACCATTACCCCACAATCCATATCCAAACCTAATGAGTAAAAGATGGCTGTATGAAAATGTAAAAACAAACCACGGGCCTTTAGGTGAATGGTACCCTCAGGATAATATAAGCGAAGGTGATACTCCTGCTTTCCTGAATTTTATAAACAACGGACTGAAAGCATATGCAGATTATTCACTGGGCGGATGGGGTGGCCGGTACAACTCAGTTAAGGGTAATTACTGGATGGATGCAAACGATGATAACAACACACACAAAACGCTTTGGAGGTGGATTCCTGACCTGCAAAATGATTTTGCTGCCCGTGTGGATTGGTGTACAAAATCATACAAGGAAGCAAATCATGCTCCTGTGATTGATAGTTTTGACGCGCCCGGAGTAATAAAACCTGGTGAAAAAGTAGAATTGAATGCAATTGGCAGTGATCCGGATGGAGATAATTTGTATTATTACTGGTGGCATTATCCCGATCCTTCGGGAATGGTTCAACATGTTATGATCAATCAGGAAACCTCGGGTAATGCATATTTTATTGTTCCGGAAAAAACGGGTGAATACATTCATATTATACTGGAAGTAAAAGATGATGGAAATCCGAGTCTCAAAACTTACAGAAGATTGGTTTTTAAAGTCGATAATTAGCTGCCGGGAAATATGAAGTTGTTGTGCCTGGTATTTTACCATCACTCAGATTTTTTCATACATTTAAAAAGAGCTTAATGATTCAGTATTAACACAGGATGGCAACCGGAGATGAAAATGGATGAATGGACTGTCTCAATCTTTTATGGCCTAAAGCAATGACAGATGTTTCACCTGCATCAGAATTGGAGGAAAAAAATACAACCGTCATTTTCACTGACGCAAAAGATTGACCGCAATGATTGAATACGGTAAACCTGAAATAAAAAACAAAAAATGAGAAAACTTTTAATCAACATTATACTTATCACAGTGGGTGTAATTTCCGGCAATGTGAATGCTCAGCAGATTAGTCCAAATTTGGTTGGCACAAATGTTTGGTACGTTAATCCCAGCGACAAGGTTTGGGAATTAACTAAAGCGTGTGGTGTAAAAACAATCAGAATCGGGGGCGCTGCTTATGACAGGCATATGCCTTCAAAAGAAACTCTACTCCATTGGGTGAATCAAATACAGGCAATTGATGCCGATCCTATGTTGCAGGTTTCACAATATGAGCCTGCGGAAGCAGCTGCTGATTTGGTACGGTATTTTAATGTTGAAAAACATGATGGTGTAAAACCGGTTAAATACTGGAACATTGGCAACGAGCCCTGGTTGCAGGCCAAACGTCCTCCCCTTGATACAATGGGTGCTTTTGTTGAAGCTTATTTTAAACCAATTGCGGCTGCCATGAAAGCTGTTGATCCAACCATAAAAATTTACGGCCCCGATTTCTGCGATTATTTTGATGTACCAATGAATGACTTGTTTGGTGGTAAAAACGATATCAGTTCAAAAGTACCGGGAAAAGATTATTATTACTGCGATGGTCTTTCGTGGCATCGATATCCCCAGGGAACCGGAGATCCTGCTGTTGAAGGAGCCGGCGATTTTTACAAACGAATTGTAAAGGCGAAGGCGAAAGTGGATGAAGTAAATGCAAAACAAAATCGCACAGGCGATGATGCTTTGGTTTGGGGAATCGGTGAATACAATTCAAAGGGTGGTCCCGAAGTACACACCTGGGGCAACGGACAAATGTTTGGTGCTGTATTGGGCTGGTGTATGGAATACGAAGCAAAATACGCTACAAGCTGGAGTATGTTTGAACATGGCGGAGATCGCAAAGGTTCTGATTTCAGTTTTATCGATGGAGCCCACATGACGCCACGGGCATCTTACCGGCACATGGAATTTGTGGCAAAATATTTTAGCGGAACATTTATAAACGGAACTGCTTCTGATTCCAGCTTCATCGTATATGGCGCAGAAAATGGTGATCAATTGAGTGTAATGATTATGAACCGGGGTTTTGGGAACCCAAAGAATATAATTTACACCTTAATTTTACGGATGAAAAAGATCCGGGAATAAAGTTAACAGTCAATGGAAAACGGGACGATATTTATATGGATAAAATCCAGCCACGTGCAACACAGGTACTCATATTCAAAGGAGATTCAATAACTAAAATAAATTATACAAGTGATGATTTCGACAACGAAAGACCTCCTGTATATTCAAAAATCAAAAACTAACATGAAACAGAATTTTTTAAAACTCCTGCTTTTTTCGTTTGTAATTTATGTTTGTCCGGTTGCGGCACAGCAAATAAGTCCCAATCTTGTGGGTACCAATGTCTGGTATAATCCAAATACAACAGTGTGGAATTTAACCGCAGACTGTGGTGTTCAAATGATAAGAATAGGTGGTCATTCCTACGATGATAATATGCCATCGAAAACAACACTTCTGGGATGGGTGAAAAAAATTCAGGCCATGGGAGCCGAACCAATTATTCAGGTTTCGCAATACCAGTCGGCTGCTGTTGCTGCCGATTTGGTCAGGTATTTTAACATTGAAAAAAACGGTGAAATTGCCCCGGTTAAATACTGGAACATTGGCAATGAACCCTGGCTGCAAAATTATGCGCTGGCTGGAGGAATAGACGTGGGAGGAATGGTGGAAACCTATTTTAAACCCAGGGCTGAAGCGATGAAAGAAGTGGATCCGACCATCAAAATTTATGGACCTGATTTTTGCTATTATGTTGAATTTGCAATCAACGACTTGTTTGGCGGCAAAAATGATATTGCAGGGAAAATTCCCGGAAAAGATTATTATTACTGCGACGGTATTTCGTGGCATAAATATCCGCAAAACAATAACATCAATTTGGCGTATGGCGGAATTGACGATTTCAAAAGTTCAATTGTAAAGTGCAAACAAAAAGTTGATCAGGTAAATGCGTCACATAACCGTACCGGTGATAATGCATTGGTTTGGGGAATCGGTGAATTTAATGCGAAAGACGGATCACTGGTTCACAGTTGGGAAAACGGACAAATGTTTGGGGGAATTTTGGGTTTATGTATGAAATATGAAGCAAAATACGCCACAACATGGAGCATGTATGAAAATGGTGGTAGCCGGCAAGGGAGTGATTTTAGTATGATTGATGGAAATATGACACCAAGGGCATCCTACCGGCACATGGAATTTGTGGCTAAATATTTTAAAGGAAATTATATCGACGGTACTTCTTCAAGCAATGATTTTTTTGTGTATGGTGCACAAAATGAAGAACAAACTGCCATTATGATAATGCATCGTGCCGGCGGATTAGCCAAGGAATATTCGCTGCTGCTCAATGACACAGCCACAACCGGAGAGAAATACAAATTAAAAGTAAATGCCGGAATTGAAACGCCTTACGGTGATGTCATATCTCCACGCACTACGCAGGTTATCATTTTCAAAGGCGATTCAATTACTAAAATCAACTATTCAAGTGATGATTTCGACAACAACCTACCCCCCGTTTATTCCAAATTTAAACTGGCATCGGCACTGCCTGAAAAACCTGTAAATCTTCAAACCAACCCAATTTCCTACAATACGATTGAGTTAACATGGAATGACAATTCGGATAATGAAATGGGTTATATTGTAGAGCGTGAAGGAATCAATGGATTTGAGCTGCTTACGGTTTTACCTCCCGATTCCACTTCTTATACCAACGTAAATCTGCTCCCCGAAACTTCATACAGTTATCGAATTCTGGCATACAACGCTATTGGTAAGTCAGGTTATTCGGAAATTTCAACAGCAATGACTTTGGCAACCCCTGCGGCCCTGGCCTATAACGGACCACATTCAATTCCAGGAAAAATTCAGGCGGAAGATTTTAACGACAATGAAGCCGGAATAGGATTTTTCGATACGGACAATTTAAATCAGGGTGGAAAATACAGAACCACAGGCGTTGATATTGAAGCTTCTACTGATGCAGGCGGCGGTTTTAATATTGCTTATGTTCAGGATGGAGAATGGCTGAAATACCTCATTGAAAATGTTACTCCCGGCACCTATGATATTGCCTTTCGGACAGCAAGCAACACATCAGGAACAAAAAAAATTGATTTTTATCTTGGCGATGAAAAAATTGGAACTGTGGTTCCAAAAAATACTGGAGGTTGGCAAAACTGGGAAACTTTGTATCTCGAAAATGTTGAAATCAAGAATGCAGAACCCATTACAATGACACTAAAATTCACCGGGATTGAAATGAATATAAACTGGATTGAATTTGGCGAAGATTTAAAAACGTCTAATTCAAATGGTTTGGATAACAGGGATATTCAGGCATTTTACAATAAGCAGTCAAAGAAAATTATAATAACTGCCAGGCGGGAAGTTGGTGAATCTGTAATAAACATTGTAAACATAACGGGGCAGTCTTTTTATAAATCTGTATTGAGTGATTTGCAGAAAACGGAAATCATTACTCGCGGTTGGGCACCGGGAATTTATATGGTTTCAGTATTGAAATAAAAATGAAAGAAACACTTTTAAACTGAGCATTTATTAAAATGAAAAAATCACGATTATACTTTACCATCTTTTTCGTTTTATTATTTGGAGTAACACTTTCTCAATGTAACACTTTTCAACAATCAGAAACGCAAAGTCCGCTGGAACAACGTTTGGATACAATGCTCGGTAAAATGAGCATGCAGGATAAAATCGAGCAGTTGTATTACAATACTGATGGAAATGAACTTTTGGAAATTCCACAGTTTAAAGGAAGCGACGGACCACATGGAATTGGAAACGGAGCACCTGGATTTTCATCTTTTCCTGTAACCATCGGAATGGCAGCAACATGGGATCCTGCTTTAATTACCCGCGTTGGACGGGCAATTGCATTAGAACAAGCTGCACGTGGCCGCGATCGGATTGCCGGTCCAACACTGGATTTACTGATTGACCCACGCATAGGCCGTGCACCCGAAACCATAGGCGAAGACCCATTTCTCGGTGGCCGGATTTCAGAGGCTTTTGTACTCGGACAAAACACCACTTCTGTTTTCGGAACAATAAAACACTACAACTTAAATACTTACGAGCTCAACAGAAGAACAAACAATTACCTGAGCGACGAAAGAAGTTTGGTGGAATTCTGGGGCTACCACTGGAAAAGAACAGTGCAGGTGGGTGGTGCCATTTCTGTAATGTGTGCCTACAATTGGATAAATGGTGATAAATGTGCCGAAAATAAATTCCTCATAAAAGACTTATTGCGTGATCATTGGGGGTTTAATTATTACACCATGTGTGATTGGGGCGGATTTAGCGATACAGGAAAAGCATTGAAATCGGAACTCGATTTTTGCGAGGGAAATGATTTATATATCAAAGAACTTCCGGAAGGTGTAAAAAGTGGGAAGTTTGATTCCTTGCTGGTGAACAGGGCAACAAGAAATGTACTTCGCACAAAACTGATTTCGGGAATGATTGATGGAAAACCTGTTACACCCAAAAGTGTAATCGACAGCAGAAAACACCGCGAACTGGTGTATGAAAGTGGATTAAAAAGCCTTGTTCTTCTGAAAAATGAAGCGCACATTTTACCATTGAATTTGGAGGCGATAAAATCAGTTGCAGTAATTGGTCCAAATGCGGGTGTGTTGCCCCTCGATGGAAACAGCAGTTCGAAAGTTCTTCCTTCATATCGCATTCCGGTTGAAAAAGCACTAAAAACTGTTTTAGGCGATAAACGGGTGAATTATGCGCAAGGTTGTAACATCAACGATAACGATAAAAAGCAATTTGCCAAAGCTCTTGAAGCCGCGAAAATTTCGGAATATGTAGTGTTTGTGGCTGGCCTGGACAGTACTGTTGAAGGCGAAGGATATTTTCTTGATAAAGAAGCTGATGAAAAAGGCGGAGGTTCAGTTACACGACCCGACAGGGCTTCGCAAACTGTTTTATTACCCGGAATGCAAAACCAACTGATAAACGAAATTGCAAAAGTAAATCCGAATGTTATTGTGGTTGTAATTTCTGGAGGAACGTGCAGCGTTACTCCGGTTATAAAGAATGTAAAAGGATTGCTTTACGCTTTTTATCCCGGACAGGAAACCGGGCGTGCCATTGCCGATGTGCTTTTTGGAAAATATAATCCCTCAGGAAAATTACCGGCAACAATTCCTAAAAGCGATGAACAGATATTCCCGATAAGCCCCGATTTTCGGAACCTGGTTAGCAGGGGAGTTGGGTATCGCTGGTACGATGCACAAAATATGGAACCCGAATTTGCCTTTGGCGCTGGTTTAAGCTACACCACTTTTGAATATTCAAACATCAAAATTAATAATCCTGACGCGAAAGTGGGCGATTTTATTGATGTTACATTCGATTTGAAAAATACAGGAGATTTGGCCGGCGAAGAAGTGGCGCAACTCTATCTTTCAACGGGAAAAATTGTTCCTGAAATTCCGATGCCGAAAAAACAATTGCGTGGTTTCAAAAAGGAACATTTAAATCCAGGAGAAACAAAAACGATTACCATTACACTGTCACCCGAAGAATTGTACATTTATAATCAGGAATTGAAATCGTATCAGGTTCCTGAAGGTGAATTTATTGTTCAGGTTGGAGGTTCTTCAGCTATTTTGCCGCTTCAGGCAGAATTCAGCTTGGGAAAAGCAGATGGAAAACCTGACCTTTCAGTAGTGAATATCCGAACATTGCCTGTATTTCCCAAAGAAGGCGACGAAGTAATATTTATGGTTTCCATCATCAACAACGGTACTTGTGCAACAAAATCCGGTGATGCACATATCATTCATTTTTATGTTAATGATGAAGAAGTAGCGTATTACAATTCAAAATCAATTTCAATTCCTGTTGGTAGCATGGAACTTGCCTGTGCCCAGGGAAATAAAGGTAAAAACTGGAAAGCAACAAAGGGAAATTTTAAAATATCGGCTAAAATCGAGTTGGCAAAGAATTACGATTTGAACGAACAAAACAACAGCTGTGAAGGCGAACTTCATATTCCAAACGGTAAAGTTATTCCGGCAGAGATTGCGGAAATATTAAATGAATAAATAAGAAGTTGAAAATTAAAGGGTTAACAAAAAGTTTGGTGAAATATTTTACTTGTAATTTTTCTATTAAAGTTGCATCTTAAAATTTGGTTTATTACTTCAATTAACTAATTATCATAAGAATATATTTCTTAAATTTAAAACCTGATAGATTAATTGCATTCAACAGGATCTTAACTTTATTGGTTGAATATCAATGTTTACGATTTAAACTAAACTAAAATTTCAAACTGATGAAACACAAATTTTACATTATTTTTATTTCCATTTTGCTTGCCGTCGGTACACTTGAAGCTCAACCCATCCAAAAACCAATTTACAAAAATCCTGCTGCACCAACAGAATCACGGATAAATGATTTGTTGGGCCGAATGACACTGGAAGAAAAACTTCGGCAGATTGATGTCTGGCATCCGAAATATGGATGTGAGCAATCCGAAAATTCTAAGCAAAGCGATTGTTGATTTGGGAGATACGGTTAAAAACGGAATTGGCTTTCTTCAGTTTCAGGTCCGGATGAACCAGGATGATTATATAAAGCGCTTCAATGCAGTACAAAAATATTTGATGGAACAAACACGGTTGGGAATTCCCGCCATTTCAAATGGAGAGGGTTGTCATGGATTTGTTGGTAACGAAGATAAATCAACGGTTTTTCCGGCTCCGCCTTTGCTGGGAAGTACCTGGGATCCCGAATTAATTGAAACTGTTTATACTGCTGTAGCCAAAGAAATGAGAAGCTATGGAATTACTCATGCGGCCACACCGGTAATCGACTTATTGCGCGATCCCCGGTTTGGCAGGTCAGACGAGTTTTTGGGCGAAGACCCATATCACGTTGCACAAATGGGAGTAAGCGCAATACTCGGATTACAGGGACGAGCTTCGTTTATTGATGGAAATCATTTGATAGCCTGTGCCAAACATTTTGCAGGGCATGGTGAACCCGAAGGAGGAACCAACCTCGCACCTGCCAATTTTTCGGAAAGGGTGCTTCGTGAAGTTCATTTTTTTCCTTTTGAGATGGCTGTAAAAAAAGCCAATGTACGAACTGTGATGGCTTCATACAATGAAATTGACGGAGTGCCAAACCATGCCAACAGCTGGTTGCTCAACGATGTACTTCGCGGAGAGTGGGGTTTTACCGGTTATGTAATTTCCGATTACGATGCAGTAAACCGAATGATTTATCGCCAACATGCTGCACTAAACCAGGCCGAAGCCGGGAAAAGGGCAATATCAGCCGGAATGGATTTCGAATGCCCAAGCAATTGGAATGAATACTGTTTTCGATTTTTGCCGGATTTGATTCGTGCGGGGGAATTAGAAGAATCGGTTATCGATTCGGCAGTTGCGCGGGTGTTGCGGAATAAATTCATATTGGGATTATTTGAAAATCCTTACATCAAAAGTGTGAGTAAAAATGAAAGGCTGGCAATGCAAAAAAAACACAGGCAAATTGCACTCAAAGCCGCTGAGGAAGGAATAATTCTGTTAAAAAATGATGGAACCCTGCCATTCAACGATAGCAAAATAAAGCGTTTGGCAGTAATTGGCCCAAATGCTGATGAAGTTCATTATGGAAATTATTCAAATGATATCTCTCCGGGAATCAGTATTTTGCAAGGAATGACTACCTATGGAAAAGGAAAATTTGAAGTGGTTTATTCCGAAGGTTTCAAAATTTATGAAAACGACACTACCATTCAAATATTGGAAAAAACCATCGAAGCAGAAAACCGAAGGATTGAAGATGCAGTTGCCCTGGCCAAAACATGCGATGCAGTTTTGCTGGTGATGGGTGGCAACGAACTTACCTGTCGTGAAGAATGGAAAAATCATACAGGTGATTCTTATGACCTTGATTTGCCTGGCCGTCAGGAAGATTTGGCCAAAGCTATTTTTGAACTGGGAAAACAAACAGCAGTTCTTTTAATCAATGGTCGGCCACATTCAGTAAACTACCTGGCTACAAAATGCTCCCGCAATGCTCGAAGGCTGGTATTTGGGACAGGATCAGGGAACTGCTGTTGCCAATATTGTTTTTGGAAAAGTAAATCCGGGTGGAAAACTGGCAGTAACTTTTCCCCGTCATGTAGGGCAACTTCCCGTTTATTACAACAGGAAACCGTATGTTCATGAAAGCCCGTACATTAATGGAGATTATTCGCCATTGTATCCTTTCGGATTTGGATTGAGTTATACAACATTTGAATATTCAAACTTGAAAATCAGTAAAGAAAAAATAATTCCCGGCGAACCTGTGAAAGTTTCAGTTGACGTTAAAAATTCAGGCAATCGTGACGGCGATGAAATAGTGCAGCTTTACATTCGTGACTTGGTCAGCACAGTTACGCGTCCGGTTCAGGAGTTAAAAGATTTTACACGGATTCACCTTGCCAAAGGCGAAAGCAAAACAGTCTCATTCCTGATTACAGCTGATAAACTGCAATATTACGGACCCAACATGAAAAGGATTGTTGAACCTGGAGAATTTGAAGTTCAGGTTGGTAAAAATTCAACAGATTATTTGTCTGATAAATTCGAAGTAATAAAACAATAATCATGAAAAATCTTTTCAATTTGCTAACGTTTGTCAGCATTGTTCTGCTAACAGCTTTTGTAAAGTTCAGCTCTGCTCAAACTGATTACAGTGGAAAAGTCTGGAACAATAAAATCCAAACCATTCCCGGCAAAATTCAATGTGAATATTTATGATATTGGAGGTGAAGGAATTTCATTTCACGATACCGATTCAACAAATTCGGGAAGTGGTCGCCTGAACCCTGCGGATGGTTCTTATTTAAATGAATTCAGAATGAATGAAGCGGTTGATATTTCATATACAAAATTCAGGAATCCTGCCATTGATAACAGTCCGTATAATGTTACAGAACCTGAAAAAGATCAGCTTTATGTGGGTTGGACTGAACCGGGAGAATGGATAAATTACACAGTTCAGGTTAAAAAATCAGGTAAATACAAAATTGGAGTAATGTACACGGCAAGCGGAGATGGCGCAATTGCTTTGGACTTTGACGGAAAACAGCTCACTTCAGATTTACTTATACCATCCACAAGAAATGAAAATGAACCCATTGATTGGAGACAATGGCACCATTGGAATAAAATTGATTCATTAACAACGGTGGAACTTAAAAAGGGAACTACATGTGTTAACGTTAAAAACCACTTCAAATGGCAATATGAATTACGATTACCTTGAATTTAAAATCAAAAAATAAAATCTGAAAAAATGGCACCAAAAAAACTTTATAATGTAAAGTGATTTTGCAATGAGGGAAATGGATTTAACCAATAATCCAAAAATTGTGTGTCACCGAACACCTGAATAATCCAACAGATTATGATGTTGTTATGAACCATTCAAAATTTCTTCAAAATATATAAATGTTTAACGGGATTTTGAAAACATTTTCTTTATTAAAAGTCTTATAAACATTTTCCCGGAAGCTGGTGTTTCTAAACAAACCGTTACCAAATTGCAGGACAACAATAAATAATGAAAAATCATGAAAAAAGGACGACTGGAAGCATTTAGCGATGGCGTGCTGGCTATAATTATCACTATAATGGTTTTGGAAATGAAAGTGCCGCACGGCAATGATATTTCATCTTTGAAGCCCTTGTTACCGGTTGTAACAAGTTATATCCTTAGCTTTATTTATATCGGAATTTACTGGAATAATCACCATCATTTAATGCACACCGTAACCCATGTTACAGGTGATGTATTGTGGGCAAACCTGCACTTGCTTTTCTGGCTTTCATTGGTACCGTTTGTTACCGGATGGATGGGCGAAAATGAATTTGCTGTAATTCCCGTTGCCTTGTATGGTTTAATTTTACTCATGGCTGCCATAGCTTATTTCTTGTTACAAACCCGCATTTTGAAACACCAGGGTAAAAATTCTGTTTTAGCCAAAGCTATTGGCAATGATTTGAAGGGGAAGATGTCTCCTATATTGTACATCGCGGGCATAGCTATTTCGTGGTTAAGTCCGCTGCTGGCAGGTGGAATTTATGCGCTTGTTGCTTTTATCTGGCTGATTCCGGATAAACGGATTGAACGGATTTTTAACGATGAAAATGAAGTTCAATAAATGAAATGAAGTTAATTTCATTCTAAAAATGTGAAATTACTGTGGTTTTATTCAAACTGATTGTTGTTTAACCCCGACACCTCCAAACACGGTAAATCATCAAAAATCTTCCATCACATTCACGTTGAATCTTTTAAATAATGTATTTTTACTGGTAGTTAAAAAATAATGCATTATAAATTGATTCAGGATATTCCTTAAAACTTTCTCAAAAAAGTACAACATGAAACAGGTTTTTATTTACTTCTTCCTCATTATCATCGCCATTTTTGCCGCGTTTTTCATTTATGTGAAAGTCATGGAAAGTCGAAATCCCAAAATAACAGAAAACAACAAACCGAATATCATATTAATCCTGGGCGACGATATCGGATATTCTGATATTGGTGCTTATGGCTCTGAAATAAAAACGCCTAACCTTGACAAACTTGCCAGTGAAGGAATTCGCTTTTCAAACTTTTATAACATGTCGAAATGCGAACCGTCGCGCTCAACCTTGTTTTCGGGTTTGTATGAAGGTGGAAAAAATGCAGTAAACTTCGCTCAAATACTAAAAAATGATGGTTATTATGTGATTCATTCGGGAAAGGAACACTGGATGGAATGGGCACCGGAACATGTTTTCGCCAAAAATGTTTTCGACAAGTCGCTTACATTTAAGGCAATGAATGAGTTTTTTGTACCTCCTTCCGGCCAATTTGTCAACCCTTTTATTTTGAATGGAGATACTGTGAATGCAGATCAGATTTACCATGAAAAAGAACCATTTTTTAAAACCGATGTATTAACCGACAATGCTTTGCGGTGGATGGAAGAGCCGGTAAAAAACAACCAGCCGTTTTTCCTTTTCATGGGATATGGAGCCGCACATTATCCGTTGCAGGCCCGGCCTGAGGACATTGCAAAATATAAGGGTACTTACATGAAAGGATGGGACAAAATCAGAGCAGAACGTTTGGAAAAACTAAAAAAAATTGGATTAATGGCTGACAATGTCCAACTAAGTCCGCCCAGCAGCAATATCAATAAATTCAGGGGACACCCAAAGGGAGATGAAGAAAAACGGGCAAAAATTTCACTTTACCGGCCATGGGATTCTTTAAGCGAACAGGAAAAAGATGAAATGGATTTGGAAATGTCAGTATTTGCAGCCATGGTCGACAGGATGGATCAAAATATTGGCCGATTAATGAATTTTCTTGATGAAAAAGGAATTGCTGAGAATACAATCGTTATTTATCTTTCAGATAATGGTTCGTGCCCTTACGACAGCAACCGCGATTTCGAATTTCCACCCGGAGTTGCTGAAGGTTTTCGCACACTTTCTGCTGCCTGGGCAAATGTGGGAAATTCGCCATTCAAATATTTCAAACAGTATGGCCACGAAGGCGGAGCAAATACACAATTTATTTTGCGTTGGCCAAATCAGGTCGAACCCAATCAAATTACGCATCAAACCGGTCATATTACTGACATTGCCCCTACCCTGCTCGAAGCAGCCGGCATTCAATATCCCACGCAACTTGGCGAAATAAAACCACAACCTTTGCAGGGAAGTTCATTGATGCCGGTTTTGGAGGGAAAAGAGCGAAAGGAACCGGATTTCTATATGTCAGGCTGGACAGACAAATTCAGGATGTTTCGTCAAAAAGAATGGAAAATAGTGAAACTAAACGGAGAAAATTGGGAATTGTACAATTTGAAGGAAGACCCCACCGAAATCAACGATTTGGCCACTCAAAATCCGGATAAATTAAAAGAACTTGTAAACAATTATGAAACTAAGAAAGGGGAGTTGGAGGAGGATGCTAAGTGAATATATATTGGATGCTGCCCGCCCGGACGACCAGTTCGGACGTGGATTCTGGATTCTGGATACTGGATACTGGATACTTTTAATCTTGATACTTGCTACTCTTAGTCCTGATACTTGATACTCTTAGTCTTGATACTCAAATCTAAAAAACTCAAATCTAAAAAAATGAAAATTCTTCATACCTCCGACTGGCATCTCGGAAAGCGACTCGAAAATTTTTCACGAATGGAAGAGCAACAGGCAGTTTTAAAAGAAATCTGTGAAATTGCCGACACCGAAAACGTGGATGTTGTGCTTGTTGCCGGTGATTTATTCGATACCTTCAATCCGCCCACGGAAGCAATAGATCTTTTTTACAAAACACTAAAACGGCTTACAAATAATGGGCGACGACCGGTTATTGCAATTGCCGGAAATCACGATTCGCCCGATCGCATTGAGGCTCCCGATCCATTGGCACGCGAATGCGGAATTATATTTACTGGTTATCCAAATTCTGTTGTTTCTGAATTTGAACTGGAAACAGGATTGAAGATTTTAAATTCAGGAGAAGGTTTTATGGAGATTCAACTTCCGGATAACCCAACGCCACTTCGGATTTTAACAACTCCATATGCAAACGAAATCAGGCTAAAAACTGCTCTTGGTCATGAAAACAGCGAAGAAGAACTCAGAAATGTGCTGCAACAAAGCTGGAGCAATTTAGCTGATAAATTTTGTGACAATCAAGGAGTCAATATTCTTGTAAGTCATCTTTTTGTGATTGAAAAAGGCAGTGAAATACCTGAAGAACCTGCCGAAGAAAAACCAATTTTGCATGTTGGAGGCGTTCAGGCAGTTTACACCGAAAATATTCCCGTACAGGTTCAATATACAGCTTTGGGGCATTTGCACAGAATGCATGCAGTTGACAAGGAATCAAAAGTTTTTTACAGTGGCAGTCCGCTTTCATACAGTTTTGCTGAAGCTAACCAGCAAAAATATGTTTTGATTGTTGATGTTGAACCCGGCGAAAAAGCAATTGTAGTTGAAAAACCACTTATGAAAGGTAAAAAACTGCTGCGTTATAAAGCTCAGGGAATAGAAGATGCACTGAACTGGCTGACACAAAATCCTGATTGTTTAGTAGAATTGACATTGGTAACCGACACGTTTTTAACTGCACAGGAACGCCGGCAAATTAACGCTGCACACAATGGAATTGTAACCATTATTCCTGAAGTTACAAATCCTGGCGAATATGCGGCTTGCGACAAAAAAAGTGTCGACTTAAGCAAAAATATAAACGAACTTTTCCGTGATTATTTTAAACACGCAAAAGGCCAGGAACCCAACGCGGAAATCATGGAGTTATTGGCAGAGATTCTTTCGGAGGAGGAAAATTAAGTCATTTTAAATTTTATTCGCAATGATATTAGTAACAAATTGATGGAGTAACATCCCACTTAAATTCATAAAAATTGTACATTGAATTATAAGGTGCAGAGCACCATTTATATTTGTAGCAACTACGATGATAAATGACACAAAAGGTGCAGCGCACCGAATATCAATAACTATGGCAAATACATATTCACAAATTTACATTCACCTGGTTTTTTCACCTAAAAATAAACAAGCGTTAATCGGAAAACAATGGAAAGATGAGCTGGAAAAATATATAACCGGAATTGTACAACACCACGGTCATAAACTATTGGCAATAGGAAGTATGCCGGATCACATTCACATTTTCATTGGATACAATTTGAATTATTTGATCCCCAAACTGGTTGTGGAAATTAAAACTTCAACAAATTCGTGGATAAAACAGAAAGGATTTTCAAAATTTAAATTTGATTGGCAAAAAGGGTATGGTGCTTTTTCTCATTCCCAATCTCAGTTGGACACGGTAGTAAATTATATTTTGAATCAGGAAACTCATCATCAGGGAAAAACTTTTAAAGAAGAGTATTTAGAGATATTGAGTAAGAACGACGTAGATTTCAATGAAGGTTATTTATTTGAATTCTTTGACGACAAGTAAAACATATTTCGGTGCTCTGCACCTTTCGTGCTAACCTGAAATGGAGTGCTACAAATATTTCGCGGCGCTGCCGCTGTAAAAAGAAGTATTTACCACTAAAATAATTTTGCCTTAAAAAAATTTAACGACAATAAAGGTGCAGCGCACCGCTTATATTTGTAGTAATAATTTTATTGTATTTCTAAAAGGTGCAGCGCACCGATAATATTTGTAGTTCTATATTTTTTGATAAATGGCAAAGTAAAATACACGTTACAAACAAAAACATGATACCAATTCAACTTACAATACAAGGTTTGTACTCATACCAAAAAAAACAAACCATTGATTTCAGGACGCTGACTGAGGCCAACCTGTTTGGCATTTTTGGCTCGGTAGGATGTGGAAAGTCGTCGGTTCTGGAGGCAATAACTTTTGCTCTTTATGGCAAAACCGACCGCCTTAACCTTTCAGGCGACAACCGCAATTATAACATGATGAACCTGAAATCGAATGAATTACTTATCGATTTCGTTTTTGAAACAGGAAAGAACCAAACTGCCTACCGTGCTGTGGTTAGCGGTAAAAGAAACAAAAATCAATTTGACAAAGTTGAAAAGCTGGATAGAACCGCTTATAAAAAAACTGAAAATAACTGGATTCCCATTGAACCGGCTATGCTTGAAAACGCAATAGGATTGAGTTACGAAAATTTCAAACGTACTATCATCATTCCGCAGGGCCGGTTTCAGGAGTTTTTGCAATTGGGAAATACGGAACGAACAAGAATGATGACCCAACTTTTCGGCCTCGAAAAATTTGAACTTTACTATAAAACTGTTGCCCTCGAAGCAAAAAACAATGCACAAAAACAAAACCTTCAAGGGCAATTGCAACAATTGGGAGAAATCGACCCAAACCAAATTACCGAACTTGAAAAGCAACTCTCTCAACTCAAAAAAATATTGGAAGAAGTTGAAGAAAAATTAAAAAACCAGCAACAACAGGAAATACAATTTCAGCAATTACTTGAACTGAATAAAAAACTGGAAGGGGCAAAATCAACACTTGAGAGCCTTCAAAAACAGGAACCTGATATCCTTCAGTTAGAGAAAAAGACAATTCAATTCGAAAAATGTGTGTTACAATTTAAAAACCTTTTGGAAGTGTTGGAAACAAGCACAAAAAAGGTGAATGACAAAACAAAACAAATTGAAACCGACAGCCAAAAATTAGCAAAAGAAGAAGCAGAAATTAATACATATGAAGCCAGTTTAAACGAAATAAAACCGGCCTATGAAAACCGAGAAGCCTTAAAACAACGTGCGGAAGAATTGGGGAAACTGATTCAAATAAAAAACCTGGAAATAAAAATTGCAGGGGAAAACGAGCGGCTAACAAAAGGAAACAAGTATGTAATTGAAACTTCAGAAAATGTTGAAAAATTAACGATAGAAAAACAAAGAATTAGCAATGAAATCAAATCGAAAAAAGCTGAATTGCCAGATTTTACATTGCTTTCAAAAATAAAAACCTGGTATATTGAAAAGCTAAACATCAATAAAAAAACTGTTGAGATTGATTCAGAATTGAGCAAATTGAAGTTGGAAACAAGTAAATTAATAAATTCAACAAACACTTTAATAAATAATACAATTTTTGATGAATTAACGGGCAAAACTGATTTTTCGGAAATTTTGCTATTCGCGCAGGCAAAAACTGATTCGCTAAAATCCGCTATTAAAAAGTGCGATTCGGAGGCTGACCATTTACGTGTTAAAGCACAATTGGAAAAATATGCAAGCGATTTATCGGATGGATTGCCCTGTCCGCTGTGCGGTTCGACCCACCACCCTCAGATTTACAGTGCGGAAGATGTTAGTCAGGAGCAAAATAAAATTGCAACTGAAAAATTAAGTATGGAAAGGCAAATTGAAAAGTGGAATGAAACAGTTTTGACATTGAAAGATTTGCATATTCAGTTAAATCTTAAAACTGGAATTTTAAACGATTGGCAAAAGAAACTGGAGGAAAATATACATCAGAGAGATAACCACCAATCACTTTTTTCATGGCCGGAATATACTGAAATGGAAAAGGTCGAAAGTGCATTCAATGCTGCTGAAACACTGCAAAATGAAATTAAAAAGCAGGAGATTTTTTTTGAAAAAATTAGCGATGAACTTGAAAAAACTGTTAAAAACAAAGAACGTTTTCAATCCGAATTGGAAAAAATAAGAACACTAATCACCATTCACCAAACCGAAAACAAAACCTTGCTGGAACAACTAAAAATGGTTGTGACAGATGATTATTCCATTAAAACAAATGCGGAAATAGAGGATGAAAAATCAAAACTGTTACAGAAGTTTTCGGAATTGGAAAATCAATTTAACCATATTTCAACGAAACTCACCGAACTTAGAAGAACTAAAGACACACTTTCGGGCGTTATTACTGCCAATCGGGAGGCTTTGAAATCCGAAAAGGAAAATTTCACAGCCTTGAATTTTCAGTTGAATAATGAATTGGAAAAATCTGAATATACATCTGTGGATGAAGTAAAAAATGTTCTTTTACAAGCGCTTGATCCCGATAGCAATAAAAAGAAAATCACTGATTTCAAGCAGAATTTGTCGCTGGTAAAATCCCGGTTCGAAGAAATTAAAACAGAAATTGGCGAGCGTGTTTACATTGCCGAATCACATCAGAAATTGCTTGATGAAATTAAAGAAAGCAAAGAACTTCAAAATAACAAAAACCAGGAAAAAGGAAAAGCTGAAGAGTGGTTGAAAAAGCTGCGAAAAGACCTCGAAAATCTGGTCGGGTTGAGGCAGCAAATGGAAAAAAATGAGTTGCGCGGACAAAATATCAAAACCATGAAATCACTGTTTACAGCCAGTGGATTTGTCAATTACATTTCATCGGTTTACCTGCAAAACCTGTGTTATGCGGCCAATGACAGGTTTTTTAAACTCACCCGGCAAAAGTTAAGTCTGGAAATTACCGCCGACAATAATTTTCAGGTGCGCGACTTTTTAAACGGCGGCAAGGTGCGAAACGTAAAAACACTTTCAGGCGGACAAACATTCCAGGCAGCACTTTCACTTGCACTGGCGCTGGCAGATAATATCCAGAAAATAACCGAATCAAACCAAAACTTTTTCTTTTTGGACGAAGGTTTTGGCTCACTCGACAAAGAATCGCTTTCTGTAGTTTTCGACACATTAAAATCGCTGCGAAAAGAGAATCGGATTGTAGGCGTTATCTCTCACGTTGAAGAAATGCAACAGGAAATTGATGTGCATTTGCGCATCGAAAACAATGATGAAACAGGAAGTATGATTTTTGAAAGTTGGGCAGGATGACAAATGTGTAGCGGATTACATCCACTGAACAGTCGCGGTTATAAATCACGACACCCACTCAGTACTCAGTATTAAAATTCTCCGGAAACTTCCCTACAACCCCTTTTTCGCGATAATAATCTTTCATGCGTTTAATGTCGGTTTTTGCGTCATCAGAAAGTTCAAATTTATTGCCAATTGTAATTTCCTTTCTTCCCCAATCGAAACTGCCCAGGTAAACCGGAACCTTTGCTGTTGTGGCAATGGTGTGAAAACCGGCCTTCCAGTTTTTAGTTCGTTCGCGCGTACCTTCGGGTGTGAGTGCCAGATGCAGGTGTTCCATTTCGTTAAAAAGATGAATGGTTTGCCTGATAACATTGGCTCCCTTTGAACGGTCGATTGGAACTCCACCCATTTTACGCAAAAAATAACCCAACGGCCAAAAGAAAAATTCCTTTTTCACAAGCGTGCTGGCAAAGCCACCAATTGAGGTGTAAAAAAACCATGAAATCACGAAATCCCATGCACTTGTGTGCGGAATGCCGATAATGATACATTTGGGCTCTGGGGCCACTCCCCCAACTGCTTTCCAACCCAACATTCTGAGCATCATTTTACAGAACCATCTCATATATATCTTATGTTTTTAATTTCGAAATTTGTTGCCCGGGCGTATTTCACCAGTAATTCTTTAGCAAATCCTGTAGCTTCTGCCAAATGGGGTGAAACAGCATAATCAACAATAATCATCAGAAAACGTTTGGTTTCCAAAGTTACTGATGTCCGTTCGGAATCACTCGTGGATGTTCCAAAAGCGCCAAGTGAATCCCTGAAAACCGGCATTCCTTCAATGTTTAATTCACCTCTTCCAATCCCCGTGTATAGTTCGTTTGGCTCACCAATTCCGTAAATAATGTCACCTTTTATTTTATCGGCATCATAACCTCCAATTGAAAATCCTGTTGAAATGGAAACAAGATTCAATGCATCCACTACATTATTAATCTGATAGATTTCATTGCGATTTACAACCCTGCGCAACAACGCTTCTGCAGATAAACGATAACGGGCAGGGTCTTTTCCACAGGCTTTATAAGCCTTTCGTGATGCCGAAATAGCGGGAATATCTTTAATATCTTCTATTTTAAGTTTACCTGAAAGTTCAACAATGTTTTGCCGGATTTCATTCCAAAGTTCTTTATTAAATGACTGCATAACAACATTACATTCAATACAGGCAAGTTCTGTTTCAGGAACTTTGTGGGACAGTTGATTTGAAATGGAAATTTTAAATGCCATTTAAAAAGTATTTCGATATTAATTTTATTTCTATTGAAAAACTTTCTTTTTAAATTTTTAAAAAAGTTGTTACTTTGGTTTTTAAATAAAAACTCAAAACTATATAAAATGACAAAGAAAATCAGTTTGCTAATCTTTATTTTATTTATCGTGTTTCATGTTTTTGCGCAATATCCGTCTATTATTCCACAACCCATGGAAATGTCAAAAGGAAACGGGAATTTTATATTGGATAAAAGTTGTGGCCTGCAATATGATGCTTCCAATAAAGAAGTAGCACGGATTGCTGAATTTTTCAACAAATATCTTTCAGAATTGTATAACATGGATTTGGGAAAAACTCCGGGCGAAAAAACTATCCAGTTTAAAATAATTGGCAGTTCAAATCTGGGTAAAGAAGGTTATTTGCTGAAAGTTAGCGATAAATCAGTGGTTATTGTTGCAACAGAGCCCAATGGTTTATTTTACGGAATGCAAACCCTGAAACAAATGCTGCCTGTAGATGCAAAAAATGGCAACCTTGAAATACCGGTTATCGATATAAAAGACCAGCCAAGATTTGCATGGCGCGGAAACATGCTTGATGTGGGCCGTCACTTTTTCCCGGTAAGTTTTATCAAGGAATACATTGATATCCTTGCCATGTACAAAATCAACACTTTTCACTGGCACTTAACCGAAGATCAGGGTTGGCGCATTGAAATAAAGAAATACCCGCTGCTTACCGAAATTGGTCATTGGCGCGATGAAACCATGCTGGGTCACTACAGCAACAATCCTGAATATGATGGTATTGGATATGGTGGATTTTATACGCAGGATCAGGCACGCGAAATTGTTCGTTATGCTGCAGAAAGATACATAACTGTTGTTCCGGAAATAGAAATGCCCGGTCATGCAGGTGGTGCGCTGGCTTCGTACCCTTATTTGGGTTGCACCGGCGGCCCGTATGAAGTTAAAAAAATATGGGGAGTTCATAAGGATGTTTTTTGTGCAGGAAAGGAAGAAACTTTTGAGTTTTTACAAAATGTGCTGGATGAAATACTTGATATTTTCCCGTCGGAGTTCATACACATTGGCGGTGATGAATGCCCGAAAGATGCATGGAAACAGTGCGATGCCTGTCAAAAACGGATAAAAGAAAATGGTTTGAAAGATGAACATGAATTACAAAGCTGGTTTGTTTCCCGGATGGATAAATACCTGGCTTCAAAAGGTCGCAGACTTTTGGGGTGGGATGAAATACTGGAAGGTGGACTAGCGCCGGGAGCAACTGTAATGAGCTGGCGTGGCGAAGCAGGAGGAATTGAAGCTGCAAAGCAAAATCACGATGTGGTTATGTCACCCAATTCGCACATGTATATCGATCATTATCAATCGCGTGACACAGAAAACGAACCACTTGCAATTGGCGGTTTTTTGCCGGTTGAAAAAGTTTACAGTTACGAACCAATTCCGGCAGAGTTATCTTCCAGTGAAGCCAAGCATATTCTTGGTGTTCAAACCAATCTTTGGACTGAATATATTGCTACAACTAAAAAAGCTGAGTATATGCTTTTGCCACGCTTACAGGCTGAAGCAGAAGTTGGCTGGACAAAAAAAGAACTCAAAAATTATGATGATTTTGAAAAAAGGCTTTTGGTTGATTACAAAAGACTTGATAAACTGGGAATTAATTACAGAAACCACACTAAAGGGGTCGAAAAGTAGTTTTCAATTCTAATTAAATTAATCATTTGTACCTGTCCGAAAGCGGTTTTGGCCGATTCGATGAATAAGGAATAAAAACCGGAATTACACATAATTCCGGTTTTTATCTTTTGGCTTTAAAGTTTTGATTTTGGATCTTTTCTCTATGAAAACCAAATGAGTAGTTATTGTTTTTAAATAATAAGTCAGAGGATAAAATGTACATGTAAATGCCAAAAACTGTTACTGATTTTTCCAGTAACCCTTTTACGCCATTTGATTTTTAAAAACTCCGGGCGCTAATTTTTGTTGATTTTTACCGATAGTTAGTCCTTTTGCTAAATCTCAATCCTTCAATTAAATGTTGAAAAATTTCCTGGTAAAGAAAAAAAGTTGTAGATTTAATGATTCCTAAATAAGAATTATTCTCATAAGCACTAAGACATTAAAATGATGACTGAATTCATTAAAAATAAGTTGACAGAAAAAGGTTTAAAAGTTACTCCTCAAAGAATGGCAATTTTGGAATCTATCTACAATCTTAATAATCACCCAACTGCGGAGAACATAATTGATTACATAAAAAAAATGCACCCAAACATTGCCACTGGCACGGTGTATAAAGTTTTAGGCGCTTTGGTAGATAATCGATTAATTAAGAAAGTAACAACGGAAAAAGATGTTATGAGGTATGACGGTGTGATGGAAAATCATCACCATTTATATTGTCAGAAAACTGAATCAATAAAAGATTATGTTGATGAAGAACTGGATGAGTTACTTCAGAATTATTTTGAAAAAAAGAATCTTTCAGGTTTTCAAATTGACGAGATTGTACTTCAAATAAAAGGAACTTTTAATGAACATTAATAATAAATTTAAATCAAACTATTATGGAACATGATTCGGAAAACAGGAGCAAATGCCCGGTAACTGGCGCAAACGGAAAACACAGTATTGGTGGCAGTGGAACAAAGAACCGTGATTGGTGGCCAAATCAGTTAAAATTGAACATTCTTCGTCAGCACTGCTCAAAATCAAATCCGATGGATGAAAATTTTGATTACACCAAAGAATTTAAAAGTCTGGATTTACAGGCACTTAAAGATGACCTACATAAAATAATGACTGATTCACAAGACTGGTGGCCGGCGGATTTTGGTCATTACGGACCCCTGTTTATCAGAATGGCGTGGCACAGTGCCGGTACTTATCGAATAGGTGATGGACGTGGTGGGGCCGGTGGTGGACAACAACGTTTTGCACCGCTAAACAGTTGGCCTGATAATGTCAATCTCGATAAAGCACGAAGATTACTTTGGCCGGTAAAGCAGAAATATGGCAACAAAATATCATGGGCTGACCTGATGATACTTGCAGGTAATGTTGCCTTGGAATCAATGGGTTTCAAAACTTTCGGATTTGCAGGAGGACGTGCTGATGTGTGGGAACCCGAAGAAGATATGTATTGGGGTTCAGAAACAAAATGGTTGGACAATGACGAACGCAACCTTGACGTCAGTGAAGTTGACAATCCGCTTGCAGCTATTCAAATGGGACTTATTTATGTTAATCCTGAAGGACCAAACGGAAATCCCGACCCAGTTGCTGCAGCAGTGGATATCAGGAACACTTTTGCCCGCATGGCAATGAATGACGAAGAAACAGTTGCTCTGATTGCCGGAGGTCATACTTTTGGAAAAACACACGGAGCAGGTGAGGCAGTACATGTTGGACATGAACCTGAAGCAGCGGATATTGAAGACCAGGGTTTGGGTTGGAAAAGCAAATTTGCCTCTGGTATTGGTTGTGACACCATCTCCAGTGGTTTGGAAGTAACTTGGACGCAAACTCCGGTAAAGTGGAGTTATTATTTCTTTGAAAATCTGTTTAATTATGAATGGGAACTTACAAAAAGTCCGGCCGGAGCATATCAGTGGATTGCAAAAAATGCAGGTGATGTTATTCCTGATGCTCACGATGCATCTAAAAAACATGCCCCGACCATGCTGACGACTGACCTTTCGTTGCGTTTCGACCCGGTTTACGAAAAAATTTCACGACGCTTTTACGAACATCCTCTCGAATTTGCCGACGCTTTTGCCCGTGCCTGGTTTAAACTTACACACAGAGATATGGGACCCATCGCACGATATTTAGGACCTGAAGTTCCAAAAGAAGAACTGATCTGGCAGGATCCGATTCCGGCTGTAAACCATGTTTTAATTGACGAAAATGATATTGCTGATTTGAAAACCAAAGTCTTAAATTCAGGACTTTCGGTTTCGCAAGTGGTTTCCACAGCATGGGCTTCTGCTTCCACATTTCGTGGTTCTGATAAGCGTGGGGGAGCCAATGGTGGTCGCATCCGGCTTGCTCCCCAAAAGGATTGGGTTGTCAATAACCCAACTCAACTAGCAATGGTTTTAGAGAAATTGGAAGCCATTCGGAAGGAGTTCAACGATGCTCAATCCAGCGGAAAAAAAGTTTCCCTGGCCGACCTGATAGTACTGGCAGGTTGCGCCGGTGTTGAGAAAGCAGCAAAAGATGCAGGAATTAATATTACTGTTTCATTTACTCCGGGGCGAATGGATGCTTCTTCTGAACAAACTGATGTTGAGGCTTTCAAGGTATTGGAACCTGCTGCCGATGGTTTTCGAAATTATTTAAAAACAAAATTTAAAGTTTCAACAGAAGAGTTGTTAATTGATAAAGCACAATTATTGACTTTAACTATTCCTGAAATGACTGTTCTTATTGGAGGAATGCGTGTACTGAATGCAAATTATGACAATTCAAAACTTGGTGTTTTTACGCATCATCCTGAAGTTCTCACCAACGATTTCTTTGTAAATTTGCTCGACATGAGTATAGCCTGGTTGCCATCATCTGAGGATAAGCAAAAATTTGCAGGCCGTGACAGAAAAACAGGCGAAGTAAAATGGACCGCTACCCGTGTCGATCTTATCTTTGGTTCAAACTCAGAATTGAGGTCGATAGCCGAGGTTTACGGAAGTTCAGATGCAAAGGAAAAATTTGTTAAAGATTTTGTGGCCGCCTGGAACAAAGTAATGAACCTTGACCGTTTTGATATAAGGAATTGAAAATTCTAAACTTTTAGGGTACAAGTGCATAAACTATATGTGAACAAGCGGGTTTAAAGGCGTATTACCGTCTCATTCCCGCTTTTACATTTAAGTATTTCGGATTTTAATTAATCGGGAAAATACTATGGAAATCCCTTAAATTAATTTGTTTGTACATTGTAATAATTTGGTAATTAGTGCAATTAGCAACGGATTATCTTATATATTTATGTATCTACCTTGTAATTGTAACAGATTATAATTTTAAAATAAAGAAGAAATAAAAATGGAAAATCAGGAATTTAAGGCATTTGTTGTCGAAGAAAAAAATGGAAAATTCATAGGAAGTGTTAAAACAAAAAGAGTTAAGGATTTACCACCGGGAGATTTGTTGATAAAGGTTCATTATTCATCATTAAACTACAAAGATGCGCTTTCTGCATCTGGAAATAAAGGGATTACAAAATCATTTCCCCACACACCCGGAATTGATGCCACCGGAATAATAGTTGAATCTAAATCAGATTTATTTAAAACTGATGACAAAGTAATTGTAACAAGTTATGATTTGGGAATGAATACCGCAGGCGGATTTGCCGAATACATCCGGGTGCCCTCAGAATGGGCTGTTAAATTACCCGAAAGCCTGTCAATGAAGGAAGCTATGATTTATGGAACAGCAGGACTTACGGCTGGTATATCCGTTTTAAGACTTTCGGAATTGATAAAACCTGGTGATGGTGAGATTATAATTTCAGGGGCAACTGGTGGTGTAGGCGCTATTAGTGTGTCAATTTTGAGTAAACTGGGCTACAGTGTATCAGCAGTTACCGGAAAAGATTCGGAACATGAATTCCTTGCTAAACTGGGAGCCGGGAAAGTAATTCCGAGAAAAGATTTGGAAGTAATTGAAAACAAGCCAATGTTAAAATCCATATATGCGGGTGCAATTGATACAGTTGGTGGGGTAATTTTGGAAAACATGATTAAAGCAACAAAACCAATGGGAGTTATAACTTGCTGTGGAAATGTTGCTTCGCCAAAGCTTAACCTGACTATATTTCCTTTTATTTTAAGAGGAATTACGCTAATTGGTATTGATTCTCAAAATTATCCAATGTTTTACCGTGATAAAGTATGGAAAAAATTAGCCCACGAATGGAAACCCAAAAACCTGCAAAACACCTTTGCTGAGATTACACTTGATGAATTACCTGAAAAAACTGATTTGATGCTAAAAGGACAGCTAAAAGGCCGGACAATTCTGAAAATAACAGATTAGAAAGATTTGGTGAGTTGTACTGAATATAAATATCCACCATTTGGAATAATATATATTATTCATGCTTTTTTATTTTACAACAGCAACAGAACAATTCTGTCGTAATTGCAAAAATCTTTTTGTGTGATTTGCAGTAACTTTCCGTTTGCCTTACCTCTTCTGATAAACCCTCACCCAATCTACTAAAAAAACATCAGGAAAAATGGATTTGTCTATTTCTTCAATTTTACCGGGATATTCCATACTAAGTATAAGGTACTCCTCAATATTCGATATACCTTTTGTGATTTCATAGAATTTAAATCCGTCGATATAAAAAATGTAACGGTCGGGCAACCATTCAAGTGCAAAATTGTGAAAGCCCACTCCCACTCCTTTCAAATAGCTTTGGTAACCGTGAGTTGATTGCTGATTGGGTCCATATGCCCAGTGCACATTATGCGAAATTATGTCTTCACCCAGTTTCCGAAAGCACTCCATAATATCTATTTCAGCGCCATAAATGGAAGGATCTTCACCTTTTGCAATTTCAGTTGACTGAATCCAGAATGCTGACCAAACGCCAGCCGGCGATTTTTGCACCTGGGCACGACACTCGTACCAGCCGTATTTTGACATAAATAAACCTTGTGTTCCTACAGCGCTTCCAAATAATGAGTCGTTTTCGTTCAAGGCATAAATTTTTAATAATCCATCTTCAACTTTTACTGCTTTTTCAGAAACATAGGCAATGGCTCGGGGCCCCACTCCACGCACCCGCCATTTTGTCGAATCCAATTGTGTTCCGTCGAATTCATCGTTCCAAACCAAACTATAACCCAATTGTTCAGGCAGGTATTTTTTATCTGAGATTGGATCTTGTGCAGGTCGCTGAGCCATTAATTTTCCTGACCAGATAATAACCAGCAATAAAAATAAGAATAGTGTTCTTTGAAACTGAACTTGCATTTTTTAAAATTTAAAAATTAAAACCCAGCATTATCCATGCACTTCGTCCAACGCCATTTATACCCGAACCGTGCGTGCGGTAATCTTCGTTTAACAGGTTTTCGAAACCAACTTTCATTTTTACAAATGCGAACTGGTAACCGGCAAATATGTTTATTACTTCCCAACCTGGCGTTCCTCCATCAGGAATTCGGTTATCGCTGATATCGCCTGAGGCAAGTCTGTCTTGTTTTGTGGCAAAAAGCAATTCACCCGAAACAAATAATTTGTTCAAACTGTATGTAGCTCCCAATTTTCCATTAAAAGGGGGAATCCGGCGTAATGGTTCATTATCGGTTACATTTTGCCCGTAGGTATAAGAAATACTGCTGTTTAAATCGAAGTGAGAAGAAATTTTCCACAAAAAAGCAGCCTCAGCGCCTGTTATATACGCTTCTCCCACATTTTCCTTTTTATACACCTGGTAACCCTCAATTGAATCGCCATCAACTTTTGTACGTGCAATCAATTGGTTCAAATCCAGGTAGTAGGCTGCAAAGTTGGCCTGAAATTTTGGAAAGCTGAGTTTATAGCCCAATTCATAATTGAATGATTTCTCAGGTTTCAGATCATACGCCGGAATTTCGTACCTGAAATCAACAATCCCCAAAGTACCCATATCATCAATATTTGGAGCCCTGAAACCATTACTGATTGTGGCATACAAATGATTTTTCCGGTTTAGGTTATACATGGCTCCAACATTAAAAACAAGCGCTTCAGGTGAAATTTTCACTTCACCCAATTCTTCATCCTTTATTTTTATGTTGAACGCATTAAATCTCAATCCACCATCAAAAACCCAGTTATCGAATGTGAAATGATGCAGCGAATACAACGCCAAACTACTGTATTTCGAATCATCAGGATATAATCCTCTTTTTTCAACTGAAGGCACTGAATTATCGGTGCTGTTTACAAAACGACTGCTTAAAACATTATCCTGATAATACTCAACTCCCGAATTTGCAGTCCAGATTTTACTAAATTCAGAAGTAATATCAGTTACAAAACCTAATGTATTTACGAGGTTATTATCATGCTGCACCAGGTTTGCGTTGTTTTTTTGAGTCGTTGTATTCTCAGTATTTTGTTGCCAGGAAGCAATGAATTTTACCTGATCGAATGCTTTTTTCGAACCATGCATATTCATTTTCGCATAATTTAGTAAACGCTGTTGTGGCTGAAATTCGTTGATCGCATAGTTTTCGAGAACAACTTTATGATATATCGGCACATGCGATTGATTTAGAAACTGGCTGGCGAGTGTAAGTTGGATGTTTTTATTCAGTTCAAAAAGCAGTTTACCATCAAATGCATATTCTTTATAACCCGAAGGAGATTGAACGCCTGTTTCCTTTCCGCCCACAAGATCTCCAAAATTGCGGTATGTACCTCCACCCAAAAATGCTACTTTTTCTGAATTGTATTGCAATTGCCCACGACCGGTTTTTTCCATTCCATCAGTCATAAATTTGCCTGTTGCGTTGCCATGCCACTCCTTTTTGCCCGCTGTGAGCAGCGGATCAGCAGTAAACAACTGGAGTGCGCCACCCAATGCATCCGAGCCATATTGAACAGATCCTGTCCCCTTTGCAACTTCCATCCTGTCAATTGTAAACATGTCGATTGTATTCAGGTATTGGTTTGGCCCGTAACGATAGATTGAGTTATTTAACCTGATTCCATCTATCAGCAAAAGGGTTTGATTACCGGTCAGACCGCGAATAAATGGTGAACCGCCACCATGATTTGTTTTTTGCACAAATACCCCATCCATATTCATCAGCATTTCGGGTGTAGTACGCTTTGTAAAATGCTCCATCTCCTTTTTGTCGATCAGGCTGATACTGTATGGAACCAAAAAATCCTCCTGCGGAATGCGTTGAGTTGTTACAACTATTTCACCAATTCGAACAGTATCCATTACATCGTTTTGACCATATGCAAAAACACTCAAAAAAATAAGTATAAAAAACAAGTTTAATTTTGACATCCAACTTAATATTTACTATTTACCAATTACAATTTTGCAATTTTGCAATTTAACATTTTACAATTTTACAATTTTACAATTTTGCAATTTTGCAATTTAACATTTTACAATTTTCCTTTTTACTTTTCCCTTTTACCTTTTCCCTTTTCACTTCTTCCTTCCTACAAAACCCCATGGAATCTGCCCATCCAATACGGCAATAAAAAATAAGTTCCTGTTTCCTCACGCAATCCGCCGGTTCCTGTATCAAATTGCCGCGGATTTGTATTCCACCTGAAAATCCCGTTTTCAGGAGTCGGAATTGGTATGGTGGACTGCCTGTTTCCTCCCCTTGCAACAACCGGATCTTCCTGTAAATCCCAGCGGTGGCTATTTTCCATTTTCCAGTCGATTAAATCTGTTGGATATTTCTGAAGTTCATCAAAAGCAACATTCAAATCACAATCTTTAGCTAACAAAATACTTGTGATAATATTCCATGCCGGAATTTTTTCGGGTTGAGAAACCATCCAGGTTCGCTCCAGACTTTTTATGTACAGAGGCAAATATTTGTCACCTTTTGCATATCGCAGTAAAGTGTAATAGGAAAAATAAGTCAGAATATCGTCGGAATGACTGTTTTCAAAAGGCCCGAATTTTTTAGCCTGAATTGTATTTTCGGCATAATTATGTTTTTGAATCAACATTTGATATGTTTTTTCATACTTCGGATTTCCGGTAATGTGAATGGCAGCTTTCAGAAACGAAAGGATTTCAAGTGAATACAATCCTTTTTCGTAAGCCCAGTTGCTTGAGTTATTTATTGAATCGGGATGCCAGACTCCCCAGCGGGTAGGCAATCCATCGTAATCGATTAAATGAAAATCATTGTCAATAATGTGATCCATAATTCGCCCAATAAGGTTTTTTATTTTTGTTTTCATCGCTTCATCGGCAACCAAATCGTAGAAAACTGAAATGGCAAAAATATGTCCCACAATTTCATCGGAGCTTGTATCATCGAGCCACTGCCATTTTCCATCGGGTGAAGGGCGCCACTTTTTTGGATGCGGAGAACGCGACTGCTCAACACTGTCAGTAGCCAAAGCATATGAACGGGCCGGTAATCCCGGAATTCCAGTCACGGTTTCCAGTCGTTCAAGCGCTTCATAAGTTCTGATTGCATTTTCCCTGGCCTGTTCATCTTTTGTAACAGCATACCGAAAACTTTCAGCAGCCAGATAAACCGAGGTCCATAAACCGTCGTTGTCTTCATTTTTTGTTCTGCTTGTTGTTAAATCCCCCGGAACCGATAAGCGTGAAATATTTATAAGTCCTCGTCGGTTGTGCCTTGCTTTTATTACTTCTTCATAAATGGCTGCCTTTTCTTCAAATGTCATTTCCACCTGCTGAATCTGACTGATTCCCTGCGGTGTGGCAATCCAAACTGTTTTTTCGTCAATGGGTAAAATGTCATTGATTTTATCATTTGGCAGCCATCGTTTTCCAAGATAGTAGTGCCAGCTTTCATCTTTTTTAATGGCTCCTTTATCGGTTCCAAACCAAATTACTTTGTTAACTGAACTAATTTGTGTAACCGGTCCAAAGGGCAATCCGTCAGCACCGCTCCACAGCCAGTTGTCGCCACTTTCGGCAATGCAACCTGCCGTAAATAATCCGCCAAACAAAACTTCATTGGATTGATTTGGAACATACAAACTGAAATACTTTCTTTTTGTTCCGTTTGCCATTAAAACGTCATCAAGGTTTATCCATTCTTTTGCTGTTCTTTTCAAAAGCCCGTCGTTGGTGGCCAGCCAGAGATTATAATTGCTGTCTTTTACAATTGAATTTATTTTTTTGCCCTTTGTTTCTTCAATTTTTTTCCAATCACCATTGTTTGAAAAAAGTCCATTTGTAGTACCAACCAGCAAGGTTTTATCATCCTCCCAAAACAAACAAAGTATTGAATCGTTTTGCGCAGAATTTGGCAAATGTAATTGCATTCCTCCATCTTCATTTTGAATTGTTTTATTGGTAGCCAGCCAGATATTTCCATTCAAATCAATTGCAGCAGTTCGAAATCCGTTACCCATCGGTTCCCCACTCCATTTTCCGTTATTGATTTTATAAACACCATTTGAGGTAACTGCAATTTGTTTGTTTTGCACTGAAAACAGTTTGATTACATTTTTCCCTGCATTTTCAGGAAGCAAAATATCAGTTCTAATTTCCTGCAAAAAACTTTTTGGAACAGATTGAGCATTAGATATTGTATTGCAAATCATAAAAAAAACAGCAAACAGATATTTGAGTTTCATAGCGTAATTTTTGCTTTTAACATATTTTCCAATTCAATTATATTTTGAATGTGTTTATCGGCAATTTGTGCATGTATTTCATCAAACGGCAGAATTGGTTGCCGGACATTGGCAGTCGGATAAATTCCCTGCCGGTGCAAAAGTCGTTTAAAGAAATGTATTGAAATATCGAGGTGCTGGTTTGAAAATGCTAGCACAGGAATAATTTGCTGAAATAATTTTTCCGCATCGTTTTCATTTCCCTGCTTTCCATAACCTGTATATTTCGCAATAAATCCAGTGCATCCCGGTTGGCATAAAAGCATGGACACCGCGTTTCAAGCCTTCAGTCATTTGCGAAACCGCCCAGCCACCGCTAACATTAAGCCGGCCTTTTGTCAACTCCAATATTCGTGAATATTTTATTCCTGCAGGAACTGTTTCAACTTTCAAACACCGAAAAGCTTCCACTTTTTCAAATAAATCCAAAATTAATTCATCCGGCAAACCATAACCTGTGGCATCCCAATCCTGGAGCATAATCATTTCAGGCCCGGTTTCGGCGAGTTCGTTAAAATGGTTTCTGAATTGTGTTTCGTTTTGAAATGGAATCTGGAAAAGGACATTTTTGCAACCTAACCCGATATATTTCTTTAAGATATTTTTACTTTTTGATATGTCAGTTTCGCCAGCTCCGGCAATAACAGGTACTTTTCCGTTTACCTCTTCCAAAACCGCAGCAACCATTTCAACACGCTCTTTTTCCGAAAGTTTGTAAACTTCAGAAGCCATTGCCGGAACAAGAAAACCGGCAACACCGGCATTCAATGCATTGTCTATATTGTTTTTCAATGCTTGAAAATTGATAGAATTGTCAGGATTAAAAGGGGTGTTTAGTACTGTAATTATTCCAAAAAGTGGAAAAAGTGAAGCCTCCCCCAACTCCTCCAAAGGAGGGGGGTCAGGAAGGTGAGAATTGTTATTATGCTTCATTTATTTGTTATGCCTTCATTATAAAATTGCAGCTTTCTTAACCTTCGCCATTTGGGGGAATCAAAAAGGGGCTGTCTTTATCACCCAAACATCTGTAACCCGTGATTGCTGACGCCAGTTCAGGTGTTCTTCATTGGGTTTGTCGAATGTTATTTTCAGTTTTCCCTCTTTTATCAATTCTTTTGAAAGAGGGAATTCCTTAAACTGCTCAAATCCCTTTTCGTATTTTGTTGGGTTCAATCTTTCGCCGTTGGCACGCAGCAAGGCTTCTCCAAAACCGGCAACACGAATCATATAATCTGAATTTGGGTCAAGTTCGTTGTATTGCAATTCAGGTGTAAACTGAAAAAGCTGGGTTGAAAGCCTTTTCCTGCTAAACCCGTCATTTTCCCATAAATAATCAATAGCATCTTCGGTTTCTGAAGTAACATGCTTTGCATCGGCACTTGAAATGTTGTCGTAAAAACTACCCTCACCGGGGTTTTCATAGTTGCGGATAAAATCAAGCCGGGCTACTTTTTCCTCTTCAGATTTCATTTCGGCAACTTTTTTAAATTCATCTTCAAGCCACCATCTGTTGTTTAGCGGATAATCGATAAAATCAAGTATTGCACCACGTTCATAACCACGGGCATTGTATTTTGGCACGCTTGTCTGCAAACCGATTGACTGAAATAAATCATCACAGTAATCAACTACTTTTTGTTTTAAATCCTGGGCGACCGGTTCTGTTTCTGCTTTATTCAGAATCGCCAAAGCATCAGTCATTGCCTTTTCTGCACCAACTGTTTTGGCAGTTGATAGTATTTCGTAAGCATGATTTTCAAGCTCCTTTTCGTATGCCTGGCGTTGCTGAATATATGAATCATAATATGCGCGCATTACAAGTTGTTGCCAGCGCCAGTTTCCTGCCAGTTGCGGGTTTTCGGCTTCAAGGGTTTTCCATAAATCAAGTGTATTCCCAACCGTTTTGTTTCCGTAAAGTGGGCCTACCCAATTTTGCTCCAATTCAAAAATTCCATTGGCCGCCTGTTCCGCCACATTATTTCCAAAAAAGAACCGGCTGTATTCGGTAATTATACGCTTTACATCAGATTTTGAATCCCAGCCCAACTGACTCCACACCACTTTATTCACATCGTCGTGTACCCCATCAGAATAGGAAATAAATCCATCAGTAAACGGTGCATCATTGTTATGAATTTCAGCATAATAAAGCGGCTGTGGATTTGTACATTCACGACCTTCGGTTACAGCAAACGCCTGATCCCATTTTTTAACAGGAAACTGGCATCGTACCGTGTGGGTAAGATCGGGGTAAGAACGAATTCTGTATTTCCCAGGTAAATTTTCCCTTTCAATGGAAAGTGGCGGACTACTTGGTCCATTAGCAACTCCGGCCAGCCAGTCAGGATTTTTTTCTTTTATGTATTTAAAAAACCATTCCACTTTTTCACGCCCGAAACCTTGCAAAGAAATCCACATTCCGGCATTTGGGTGATATTTATGAAGCAGGACTGACACTTCTTCCAAAAAGGGCAAAACATCTTCAGGGTGATTATCACCGGGGTCACCGCCGGGAAAAAATACACCGTCCAATCTCGGACAGGCTTTATAAAAAGCCTCGTGTTTATCGAGTTCTTCCTGTCGTAATTTTTTATCTTTTAAATCGAATGAAGCGGGTGTCCAAATCCAGTAGTCGGCATCGTACTTTTCACAAATCCGGCTCAAAGCAATATTCATTTCTTCGCGCGGAATTTTCATATGCACACTGGGCGGCCCATCCTGAAAAGGAATGTTTTCGAAACTGTTGGCGCCAAAAATCATCTGTTCCCTAAAATGCTGGTCGAATTGTTCAACTGTCCACGCGTCCCACGAATTGGCTGTATTGCGGTAGCCAAACTGGTGGCCCCGGATTGGATATTCAGGCGCAGTTGCTATATCAGTTTCTCCCGGCAATTTTAATTTCCCTTCGCTCATTTCGGCTATTCTGAGAAATTTTCCAATTCCAAACAAAATTCCTCTTTTATCGGCGCCAATTATCCAAAGAATTTTTTTTCCGTTTTCGTTTGAATACAACAAGCGAAAGCCTTCTTTTTTTTGTTCAGGGAGATCAGTTCCTTCGCGCAAAGGAATTTTAGTGCCAAATAATTCTTTATCCGTTGATAGAGCCAGCGCAATAACAGTTTTGTTTTCCCAGTTTTCTGCCTGTTTTATTTCAATTGAAGTTCTTTTACCAACTTCTTCGGAAAGCACCTGTACAGCACTTAAATTCATTGGTGCCGGAATATTTGGCGATATTAAAATAACTGCATTACTCAAATCGATCGGACCGGAATTTTGGGAACATGAAGAAAACATGAATCCCAAACAGAACATTAAAGCAAAAATTTTTGTTGTTTTTTTCATTCTTTAAAATTAAAATTTAAGGGAGTAATGAGAAATATGGAATTATATTTTACCAACATTCCTTTTTGAAATATCCAATCATATTTTTTTATTGAAGTTGTCAGCTATTTTCCTTCAGAAGTTGCTGGTAAAGCGCAAGTAAAAAATCACGGTTATCGGCTGTCAGATAATGCATTTCGCCACCCATCCGGTTGAAAGTTTTACAATAACGCAAATAGTAGGCGGGATTGTCCATTGGCGGTTCACCATCTTTAGCCCAGTCCCAGTCAGATTCAGCCAAATCAACTATCAGCATAAAATGCCGATCAATATGACTTCCCTTTTGAATTTCAAGATTTTGCGACATTGAAAGCGATTTTTCGAAAATCATGGGCGACATAACCGCCGAACCCACAGATAAATAAACGCCATCTTCGAGATTACTTACACTTTTGGCGAAACTCAGAAAATCATTTTCGGCAGTGCGGCCAATTGCAGCTCCGTGGTTCATTGGGTGGTTGTAAATAATGTCGTGTCCAAACATCGGGTGGCTTGTAAACGGAATCTTCATTGCGTAAGCATTTGCCTGAACAGAATAATGTTTGAACGGATGCTGAATTTTCATTCGCCCGGGTTTTAGATTGAAATGATCGATAACGCCTGAAAAATCGATGGCAGCGGCAGCCACAGCTGGTTCAGTTTCCATTTTGGATTTTGCAATTTCATGAAGCACTTTCCTTTCCGGAATGTCAATACCTTCCGTATGAATCATTTTCCCTACAGATTCGCCATAACCGAGACCTTCAAAAGCACCGGCAACAATTGCAAGGTTGATGTAAAAACCAGTGTCGTCCCAAATCCCAAACTGGCCGAGTTCCACATTTTCGCGCACATCCTCGCTTGATTTCCCCTGGTATGCAAATTCCCAGTCATGAATGATTCCGGCACCATTTGTGGCCAAATGAGTTACCCACCTTTTCTCCATCAGTGCGATTAAAGTGGGCGCCATTCCGTTCTTTATTGTATGCGCTCCAAAAGTTAACATTACAGATCGATCCAATTCACGTGCTATTTTAATTCGTGCTACTGTTTTGGCAATTAGTTTTTTTCCTTTTTCAGATAATTTTGAAGGAAGCCGAGTTACCGGGATTTGATCTTTTTCAATATGAACCTTGTTTTTACGGTCACTCAAATGTTTAACATCAAGTAAATTACGATCGAATTTAGGATAGGGCATTTTGAATGATTATTTATAATTTATTAATGATTATTTTAAAAAATTGCAGGTTTCCGGATACTGGTCTCGCCTGAGACGAGATGGATTTTAGTTACCTGATTCTGGAAATTTTAAACTCTGAACTTTGAACTTTCTTTCAGCTCTCAACTCCCAACAGTTGCAAAAGCTTTGGCAATTGCGAAAAGTCAGGAATTACGATATCGGCACCGGCTTTTATCAAACGTGAGCGCTTACTTTCATTAAGGCTGTGTCGTTTCAATTCATTGCTGGCAATCCCGATGGTAAGTCCTTCCCTTTTACGGGTTTCGCGAATTTCAACCGGACCATCACCAAAAGCAGCAACCTGACCGTTTTTAGAATCGCCGATGGTATTTAAAATCCGATCGAGAACAATCTTTTTTGCTTCTTTTGTAACATCGCCAACTGCACCGTAAATTCCTCCTTCAAACAAATGATCGTATCCCATAATCCGTGCTTCGTTTTTCACATCTACTTCATCAGTTCCGCTGGCGAGATACAATTTAACACCCGCATTATATAATTTTTCAAGTAAAAGAACTGCATTTTTCAGCGTAAAATCTTCAATCGACAATTCACCCCGCGATAGTTTGGCTTCTCTTTCCCTAACCATTTTCAGCAACTCATCATTGTAAATTTCCTTGTATCCAAATTCATCCAAAATCTGATCTTCAGGCACAAGTCCGAATTCTTTTACAAGTTCAACCAACCCTTTCATCTGCACAAGAGTCTGTATTCCTGTAGTTTTATCAATAAAATCGACTACCCGGGAATAAACTTTATGATAAAGCGCTTCATCTGCATCCTGAAACTGAGCGCCTAAAATTGCTTTCATCATCATGGGTTGCATAATGTGTTCCCAACCTTCGCGCAGAGTTGAAATTGTGCCGTCGTGGTCGAAAATAGCGTGTTTGATGTTTAAAGGCTGAACCCATTCGTTTATTACTTCTATTTCTGAATTGTTCCAGTATTTTGCATGGCGCATATCTTCAGCAAGTTCAGGACTGTAAACAAAATCCGGGTCGGTTCCAATGTTCAGGATTTCCCCGGGACTTGCAGTACCAGTCTGAAAAAGTTTCTGCACCGTTACACCTGCTACATACGAACCGATTTCTGCGGCAATTTCAAGGCTGTAACCAGCTGCCAGCGCCGAAGCTGCTCCGGCCAGATAACTGTCGCCGGCACCCACCGGATCAACTTTCGAAATGATCATCAAACCGTCGATATTGGTGACACCATTTTCGTTAACGATTATCGAACCACGTGCACCTCTTGTAATAAAAAGAGGTTTTCCGAATTTTTTGAACAAACCGATTGCAGCTTCTTTCACTTCAGAATACAGAACCACATCGTTTGTATCTTTTTTAAAACCGCTCAGAATGGCCGCTTCCAGGTCATTCATTTTTCGATATGCCCCTTCATATGAAGCGCTGTAATTGCGGCTGTCAACAATAAATATTTTATTGGGGAAACGCCGGATAGTTTTAGTAACCTGCATTCTAAAATATTCGGTATGGATACCTGACAAAACCTGCTGATTGATAATGATGATGTCAACTTCAGGAATTTCAGCTTCAAGATTATTGATCAATGTATCAGCCGTTTGTTTTGATAGCAAGTTGAAATTTCCAAAATCGATCCGGTTTTGTTCCGTATCATTAATATATGGTTTTGTGTAAACGTGGGTTGACCAGTCCTTTTCCTGTACAAGCAGATTTTTAGGATCGATACCGTTTTGTTTCATCACTTTCACCATTTCATTGGCAAAAGGATCGGGACCAACTACTCCAAATGCACGTACATCTTTAACACCCATTGCAGAAATGTTATTTGTTACATTTCCTGCGCCTCCCAATGAATATCTTTGTTGTTTTACAGGCCTTGTCAACTGACCCGTTTCAATGGAAATTTCGCTTTTCGATTCATCGATAAACCAGTATGCATCAAGACAGAAATCGCCCAAAACTGCAATTTTAACCGATTTGATTTCGTTGATTATCTTTTCCAGTAATTCCTTCTTCATTTATTTTTTTTCTTTGATTTATGCTTCCAAAAGGTTCACCTCAGTTATTTTTTTTGAATTTCTGTTTAATCGAAGCGTTTTTATTTCGCATGGACCAAAACTGCCTTGCCATTCTGTTTTTGCAAAAGCCAGATTCAGTTTTACATCAGATTTGATTCCCGCAGATTCAACACAGCGAATAATTATATCGTCATTATCTTCAGCCAGTTTGACGGATGAAATAATTACATTCTGTTTGTCGGTTGAAAGCAAAGAACCTGATTTTGGCAGTTTACCACCATGAATTCCCTGGTAAATACTGATTGGCGGAGCCACAAGAACTTCTGCCAACTGAACTACTGAGTTTTCCTTCCATGAATTTTTATGCGGAACAAGTAACATTTTAAATTTATGAATTCCCTGATCCATCCAAATGTGTTCCTGCTCCATGTCAAGTACACGCGGGTTATGATGCGCATAAACGGCTGATCTCATGACCGAAATCCGCATATCATTTCCTTTAACACTGTAACCATATTTTGCATCGTTGATAACTGCCAAACCATAGGATTTTCCATCTTGTTCACCGGTTACATCAATCCACCGTTGTCCGGGATCTTCATCACCATTGGCAGTGCGGACGATATGACCATAGGAAGTTTCGTAAGTGGCAACAGGAGAATCAACGTTAACAGGGAATGAGAATTTGAGCATTTTCAACTTTTCGTGCCAGTCTAATGAAACCGCGGCTTCCAAATTTGGCGAACCTTTTCGCAATGCCCAGTCAATGGTAAGTTTTGAATCACCCCAACTTGTAATTACACGTGTTTTGGCGCGCAGCGGACCATTTTCCAACACAACTATTTTAGCATCACCAAACTCGCCAATCTCATTGTCAAAAGCTTTTATGTCATGACTCCATGTATCGCTTTTATCATCAATAACAACAGCTCTGCAACCAGCTCCAGTAAACACTTGTTTTCCTGTTTTTTTATCTGTAATTGCAAGAGTTCCATTTTTATTGAAATTAATCTTTAACAGGTCGTTTTCCAACAAATCTCCATCAGCTTTAACCGCATTTGAAATTGCCGGAGAATCACCATCCATAAGCCTTACCTGACGGTAACCCATCGCCGGGATTTTTACCTCGGCAAGAAGTGTTTTACGGCTGCCGGTTTCAGTTGTTCCTGCAGCCCACTGGTGGTTAAGCAGATTTCCGTTTTCGTCGGAAACGCGCGATCCTTTGTGCTGGTTGCCCCAATTAAAGTCATATTCAATTATTTCAGAAATGTCCCAGGAATGCGGATTAAATGCAATGAAATATTGCGATTCCGGGTCTTCTGCGGCAATTTGCCATTCTAATTTTTGTATGGCTTTATACATGGCCTGGTGTGCAATTTCCTGTGCAAAACCATATCCTTCGCGTGCAGCCTGCGAATGTTCGGGCACAGAAGTTCCGGCAAGGCTATCATGAAACTGCAAAAATAAAACCCGCTGCCAGGCTGTAGTAAAATCATGTTTAGGGTAAACTGCTCCCCAAGCAATATTACCAATAGCTGCAATTTTTTCCGCAGTTATCAGTGCTGCTTCCGACTGACGATTACCTTTTTTAATATCAGATTCAGCAGTGTAACAACCAACCGCATGGTGCTGAAGATCATCGTTTACAACCGGGATTTGAGGATTTTCTTTTTCAATTGCTGCAAAATATTTTTCAGGTGTGCTAAACTGTATTTTTGGTGCATCTTTTTCTGATTGCATTTCAAGAATGGAGCTGATATTTATTTTTGTTGGTCCACCACCATGATCGCCTACACCATAAAATGACATATAATTTTTCATGGGTTGTCCCTGGAATCGTTCCAATACATCTTCAGTTCTTTTTCGAACCGACTGCGAATCGTTGTAACTGAACGGAATACGATAGGTTGTAATCTGTGTCCCATCGATGCCCTGCCATTTAAAAAGATCAGCAGGAATTGTTTTTTCATGCGGTCCGGGACGCATAAAAACGTAATAATCCATTTCCTGCTTTTTCAGAATTTGAGGCAAAGATGAAGTATGCCCAAATGAATCGGGGTTGAAAGCTACTTTTGCTTTTTTACCAAAAAGTTTTTGAAATGTTTGCTGACCATACAAACCCTGCCGCACCATTGCTTCTCCACCAGGGATATTTACATCGGGTTCAATCCACCAGCCGCCAACAAAATTCCAGCGGCCTTCATCAACACGTTTTTTGATCTGTGCCAGCATTTCAGGATCGTTTTCTGCTACCCAGTGATAAAACTGGGCTGAACTTGAAATAAATGCAAAGTCAGGATTTTCATTCATCCTGTCGAGTGCTGAACGAAAACTACTGTGTACAACAGAAATTCCCTCTTGCCAGGGCCAGAGCCAAACGGGGTCGATATGGGCATGGCCAATCATATGAAAAGTAATGCCTTCAGCTCCGGCAGGCCAATTTGCCGGATTGTTTACATTACCAAAAACCGAACTTACCGGCGCAATTGCAATTGCTGCAGTTCCGGCAGCTGTGCGCCCGATAAAGGCTCTTCTGGAAAGCCTTGAATCTGAATTTGAATTAGTCTTTTTCATGTTGTTATATATTGATTAATATTTTATACTGATTTCGTGATTCTGGATGTTTGTTATTTGTTGCTTGTAATTTGTTGCTTGTAATTTGTTGCTTTATTAATTGATGCCTGATGCTTTTCTTCTACCCAAAAATTTCCTTTTCAATCATCATACAAATGGTATGATAAACTGGCAGATGCAATTCCTGTACATAAGCTGTGCGTGTTTCAGGAACGTTTAGAAGAACGTCGCACCAATCCTTCATTTTTCCACCTGTTTCGCCGGTTAACCCAATGGTAATAAGCCCTTTTGCTTTTGCAACAATTAAGGCATCAATTACATTTTTTGAATTTCCTGACGTGCTGAGTCCAATTATTATATCACCCTTATTTCCCCATCCAACAACCTGCTGTGCATAAATAACATCACCATGAATATCGTTGGCAATTGCTGTAATCAGCGACTGATGAACAGTAAGCGAAATTGCAGGCAAACCCTGTTGCAGCTTTTCGGCAAGCATTTTTCCCCGTTCGGGCGATAGCTCTTCCAATTTTTGCTGAAGTGAAACATTCAGTGGTCTTTTCCCTTCAAAACTTTTCATCAATTCTCCAACAATATGGTCAGCGTCAGAACAACTTCCACCGTTACCGCAAACCAGCACCTTTCCACCATTGTTGAATGTTTTTATAATTAATTCACCCGCATCCAAAATTGAATTTTTCAAATAATCCAATTCAGTGTAACGATTTAGCAATTCATACAACAAATACATTGATTTTTCCATAAGATCAGATTAAAAATGTTTTTGGTTAAGCGCCACACACAAAGCTGCAAAGTCGCCAATGGATTCACCTAAAACTGCAGGTTTAATTTTACAAACCTCAACTGCAGCAGGAATGGCTTCTTCGGCCAGAATCCTTTCAATATGCGGCTTGAAGAGCATTTCGTTGCGCGAATAAATACTTCCGATTACAATACATTCAGGATTTAAAATGTCTATTAGAAGTGCCAGTCCGCGCCCCAGATATTCTGCCGAAACCTGAATAATTTCAAGTGCTGTAGCATCGCCTGCGATAGCTGCTTCTGCTACTGATTTGGCAGTTAATTTGTCAGTGCTTTCCAAATTAGGGCAAAAACCAACATCAATTCCTCTTTGAATTTTATCAGTAACCATTGATTTTGCTAATTGCGCAATTCCGCCACCACTGCAAAAACCCTCAAATGAACCGGGTTTTCCAAAACCAACCGGACCGTTTTCAGCCAATCTTAAATGACCAACTTCGCCACCCAAATCGTTGGTTCCGGCATATAATTTTCCATTTAAAATTAAACCCGATCCCATACCGGTTCCAAAGGTCAGGAAAATCATATTTTGCGTTCCTTTTCCAGCGCCCATCAGCCATTCCGCAAGGGCACAAGCGTTCGCATCATTTTGTATAGCAGCAGGAACTCCATATTTACTGCTAAAAATTTCGACAATTGGAACATTATCCCAGCCCGGTAAATTTGGTGGCGAATAAATCATGCCTTTTTTTGAATCGAGCGGACCACCGCAACTGACACCAATGCCTTTTAAATGCTTCTGTGGAAAAGTTGAAAATAACGATTCGATATGAATAAAAAACTCTTCAAGGACTGCCAGGTAACTTCTTTCACCAGTTCGTGTATCAAATTGAATCTTTTTGTGTATTTTAAAGTCGTCATCACCAACAACCACAGCACATTTGGTACCACCAATATCAATCCCAAAATAAAATCCTTTTTCCATTATTTTACATTTAGCTGTGTATATTCTTTTTGTTAAATCGGTTTAGCAAACTTATAAAAAAAATCTAACCACTGGATTTTCTGGGAATAAAAATTGCCTTTAATACGATTTTATTAAACTCATTTATATCCTTTCCATTCTTCATTAACTCAAACAAAATTTTAACAGATTCCCGTCCTATTTCTTTTAAAGGCTGAGCAATTGCCGAAATTGGTGGTTGACTGATCTTATATGCATCAGGATCATCAAAACTAACCACAGCTATATCATCGGGAATATTCAGTTCCATAGAATGTATAGTTTCAATGCCCATTACTCCAAGTTTGCTTGTTGCAAAAAATATAGCGTCAACCTTTTCTTTATTTCCCGGTTCCAGTTGTTTTACTGCATCCACCAAATCATCTTTTTCGTGGGAAAATGGCATCATCTTAATTAAATCATCATTAACCTGTATGTTGTTGTCAATCAAGGCTTGTTTGTATCCTAGTACACGTTGGTTCATGTTGTTCAAAAAAACATTCAGTGTTACGCAGGCTATTTTTCTATATCCATTTTTAATCAAGTGATTCACAGCTTCATAAGAAGCCTGAATGTTGTCAACAATAATGTAATTTGTTTCAATATCCGGGAAATTCCTGTCAATCAAAACGAACGGAGTTTTACTTCTTTTCAGCGAAAGTATTTGATCTTCACTTCCTGCCGGTGGTGCAATTATAAAGCCGTCAACCTGGCCCTGCTGAAGCATTTCAATTTGCTTAGCTGAGTTTTCGGGGTTTTCATCGGAGCTGCAAAACATAACGCGATATCCAAGATTTGCTGCTTCTTTTTCGATTTCACGACCTAATTTTCCAAAAAAAGGATTTGCGATATCAGCAATAATCAAACCTATAGTATTTGTTTTCCCTGTTCGCAGCCCTTTTGCAATCTGGTTTGGTTTATAATTCAGCTCTTCAGCAAGAGCAGCTACTTTGGTGCAAACTTCCTCGCTGATGCGGTGTTCCCTGCCTTTTCCGTTCAATACCAACGAAACCAGTGTTTTCGAAACCCCGAGTTGCTGAGCGATGTCGTTTAAAGATGTTTTTTTCATAAATTACATTTTAGCATGACATGATTTTCAAAAATAATTTATTGTAACTGTAATCCTTTCAAATATTAAATATTCTGTTCTTTTTCCTTTTAATTTTTAAATAAATATCTCGCCGGCAGTTCCTTTTTTTCAAAACCCGGCCCGGAATATTTTACTTTTAAATACATTCCACCACCTGCCTGGAAATAATTGAGCCGGATTGGGTGTCTTCCTTTGTTCAATTCAATATTCCCGGTTTTCTCAATTTCAGCACCATGCGGCCCGTCGTGATCAATAATTAAATGATTGTCAATAAACAATTTACTACCGTCATTCGATTGGATAAAAAACTCATACGAACCAGATTTTTCGATTTCTATTGTACCTGAAAACGAAAGGGCAAATTCATCTTTTGTAGGGACAATTTTATCCAGGCCAAACAGATAAACAGTTCCGGTTTTTATCACTGGTTCCTGAGAGAAATCAGGCAATTTCATCCATTCACCTTCATAATATTTGTAAAGAAGTCCGTTCATTTTTGGATTTATATATTCAACGAAGCCACTTTTCACTGTACTTGATATAAATCCCTCTTTTACTGATTTGGCTTTAATTTTAGTCGTTTTTGAAATTCGAAGTGGTTTTTCATATACTTCTGAATTTTCATCTGGCACCAGACCATTGGTTGTATAATATGTTGTAGCACCGGGATCTCCTGAAGAAATTACAACTTCAACTGTATCACCCGTAAATGCAAAAGAGTTTTCAAGCGCAATAACAGGTGCTGGTAACATTGTTTTTGGCAGGATTGTTTTTGCACCTTTTGACATAAAGTTATATTCCCCTGCAGCAACTTCAAAAACAGAAAATGTTTTTTCCTGCCGCAGAAATTTCACGAATTTGTTACTTGAAATTTGTTTTTCACTTTCGGTTACATTGTTTGCATCAGAAGATAAAACATACACATGTAGCAGTGGTATTGGCAGGGACTGTTAACTTTCAGTTCAAAATCATCTCCTGAAAATTTCCAATCGGTTTCGATTAAACCATAAAGTGAAGGATAACATGTGTGGGCAAATTCAAGTCCGTTAACTGGATAAGGTTTTATGATTGTGTGTTTGAAACCCGGATTGGAGGTATCAGGAACAATCCCTCCCAAATGCTGAAAAAACCACTGCGTAACACTCCCAAACATAGGGTGGCTGTGCGAAACATCGCCCTGAAATGTTTCCCAAATCGTTGTTGCACCTTTTTCTATCATGTATCCAAACGATGGAAAATCACGTTGATTCATGAGTGTGTAGGCAAGATCTGCCCTACCCTGTTCTGTTAATACTTCGAGCAAAAGCGGAGTTCCCAAAATACCTGTATCAAAGTGTAAATTACCATCATTGCACTAATGTCTAACCATTTTTTCTAAGATTGCAGTCTTGTTCTCTTTTGAGGCAAAACCAAATGCCAGCGGATAAACATTTGCCCCCTGTTGCCCGACTGAATACATTGAATCCTGGGAATTGAAATATTTGTTATCAATATCGCCTGCAGCTTGTCTGGCTAATTCCCTGAAAATATTTTCATCGCTGGTTTTGTTTAAAATCCCGGCAATTTCAGACATTAAATTACAACACCAGTAGTAATAGCATGTATTCACATAATCTGCATCAATTTTAACAATATCAGGCGGAACCCATTCTCCAAGTCCCTGGTTGGCAAGAATTCCCTCATTATTCAGACTGTTTTTCATAAATTCTATCCAGTGTTTCATTCCTGAATAATGGCGTCGAAGAATTTCTACATCGCCATAAAAGAGGTACATATACCATGGAATAATGACATAAGCTGAACCCCAGGCAGTACCGCCGCCTCCGTCGTCATAGGGTGTGGTATTTGGCACGTAACCGGTTTTGTGATTCTGACCGTCACTTATATCACCAATCCATTTCGTATAAAACTGTGCCATGTCAAAGCTGTAAATGGCCGATCGCGCTGAAATCTGTCCATCTCCTGTGTAGCCTCGGCGCTCTCGGTGCGGACAATCACTTGGAACACCACCATGTATGTTTCCGAGTTGAGTTGAGCGGTAATTACTCAGAATTTGATTGAAAAGCGGATTGGAACATTCAAAAGTACCTGCATTTGAAACATCAGTGTTCACCACCCTACCTTCGACATTTTCCAATGTTAATTCTGAAGCGGAACCCAAAACATCGACATAACGGAAAGCATGCCAGGTAAAACGTGGCTCCCAGATTTCTGTTCCTTCGCCTTTTAAAATATAGGTATCGGTTTGCCCGTAAGTTGGGCCAAATTCTTCTGTAAATACCAACTTAATTTTTGTGCCTTTTCCCCCTGAGATTTTAAGTCGCGCCCATCCTGAAATCATCTGTCCCATATCAAATCTGTAAATTCCTTTTTCGGGTTGAGAAACTGATACGGGTTGAATTGTTTTTGTTACCCGATCCGGAGGTGAAGTTTGTGCTTTTAAAAAACCGGTTGGCGGACGAACCAATTCAGCATTATTCCATGCAGAGTCTTCAAAACCAGTTTCTGCCCAACCTTTTAGTTCAAGACTTGCATCGTATATTTCACCTGAATGAAGTCCATTGTATAAAATCGGTCCGGTAGAAGTAAGCCAGTTTTCATCGGTTGTTATTATTTCATTTTGACCATTTTCATATTCAATTTCGAACTGAGCAATTACACGTGGCGAACCGTATAAATATTGCGGATTTTCAGGGCGATCAGCTTGTTGATACCAGCCGTTTCCAAGGATTATACCGAGTGTATTTTCACCTTCAGTTAATGCTGAAGTTATGTCCAGTGTTTCATATAGCACAGTTGTGTTCATGTTTCCAATGCGTGATTCGTCCCATTTTTCGAGTTGACGGCGATCATAATTGGTTTGATTTGGAGATAAAACATGATCGCCTGATTTCGAACCGTTTACATAGAGTTCATAATATCCCAGTCCCGAAATATAAGCACGTGCTTTTTTGATTTTCCCCTGTCAGGTTTATTTCCTTTCTGAAAAATGGCGATGCGTATTTTAATTCATTGGAAGTCATTTTAGCAGGTGCACCAATCCATTTTGCCTGCCAATCATCCGATTTCATAAGTGCCATTTCCCAATGAGCCGTTTTGCTCCAGGGAGAAACTTCTTCATTTTCGTCCCAAATCCTTACCCGCCAGAATACTTCCATTTGGGATTGCAAGGGTTTACCTTTGTAATCAATTTGAATGGATTGATCGGAATGAATTATTCCTGTATCCCACAAATCTGAATTGTCGTTATTGAGCAAAAAGCTGGAAGTTGCCGCCTGAATTTGATAAGCCGTTTGCATAGCCCCGCGCTCCGGTTTATCCATTTTCCAGAATAAACGGGGATTTGAAACATCCAGTCCCACCGGATTTTCAAGGTACTCACACAGCAGATCAATTGCCTTGAATTCACTCTTTTCTGATTTACATGAGAGCAAATTCAGCAACAAAATAATTGGTAAAAGCCACTTATTCATTTTATTGCCACTAACTTTATTCCAAACTGAATTTCAAATTACGTTTTGAAATTTCAGGTCGCATATATTTTTTTAACTCCTCCGGATATCCCAGTTCCCAGGGCGTTGGCCCTACCCATTCTGATTTTTTACCTGCAATTTTTATTGTTCCTTTTGTTGAAATCTCAACAGTTGTAAACAGCGGATCTTTAAACGGAGCAGTATATTTTATCCATTTAAAATTTTTATCCACTTCACTGCTGTATCGCACACAAGTGAAATTGTCGCCCAACCAGTGGTATGACATGGAGGTAATTGTGATATACCAGATTCCATTTATATTTTCGGCAAAATCATAATGAGTGTGCCCATTAAAACAGCCTATTACTTTAAGGTGCGGATTTTTTGTGTTGTGTGTTTCAAGAATTTGCTGGATTTGTTTGTAGTTTTCAACACCATATTCCTCATCGGCACTTGCATAATGTGCCAAACCCTGATGCGAAAAAATGATGACTGGATATTTTGTTTTTGCCAGTTCAGCTTTTAGCCATTCAACTTGCAAAGGCCCAATAAATTGCTGATATCCTTTGACTTCCGGATCTTTTTTGTCATTCCCGTCGAGCACAATAAACTGAAATCCATTTTTTTCGAAAGAATAATATGAAGATTGCATCTTACGGTATTCAATAGCCTTTTCGCGTGAAGTTCCACCGTCCATTTCGTGGTTGCCAATAACGTGGTATTTGTCGCCCGGAAACGAATTCCAGATGTCGAAATATTTTGCATATTGAGGTTCAGGTGTGCTAAAATCTCCAAGTTCAATAATAAAATCGGGATTCTCCTTTTTCATTGCATCTATAAAAGTTGTGATGCGATATTCCGAATCGTGCATGGTTGGAAGGTGTACATCAGTGCAAATACCAATTTTAACAGAACTTTGTTTTTTAGCTGAAATATTCAGACAGAAGAAAATAATTTGGAAGATCAGAAAATAAGCTGTTTTATTCATAGCTGGTAAATTAGATTGTTTGCCACATAAGCAGTAAGGCTTTAATAATCAATTAGTTTTAATTATCACACTACTCTCTTTCTTTTATAATTTCAAGATACCTTGCCATCCAGTATGGCCAAAGCCAGAACACAGGTTCGCGAACCTGATGCGGATCGCCCTGAATTGCAGCCCACGGATTTTTATCCCAACGCACTGTGGCTCTCATACTGGCCGGTGGAAGCTCCGAAATCTGAATTTCCTCCAGAATTGGTTCACGAACAATTTGTACATCTTCGCGCTGTGTATGGTCAATGGTCCAGTCAACCAAATCAAGGGGGGTATCTTTCAAAAAATCAATGGTTTGCGGCACATTTACTTTTTTGCCGGTTGCAAGTGCATAAGTGAGGTTGTTGATTAAATTTTCTCCGGCTTTTTGTTTTTTCATCCATTCATTTGCCAGGTTTTCATAAAACCTTTGAAGTTCAGGGTCTTTTTCGTATTTCAATAAAATCGGAAATAAATATCCTTCCATAGTCAAATCAAAGTAGATTTTCCATGCCGGATTTTTATCGTTCAGTTTTGAAGCATTTTCAAGATAATTTTCTTCGTCAATTAAGCGCCGGTACTCTTTTTCAAAAATCTCTTCGCCGGTTATTGCAGCAGCAAACTTCAGATAAGCAAGTAGTTCAAAAGAGTTGAGGCTTTTTTCAGACGACCAGTCAGGATCGCGGTTTAACTGCTCTGGCGACCATACACCCCAGCGGGTGTGCGTTCCGTCAACATCTATCAAATTGTAATTGTTTTTAATCAATGCATTGGTCAGTTTTGAAACATGATTTCTGATTGCAATTTTATCCTGTTCTGTGGCAGCATACTCATAAAAGAAAAAATAACTCATATAATGACCGTCCATTTCATCGCTGCTTGTATCGCCTTTCCACATCCACTTTCGGTCGGCTGACAGATGCCATCTTTTTTCAACAGGTTTATAACGCGGATCGGCAACTAACTCATCGGCAAGCTGATGCTCAGTGTATATTCGGTTTGCATCGTTTACCTGTTTCCAGTCCGCAGGCACAATTGTCCGGGCAAAAAGTCCGTCAGTACCCGTAACTTCATATAAAAAGCTTAAAAACCCAAAAGCTTTGCGCGCTTTAATCAGCGCATCTTCATCTTTTGTAACAGCATATCTGAAACTTTCCATGGCAAGATATCCGCCTGTGTATTCACCATCGTTATCATCATCGGTATTTCGCCAGGTTGAAGTATCGCCCGGGATTTCGAGCCGAAGAACACCACAAATCCAGGGCTCGCGGATATGTTTTTTCATCAGTTCATTATAAAAATAAACCTGTTTTTCAGCAAGCGTCATTACTTTTCGTTTGATTTCACTCACACCGTTGGCGGTTGCAATCCACGCATTTCCATCTTTATCGAAAGCAACGTCATTAACTTTATTGTCAGCCAGCCAGCGCTTGCTGAAGCGCAAGGTATGTGATCCATCTTTGGCAAAACGCACCACACCCATATCTGTGCCAACCCACATTACACTGTCGGGAGAAAGTGTTATTGAATTTACAAAAATGGATGGAATGCCTTTGTTTGGCGGCAGATTCTTTTCAAGTTTTCTGTTATTTCGGATTGAAACGCCACCCATTACACCGACCCAAATTTTATTGCCGGGTGCTTTTGAAACTGCTTTTGCATAGCAACTGATTAAGTCTTCCTGAAATAGTTCGGCTTCCCCGTTTTTACAGGCATACAAACCTGCATCGGTTGCTACCCAGATTGTACCGTTTTCATCAATCATCGCATCGCGTACTGAACTTGCTATATTGTATGGTTCTTTAACAAAAACATTATTTTTCAGTTGCCAGATACCGTGCGGTCCCAGCGCAAAAGTTTTATCACCCTCAGAACAAATTACTGAAATGGGCGGCACTGTACCTTCTATTTTTTTCATCTTTTCATCAGACCAAAAATACACGCCATTCCATGTTCCCAGAAGTACTGTTCCCTCCAAATTTACGGCAACAGAATATGCAGGGCCATGGTCTTTTCCTGATATTTTAGGAATCCACTCCCCTGAATCCACTGGTTTGTAAAATACTCCACCAGCTGTGGCAACCCATATATTTGAAAATCCGTCAACAGCGATGTCCCTTATTTCATTGTCACCGACATTTTTTCCAACAATGTATGCTTTATGGATTTCCTGGATAAAAGGCTCATCGACATAAACCGAATCAACTGCAACCTCTACGTTGGGAGATTTCCTTGTAATGCAGGAAACATTTGAAATTACAATTAACACGAACAAAACGATTATACCGAATTGATTTTTCATTTTTCCTTATAATTATTTATGTGTTTCATAAACTGGCCATTTACAATTACCCAACCTGAACTTGGTAAAGTAAGCTTTGAAATTTGCTTTTAGCGGACTGCAAGCATAAACACCAACATTTGCTGTATCGAATGGTTTGTGCATGTGCACCATTCTCATTTGCCTGAAAATTTTACCATCAACTGAATTTTCGATATAGAAATCCTGATTGCGGCGGCTCAACCTGTACCACATTTCCCAAATTCCGGCCGGAATATCGGTGGTTGCCCAATCAGAAAAGCCGAGGTTGGTAACCACAGATCCCAAACGCGAAAATTTTTTATTTTCATATTCAACTGAAACTTTTATCCAGTTTTCGGTGTCGATGTACATTAGCAATCCGCATTGGTCGTACAAAAAACTACTTGCATCAAATTCGGTTTTTACGCTAAAAGTAAAATCTTCTGTAACGGATGTTAAAAAAGCCGGAGCGTTGGATGCGCTGAAACCGTAATATGTGCGCTGCCATAAATCAGTTCCCGGTTCAGTTAAAATCGATAAACTTTTCTTGTCAATCATAAATCGTCTGGGTTGATTGAGCCAATAAAAATCCGATAATTTCAGTTTGTGTTCCATGATAAAATTTTTTTTATGGCCTAAAAGTTACGTTTTAAATGCGATGAATTTGTATTTGCCTGAATTTACTTTTAACTGATGATAACCATTCGAAAAGCCATTATATTCAAAAAATCCGGAATCTTTAACCGGCAAATTCCCTTCTGTTATTTTAGAATTTTCATCAGCCGGAATAAATATTTTGGCAGTGGTGTTAAAAGGCACTTCGACTTCCATAATAAGTTTATCCGCTTCAATTTTCCATTTCGCAGAAATTGTTCCCCTTAATGTTTCTGTTTTTGCTTCAGCATGTGTTAAACCTTTTAAAAGATTTGGGCAGATAATAAAGGATGAAAAAGCAGGATTTGTTTCATCAATTTGAATACCGGCAATGTATTTATAAAACCAGGCATCAATACTTCCCATCATTACATGGTTTTTCGATTGCTTTAATGTCCAGAACTCGCACACAGTTGTATATTTTTCCATCATACTGTTCCAGCCCGGGTAGCTTTTTTGATTGATTATATTCCACGCCACATCAGTCCTGCCAAATTGGGCAAGCGCTTCGGGCATATATTTCGTACCAAGAACACCGGTTGTTAAATGATTTCCGTTGTTAATTTCGATATCATGAATAAGGTTTTCAAGTACCCTATTTTTTGAATCGTCCGGAACAATACCAAGGAAAAGCGGAAAAGCATTTGCCATTTGACTGCCATCTGTATAATTCCCTGTTCTGTTATTGAAATATTTCTTGTTGTACGCTGCGCGAATATCCGAAGCAAGATTTTTATAAATGATTTCATCGCTCTGATTATCCAGTACGTTTGCAATTTTTGACAAAATAGTTGCATCCCAGAAATAATAAGCTGTTGGTACCGATTCCGGCTGGCCTTCTTTCCAACCTTTAACCAAACTACCCCAATCACCTATCCAGCCCATTGGTAAAATATGGTCGGTGGAAATGCTATCCAGAAATGCCATATATCGCCTGAGGATTGGGTAATGTCGGGCTAAAATCTGCTTATCGCCATAATACAAATAATACTGCCACAACATTGTAAACAAAGTGCTGCTCCATTCAACGCCTTCGTCCCGGATGTAGGGTTGCGGCGAAATAATTGGCAAATCGCCGGTTTTTTCATCCTGATTATCCTTAATTCCTTCAAACCAGTTTTCATAAAAACCTGCCATATCGAAATTAAACATTGCTTCTTCAGCCGTAACCTGAGCATCGCCAAACCAGCCAAGCCGTTCATCACGTTGCGGACAATCCATTGGGTATCCAAGCATATTGCTTTTTTGAGACCAAACTGTTGCATGATGGATTTTATTTATCAAATCATTGCTGCAGGAAAAATATCCCACCTGCTTATTATTGGAGTGAACCACGCAGCCTTCAATCTCCTGCAAATCAAAAGAACCGTTCTCTGAAGAAACTTCAGCATATTGAAAACCGAAATATGTGAAGCGCGGCTCATAAGTTTCAATTCCTTCACCCTTTAAGATATATTCAGCAGTTGCCCGGGCATTTTCATTGCTTGAGGCATCAATTGTTCCATCTGCATGAATATCTTCGGCAAAACGAATTTTTATTTTTGTCCCCTTTTCTCCCGAAACTTTTATGCGTACCCAACCGGTAAAATTCTGTTCCATATCAAACAACCGGCATTTTGCACAGGGTTTTAACTCTTTTGGTTTAATGGTTTGAATAACTTTAATTGCCGGCATTGTATGTGATTCGAGTCTTGCAGAGGGGTTTTCAAAAACTGTTACTGCTTTCCAATCTGAATCATCAAAATCTTTTTCCAACCAATCCTTCTGCTCCAACCGGGCATCATAAATTTCACCGTCATAAACACAGCTAAATACAATTGGTCCGGCTGAAAACTTCCATGTTTCGTCGGTTTTAATGATTTCTGAAGTGCCATCGGAATATAAAATTTGAATTTGTGCGATTGCTTTTTTATGACCAAACCACTGCATCCGGTATTGTGCCCACCACTTTTTATAGGGATTGTACCAGCCGTTTCCAAGATGAAAACCCAACACATTTTCACCTTTTTTTAGCATTGAAGAAATGTCGTAGGTATCATACAATATTTGTTTGTGATAGGGTGTTTTAGCAGGAGACAATACATTTTCGCCTACACGTTTGCCATTCACATAAAACTCATAAAATCCTAATCCTGTAACAAAAGCCCGGGCCGATTTTATTTGTTTTTGAAGTTGAACTTCCTTTCTAAGTAAAAGTGAATTTCCATTGTGTATAACAGTATCGGCTAAAATGTTTTGTTCTTTTGCATCAGAGAAAAAACCTTTTGAAGGAAGAGATTGCGAAACCGCATCTGAACCAATCCAGCTTGCTTTCCAGTCTTTTTCATTTAAAAGTGCAGTTTCAAAACTGGCTGGAGGACTTTCAATCCGATTACCTTTCAAATCCCAAACAGCAACTTTCCAGAAATATTTTTGATTAGATTTTAATAGTTTCTCTGGTAGTTCATGCTGAATGGTTTCAGAAGAAGTGATTTTTCCCGAATCCCAAATATCGGCTTTTCCATTGGTCAGTATTTTTTTATCGGTTGCTACCTTTATCTGAAAAGCTGACTGGCCCTGATTTCTTTCTGCGGAATGAATTATCCATGAAAACCGGGGATTTTGCTTGTCAATATTTACAGGGTTATCGGCATATTCAACGAGCATTCTGTAAAATATTGGTGTTGCCTGTTTTTGAGCTGTGAAGCCACATAACATGAGCAAGACAATAATTTTGAAAAAACCGGAATAGTTCATTTTATTCTTTTTATTTTGACGCTGTCAGGTGCTGCGCACGCTGACAGGTCAGAATACCAATTATTTAAATTATTATTTTTTCTGTGGTTGAACTACTTTCATCCCCACTACTTTTGCGAATCATTTGAATATCATCTGCCAGCTTTTGTGAAAAAATGGCAATATCAGAGCTGTGAATAATGATATTTGCTCCTTCTGTCATCCATTTAATTTGCCTTTCCGGCGATTCAGAAAAATGGATTCCAACTGCAATATTTTTTACCCGGCACTTTTTAATAATGAATAAGACCATATTTTCAAAATCAGGATGATCATACATTTCCGGCAATCCCATATTTACGGATAAATCATGTGGTCCGATAAAAACCGCATCTACACCAGGCACATTTAGTAAATTGTCGAGATTTTCAACTGCCGGAATGCTTTCAATATTGATAAAACAAATGTTGCCACCATTGTAACTATCAATGTAAGATTTTAATTCTGTTTCAAAAGAACCTTGATGTTCCAGTGCTTCTTTTAGCCGTTTTCCTTTGAGCGGTCTGAATTTGATTGCGCCAACCATTTCATTTACCTGTTCAACGGTTTCAATATAGGGAGCCAAAACTCCCTCTGCACCGGCATCCAGCATCTGGCAAGCCTTGAACGAATCAGGTGATGGAATACGAACAACCGGTGCAATTCCCATGGCTTTGTATAACTGACACAACAAAGCGATTTCCATGCGTTCAAGCGGTATATGCTCTGTGTCGAGAAAAACAAAGTCGAGACCTGCATTTCTGGCAGCCTTTCCCCACATTGGAGCTGTTGAAGTGATGCATGTGCCATAAACAGTTTGCCCTGATTTTATTTTATTGAGTAATGTTTTATCTGACATAGTTCCAAATTTTATCAAATCCATTTTTTTTGATGCTGTCAGGAGGTTTACAAACTGACAAGTCCATTAAATCAACCGTATTTTAAATCAAATCCATAATCATTTTTCCCATTTCAGAAAAGTGGTCGAAGTGCATATCTGCCAAGGTTTGATCCTGTCCTTCAGAATTTGCTCCGCTGTAGGCAAAACATAACATTTTTGCTGCCTTTGCCGCTTTTATTCCATTTTTTGAATCTTCAACTACAAGACAATTTGCAGGAGATACATTCAATAATTTCGCAGCAAACAAAAAAACATCAGGTTCGGGTTTGCTTTTCCCGGCTTCAACGCTGCTTACTGTATATTTAAAATATTTTTTTAAACCCGACTTACTTAAAATTATTTCAATGGTTTCGGGGTCAGAAGATGAGGCAACCGCCATTGGTATTTGACTATCATTTAGCTTTTCGAGTAAATCAGTTAATCCCGGCATTGGTTCAATTTTAGGTAACGAACGTAAAAATGGAAGACTTTCCCTGATGGTTAAAGCAGTAGTTTCAGCCAAATCAAGTGAAAGGTTTTTGTTTCGGATAATTTGTTCCCACATAACATCGGTAGCGGCTCCCATATATCCCGCATGTTCTTCGTCTGAAATATCAATCCCGAGTTTTTTAAACATCATTTTTTCATTTTGAATATGAAAAGGTTCCGAATCGACCAAAACCCCATCCATATCAAAAATGACTGCTTTTATTTTATTCATTATTACATCATCTAAATACATTAATAATAAAAGTATCAATATTCTATCAAAAGAACGACATGAAAAACGATTTAGCAACACATTTGTTGGCTAATATTAATGTAATTTTGACGTAATAATAATCGTCCAAAAGGCAGGTTTAACTGAAGATTATACTGTGACAGGTTTATTTGCGCTGTTAGAAGGTAATTCCATTTAACCTGTTAATACACGGAATTACCGGCAATTTAAAAAAAATCGGATATAGAAGTTTTTCGAATTTTAACTGTAAAAAACGGTTTGCCCCTGATTAGGAAAGGAATTATTTTTAAGTAAAACCTATTTGAAATCCTTTCTGTATTCTGACGGAGTTTTTTCCATTATCACTTTAAAGTAATAGTTGAAATTTGCCAGGTTATTGTAACCACATTCGTAGCAAATATGGGTTATGGGTTTGTCGGTTTCGGCGAGCAATTTGGCGGCAATACCTATTCGCACACTTTTTACATACTCCATAAAAGTTTGGTTGGTTTTCTTTTTAAAATAACGGCAAAAAGAGCTGGGTTCCATGTAAACCAATTTTGACGCTTCTTTCAAATTAATGCCTTCCTGAATATTTTGGAAAACGTATTCGTAAATTTTATCGATTTGTCCGCGGTCTTTGTCATAAGAACTGGGCATTGCCGACGGAAGTGCCAGAAATTCCCTGTCTTCAATTCTTAAAAGGTGGTTGAATACTTTTAGTAGTTCAATGTATCTTTCAAGACCTTTTAATTCAACCATTTTGCAAAGTGTAGCTGCAACTTTTTCAGTTTTTCGTCCCTTAAACAAGATTCCGCTGTCGGCTAATTTTAAAAGTTCAACAACTTCTTCAAGTTCGGGAATATTGAAAAAATCGGAACTGATAATATTTTCGTAAAAGTGTGTTACAATGCATTCAGGTTCCTGACCTTGTTCTGTTTCCAGAACTTCCCAGCAATGCGAAATATTTGGACCTAAAAGTACCAAATCGCCTGGAGTGTAGCTGGAAATATGGTTTCCTATAATCCGTCGTCCTGATCCTGATGTAATCAAATTTAATTCAAAATTTTTATGCGAATGTATTTTTTCAGAATTGGGATCCATTTTCAACTGGCGTGTAATAAAAGAGTGTTTATTGGGAACAAATATTTTTTCGTAAACAAACTCCATAGTGTACTTTTTTAACCGTTAGCAACAAATATAAAAGGAAATTCCGAATATCACGGTCAAAATTCAATGTAAAAAAACCAATATACAATAAGCATTTTGAATGGCATTGATTTTCCTTTGTATCTGTTGTTTAAACTCACATAAGCATTTTAATAAATAACAATATGAAATTACCTTTATCTGGAATAATACCCCCTATTGTAACACCATTGATTAGTAATACAGAACTTGACGTTCAAGGCTTAAAGAATTTGACGGAACATTTGCTTGCAGGTGGAGTGCATGGGATATTTTTGTTGGGAACCACCGGTGAAGCTACAAACCTGGAATATAGTCTGCGTAAAGAATTTATAAATCTGGCTTGCAAATTTGTTGGCAAAAAAGTGCCCGTGGTAGTAGGAATTACAGATACCTGTTTACAGGGTTCGCTTGATATCGCCAATGTTGCCAAAGATGCTGGAGCCGATGCTGTTGTAATTTCATCGCCCTATTATTTACCCATGTCACAAAGCGAATTTGTGTATTACCTTGAACAGCTGGTACCTCAACTCCCATTGCCATTTTTAATGTATAATATGCCTTCCTGCACAAAAATGCACATGTCGCTGCCGACAGTTCGCAGGGCTAAAGAAATGGGGGCTATTGGAATTAAAGACAGTTCCGGCAACTTGCCTTACCTTTTATCGTTAATAGAAGAATTTAAAGATTCACCCGATTTTGCCATTATTGCCGGAACAGAAATGTTTATTCCTGAAACAGTTATGAATGGCGGGCACGGTGCAGTTGCAGGAGGAGCCAATATTTTCCCTTCACTGTTTGTTGATTTTTATGAAGCATCGGTAAACGCCGATTTGGAAAAAATTGATTTGTTAAAAAGCAAAATGCTTGAGATTGAAGAAAAAATCTACAACGTGGGTTCATACTCATCCAAATATATTAAAACCATCAAAAGCGCACTTTCAGCAATGGGCATTTGCAACGATTATGTTGCCATGCCTTTCCGTCAGTTCGACGAAATTAAAACCAATCGTATTAAACAAAATCTAAAGGAAATGAATATATTGGAGTCGGCTAATTCCAATACTATTAAAACATAATTTATGAAACTGCCGGTAATTGACCTCATTGTTTTTATTATAATAACCTTTGGAAATGTATTGTTTGGTGCCAGTTTTTATTTTAAAAACAAAACTTCGGATCAATTTACTTCCGGCGGTGGTGCTTTACCTTCATGGGTGGTTGGCATGTCGATTTTTGCAACTTTCGTGAGCAGTATAAGTTTTTTGGCGTTGCCCGGAAAAGCATATATGACCAACTGGAATGCCTTGGTTTTTAGTTTTGCCATCCCCATTGCTGCAATTATGGCTGTCAGGTTTTTTGTTCCGCTGTACAGAAATCTGGGTAGCATTTCAGCCTACAACTATCTGGAAGTGAGGTTTGGAACCTGGGCTCGCATATATGCTTCTGTTTGTTATATTTTAACCCAGATCATGCGCACTGGTGCAATTCTTTTATTGCTTGCTCTTCCGTTAAACGCGCTGTTTGGATGGAATGTAAAAACCATCATAATTGTTACAGGTATTGCAGTAACAGCATATTCCATGCTTGGTGGAATTCAGGCCGTAATCTGGACTGATGCAATACAGGGAATTGTATTGATTGTGGGTGCGGTAGTATGTGCTGCTGTTTTAACTTTTTCAATGCCCGAAGGACCTGCCCAGATTTTTGAAATAGCGACAGCAAACAACAAATTTAGCCTTGGTAGTTTTGGCGCCAGCCTTTCTGAATCAACCTTTTGGGTTGTGCTTATTTATGGTCTGTTTATAAATCTTCAGAATTATGGAATCGACCAAAACTTTGTTCAACGTTATATGACAACAAGTTCAGTAAAAAAAGCAAAGTCATCGGCCATGTTTGGTGCTTTGTTGTATCTGCCGGTTTCACTTTTGTTTTTCTATATCGGAACTGCTTTGTTTTCATATTACACAGCCCAGCCTCAGTTATTACCCGCTGAATTAACGGCAGCAGGCGCGGGCGATAAGGTCTTTCCTCATTTTATTGTCAACGGTTTGCCCAAAGGAGTTACCGGGCTTTTAATTGCAGCCATTTTTGCTGCCGGAATGAGCACAGTTTCAACAAGCATCAACAGCACTGCAACCATTGTTTTATCCGATTATTATCAGCGATATTTCAACAAAAATTCAAACAATCATGATTCAATGAAAGTGCTTTACATTTCATCTGTAATTTTTGGGGCACTTGGTATCATCATTTCCATTTCGCTTGTAGGTGTCGAAAGTGTTCTGGATGCCTGGTGGTCACTGGCTTCCATTTTCAGCGGCGGAATGCTGGGGCTTTTCCTTTTGGCCTTTCTGTCAAAAAGAGTCAGAAACATTGATGCAATAGTTGGCGTAATTGTGGGAGCTCTTGTAATAATCTGGATGAGTTTGTCACCGCTTTACTTTACACAAGGAAAACTGCTCGCCTTTAGAAGTCCGTTTCACAGCAATTTAACCATTGTTTTTGGAACCCTTATTATCTTTCTCGTCGGTTTCATTGGAATGAAACTTTTTGCGGGTAAAAAACAGCAATTACAATCATAAATAAAAATATAAACCATGAAAAAAACTGCTTATCTGCTTTTATTTATATTTATTTCAAACACAATGTTCGCACAAAAACCATTTTCAGGAGACGCTGCAATCGTTAAATCCGAGTTTATTTATAACGCTGAAGATGTTAATTTTCCAAGTTGTCATGCGTCAACCATTGCCGAAACCAGCAATGGGTTAATAGCTGCCTGGTTTGGTGGGACTGCCGAAAAAAATCCTGACGTAGGAATTTGGTCAAGTCGGTTTGAAAACGGAAAATGGACAATTCCGGTAGAAGTGGCGAATGGAATTCAGCATAAGGATTTACGTTACCCAACATGGAATCCTGTACTTTTTAATTATGGCGACGAAATAATATTGTTTTACAAAGAGGGTCCAAGCCCAAGTACCTGGTGGGGAGAATATGTTACTTCAACCGACAATGGTAAATCATGGTCGCGGCCGTTTCGGTTACCTGAAGGTATAGTTGGCCCTATAAAAAATAAACCCGAACTTTTATCAAATGGTCAGTTAATTTGCCCAACCAGTTCTGAAGATAACGGATGGCGTGTTCATTTTGAATTTACACCCGACCGCGGAATTACCTGGGAGCGAACCGAAGCGATTAATGATGGTAAAAAGTTTTCAGCTATTCAACCCAGTATTTTAAAACATCCTGATGGAAGATTACAGATTTTATGCCGCAGCAAAGACAAATATATATTGTCAGCTTTTTCTGCCGATAACGGAAAAAGCTGGTCTGACCTGAAACCAATCGATTTGCCAAATCCCAATTCAGGTACTGATGCGGTAACATTGAAAGATGGACGTCATGTTCTTGTTTACAACCACATAAAACCATCTAAAACATGGGGCGACAGAAATATTTTGAACGTTGCTGTTTCGAACGACGGATTAACATGGGAAGCCGCTGTTTTACTTGAAAATGATGCTGATAACGACGGCGAATATTCTTATCCTGCGGTTATACAAACCAAAGATGGGATGATTCATATAACCTATACATGGAATCGAAAACTGATTAAACATGTTGTTTTAGATCCTAAAAAACTTACCTCGAAACCAATTTTGAATGGTGAGTGGCCAATGCAATAAAAGTATCAATTAAAAAAGGGCACGAATGAAAACAATTTTAACTCTGGCAACCATTCTGTGCTTCTTCCCTGGAGTTGCACAAACCGATGGGGACAATCTTGTCCGCATAAAATATAATAATTCCGATCTGAAGTCAACAGATTTGGGAGTTGGCTTGTGGGCATGGCCATTTGCCGTTGATTTCGATAAGGATGGTGATCTCGATTTGCTTGTGAATTGCCCCGACAAACCGTTTAATGGTTTGTGGTTGTTTGAAAATACTTCCGGTGCCAAAAATCCTGTTTTAAAATCACCTGTTAAACTGGCTGAAAGTCAACGTAATCTTCAGTTATCGGTGGAAAATGGAGAATTTGTGGCCATGACTCCAAACATAAAATATCCTGGTTTTTTTAAAACTTTCTATCAAAAATCCGATACACTTTTTACTAAAGATTTTTTTGCAGAAATAATCAAAGATCCCCGTTTTAATTTATGGCGTTATGTCGATTACGAAAACGATGGCGACCTTGATATAATCATTGCTATCGATGACTGGACTGATTATGGTTGGGACAATGCTTTCAACAAAAACGGGGTGTGGACAAATGGCCCGTTCATGGTACAGTCTATTTGATTGAGCAAAAAAAACCCGGTGAATATGCCAAACCTGTGCATGTTTTAGCAGGAGGTAAACCCATTGAAAACTTCAGTATTTCAGGAGCTAATTTTGAAGATTTTGACGGAGATGGCGACCTCGATATTGTTATTGGTGAATTTATCGACAGGCTTTCATGGATTGAAAATACAGGCACTCGCACAAAACCTGAATATGCAGCGCCAAAATTCATAAAAGTTAATGGAGAAATTCTTCACCTCGACCTTGAAATGATAGTTCCAACTTCGGCAGACTGGGATAATGATGGCGATATGGATTTAATTGTAGGCATTGAAGACGGACGGGTTGTATTCCTTGAAAACACAGGAATAAAAGACGCTGACGGTCCTGTTTTTAAAGCGCCTGCTTACATTCAGCAGGAACCTGAATATTTGAAATTTGGCGCACTTGTTACACCATATAGCACCGACTGGGACAACGACGGAGATGAAGATTTGATTTGCGGAAATACCGCGGGTCATATTGGCTTTATTGAAAATCTGGGAGGAGGTGAAACTCCAAAATGGGCAAAACCGGTTTATCTTGAAGCAGATGGAAAAACTATTTTGATACTCGCCGGTATAAACGGCTCCATTCAGGGGCCTGCCGAACAAAAATGGGGTTACACTACCCTTTCGGTAGCCGACTGGAATGGAGATGGATTAAAAGATATTATTTATAATTCCATTTGGGGAAAAGTGGAATGGTTTGAAAATATTGGTACAAAAAATCAACCCAAACTGGCAAAATCAAAATCCATAGAAGTTGAATGGACAGGAAAAAATCCAAAACCCGCATGGAACTGGTGGAAACCGGAAGGGAAAAACCTTGTCACACAATGGAGAACAGTTCCTTATGCTATCGACTGGAACAGTGATGGTTTAATGGATTTAATCATGCTCGATCACGAAGGTTATTTGTGTTTTTGGGAGCGTTTTAAAGAAAACGGAAAACTTAAATTAAAACCCGGTCAACGAATTTTTACAGCAGAAAAAAACAGCACTTTTACAAATCAATTTGCAAATGGTGATAACGGTTTGTTGCGGTTAAATACAAAAGAAGCAGGTGGTTCGGGCCGAAGAAAATTCTGTATAACCGATTGGGATGGCGATGGAAAACTGGATTTTCTGGTAAACAGTGTAAATGTTAATTTCCTAAGGAACAAAGGAATAAAAAACGGACTGGTTGTGCTTGAAAATATGGGGACACTTTCAGATAAGGTGCTTGCCGGACATTCTACTTCACCAACAATTGTTGACTGGAACAACAACGGAATTCCTGATTTGTTAATTGGTGCTGAAGACGGTCATTTTTATTTGTTGGAGAACAAGTGAGAATTGCTATCCCATTTTTAAAATGAATTTGGTATATTGAAAGACAACAACATATAAATCTAAAACTCATGAAACATCTTTTCACTCAAATTTTTTATTTGAAAACCACCGCAATTCTAACTACTTTTTTCTTTGCTGTTTTAATTTTTCCAAAAATAAATTCAGCACAGGAAAGGATTACCAACGCCGAAAAACTCGGTTTCACAAAAGGCAAAAAGATTTTGCTGTTACACTGCGATGATGCCGGAATGTGTGAAGAAGCTAACATTGCAGTTGAATCTTATATTTTGAAAGGCGATGTTTTGTCTGCAGCAGTTATGATGCCTTGTCCGTATGCAGAAGAAATGGTGGAGTGGGCAATAAAACACCCAACTGCCGATATTGGCGTTCACCTCACCCTTACAAGTGAATGGAAAAAATATCGCTGGTCAAGCATTACTGATCCTCAAAAAGTACCCGGATTGATTGACCCTGAAGGCAAATTGTGGCATGAAGTGCCGGATGTAGTTATGCACGCTTCACCAAATGAAGTGGAAACCGAAATCCATGCACAAATTGACAAAATGATTCAGTTGGGCTTAAGGCCATCACACATTGACACGCACATGGGAACCTTATATGGTTCACCGGAATATGCAAAAGTATTTTTTGAAACTGCCGTAAAATATAACATCCCTGCCAATGCCATCGACTTGTCGGACAAAGAAGTAGCCGATTATTACCGCGCTGCCGGCTACCCCATTAACGATGAAATGATAAAATTTCTGGAAACATACCCATTGCCAAAACTCGATAATTTTACCAGTGCCCCTGAGGGAAAATCATACGAAAATAAAAAGGAGAATTTCATCAAATTGGTACAGTCTTTAAAACCGGGACTTACAGAAATAATTTTCCACCCTTCCATTCTGACTGAAAACCTGAAAAGCATAACAGGGACTGCACAACAAAGAGCATGGGAGGCTCAAATGTTTTCTGACCCGGATGTAAAACAATTTTTCAAGGACAATGATATTGAAATAACTACATGGACTGAAATCATGAAACGATTCAATGCTAAAAACTAAAACTAATCAATATGAAAATCAAAACGTTAATAGTAGTTTCGGCATTTTTTATTTTGCTGAATGCCTGCCAAAAAAGTGATAAGAAATCTTCTTTGGTAGATTTTGTCGATCCTACAATTGGCAATGTGGGAATTCTACTTCAGCCAACCCGGCCAACATCGCAATTGCCAAACCAGATGATCAGGATGTATCCTGTCCGTGCAGATTATATTGATGATCAAATCAGTTTTTTTCCTTTAACCATTGCATCACACAGGAATGGCGAGTTATTTGGCATTTTGCCCGGAACCGGAAACATCGAAACAGGAACCTGGAAAAACAGGCAAACTTACGACCATCAGCTTGAAATAACCAAACCATTTTACTATTCAACTTATTTGATTGATGAAGATATTACCACGGAATTTGTTCCTGGTAGTAAAACTGGATTTTTCCGTTTTACTTTTCCTGAAAATAGCGATAAGCGACTTCGTTTCAACCTTGTAAACAAAGGTGAATGGAAGCCGGTTTCAGCAAAATCTTTTACCGGAACAGAGGAATTTCAAGGTATGAAAGCCTTTGTTTACGGCGAATTCGATATTGAACCAAATGTGTTAATTGATGAAAATGGTTCGTCGATGCAACCTGTTGAAAAACCGGTTGCATGGTTTGATTTTAGCGGAAGTAAAAATCAAATTGTGCAGTTTAAATATGCCATTTCGTTTATCAGTGCCGAACAGGCAGAACAAAATCTGAGAAACGAAATTCAAAATTGGGAATTTGATAAACTTGTGGAGAATGGAAAGGAAATATGGGAAAAAGCATTGGGAAAAATACATGTAAAAGGCGGTACTGACGCACAAAAGCGTAGTTTTTACACAGCACTGTACCGCACCTACGAACGCATGATAAACATCAGCGAAGACGGAAAATATTACAGTGCTTATGATCATCAAATCCATAATTCAGATCGCGACTTTTATGTTGACGACTGGGTTTGGGATACTTACCTCGTTCATCATCCCTTGCGAATGATAATCGATACAAAAAAAGAGGGTGATATGCTCAATTCTTATGTAAAAATGTATGAACAAAGTGGCTGGATGCCTCAGTTCCCAATACTTTATACTGATAATCCTGCCATGCATGGATTTCATTCAACCATTGTTTTTCTAGACGCTTACCGTAAAAATATTCGTGATTTTGATGTTCAAAAAGCTTATGAAGGAATCCGAAAAAATGCAACAGATGCTACAATGCTACCCTGGCGAAACGGACCAAAAACACCTCTCGATGATTTTTATCGCGAAAATGGATTTTTTCCGGCGCTGGCTCCCGGCGAAACGGAAACTTACCCTGAAGTGCATGGTTTCGAAAAAAGACAAAGTGTGGCCATTACACTCGCTCACAGTTACGATGACTGGGCTTTGGGACAAATGGCAAAAGAACTGGGAAAAGAAGATGACTACAAATATTTTAATGCCCGCGCTGCCAACTACCGAAACCTTTACAATCCGGAAAAGAAATTAATGTGGCCAAAAAATGAAAAGGGCGAGTGGCTCGATATTGACCCTAAATTTGATGGCGGCCCCGGGGGACGCGATTATTATGACGAAAACAACGCATATACCTACCAATGGCACGTTCAGCAAGATATTCAGGGTTTGATAAAGTTGATGGGCGGTCGTGAGGAATTTACAAAAACCCTCGACCAACTGTACCGCGAACCACTTGGCAGGAGCAAATATGCTTTCTATGCCAAATTCCCTGATGCCACAGGAAATGTTGGGCAATTTTCAATGGGAAATGAACCCAGTTTCCATATACCTTATTTATACAATTATGCCGGAGAACCCTGGAAAACCCAAAAAAGGATTCGTTTTCTTTTAGATGTTTGGTACAAAGACAATATTTTTGGTATTCCGGGTGATGAAGATGGCGGTGGAATGAGTGCCTTCGTTGTATTTTCATCCATGGGATTTTACCCGGTAACGCCCGGTTTACCCATTTACACGATCGGTAGTCCGGTTTTTGAGGAAGTTAAAATAGAACTTGAAAATGGCAACGTGTTTACTGTAAAAGCCAACAATTGCTCAGTGATAAATAAATATATTCAATCGGCAAAAATGAATGGTCAGCCCTTGTCAAAAACATGGTTTACACATGACGAACTGATGAACGGCGCTACACTTGAATTGGAAATGGGTCCAAAACCCAACAAAACCTGGGGTTCGGCACCTGAAGATGCGCCTCCTTCTGCTTTGGAATAAAGCCCCCTTCTGATTCCCCCGGAGGGGGAAGGCCTGGAAAAATACATAATGAATATTGATTAAGAAATGATGAATTAAACTTAAAAATAACAGTATGAATTTCAGAAATTTGCTTTTTGCCATTTTTACTTCACTTTTGATTGTATCAGGATGTACCTCAAAAAAAGATTTTAAAACAGATGTTGACACAAAACTAAAACCATGGACCAACCTCGAGTTTTACAACGATCCTTCCAATTTTCAATTTGCCATAGTTTCTGACCGGCATGGTGGAATGAGACCGGGCATTTTTGAAAAAGGGATAGAAAAAATAAACCTGATAATGCCCGAATTTGTAATGTGTGTAGGCGATTTAATTTCGGGATATACAACTGACACAGCTTTAATTTCGGAACAGTGGGATGAAGTTAACCAGATGATTTCGAACCTGAAAATGCCGTTTTTTTACCTGCCGGGAAACCACGATATTACAAACAAAGTGATGCAAAAGGAGTGGGAAAAACGATATGGCAAACGTTTTTACAGTTTCACATATAAAAACGTTTTGTTTTTGGTGCTGGATAGTAATGATGACGAAGAATTCAACCTCACAAGGGAACAAACTGATTTCGTATTAAAAACTTTAAACGAAAATGAAGGTGTACGCTGGACTTTCCTTTTTATGCATCACCCCATTTGGACTTACGATACAGGAGGACGTTTTCAGGAAATCCAGACCGTTTTACAAAACCGTAAACACAGTGTTTTTGCCGGTCATGAACACCGCTATCGGCACGAAGAAATAAACAGTGCGAATTACTATGTTTTGGCAACAACAGGCGCTGGTTCGGCTTTGCTTGGCGAACCATTCGGCCAGTTCGACCATATTTCGTGGATTACCATGAACAACAATGGGCCGGTTATGGCCAACCTCAAACTTGAAGGAATCTTGCCACATGATGTCGCAAACGCAAAAACCCGCGCCATGGCCGAACCCCTTGTCGCAAACTCGAAAATGGAATATTTTATGGTTTGTAATTCTGACAAGAAATTTACAAATGGTAAACTTGCACTTCGTTTCAAAAACCCATCGGAAACAGATATGATTTTGAATCTGAATTTTTACCACCACCACCAACTTCAAATCGAAATTCCTGAAAATGAAATTAAAATTCCGGCTGGAAGTGAAAAACAAATTGAAATCCCGTTCCATTCAGTAAAACCACTTGATTATGATAAAATCGATTTAATTAGTACTGAATGGGAAATTAAATATGATGGTTTTGAAAACCAAAATTTTGCGTTACAGGGAAAATCTCAATTTGCGGTTCAATCAACCAAAGCCAAAGAAACTGAGAAAGAAACCAAATAAATTGTATTTAGATTTATCAGCATTGTTTTCTGAACCACCCAGGTAAATAGGAATCATAAAATTTTGGAAGAAAACCATTGATTACTTATGTGCCTGTGTGGTTTAAAAATCTTGAGATTGGCGAAACCTGATTATATTTACTCAAAATAAAAAATCATGCAAATTCGGGTTATTAAGGGAAATGGAGAAGTTGATTTTTTCGATTCTGAAAAATTAAAGCAGGCGCTTCAAAATGCCGGTGCAGGTGCAGGTGAACAAAAAATGATTGCCACTGCAATTGAAAGTAAAATATATAACGGTATTTCAACAAATGAAATCTACAAAATGGCTTTTGATTTGCTGAAAAGGGAATCGCATAAAATAGCTGGTCGTTATAAACTTAAAAATGCAATAATGGAGTTGGGTCCAACAGGTTTTCCATTTGAAATATTTGTAGGAAAAATTTTTGAAACCATGGGTTACCAGGTTGAAACCGGGGTAATTGTACAGGGAAAATGTGTGCAACACGAAGTTGATGTAATTGCACGCAAACCCGGAGAAATGATTATGGTTGAATGCAAATTTCACAGCGACAACCGCACAAAAAGCAGTGTGCAGGTTCCACTATATATTCATTCGAGATTCCTTGATGTTAAAGCCTCTTGGGAAGAACAATATGGAAAGAATATCCTGTATCGTGGTGGCGTGGTTTGTAATACACGTTTTAGTGAAGATGCCGAAAAATATGGTAAATGTGCCGGACTACTTGTAATTTCATGGGATTACCCGGCTGAATTGAGTTTGAAAAACATGATTGATAAATCTGGTTTGTACCCTGTTACTTCCTTAATTTCGCTTACTAAAAAAGATAAACAATACTTCTTTTAAAAGGAATAGTTTTATGTAGCCAGTTAAACGAAAACAGGCAAGTTTTACAGGAAATGGGAATGACTGAAAATCAAATCAAAAAAGTTATAAGGGAAGCGGGGATTTTGATTGCTGAATGATTATTGTTCAGCCTGGTGACGCGGGTTTCGGACAGTGTTTTTTACCTTTTTATATCCGCATTAACAACCAAATATTTTATCTATTTTTCAGTTCAGGAAATACTCAGAAGTAATGAGAAACCCAAACTTATAATTTTCGTAATATTTATTTACAAATTTGAAAATCAGTATTTTGAAAACCATATTCTTCAATTTAAAGTGTTATAATATTTAGAATCAAAATAAATTAACATTTAGAATAGCCATTCGTTTCAGGTGATTATAAAATTGAAAAGCCCATTATAACAGGATTTCAGGAATATTAAGAATTTGGTATAGTAAAATCCTTATTTATCAACATTTAATTTTTTTAGGATTCTATTTTATCATGTTGTAACTTGTTTAGCACAAGCAGATTCTGCAAACCCATTAAGTTATAATTAATAAGCTTAAATAGCCAAAAAATGAAAAGAATCCTTTTTGTTGTTTTTTTTCTTGCAGGCATTTTTCAATCTTTTGCTCAAATGGGTAATCAGGATGACATTGCAACTTCCGGCGAGTTTTTTTCAAACTCAAATTATTCACTCAATTGGACACCCGGAGAGTGTGTAACTGAAACATTCACGGCATCAGAAAATACCCTGACACAGGGATTTCAGCAAAGTTTGTATGTTGTTACTTCAATTAACGAACTAACAATGCTAAATATCTATACAAATTAAAAATCAACTAATCTTTAAAAATCAATTATTATGAAGAAACTAACAATTTTATTAGCCGTGATTTTAATTTCAACCACATCTTTTGCTCAAAGCGAGAAAATCAATGTATTGTATTGGCGTTTGGGGTATTCAATACCATCTTGGAATCAATTTGGGTTCCCTGATGAAATTTCTGAAGTATTTAGTAAAAGTGGTGGTATGTTTGAACTGGGAAAAATTTACATGGTAAATAGTATTCCGTTGCCCGAAAATATGGCTATTGGAATTAATGCTGATTTTTTTTCCATCTATTACCATGGTTTTTCAAGCGACTATGATGATGATGTTTTAGGTACTTTTAGGCTTGATTCAAAAATTGGTCCCTCTTTCACCTATAACCCAATTAATAACTTAGCCATTGATGCCTATGTAAAAGCTGATATTGGCTGGGTAACAGCAACTGCTGATATTTATGACAGTGATGCCAGTAATGCAGATGTTTATTTGAACTTTGGAACTATTGGACTTTCAACAGGTTTTAATGTTCGCTACAGTAAACTAATGCTTGGATTTGAATTCAATACGATTAGTCCTAAACTTAAAAGTGTAGATGATGATACTGACTACATTGGGAATATCACTGACGGCGGCAATAAGTCACCATTGCCTTCGATAACTATCTCAATAGGAATGGCTTTTGGAAAGCCAAAAAAGTAAACCAATCTTTAATTAAAGTATTACGGACAAATTCTAAATATTAACTTTTAAACCATTTATTTATGAGAAAAATCTTTTTTCTGACGATGATACTGATCGTTTTCACGATTTATTCATCGAGTGCACAAAAAAATGTGGTTTCAACGTCTGGGGATACTCCCGTTGAAAGTAAAACACTTAGTTCTGAAAATCCTGAACGTTCGTTAAAAAGAAAGGTTGCAATTGGAAGGTTTTCAAACGAAACACAATATGCGAAAAGTATTTTTTACGATAAGGAGAATGACCCTGTTGGGAGACAGGCAATGGATGTATTATCAGCCAAACTCGCTGCATCAGGAAAATTTATTCTGCTGGAAAGATCTGACATTGATCAGTTATTAAAGGAAGTAAATGAAGGCGAAGGTTCTTTTGATAAAATAGGGGCAGATTACATTATTGTAGGATCAGTCTCGGAATTTGGCCGCAAAACAGAAGGGAATCAAGCATTAGTTGGAAGAAAAAAAACTCAAACCGCCGTTGCAACTGTAAATATTAGATTAATTGAGGTTAAAACCGGGAGAATTATTTTTTCTGAGGAAGCAACCGGAGAAGCAACAACTGAAACAAAAACCGTGTTGGGAGTTGGCAGTAGCGCTGATTACGATTCTTCACTCAATGATCAGGCAATTTCCGCTGCTATATCAAAACTAGTTGATAATATTATAAATAACCTAATGGATAAACCATGGAGAGCTTACTTTTTGGTTGTTCAGGAAGACGTTTACATAATATCAGGTGGTGAAAGTCAGGGAATACAGGTGGGGGATGTATTTAGAGTAATTAAAAGAGGCACTAAAGTAAAAAATCCTCAAACAAATATGTACATAGAACTTCCGGGAACTGAAATTGGAGAATTGAGAATCGATCAGTTATTTGGCGATACTGTTGATGATGAAGTGTCATTTGCGTCAATGTCATCAGGAACGATTGATAAAGATAAATTGACTGAATATTATATTGAACAAAAAAAATAATGCAAATGAAATCACTTTTATTTTTTGTAATAATCATTCTTCTTGCTGCATGCAAGCTGAACTCAATATCAACTAAAACGCAAGTGCCCACTATAGCATATATACATGTAGTTGGCGATGTAGATAAATACGAAGATGTAAGTTTATTTATGCAGTACAACGATCAGGAGAAATTTCCAATTGAACTTCAGAAAGAGAAGCCAAGAAAAGTTAAGCTTTTATTGTATGATATCAATCCCGGAACACATGATATAAAAATTTATTCGGGAAGTAAGCTTATAATTAATACGAAAGCTTTTATAAGTAATCAAGAAACCAAAAAAATAATTTTACCATGAAAAAACTTGTCATTTTTTTACTGATTGCCTTTATCGCTGCCAGTTGCGCAACTAAAAAGGAATTGCCATTGTATAATTGGGGTACGTACTCCCAGGACTATTATAAATATTTAAAACAGAATACCCCTGAAACCCAGGAGAATCTTATAGCTACTTTAAATTCAGTAATTGAAGATCAGGTTAAAGCTACAAGACACCTACCGCCACCCGGTGTTTGCGCAGATTTGGGATATTTGCTAGTACAGCAAGGGAAAGTTGATGAAGGAGTTGCGTTGCTGGAAAAGGAAAAGGAATTCTATCCTGAATCAGCTCAACTTATTAATAGTATGGTTAAACGTATAAAAGAAAATTAATTATGAAAAAATATGGATTTTTAATGATAATAGTAATCCTGATTGCTTCTTGCGCTCCTACTAAAACCACAGTTACCAAAAAACAGGCCTATCCTAAAATGTATGATGAAAAGCCATTATCAATATTGGTTATGCCTCCAATAAATCGTTCTACTCATGCCGAAGCAAAGGAATGGTTTATGACAACACTTATGCAGCCAGTTTCATTATTCGGTTATTATGTTTTTCCTTCAATTTTAACAACTGAAATTCTTAAAAATGAGAGTGCTTACGATTCTGAATTATTTGTTGATGCTCCAATAGATAAATTTAATGCAGTATTTGGGGCTGATGCATTACTATTTACTACTATAAACAACTGGGATAAAAATGCTGTTGGAGCTTATATATTGGTTGATATTGAGTATGTTTTAAAATCAGCAAAATCGAACGAAATTCTTTGGTCAAATAAGTATAAAATGAAATACGATACTTCTGTTAACACAGGAGCAGGGGGTTTACTTGGACTTGTTGCAGATGTGGCTGCCTCCGCAATTAAAACCGGGGTAACCGACTATGTTCCAGTCGCTAGACAGGTAAACTACAAAGCAATAGCCGATGTTCCTTATGGTAAATATCATCCACGTCATTCGATTGATACCGAAGATCTTAGCAATCCACCAGTCGTGAAAAAATGAGGATTCAATTTTTTATCATTATTAATGATCGCAATTTTTTAAAAATTAGGACTTAAAATCTGAAAAAATGAAAAAATCAAATTTTCTAATCATCCTATTAACAGGGATTTTTTTCCTTTTTATTTCAAGCTGTAGTAAAGACGACAATATTTTTTCTTTTGTCGATGAATACGATGCACCGTTGACGGAAGCTAAGGGAGCAACTTATAACGGTGATTACTTCCCTTTTAATGAAGTCAATTATTGGAAATATACAGGCCACGAAAGCGTCATCGGAGAATTGGTTATGGATTATCAGGGAGAAAAAGATTCGGAATCCCTTGATGATTCTTATTCGTGTACTTCTACTTTAACAGTAAATACTCCGGGTCCGTTGAATTTAAACAGCGGAACTTATACACTCTATCCTGTTAGGGAAACAGAAACAGTGGATTATCAAACTTCTTATATAATCCGTTATTTTGATAAAGCGAGCGATGCCATTTATTTGAGAGCTATAAAAATAGGTTCCGGAAATATTATTGAGGTAAAAAATCCGGTGTATTTAAAGATCCCATTGGTTGTAGGCGACAGATGGGAAGCACAACCTGAAATAGATATGGAAAGTATGATGGAAGACCAGGTAGATATTTCGGGTGACATAAATTTGGAAATGAAATGTATGCTTTATGTTATTGGGAAAGAGGTAATTAATTGGAAAAGCGAGAACGTTGAAACTGTTCGTCTCGATGAAAGGGCCCAGGCAAAAGCAACAATAAATGTTGAGGAAGATGGAATAAAAGGAACAATGTCGTTCGACATGCAAATTATGCTAAATCTGAACTACCTGGAAGGAATTGGCCTAATCAGTCAGAAATCCAACATTTCGCTAACCATGTCGGGTTCTTTTTCAGGAGAAGGAGAGAAAATCACCTTAAATATTGACATGGATACAGATGGAAATTATACTTTATCGTCGTATATTTTAACCATGGGAAAGAGTGCCAATATTATAAGTGAAGGTGAGAAAAAAGATTTAAAAAGCCGTTTTCCAGAGCTGACGGATAATCCAATAATCCATAAGAAATTGGAAAGATGTATTGAAATAGCTGATTTAATGCAAAAGGTAATCATGTAAATCTTAGATGCGTTCATAATCGAACGATACTCTTTTAAATATGCGGCAGTTGGGTGGCGCGGATTCCGATCCGTGCCTATTCTTATAATCAGCGGATCGGAATCCGCTGCATTCTAATTCACCAAGCAACTTTGAGTATCGGGTGAATAAATTTCTATTTTATTCTAACCGCATCAACCACTACATGTTTTATCGACTTCTCAGTTTCACCAGTTCTCGATGAATAGGTGATATGCAACATTCCGTCAGTAGTTTGAATAAGACACGGATACGAATAGCTTCCCCCACCCTGTTTGCTATCATTTTCGAGATATTCTTTCCATTTCCAGGTTTCGCCTTCATCGTCAGAAAGCATTAAAACCAGCCGGTAACGGCCATCGTTGATATCGTTTCCAACAAAAGCCCAGCGGCCATCTTTTAGTTTCAGAAGTTCAACACTGGCTTCGTTTGGAATGTCTGTTTTTATTGTATAATCCCAGCTTTCCCCATTATCATGTGATATGCTTTTATGAACACGGGCCGGGGCATCGCCGCTATCGCGCATATACGCCACAATATCGCCATTTTTGCGCACTGCAAGTGCAGGTTGAATCGGGCCGCGCCCAACAATAGGTTTCGATGGATGCCATGTTTCTCCATCGTCATCGGAAACGGCACAGATTGAAAGATTATAACCATCGGAATACAATGGCAGAACGATTCTGCCATTCCCTAAAATCAGTGGTTTTATTCGCGTCATCCAGCCGATGCTGCGCTTTACTTTATCCTTGCTTGCTTCAATTATCAAATCATCGTATTTAGGTGCATAACCGGCCCAACCGTGTTCCAATTCAGGCATTTCTTTAAATTTTTCCTGAATTTCATCTTCGAATTCCTTCCCGGGTTTTATCAGAATATTGTCCTGCCACTCCCAAACCGGCGCACCGGGCTTGTTGTAATTCGTTGTTGTCCGTGTTCTTAAAATAGAACCTTCCCACTGGTTTCCCTGAACTGCAATCCATACCAAAAAAAGTTTTCCTTTATTATTCAGAAAAACAACAGGATTACAGTCCGGTAATCCCGGAGTATCGGCAGCAATAAAAGGTTTGCTCCATTCCTTTTTACCTTTTTCGAGGCGAGCGCCCATAATCCGAACATCATCAGCAGTTCGTTCGCCACTACCCTGAAACCAAACTGCAAGAAAATCACCGTTGGGTAGAGCTACAATGCTGCTGCCATGGGCGTGTTCATGCTGCGGAGTAAAAATAAACTCCTCTTTTACAATCGAATTGTATTTGTTTTTTTGCTGAGAGAAAACGATTGTAGAATTCAATAGAATAAGGAAAAATAAAAATTTTGTCATCTCATATTAATTTTTGTCATGTTGAACTTTTGCTTTTTTAAAAGCACCAAATCCGTCGGCTTAAACACTCCTTTTTTAAAGGGAGACTTTCAATATCTTTCTTGTGTCTCAAAATCTTTTCCTGACTCAATTTTAAAAATCTAATTCTTCCTCACATAAAATGAAACCCACAAAATATACAACAAACAGGCACCAATTACCAAAACACTTGCCAACGGCGAAACCATTGTACTTACAAGACCCATTACAAGTGGAATTACAGCTCCGCCTGAAACCGCCATAATCAGCAACCCCGAAATTTCGTTGGCGCGGTCGGGCATTTTCTCAAGTGAAAGAGAGAAAATAATGGGAAACATATTTCCTGTACCAAAACCAATGATAAATATGGAAACAAGTGCAACCATAAAAACCGGTGATACAAAAACCCCGGCCACTCCCAATAAAGCTGTTAGTGCCGTAAGCAGCAGAAATACGCGTGGCTTTATCCAGTTCAGAATAATAGCGCCAATTAATCGGGAAATGGTTTCACCCGCAAAAAAAGCGCTGATTCCCCAAACTGCTTTTTCCATAGTTATGCCGTATTTATCAATAAGAATATTTGAAATGTTTGTGTTTGTAGCTACTTCAACACCAACAATCAGGAAAATTGACAAAGCCATAAAAGCAACAAACCTGTTTTTCAGCAAACTAAAACAGGATGCAAAAGTTGCAGGTTTTCTATCCGGGTTCGACTCAACAATTGGTGTCATCAATAACCAAAGCGCGCCAATAAGTGAAGTTATTCCATAAATTGCCAATACCAAACGCCAGTCACCAAAACGAGATGCTACAAACGCGGCAATCAGCGGACCGGAAAACGAAACAATGGCTTTTACAAACTGCGAAGTACTCATATAACTGGCCAGTTTTGGGGCTGGAGAAACATCCTGCAACAATGGGTTTGCAGAAACCTGGATAATTGTATTACCGATTCCTAGCAGAATGAAAGAAGCAAACATCATGGCAAAGGAGTAATTAACAAAAGGCAAACCCAAACCTACCGCTTGAATTACCATTCCAATCATCAGCATATTCCTTTTGCCAAATTTGTCTTGTAAAACGCCTGCCGGTACCGACAAAATGAAAAACCACAACAGTACCATCATTGGCAGGAACTGTGCAATAAAATTTGTCAGTTTGAAATCAAGTTGAATGTAACCGGTTGCAACACCTATAATATCTACAAATCCCATTACGATAAAAGCGAAAAATGCAGGAAGCAATTTGCTCCAGTTGGCCTGTTTTGTTGTCATTAATTCAGATTTTTAGTTTATTGTTTTGATTTTAAAAATTTGCTCCTAAATATATTTAAAATAAAGTTGGTTTTATAAAACTACTTTAATAGGAAAAGCTGTTTTGTTGTCTTTCAATTCTTTCTTTTGTTTATTGTGAATGTATCAGCTACGTCATTGTTCGAATCGATTGCAGTGTACGTAAGATTATCTCCTTCGACTTTAATGTACTGATAAAACTGGCCTTCTGTTTTAACCACTTCAGCGTAAGGTTCTTCAGCAGCATCGCGGGTTCTTGAAGGAATTCCGATTGAAATAATATAAGCAGTTCCGTCATTGTATGAATCAACAACTTCGCCTTCTTTCATCGGTTTCGAGCGCATATAATAATGAATGTGGCCGCCGAAAACCATATCGACATGGTATTTATCGAAAATCGGCACCCAGGCTTTTTGTATGTCGTAATAAGGTTCTTCCCAGTTGTAAGGTGGAAAATGAAAAACTGCTATTTTCCATGTTGCGCTTGTAGTATTTAGTTGTTCTTCAATCCAGCCGGTTTGTGCATCCACAGAGGAAGTTGCGTCAATCATCAGGAAAAGCGCATTTTTGTAAGTAAAAGAATAGGTTTGTTCCTTATTGACTCCATCCGGTCCGTTTTTTGGGTAGCTGAAAAATTCACGATACATCAAAGCGCCAAGTCCGGAGCGGTTATCGTGATTCCCGGGTACACAAATCAACGGTTTGCGCGAAATCACATTTTGAGGATAATGAAGCAAATCATCCCATTGGTTGCGGTGTAAACCATCGCTAACCAAATCGCCGGCAATAGTATAGAAAGCGGCATCAGGATGAGCAGAATCGGCACGGTTAAAAAGCTCCCCAAATTGGGGTGAATAATGTGTATCACCAAACCATACAAATGAAAAAGTATCGGTCACTGACTGGGTTGAAAATGAGTATTTATCCTTCCAGCTTTCTTCGGGTGAAATCTGATATTCATAATCAGTACCCGGTTGTAATCCGGTAAGATGAGCTGTGAACCGATTGATAAACCTGTCGTTCATCAGCAGCAAATCTTCCATCCTGTACTTTTCTGCTTCCGTTGAAAAAACAACCGAAGAACCTTTTTCACGGTAATTTATGACTCCTTTAGAGACAGTTGTATCCGTGCGCCATTGAATATCCATTGTTGTTGATGGGTCGGCGCTCCATGTTAGCATCAACTGGTCGGGTTGGGCTGATGATGGATAATTTGTTTTGCGGAAAGCGCCAATCAGGTGTGATTCAGTGCCCCGGCCACGAATTGTAGTTAAATATTTCTGTCCTTTCAGTTCTTCGGGAACATCGGTCAATACAAGTTCATCCCAGTCATGGTAGGTAAAAGAGCCATTTTGAAGTTCACCTACAAACTGGTTTTCCGGGAAAAAGTTACTCATCACAAGTTCATCGGAATTATTTTGAGGAGCAACCGAAACAAAGTAGTGAAGCGAGTAATTTTCAAAGCCATTTATACCCAACCCCACGCTTCCGGCAGGAAATGTTTTTTGCCAGATTTCATATTCCGTCATTTCGTTATGTACTGTCATATCCGTTTTTGAAAAACCATTATTTTCGAGCCAGAAAGGGATAGTTTCCTGTTTTACACTCCTGAAAACCGAAACCACAACAGGCACATTCACATCGAACATCCAATGTTTGGTAGCCAGAACATTAACATCATCCTCCGATAACAGCGACATCACCTGGTTGTAATCCAACTCCTCTAACTCCTGTTCGCTTTTGGTTTGATATAAATTTGTTACAACCCTGTTCATGATAGATTTTACTGATTCATCGTTTTTTGAACAGGAAATCAATCCGGTTATAAAAATGAAAAACAAAAAGTTCAGCAGAATTTTAGAGAATTTAACTTGTTTCATTTATTTGTTATTAATTGATTCCATTTGTCTGTAAAAGGATTCTGCATGTGGTTGGCCGGCTTTGGCAAAATGAGTAATTCCTTCGCGTTTCACAATCATTTTAAAACGTTCATAAGTACCATCGTAAATGGCTTTTGTCGGCGTTGTTTTACATTTTAAATACATAACCGGCAACCTTGCCATTTCCACCCTTTGCCTGATTTCCCCGTTGTCGGCAACACGTTCCGCTTATATGTTAACAGCCTTTTGCAAAAACGGTTTAGCCAATTTTTATAAAATGAGCCAATACAAAGAAAACCGCTTTAAGTACCAATCGCTTCGGTTATTTTATTCAATAGATAAAGTATATTAACAGTAACTCCTAACCTGTACCTCGCGGCGCACAACATTCACTGATTAAATCAATCGTTAAATTGATTTTATATTATTGCACACAAAAAGTAATTGCCCAATTCCTGTTTTGTATTATCGCGCCTACTGATTACTTTTACGAAAAATGAATCCATGATGAAAGAACTTTTTATTAAACGAATTAATCCAGGTAAATCAGTTAAACTGAAAGAAGCCGGACATTTGCTGGAAACACAGACAGTAACCAACCAAATTGATACAATTAACTGGCAAAACTACACTTACAAACCTAAGTTAAGTTTCAGAATTGGGCACATCGATAAAGAAATCTGGTTGAAATACTATGTAACCGAAAAAAACATTCTGGCTCTTGAAACACGCACTAATGGTGAAGTTTATAAAGACAGTACAGTTGAATTTTTTATTTCGGTGGATGGAATAAATTACTATAACTTTGAATTCAATTGTATCGGCACGATACATCTTGCACATGGTCCGGGGCGCGGAAAACGTGAATTTGTTGACCCTGAAATAATTAAAAAAATTGAAATAGATTCATCACTGGGAAATAAGCCTTTTGAAGAAAAATCAGGAAATTTTGAATGGGAAATGATGATCCGGATTCCTGTTGAATGCTTTGCATTCGACAAAATAACAACGCTAAATGGATTAAAAGCAACAGCCAATTTTTACAAATGTGGCGATGGAACTTCTGAACCCCATTATGTATCCTGGAACCCCATTGGAACTGAAAATCCGGATTATCACTGCCCTCAGTATTTTGGGAAAGTACAGTTTGAATAAAACAACTACAAATTTTATCACAACTTCATTTTATTTTATTTTTTACTCCCAATACAATCTGTTATGAAGTATATAATTAAATACTTCTTCGTACAAACCCAGTTGAATATCAAGTATTTCATCATGCGTTGCACCATCTTCAATTGTTCCGTGCGGACTTTCAAAAGTAAAAGACATTGTACCGGAAGCATAGTGCAATGCACTGACCAGGTTAAATGATTCTGTTGGAGGTGGAATTGTTTCTTTCTCCGAAACACTTAATGCCCAGCCCTCTTCCATGTGCGGCAAATTCAAATTTATATAACGTTCATTTAGCTGGGTTGCCAGTTCAGCTATTCTTTTCTGCATAAATTCCGGGGCATGACTATTTTGAATTATAAACGGATTACATTCACACGAATGCAACGAAACAGTAATATCGGGAACCTCATTAAGAGCAATTTTCATTATGGCTTTTGTTTCATCTGCCATGGGAGCGAAAAATTCATCGTGCATAATATTAATCCCGTTATCGTTAAAATAAGCGCCCAATATTTTAACATCTCCTTTCATAGGATGAACTGATTTGGCATCGGGCCATCCCCAAAGCGTACCGTCTTTTTTCGTTCCCTGACCATATTTTGTCATCGTTTCAGTGGGTATCCCAACAAAACTATCATAAGGACATCTTTTGCGCCCGTCAGGATTTGCTGAAGGAATAATAATCACCCTGCATTGGTTAAAATACCCGTTTAATACCGGCCACTCTCTGCCCCTGTAATCTTTTCCTGTTTCGGCAATGTGAATAAGGTTAACCAAACCTGCAATTCCTTCTACTTCCTGCCCGTGAACTGGTCCAATAAAATATACAACAGGCTTGGTACCTGCGCCTTTTCTTGCAAAGTAGGCTGTGTTTTTTGCTGCAACTGCAGAGTTATAATTTGCCTGTGAATGAAAATCTTCCTTTTCACCATAAAAAACTCCATAAACTGGCAACCCACCCGGTGAAATTGTTAATATTTCAACATTACCTTTTTTTATTATGGCTATTTCCTCTTCAATATCCGAAAGTTTTGACTTATAAAAATCTGGGATAACTGTATTTTTCGCAGGGTCGCCAGGTTCCAGTGGCAATTGAGAATTTCCGTTCATTGAAAACACAATAAGAATTATTACTGCAATGGAATTGAAAATAATTTTTTTCATTTTTATAGCTTTTAATTTGTTTAGCAATTATCAACAATAGTTAGAAATTAACTTCAACTTTACCTGCAGTTTTTGTTAAGTCTATAGTTTTCGTTTTACCGTCAACTGTAACATTATATTTTCCGTAAAATGCTGGTGTCGAATATTTTCCTTTAGCATCGGTTTTACCACTTGCTTTTGTCCACCATTCGTTATAAACCAGGTTTTGGTATGCAGTTGCTGCCGGAGTTGGTGACCAGTCGCGTTTGTATAGCGACGAAACAGGAATCCAATTTGCACCTTCCCAAAATCCCCACATTATTATTCCTTCCACAGCAGGGTGAGCAAAACATATCCTGTAATAATCCACCAGTTCTTTTGCTTTCAACTCTTCTTCTTCCTGAGTCAATGTTAATTTTCTATCCTGATAATATTTAGAGCGCTGACCCGGAATGTTAAATTCGGTAATTCGAATGGGTAAATTAAATTGTGAAAGTGAGTCGAGTGCATTTTTTAAAGCTGCGCGATCAAAAGTTTCAGCATGAAGATGCCCCTGAACGCCAATTCCTGCAATTGGCACTCCCTGTTTTAATAACAATCGAATGTGTTTCATATATTCAGGCAACATTTTACCGGTCAGAATATCATAATCGTTTACATAAAGTTTAATTTCCGGGTCTCCTTTTTGACACCATTCCGCCATTTTTTTTGTTATAGAAGGTCCCAGTCTTTCCTCATAGTAATTTCCATGAATCATTTCGTTGTTCAAATCATATTCCACGAATCTGCCTTTATAACGGGCAGTCACGGTTTCAGCCCTGTTTTTCAAGGTCAGTTGCAATTCGCTGTCTGTTAACTCTTTTACCCAGGGTTGCACAAATTTTGTTATACCCCAAAAAATATTGTGTCCCCGAATTGGTATATTATTTTCCTCCGTCCAGTTTAACACAGAATCGATTACTTTATAAATAACTTCACCTTTTTCGCGCTCCATAGTTCCCCACTTAACCGCATTTTCAGTCACTGCGGAATTGAAATTCTTCAAAAATTTTTCTTTGAAAATCTGCCGGTTCTCTTCTGACATCGAACCATCAAAAAGACCATTGGGAATTGCACAACCAAACCAAAATTCATGCTTTACCTGTTCGACTCTCACTGTTTGACCGGATTTGGCTTTTACAATAATCTCACCCTTTCTGGCTTTAACTATGGATTGATTTAACGCTGTGTTTTGAGCCGAAATTCCGGAGGCTAATACAAAGTGAATCAGAATAATGAAAATGAATTGAGGTAAATGTTGAATAGATTTCATTTTTGAATGTATTTTAATTGGTAAAATTAAATCAACGAAAAATACTAAGAATTCATGAGAGTCACCAAAAAAGAGCTGTTTCAATTAATCCAATTAAAAATTATTTCGACAAATTAAAAAAAAACTGCTATTCTTTAATCAAAATGGCTTTTAGCTTGTTTAAGTTTAAAATAGAATAATTAAACATTATAAATGACTGTATTGGAGGTATTTTTTTCAGGATCTTTTATTATCTGGATTTATGCTGCTGTAGTCCGGATTCCAATGGTTTATATTAAAAAAACAAGTGTTACAGATATGCAACAGCTAATTAATACCAGGTGGCGTTTCGATGAATATGTAAAAAGAACAGATGCTTTTATTCTGTTATTTCCTAAAGCAATAAATGAATGTTAATAACAAACAACATATTGCTCATTTTATTATTTTTATGGGTGTTGCCATTAATGTTTTACCGAACCAGATTCAGGAAAATAGTTTACAGAACGGATTCATGGAAGATAAACTTTAAACCTGTTTTTCGCAGAGAATTGAAAGCAATTTTTGGAAATATTTTTCCATACGACAAACAATATATTCGAATGAGAAATTTTTATCGCATTTACCTGCTTGTATATTTAGTGCTTTTAACTGCATTTATAACAACAGGAAACACAACAGAAAAAGAAAACAAAATGGAAATTAAAATTGGCAGCACAATTCCCGACATTGTGTTACGCAACCAAAACGGAGAAATATTCGATTTAAAAAAGGAAACTACCGGAAAAAACATTGTTTTGTACTTTTACCCAAAAGACGACACACCGGGATGCACAGCACAAGCGTGCTCCTTTCGCGACCAGTATGAAGATTTTACCGAAGCGAATGCTGTGGTTATCGGAATTAGTGGTCAATCAGTTGAAAGTCACAAAGCATTTGCCGAAAAACATCAGCTCACATTTACTTTGCTGAGCGATGAAGGAAACCAAATAAGAAAACAGTTTGGCGTACCCACCAATTTTTTTGGTCTGCTACCAGGCAGGGTAACCTATGTAATTGACAAAACAGGTAAAGTGGTTTACATTTTCAATTCACAAACTAACATTTCCGGTCACATTGAACATTCATTAAAAATTTTGAAAGAACAAAAATAAATAATCATAAGTAAAATACCCATGCAACTTTATGACCACACAGCGTTAAAGATTTCTAAAACGGTAACCACAAGTTACAGCACTTCATTTTCAATGGCCACCGAAATGCTGAGCAAAAAGCATCGTGAAGCTATTTATGCCATTTACGGTTTTGTTCGATTTGCCGATGAAATAGTGGATACTTTTCATGAATACAATAAAACAGAGTTGCTGGATAATTTTGAATCTGATTTGAAAATTGCCCTGAAACAAGGGATTAGTTTGAATCCGATTCTTCATTCTTTTCAACTTGTGGTTAAAGAATACGGAATTCAGTATCAATACATTGATGCTTTTTTAACGAGCATGAAGTATGATCTCAACAAAAAACATTATGAAAATAAATTGGAGGCAGACACTTATATTTATGGCTCAGCCGATGTTGTTGGTTTAATGTGTCTCCGGGTTTTTACTGATGGTAACGAAAATCGTTTTAATGAATTGAAAAGACCAGCCATGAAGTTGGGGTCAGCATTTCAGAAAGTTAATTTTTTACGCGACCTGAAAAATGATACAGAAGAATTGGGTCGTATTTATTTTCCAAACCTGGTTAACGGACATTTTAATGAGGAAAGTAAACTGAAAATTGTTAAAGAGATTGAAAAAGACTTCATGGAGGCATTTCAGGGTATTAAACAGCTACCTAAAAGTACAAGGGTTGCAGTACTTTCGGCTTATTATTACTATTTTGAACTGCTGTTAAAAATTAAAAATATACCGGCAAAAGATATAATGATTTCACGGGTTAGAATTTCGGATTTCCGAAAAATAACTTTACTTATAAAAGCCAAAGTTTTATGTAAATTGAATAGATTATGAAACGACCATACAGAAATGATTTACGGGCAGGAATCATTAATCCCGATAGCTATAGGGAGTGAGATACATCGAATACAACTAAAAACAAATAAATACAATGAGATGAAACTAAATATAGAGGATTACGTGATTTTGGTTGATACAAATGACAATGAAATTGGAGCGATGCTGAAAATGGAAGCGCACAAAAAAGCACAGCTGCACAGGGCGATTTCAGTTTTCATTTGCAATTCCAATGGCGAGTGGCTTTTGCAACAACGGGCTTTGCAAAAATATCATTCAAACGGATTGTGGACCAACACAAGTTGCAGCCACCCTTTTCCTGGTGAATCGAGTCTGGATGCAGCAAACCGGCGTTTATGGGAAGAAATGGGATTGAAGGCCGATCTTGTTGAAATCTTCAGTTTCACATACAAAGAACCGCTTGACAATGAACTTACTGAACACGAAATCGACCACGTATTTTTTGGAATTTCTGATGAAAAACCATTTATCAACCCTCAGGAAATCAACGATTGGAAATATATCTCTTTTCAGGAATTAGAGGCAGATATTAAATTAAAACCTGAAAACTACACGGTGTGGTTTCTGAAGATTTTTAACAGGGTAAACGAATATGCGCTTTTGAATAAATAAATTAAACTGATGATAAACGTTTTAATTACAATTGCTGTTTTTCTATTTATGGAATTTGTAGCATGGTCGAACCATAAATTTATAATGCACGGTTTTTTGTGGAAATGGCATGCTGACCACCACATCAACGACAACAAAAAAAACAAAATACAAAGTGAAAGCAGCAAACAGGTTTTCGAAAAAAACGACTATTTCTTTCTGGTTTATGCAATTCCTGCTGTCATTTTGTTGCCAGCAGGTTTCTATTATAACATTGTACCTTTAATTGCTGCCGGAATTGGTATTTCATTGTACGGTACTACGTATTTTGTAATCCACGATATCATGATTCACCAGCGGGTAAAAATCCCGTTTTTGATGAACATTAAAAACCCATTTATCCAATCCATTAAACGCGCACATTTGGCGCACCACAACGGAAAAAATATCCACGATTTTGACAATTACGGCCTGCTAATTTTTCAACGACGGTTTTTAAAAGAATAAAAAATAATTGAATTAGAAAATATGATAAAAGCATTTAGAATGGGGTTAAAACCCCTTAGTAACTTGACTTTCAAATCGTTCACTAAAGTGAACGGCAATAAGGAAACTAACTATGAAATGTTTTTAATCTTAATTGCCGTCAGTTTAAGAGAATTAGTTACTGTTTAAATGGGCTTTATCCACATTTTTAATTAAATAGCGAAATGCCAAAATATAAAGAAAAGATATGTCGCTTTATTTTAAACTTCTCCTGCTTTCGGTTGCTGTGCCATTTTTGCTGAGTTTCGACAAAAGACTGCAGTTTTTCAAAAAATGGAAATATGTTTTACCGGCCATTTTTATTGTTGCTGCGGTGTATATTGCTTTTGATATTTACTTAACAAAAGCGGGTGTTTGGGGATTTAATCCGCGATATTTATCGGGTATTTTACTGTTTCATTTGCCCCTGGAAGAATGGTTGTTTTTTATCATAATTGCTTATGCCAGCCTATTTTTGCACTTCTCGATAGTTGAGTATTTCCCACAGGCAAAAGTCAGCGAAAAATGGACAAGGATAATTACCATTTTGCTGTTTATGCTCTCAATTTCGTTAGTTTTCGTTTTTCACGACAGAATGTACACCGCTTACATTTCCCTCACAATGGTTGTTGCTTTAGCTCTTGCCTACTTCGATAAATCACAAATAATTGCATCATTTTACATTACTTTTCTCGTGATTTTGATTCCATTTCTGATTGTAAACGGAATACTCACAGGTAGTTTTATTGAAGGCGAAGTGGTGTGGTACAACAACGAAGAAAACCTGGGAATCCGGTTTTTTACAATTCCTATTGAAGATTTTGGATATGGGTTTAGTATGATTCTTTTTAATTTACTGATGATTGGAAAATTAAAAAAAGAATAAAAAATACATTGATAGCTTTTGCCGACATACAACAATTTTTCAACCTGAATTTCAAAAAAACTGCAGGCTTTTTTGTGATTTTCTATTTGGTGGGAATTGCCGGAATGTTGCTCCCGTTTTCGTTTCCGCTATTTGTAAAACTCATTCCTGTTGCGCTTTTATTAAGTTCGGTTGCGCTGGCATTTTATCACAAATCTTTCGACTCCAAATCTTTTGCAGTTTTTATTTTAATTTATTTAACTGGTTTTTTTGTTGAAGTTGCCGGTGTTAATTCAGGTTTAATTTTTGGTGAATATACATATGGCGAAAGTCTTGGTATAAAAGTATTTAACACTCCATTGATTATCGGGTTGAATTGGCTTTTACTGGTTTATATAACTTCATCGGTACTTGAAAACACTAAATTACTTATTCCGTTAAAAGTACTCCTTGGTGCTTCAATAATGCTTTTTTACGACATGATAATCGAACAAATTGCACCGAAATTAGATATGTGGAACTGGCAAAACAACAGGATTCCGGCAAATAATTATGTTGCCTGGTTTTTTATTGCTGCTGTTTTTCATTCGGCAATTCGAGTTTTCAAAATAAAAACAACAAATAAACTTGCTCCGGTAATTCTTCTTTGCCAAATGCATGTTTTTTCCTGGTTTTACTCATATATTTTAAACTATTACATTGATTATAAAGGCACAACATAATATTTTTATCGATTCATTTTTCAGGTCTTTTGTCATCCGGAAAATGAAAAGGTCTTTTCATGCATTTATAATCGAAAAGAGCGTGGAAGATAAAAACCTGCCTATTTTATTGATTTGCAACCACATCAGTTGGTGGGACGGCCTTTGGACTTTGCACATCAACCAGCAACTCTATCACAGAAAATATCATTTTATGATGCTCGAAGAGCAACTCCGGAAAAATTGGTTTTTCAAATATACCGGTGGTTTTTCAATCCGTAAAAACACAAAATCAGTAATTGAATCGCTGAATTATACAGCGGAATTACTGGCTGACAACAAAAATATGGTACTGATTTTTCCGCAAGGCGAAATCGGGAGCATGCACGATACAAATTTCGTTTTTGAAAAAGGAATCAGCAAAATATTGCAGCGAACTAAAAACGAAATCCAGGTTATTTTTGTTGCCAATTTAATCGATTATCATTCCAATGTAAAACCCACTCTGCATGCTTATATGAACGATTATTGGGGAAATTTTGAAACCGCAGAAATTCAAAATGCCTACAACGATTTCTACAAAACCTGTGTTGTCAACCAAATTAAAATGAAAGGTTAAAATGATTTATCTCGCATGGTTTATTTTGATTTTTACCCTTGCGCAATTTTTGGTTGCTTTTGCAAATCTTGTCTTTTTGCAACGTTTTCCTGAATCAAATCAAAATTCAAATCTGCTGATTTCAGTCTTGATTCCGGCCAGAAACGAAGAAAAAAATATTGGCAACTTACTGACAGGACTTCAAAACCAGGAATACAAAAACATTGAAATTATCGTTTTCAACGACCAATCAACAGACAAAACGGCCAGCATAGTAAATAGTTTTGCGGAAAAGGATAAAAGAATACATCTTGTCAGTTCCAATGGTTTGCCCAATGGTTGGTTAGGTAAAAACCATGCTTGTTTTTCACTTGCAGAACAAGCTACAGGAAAATATTTTCTTTTTCTGGATGCCGACGTTAAAATCGGGAATAATATTATTCAACAAACAACTCAATTTTCAGAAAAACATAAGTTGGGTTTGCTCTCCATTTTCCCGATGCAAATTATGAAAACAATAGGCGAACAAGCGACAGTTCCAAACATGAACTTCATCCTTCTCTCGCTTCTTCCGCTGGTTTTGGTTCGAAAAACAAATTTTTCCTCAATTTCGGCAGCCAACGGACAATTTATGTTATTTCAATCCGATATTTACCGGAAACTTCAACCCCACGAAAAAATGAAAAGCAGTAAAGTTGAAGACATAGAAATTGCCCGGTATTTTAAAGAAAGTAAAATAAAAGTTGCGTGTTTACTTGGGAATTCATCAATTACTTGTCGCATGTACAATGGTTTTTCAGAGGCAGTGTATGGTTTTTCAAAAAATGTAATCCAGTTTTTTGGAGGTTCGTTTTTTATCGCAATTCTGTTTTGGCTAATTACAAGCCTGGGTTTCATTGCGGTTTTGTTTTCTTTTTCAACTTCTATAATTCTTTTGTATTTATCGGCGCTCATATTAATCCGCATTTTTATTTCAATTGCCAGTAGACAATCTGTTTTTCGGAATTTGAAACTTGCAGTTCCACAACAAATTACCATGGGAATTTTTATTTTTCAAGCCATTATCAACACCTACAAAAAACAGTATTCATGGAAAGGCAGAAATATTTCGTCATAATTACAATGCTTGTATTTGCAGTGGTTTCACCCATTTGGGCCTCATCGTATAAAAGCAAAATTTATGATGCTTACATCAGCAATAACATGGCAAAGTGGAAAACCATAATCGATGAAATGGAAAACGTAAAAAGTAAGGATAAGATGTTTTTAATTGAATTGGTTAATTTTCAATACGGTTACATTGGTTATTGTATTGGTGTCGAAAAAATGGATGAAGCCGATAAATACCTCGATTTGGCGGAAGAAAACCTGGAAAAAGCAGAGAAATCAGGAATTGATGCCTCGGAGATTAGTGCCTATAAATCTGCATTTTACGGCTATGAGATTGGAATGAATAAAATGAAAGCACCGTTTATTGGCCCGAAAAGCATTAAATATTCAAAACTTTCGATGGAACAAAACCCACAAAATCCAATGGGTTATATTCAATATGGGAACAGTCAGTTTTATATGCCGCCGATTTTTGGAGGCTCAAAAACCGAGGCCGTAGAGCATTTTTAAAAAGCCGAAAAACTCATGGAAAATGATAAAGCTAAATATCGAATATGACTGGAATTACCTTAGTTTGCTGGCATTGATTGGTCAATCGTATTTTGCCATGGAAGATTACAAAAATGCCAAAATCTATTACGAAAAAGCATTGAAAGTTGAGCCCGATTTTTTGTATGTAAAAAATAAATTATTGCCTGAATTAATTAAAAAACAACGATTAAAATGAAAATAAATACAACAATGACAACAAATTCCTCCAACAAAAAAGTCCTAATCATCGGTGCCGGATTGGGGGGATTGGCAACAGGTTTGCGTTTGGCAAAACAGGGTTTTGGAGTTGAATTCCTCGAAAAAAACAAGCAGGCTGGCGGCAGGCTGAACCAGATAAAAAAAGACGGTTTTACATTCGACACCGGTCCAAGTTTTTTCAGCATGTCCTATGAATTTGAGGAGTTTGCCAAATCATGCAACATAAAACTCCCGTTCGAATATGTTGAACTCGACCCACTGTATTCTGTGAATTTTAGCGGGAGTCCAAAAACCTATCAACTCTACAAAGACATTGACAAACTTGCTGCACAATTTGCCGATGTTGAACCTGATTTTAAAGAAAAGTTTGAGAAATATATTAAAAAATCGGGGGCGCTTTTCCATGATACTGTTGACCTGGTTATCAAAAATAATTTCGATTCACTGGCGGGTTATGTTTTTACTTTGATGCGCGTAAATCCCGTTCATTTGCCGGTACTATTTAAAAGTTTTTACGACCATGTAAAACAACATTTTTCATCGCCCGAAGCACGGCAAATTATTTCGCTTGTTGCTTTTTTCCTTGGAAGGACGCCTTTTGATACGATGGCCATTTACAGTCTGCTTTCATATACCGAATTCAAACACGACGGTTACTACAATGTGAAAGGCGGAATGTACAAAATTGTGGAAGGATTGGTAAATGAACTTGAAAAAGAAAATGTGAAATTCCATTACAATACCGAAATTGTTGATTTTTCTGAAAAAAATGGAAAGCTGGAAAGTTTTACCGACCAAAACGGAAAGAACTGGAGGTCGGACATTTTTCTAGTAAATTCAGATGCAGCCTGGTTTCGCGGTAATATTTTTAAACGCGAAAAATATGCTGAAAAGAAATTGGACAAAATGAGCTGGACAATGGGCTATCTTACTTTTTATGTAGGATTGAAATGCAAACTTCCGCAAGTAAACCACCATAATTATTACCTCGGTACGAACTACGAAGCTTATGCAAACAATGTGATGAAAAATCCTGATTCGCTGCAAAAGCCTTATTATTATGTGAATGTGGTGTCGAAACACAATGCCGATTGTGCACCTGATGGTTGTGAAAGCCTGTTTTTTGTTTGTCCTGTTCCAAACCTGTATTACAAAGAAAATTGGGACGATAAAAATGAAATTGTGAACAGCATCATCACCGATTTTTCTGAGCGGATTGGGAAAGATATTCAACCCGAAATTATGTCAAAAACAATATATACACCAATTGAATGGCGTGACCAGTTTAACCTGCACAGAGGCAGCGGTTTAGGCTTGTCGCACAACATGAACCAAATTGGTGCATTGCGCCCGGCCAACTTCGATGAAAAATATAAAAACGTGTTTTACGTGGGTGCTTCAACCGCGCCGGGCGCCGGACTTCCAATGGCAATTATCAGTTCCAAACTGGCTTTTGAAAGGATTGTGAAGTTTAAGGGATAACTTTCACGGACCTGGAAAGTCCATGTCCCGGCAAAACTTTGAACCTTTTTCTTTGTTTCATTAAAAAACTGAATTATGCCACAATTAGATACACTGAAACAGCAACTTGGAAAACCTTATTTCGATCTCGAATTTCTACTGATTTGTTTTAAGGAAGTACTTATTGAAAATAACGAAGCAAAACTTGCTGAACAAATCCCATGGATTTCGAAAAGTGGAAATTTCGACGAAATAAATTTTACTGAGAAACATTTTCACATGTATTCAATCTGTTTTCAGTTGCTCAATCTGGCGGAAACCAATGGCGCCGTGCAAAACCGGCGAAAAGAAGAAGATAAAAATACATTGAGTTCTATCAATGGATTATGGGCAAACAGTTTTGAAATTCTCAAAAAGAATGGCTTCAATGCTGATGAAATTTCTTCAGTTTTTTCCGAAATTGAAGTACAACCAGTGTTAACCGCCCACCCCACTGAATCGAAACGGCCGGTAATTCTGCGGAAATACCGTGAGCTGTATTTGTTGCTTGTACAACGCGAAAATTCAATGTATAATTTCTACGAGAATCTTGAAAACCGCAATGAAATAAAGCGGGTAATCGCCTCCATCTGGAATATCGATGAATATTATATGGAAAAACCAAAAGTGGAAACAGAGCTTGAAAATGTGATTCATTATTTTGTAAATGTTTTTCCTGAAATTGTTAACCTGTTAAACAGAAGACTCTTGCAAGCCTGGGAATTTTCGGGCTTCGACAGTGATAAACTGATTAAAAACAACAATTTCCCGGTACTGAAATTTGGAACATGGATAGGTGGCGACCGTGACGGGCATCCTTTTGTAACTGCTGAAGTTACCCAAAAGACTCTACTGACTCTCCGTTTAAATGCCTTTTTGATACTTAAAACAGAATTGTTGAAACTGTCGGAAAACCTCAGTTTTTATTGTGACATAAACCAGTTACCCGGTAAACTTTCTGAAAGGTTTAAGGAAATTATTGCTGAAATAGGTAGCGAAACAAAGGGAATAATTACTGCCCACCGAAACGAAGCTTTCAAACTTTTTGTGCTTTTGCTTATAGAAAAACTCCCCATAAAAATGGGAATTGAACAGTCATTTGAATTGGTTGAAAAGCGGGGCAATTATTTCGAATCGCATCAATTAATCAACGATTTACAAGTTTTAAAAGACGGTTTGAAAAAACATGGAATTTCAGTTTTGGCCGATCACGATGTAAACCAAACAATTCATTTTATCAAAACCTTTGGTTTCCATTTGGCAGAGTTGGATATCAGACAAAACAGCTCTTATTATGAAAAAGCTCTTTTGCAGATTATAAACGAGTCGAAAACGGGAGAAAAATTCGAAGAAAAAATATCAGAAGAACTGAAAACTGAAATTATTAAAACTGAACTTCAAACGAACCGGCCGTTTGTTCGCGATTGGAACAGTTTACCGGAAGAAGCAAAAAATGTACTCGAATGTTATGGTGTTTTGCAAAAACAAATTCTGAATTTCTCAGGCAATTCAATTGGTTCACTCATTGTGAGCATGACAAGAAATGTGGGTGATATGATGATGATATACATTCTTGCACGTGAAGCAGGACTTACATTTTTTGATAAAACACTTGTGTTAAAACTGCAGGTAGTGCCGCTTTTTGAAACCATTGATGATTTAATTGCCAGCCCAAAAATTATGGATGAATATTTCAGATTTCAGGAGGTGCAAAACAGTCTTGAATTTCAGCGTAAAGAAAAAAACCTGCCGCACAAAGTACAGGAAATAATGATCGGGTACAGCGACAGCAACAAGGACGGCGGAATTTTAGCGAGTTCATGGTATTTATACAAAGCGCAAAAAGAGATTACTGAAGTTGCCAATAAACATGGAGTTAAAATTAAATTTTTCCACGGCAAAGGTGGTTCCATAAGCCGCGGTGCAGGACCTGTACATTGGTTTTTACGCTCCCTGCCCCACGGAACACTTACAGGTCAATTAAAAATAACTGAACAGGGTGAAATCATTGAAAAGAAATTTGCCAACAAAATAAATGCGGCATACAACCTTGAACTCACGCTGGCGGGAACTACACTCAATACGCTTCTCCATAAAAAAGAACCGGCTGCCCAAAACCAAGCCGCCGAAATCCTTGAATATATGGGAATGGAAAGTAAAAAATTCTATTCAGAACTGTTGAAAAACGAACATTTCCTTGAATTTTACCAGCAAGCAACTCCCATCGACGTTATCGAAGAAAGCAAAATAGGTTCGCGTCCGGCGCGGAGGACAGGAAAAAGAACATTCGCAGATTTGCGTGCAATTCCCTGGGTTTTTAGTTGGGGACAATCGCGGTTTCACATAACAAGTTGGTATGGCGTTGGCTCTACTCTTGAAAAAATGCAGCATGAATTTCCTGAAAAATATGAAACTCTAAAAAAACTGATTCCGACCAGTCAATTTGTGCGGTATGTACTTACAAATATCGATACAAGCCTGGCCACAACCGATGTAGAAATAATGAAAATGTACGCTGAACTTGTAGCCGACAAAAAAGTCAGGGAAACTGTTTTGCAGATATTGCTCAATGAACTTGAAAAAACTCAGCGCCTAATGCAGGAACTTTTGGGAAGACCTATGCACGAAAGGCGAAAAAACCACTTTTACTCAACCGGATTACGGGCGGAAGCACTTGATATTCTGCACAAAAATCAAATAAAAAACCTTAAACTCTGGCGCAACCCTGAGTTATCAGACCCCATGGAAAAAGACAAACTTCTAAAAGAATTGCTTATTTCGGTAAATGCAATTGCGAATGCAATGGGAACAACGGGGTAAATCATTTTCTTGCCCGAATTGCAATGAATCGGTTTTTCTGCTAATTTCGGCTAAATAACTAAGCAACCTTATGACCGGGCTTGAAAAAGAATTAATCGAATCAATAAAAAATGGCAACACAAAATCCTTTGAATTGGTTTTCAAGACCTACTATAAAAGGTTATGTACTTCCGCTTTCGATTATACCCGACAATTGGAAACTGCCGAAGACATTGTCAAGGATATTTTTGTGGCTTTTTGGGATAATCGAAAAACAATTGAAATCAAAACTTCCCTTTCCGGCTATCTGTTTCGCTCTGTGCGGAATGCCTGTATTAATTACCTGCTCAGAAATAAGGAACGGAAAAACACAATTTCGATAGAAGAAGTGAATTGGATAACAATCAAAATCAATGAACCTGTTTCAAACGACTATCCAATTGGGAATTTGCTAACAAAAGAGCTTGAAGATCAAATTTCTTACATAATCGAAAAACTTCCCCAAGGTTGCCGCGAAATTTTTAAACTAAGCCGTATCGATGATTTGTCGCATAAAAAAATTGCTAAACAATTGAATATTTCAGAAAACACAGTTAAAGTTCAAATTTACAGGGCTTTAAAACATTTAAAAGAGGCCATTTCTGTCATTGTAATTCTTCTTTTCAAGTTTTTTTCATAGAAAATTAAAATTCCCGTAATACCTCCTCCCCTATTTTGTGTCATTAAAATAGAACGCAACTTATGAACAAGGAGTATCAAATAACAAAAGAGGTAAAAACGGCGATCGTAAATTATTTATCCGGCGAGCTGACAATCAACGATAAAGAAATATTAAGTAGCTGGTTGGAAAAAAGCGAAGCCAACAAACTCATTTTCGATCAGTTTTCAGATATCTGGCAAGCCAGTTCGCATGATAAACTTAGCCGACAAATTGATGCAGACAAAGCATGGAAGGCATTGCAAAATCGCATAAATTTTCAACATCATAAAATAAAAAACTTCAGTTGGGTTGAACTCTACAGGATTGCAGCTGTATTTATTATTGCACTTTTCCTAGGCGGATTGGCTTACCATTTTATCGATCAGAAAAAGGAAATTATTATGGAACCCCAATTTGTTGAATATGTTTCTCCGCTGGGTTCGCGGTCGTTTGTAAAACTGGCCGATGGAAGCAAAGTTTGGTTAAATGCAGGTTCTACACTTAAATACAAGAATACATACGGCGTAAACAACCGTGATTTGCTGCTTACCGGCGAAGCTTTTTTTGAAGTTGAAAAGAACAAAGCATTGCCATTTGTGGTAAAAACCAGCGAAATAGATGTTATCGCGTTGGGAACAAAATTTAATGTAAAAGCGTATTCCGAAGAAAGAACAATTGAAACTACGTTAATAGAAGGTTCGGTAAAATTGCAAAGTTCGACTGTAAAATTAGCTGATAACCTTTTATTAAAACCCAACGAAAAAGCGGTTTTTACAAAGAAGAACCAATCGATGGAATTAATAGCTCATCAGCAGCAAACCAAAAAAGATGAAACACTTGCCAAACCCAAGCTTGAAATTATAGAATCGGTTGAACCCGAACCCATTATTTCGTGGAAAGACCAACGATGGGTAATTAACAATGAAAAACTGGGCGACTTGGCTGTAAAATTGGAGCGTCGCTTTCGATGTAAATTTTATTTTCGATAATGATCTTTTAAAAGAGTATTCCTTTAGAGGAACACTGGAAGATGAAACACTTGAACAAATAATGGAAGCTATAAAATTCAGTTCACCTATTAAATATGTAATCGATAAAAAAACAGTTTATGTAATGGCTGATGGAAAAAAAATGGAAAAATTCAAAAATCTTATGACAAAATAGAACATAAACCAACAAAACAAAATTGGGAGATCCGCCAAGACCTCCCAATCACCTTGTGTTAATTAACGTTGCTTCATATTGGAAGTATGGCAGCAACCATTTATAAACTTTAACGATTCAAATTTATGAAAAAAAATGGTATTGGATTGTCCCGACCTTTATTGGGGGACATAAAAAAATTAGTACTTATGACGAAGCTAACTATCTTTCTAAGCCTGTTTTTTGTAGTGCAACTGTCGGCAAGCGTTTATTCGCAAACGCGCCTTACCGTTGATTCAAAAAACAAAACGGTTAAAGAAGTTCTTTTGGACATTGAAAACCAAAGTGAATTCCGTTTTTTCTACAACGAACAATTCACCGATCTTAATCGGTATGTAAAATTTAATATTGATAATGAATCCATTGATAAAGTAATGGATAAGTTATTTGAGTCATCGAATTTTACCTACAAAATCATGGAAAATAATCTGATTGTGATTACTCCGGAGAGAGTCAGCAAAACAAAACGATTACGGGTAAAGTTACCGATGAAAATGGGCAACCATTGCCAGGTGTAACCGTGGTTAATAAAAGGAACGACACAAGGAACAGTTACCAATGTGGATGGGAATTATACAATGTTGAATATTCCTGATGACGCAACCCTTGTATTTTCATTTGTAGGAATGATAACGCAAGAAATAACCGTTGGAAACCAATCAACTATAAATATAACATGAAAGTTGATGCTATTGGCATGGAGGAGGTTGTTGCCATTGGTTATGGAACCCAGCGAAAAGAAAATGTAACAGGATCGATGGAAACAGCAAATAATACGCAAATTGAAAATAAAGCAATTGTTTCTGTTGGTCAAGCACTTCAGGGTGAACTTAGTGGAGTCCAGATTCGCCAATCAAATGGGCAACCGGGAGCATCAACTGAAATCACAATTAGGGGAAATGGCACTTTTAGTAGTGCTGGAAATAATCCTCTGGTTTTAGTTGATGGTATACCAAGTTCTATTGATGCTGTTAATCCAAATGATATTGAAAGTATTTCTGTTCTAAAAGATGCTGCTTCGGCTGCTATTTATGGTTCAAGGGCTGCCAATGGAGTGATTTTAATCCAGACAAAAAGAGGCCAGACAGGCAAAACAGAGATCTTATATGATGGTTCAGTTGGATTTAGTGAACTTGCAGATATGCCTGATTTTGTTGATTCATGGATTTATGCACAGGCTTATAATGAAGCCCTTACAAATGCCGGCCAGGGTGCTGTTTATTCGGAAGAGGATATTCAAAAGTTTATGTCAGGAGAAGATCATGACAAGTATCCTAATGATAAACATTATGAAATGGCTTTTGACAATATTGCATTGCAAACAAAGCACGATTTCTCACTCATGGGAGGTGGTGGTAAAACCAATTTTCGTTTTTCTTTCGGATATCTTCGTAATGATGGTCTTATACAAAATAACATATACGATAATTACAGTGATAATCTGCTTAATACTATAAGAAATATAATTTGAGAATGAATTTCGACAGTGAAATCACTGAAAAACTCAAATTGATTGTAAATCTTTCAGGAACAGCAGATGAAGAAAAAGGTCCGGGGCAGCAACGGCGACGGCACTACAATGCGGGTTGTGACTCGGATCGCACGAATGCCGGCCTCCATTGCAGGCCGTACTTCCGAAGGATATTATGGTCGTGTTGACAAAGGTTCTCCATGGGCAGATATTGATGCTCCTTCGTTTGAATTGGATCGCAACTATTACTTTTTCGGGAATGCTGACCTGGAGTACACCATTTTTACTCCTTTAACTGTTGTTGTCCGGAGTGGTTATGTTTTCGACCATACTAATTACAAACTGTAGCTGCCGACGAACAAATAGATGCTACAACTTATGCCGGACCAGCCAAATTGATGTGAATTGGAATACACGAAGGGAATTAACGCTGGAAGGACTGTTGAAATATGAAAAGTCATTTGGGAATCACAATTTAAATGTACTGGCCGGTTATTCGCAGATTGAAAGCAAGTATGAGTTTGTTGCTGCCTACCGCGATCAGTTTCCAACAAACGAATTATATGAACTGAATGCAGGAAGCTCCGAAAACCAAAAAAAACTGGGGGAGCATCGGAATGGGGACTTGTTTCGTATTTTGGCCGCCTCCAGTATGATTATCTGGGGAAATATCTTTTTGAGGGCAACGTCCGTTATGATGGATCTTCCCGTTTCGATGAGGGAAACAAATTTGGAATTTTCCCATCTTTCTCTGCCGGATGGCGTTTATCGGAAGAATCGTTCCTTGAAGATTAAACTGGCTTTACAATTTAAAACTTCGTGCATCATGGGGTGAACTTGGGAACCAGCAAATAGGAAATTATCCTTACCAGGCCATTCTTTCTTCAGGCAAATGCCATCTGGGGAAACAGTGTATACAATGGTATTGTAATGAATACGGTTGCCAATGCAGACATCACCTGGGAAACAACTGCAATTACCGATGTGGGCGTCGATTTCTCTCTTTTCGAAGGCAGGTTAAGCGGTACCGTGGATTACTACGATAAAACAACAAGAGATATCCTATACAACATAACAACTGCCGGAACCCTTGGATTAAATGCTTCCCCATCCAATGCAGGAAAAGTGAAAAATGCAGGCTGGGATTTTAATTTAAGCTACAGGGAAAACATGGGTGATTTTTCTTTTGAATTCGCACCTCATTTTTCATTGGTACATACAGAAGTACTGGAATTAAGCGATATTGAAAAAGATATTGCAAAGGGATTGTTTATTGGAGGACCGCTGAATGCACTCTACGGTTATACTGCAGATGGTTTATTCGTTGACCCAGGATATAAATAATTATCCCGATCAGCCATACAATCCGCAACCAGGGGATATCAGGTATAAAGATATAAGCGGCCCCGATGGCGTGCCCGATAAAGGTTGACCCTGAATATGACCGTAGTGTCATAGGGCAAACTTCACCAAAATATACTTACGGTGCACGTATCAGTGCAAAATACAGTGCTTTTGATTTTTCAGTTACCCTCGATGGCGCTGCCGGAATGAGAAGACTTCTGAATAATATGGCAGGAAGGGCATTCGCCAATAAGTCAAACGTCCAGCAGTGGATGTGGGACAATCGATGGACAAAAGAAAATCCCGACCGCAATGCTCTTTACCCCCGCTTTCTTACTCATGGCGGCGGTTTTGATGAACCTTATTCCTATATTTCCACCTTCTGGGCATGGGACGCTTCCTATTTGAAAGTGCGTTCGGCACAAATTGGCTTTACCATGCCTGAGTCTGTAACCAATGCATTAAATATCCAGTACATGAGAATATATCTTGCAGGTAGAAACCTGTTTGTTTCGATAATTATTTCGAAGGATGGGACCCGGAACTCAATGTTCAGGAAGGTGAAGGTGTCCACTACCCGATGTCGAGAACATATGTGTTTGGTGTAAATGTTAAATTTTAAAATCGACAATTATGAAAACAAATATAAAAATCATAATTACATTCTTTTTTATCCATGGCATATTTTCTCGTGTGAAAATGGTATTCTTGATAAACAACCCTTGGATCAACTTGCCACCGATAATTTCTGGACTACTGCAAAGACGTTGAATTAGCCTTGGCCGGAGTTTATAATAAAGCAACAACCTGGAGTAGTGCTGACCATATCTGTGAATTCGATGATAATACGATAATGGCATCGACCGAAAAGCGAACCAGGCATTTCTTATTTATGGAACTCTGAATCCTGCAACATCCGAGATTAAAAGTTATTGGAATGGTTCATACAGGGAAATTTCCGGATGTAATTATTTTCTGGAAAATGTTGAAAAGGTGGAAAGCTCAAATCCTGCAAAAAAAGGAAAATGATTGCCGAAGTGCGGTTTTTCAGGGCTTTTACTTATTTTAACATGTCGCAATTCTGGGGAGGAGTGCCACTGGTGACCAAACTTTTAACTATGGAAGAATCCAGAACGGTTAACAGTCCAAATCAGGAAGTAGTTGAATTTTGTTTTAGTGAATTGACGCCATTGTCGGTGATTTACCTGCCACCCGAAGTTCGAAAATGGACGTATCATAAGGTCAGCAGCGCTTGCAATTAAAGGTCGATTTTAATGGCCAGAAAAAAGATGGGCGAAGCAGCTACCGCATTCAAATCAATAATCGATCTTGGGGTGCACGCCATCGATCCACTGTATTCTGAACTTTTTAATGGGAAAAATGAAGAAGCAGCGAAATAATTCTTACCAGAAAATATCTTGCCGGAGAAATTGCCAACAGCACGCAGCTCTTTTACCGCCCCAATGTCGATGGTGGATGGCATCATATGAATCCTTTTCAAAACCTTGTAGATGCATATCTTTGTATTGATGGCAAAACAATTGAGGAAAGTTCGCTCTACGATCCGATGCACCCGGTAGTTAAAGATGGGGTGAATTATAGAGATCCCCGGTTGCTCTATACCGTATTCTACCCTGGAATCTCCACTATCAAGGAAAAGTTTATCATGGTCATCCCGACTCCACTTCCGTAGTAGGTGATGTTTTTACGTATGATGCCGGCATGACCGGGTATGGTCTGCAAAAATATGTTGATAATGGTTATACTGGA
>CAWDAW010000018.1:0-81557 GCA_963800345.1 uncultured Prolixibacteraceae bacterium | reverse complement strand
AGGTGTTGTGGGTGTTGAGTTTCCATTGTTATTGTTATTCAATTGTAATTGTTATTCTGATTCTCACTCCAATTCAAATAAAAATATTAGAATCTCCTTTGAAATATGAATAACCAGCTTACTTCCTTTCGATGTTGTGGTTGTCGAAGCTAAATGCAAAAGAACTGAGGTGCTTTCGTTGTTGTATTCAGTTCCTTAAAACTTATTTCCAAAAGTCAATTTTTTTGGTATGGAGGATAAACTGTCAGTAATCAACTATTATTGATTTTTCATTAGAAATAATTGTTGTAACCATCGGTATATCAAAATACTACATCTAATTATATTTTGTCTATAAATAGCTTTAAATCAATCAATATATTTGATTTTTCTGACTTTAAAACTCCTTGAACTGGACAAATCCTAACTAGTATGTTCAGTTTTTGCTCTTAAAAGTATTGTGTGAATTATACAAATCTTATTTGCAAAAGTGTAAGAATTATGTCGCTAAAAACTTGTATATTAACTCCTGTTAATTTAAACACTAATGTGTTACGTTTTTTGCTGGTATTTTTTTTTCGCAAATTCAATTCATCATTAAACGACACTACCGTGCATAAAATACAGACAAATTTTCTGCTATCAAAAATATGAGGCCATGAAAAAATTAATTGTTTTTATTAATCTTTTACTGACAGTATCGATTCTTCTTGCCCAAAATCAACTTACAATAAATGGGAAGGTTACTGATGCTGACAATCAGCCAATACCCGGTGCCAGCATACTTATTAAAGGCACTATGCAGGGAACGGTAACGGATATGGAAGGAAATTACACCCTGCAGGCCGATAATTCTGCTGTCCTGATATTTAGTTTTATGGGGTTTGAAACACAGGAAATACCAGTAAATAATCAAACCAATATTAATGTTCAACTTATGGAACAATCAATAAATCTTGATGAAGTGGTTGCGATTGGATACGGAGTTGCGAGAAAGCGTGACTTGACCGGCTCAATCGTATCAATTGATGGTAATAGCCTAAAGACATCACCAGACAACAATCCAATAAAATCGTTGCAGGGGAAAGTTCCCGGGTTAATGGTTACCAACAGTGGGGGCGCCGGATCAAGCCCAACTATTCGAATTCGTGGGGTTGCAACAGTAAATGCAAGTACTAACCCGCTTTATGTAGTCGATGGGATGTTTGTCGACAACATTGATTTTCTAAATCCAAATGATATTTCATCCGTCGAAGTTCTTAAAGATCCTTCTTCTTTAGCAATATTTGGTGTTCAGGGAGCAAATGGAGTAATAATAGTTACTACAAAGCGTGCTGAAGAAGGAAAATTAACTGTGAATTACGATGGCTACGCCGGTGTACAGATTTTATCCAATCGCGATGAACTGAATCTTACCAATGCATCTGAATTTACAATGCTTTACAATGAGCAACTTCGGAATATGAATGCCTCCTCAACTGAATGGGTTCCTGATTTATTGGGTGGAGGCACCAACTGGCAGTCTGAAATTTTCCGACCAGCCGTTATAACAAATCACGGAATTACGGTTTCCCAGTCAACTGCAAAATCCAGCAGTATTCTTTCACTTGGTTACTTTCTTCAGGATGGAATTGTGAATTACAACTCATATCAACGATTTAATGGCCGATGGGCAGGAGACTATACAATATCAGATCATTTTAAAATGGGGGGAAATGCCACTTTGAGCCGCTGGAATACAGATCCGGCAACGGCAAGTGTTCAAAATGCTGCTCAGGCGATACCAACTTATTCGCCATATTCACCTGCAGAAGATCACGATCCCAACAACATTGGATCATTATTATACTCCGGCTCCCGGAATTCAAAAAGATGTGCCGAATCCAGTTGCTGTTATGGAAATTAACAAAGGCAACAGTGAAAGTTATGGTTACCGCATAGTTGGAAATGTATATGGCGAAGTAACCTTTCTGAAGGATTTTACATTTAAAGCAACCGGTTATGGCGATGTAGGTCTCAATACGGGTAGTCATTACACTCCACGTTTCGACGTTAATAATTCCACCTCAAACTCATCCCATAAAAGTGAAAAAACCTCTTTTAGCAGAAATACAGGAGAATATACCAAGTACCAGGTGGATATGATCGTGAATTACAACAAGGTAAAAGACTTACATCGAATTGGCGCAATGGCAGGTTATACTGCAAGGGTTCAGGAGAGTAAAGGTTTTAGCGCGGCAGCTGATACCCTGGTTAATGCTGAAATGTGGATTGTACCTGAAGATTTCTGGATGTTAAACATGGGTTCAACTCAAAATAAAACAAATGGCGATTTTTATGAAGCCGAATCTTTTATTTCATATCTGGCCCGTTTAAATTATTCCTATGCAAACAAATATCTTAGTGTCAGCGACATTCCGTGCTGATGGATCTTCAAAATTTTCGCCCAACAAACGATGGGGATATTTCCCATCTCTGGGATTGGGATGGGTAGCCACTGAAGAAGATTTTATACGGAATTTAAGCAGCAAATTAAATTATTTAAAACTCAGAGTCTCCTGGGGACAATTGGGGAACGACAAAATCGGAAATTACCTGTGGTTTCCTACCATCAATCCCAAAGGGCAGCAAGTTGTTGTTGATGGAAAAACATATTATATTCCTACGGTCAGCAATTTGGTTGACGAAAATATTCACTGGGAAGTCGTAACTGGTTTTGATGTCGGTTTCGAAAGTCAGATGTTCGGCAATCATTTGGCGTTGGAACTTGGATTTTTCACCAAAACCACCAGTGATTTGCTGGCATACGTAGCACCTCCAATTTCAGTAGGAGCAGGATATGCAATTACCAATGCAGGCTCTATTCGCAATAACGGAATTGAATACATACTCTCCTGGCATGATAATATTGGAGATTTCAATTATGGAATCAGCACAAACGGCGCAACAGTAAAAAACGAAGTACTTTCGTTGGGAAACGACGATTCCGATATTGTAACAGGAAAATACCACCGTACTTCGGTGGGTCATTCAGTGGGGGCAATTTACGGATATGTGCAAGACGGAATTTTTCAAAGTCAATCCGAGATTGACAATTATTTCCCTGCATCATGGACTTCAAAACCCGGAGATATTCGTTACAAGGATTTGGATGGTGACGGCAAAATTACAAATAAGGATAGGGATTTTATCGGTAGCAGTATTCCAACTTTTTCCTACGGCTTGAACCTAAATGCAGGATACAAAAATTTTGATGTGTCAATAGAATTTAATGGTGTATATGGAAATCAAATAATAAATACAAAGAAGCTGCCAACTTATGCCCAGTTCAATTTTTACAATACATCACTCGCCCGTTGGCACGGTGAAGGCACTTCAAATGTTGAGCCCGCTCTTAACACCTCCAGGGGAAACAATTTTGAATCATCAACAAACTTACTCGAAAGCGGGGCATACATCAGAATTCGTTCAATCCAGTTAGGCTACAACATACCTGAAAATATCTTAAAATTCCTTGGAAGCAGTAACTTCCGAATTTACCTGAATGCTCAAAATCCAATAACCTTTAAGAATAATAGTGGGTATACTCCTGAAATTGGAGGAGGTATTCTCGATGGTGGTATTGATAATGGTGGTACTTATCCACTTCCTTCGGTTTATACTGCTGGTGTTACAGTTAATTTTTAAAACTGATGATTATGAAAAAGATAATTTTATTTTTTACGATTGTGCTGGTAATCACATCCTGTAGCGATGATTTTCTTGATCGTTATCCAAAAGGGCGTTGGCATCATGGCAATTACACCCCTGACAATACACTGGACAAAGGAATTCTTGTTGAAGCAAAATTGGCTGAAGCTTATGCAACGCTCCGCAGCTGGCCTTTTTGCTGGGCAAATTTAGGTATGAATAATTATACCACACCGGATGTTGAAAAAGGAAGTACTCCGAGTGATGGGGGTGAGATAACCCAATTTGAATCATTGAGTTATACGGCAAGTAACGTTAACATTGCTGATTATTACAGTGCCTGCTACAAAACTATTTATTTTGCGAATGAAGCACTCGCACTGGTATCAGCTTTAGAGGATACAAATGAAAATAAAAAATTATATCTGGCAGAAGCCTTGTTTCTTCGTTCAGTAATGTATTACCGATTGGCCCAGGCTTTTGGTGGGGTACCTTTCGTTGATAAAGTACTTGGACAAACTGATAAAACACCGCCCCGCTCAACCCGTGATGAAATTTGGCAAAATGTAGAGCGTGATTTGACTGGAGCGATACCGTTTTTACCAACACGCCAAACTCTTTTGGGAAGTAGCAATGTTGGACGAGCCACTCAAAATGCGGCACGAGCGGTATTGGCAAAAGCTTATATGTACCAGGAAAACTGGTCGGCTGCTTTAGGAATAACTACTGAAATTATCGCATCTGGAGACAATAGTCTGAATACACCGTACAATGAGATATTTACAGAAGTTAATGAGTTCAACGAGGAATCGGTTTTTGAGGTTTATTGTGAAGAAAAACCCGCTGAACAAATTTATTTGGGAAGTCAGTTTGCACAAATCCAGGGTATTCGTGGAATTCCTAATTTGGGTTGGGGATTCAATGCACCCAGTCTGATTTTGATGAATGCTTACGAACCCGGTGATCCACGAAAGCCTGCATCTATAATTGCAGATGGAGATACGCTGGAAGGTAAAAAGATAAGAGCGGATGCAAGCGGATATAAATTCTTTAATCAAAAAGCATATACAAGGCTTTCTGAACGGGGAATTTATGGTCGGCCCCCGGAAGCACAAGGCACCTGGGTAAATATTAGGGTTATTAGATATGCTGATGTAGTACTGATGCACGCCGAATCGGCCTGTGAATTGGGAAAAACCGATGAAGCTTTGGCAAAACTTGAAATGGTGAGGGCCAGGGCGCGAGGTGGAAATAATTCAATTTTGCCTAAAGTAACTACAACAGATATTAATGAGTTAAGGGCAAAAATTCATCACGAACGACGTATTGAACTGGCAATGGAGTGGGAACGGTTTTATGACCTGATAAGATGGGATGAAGCTAAAAGTGAAATTCCAAATTTTGTGCAGGGGAAACATGAACTCTTCCCTATTCCACAAACCGAAATTGATAAATCCGATGGAATACTAACACAAAATCCTGGGTACTAATGAAAAAGATAATCCTTTTCATTTTATTATTATTGAATATGATAGCCTGCGGTGAAGACGAGCCCACTATTGTTGTTGATAAAAACGATGATACATATTCTCCGGCAAAGGTTCAGCCAGTTTTAGATGAATGGCAACGTAAAACATTCAGCTATTTCTACGAAGGCGCTGATCCCTTAACCGGTATGGCTTACGAAGGCAATGAAAGAGGACCCACAATCACAACCGGTGGAAGTGGATTCGGGCTCATGGCAATCATCGTTGGTTCTGAACGTGGTTGGATTACACATCAGCAAGCCACAGAGCTTACTCAAAAAATAGTTCGCTTTCTTGGCAAAGCTGAGCGTTTTAAAGGAATGTGGTCCCACTGGTACAATACCGACGGTACAGCACATCCCTTTGGTAATCAGGTTCAAACAGGCGATGTTATTGAAAGTTCGTTTATGATGGCAGGATTACTTGCCGCCGCTGAATATTACAACTCAAATTCAGCAGTAGAAACTGAAATTCGTGATTCAGTTGCTTCGTTTTGGAATACGCTTGACTGGAAATTTTACGCTCAGTCGGGCACAGCTTTAAAGTGGCTATGGTTCTCTCAGGAAAATCGGTTGGAGCTTGATATAAAAGGATGGAATGAAGGTTGGATCTCATACATTCTCGCTTTGGCAGCCCCTGAAAATCATAATATTTCAGAATCTGTATATACCCGTGGCTGGCAGAGTAACGGCAGTTTTTATCATGCCAACAGATCTTTTTATGGTTACGAACTACCTTTGGGCGAAAATAAAGGTGGCCCCTTGTTTTTTGCCCATTACTCTTTTTTAGGATTAAATCCGAAAATGATTGAAGACAAATACACCAATTACTGGGAACAAAACCTGGCGCATACAATGATTAACCGGCATTACTGTGTTGCTGAAGCTCCTTCAACCTATAAGTACGATGAAAGGAATTGGGGATTAACTGCCTGTTATGGTGGAAAACCTCCATGGGAATACAAAGCACGTTCCCCGATAAACGATGATGGTGTAATAGCTCCAACAGCAGCATTGTCCTCTTATCCTTACACTCCGTTTTACAGTACCCAGGTTTTGCTCAATCTGGCAAACGATCCTTTGGTGCATGGAACTTACGGATTTGCTGATTCATATTGCCTGGCTACAAACACTTCAGAAAAAAAACAGTTGGCTATTGATCAAGGTCCGATTGTGGTAATGATTGAAAATTACAGGTCGGGTCTCATCTGGAATCTGATGATGAAAAATGAGCATGTAAAACTGGGGTTAAGCCTTGCAGGAGTAAAAGAAAAACCTGATTATAAGCAAGGATTCCACCTTGCGATGATTAATACAATCACCAATGAATATGATATGATGCGACATCCTGATCGCAAGCAGTTTGAACTGAACTACTTTCTTGAAAGTGCCGGAAATGTTCTGTTTACTATTACAAATAAAGCCCAAAACAAAGTCGTTATGGAAAAAACAGTTACAGGAATCCCCGGTGAAAATATTTTTGAATTCGACAGCAATGAAATAATAAACGGGAAACAATTTACCATAAAAATGATAACCCCTGACAAAAAAGAATATGAGATTTTAACGAGATTAAGATAAACCTCAAGTATTAACAATTTAAATATTATTACCATGAAAAGAATGATTTTTACTTTTATTATTGCTCTGTTTTCTGCTGCAAGTGTTTTTGCACAGGCAATGGATGACATCCTTTTGGATGATTTTGAAAACGGACAGGTAAATTTTACCACAGAGGTACACATGAACCCGTCTGCAAGTTTTGACGCTTCGGTGGTCGATAATCCTGTAAAAGCAGGAATTAACACCAGCGATAAAGTGTGGCAGTGGAAGCGTGTAAACACCGGAGACAATCAGAATTGGGCTGGTTTTTGGGCTTCATTAACGAATCCTGTTCCTGAAGGATATTCGCGTATTGAAGTTAAATATCTGCGCACAAATCCCAATTCTCAACTTCGGATTAAAACCGAAGGTTCCGTAACAAAAGAATTTAATCCGGTAACTCCGGCTACACTAACAAATGAGTGGGAAACCCTTGTATTCGACCTTGCTGAAAATGGAATAAAGGACATTAATGTTCTGTCAATGTTCCCGGATTACTACACTCCCATTGATACCTCAGCAATAGTGTACATTGATGACATTAAAGTTATTTACGAGGAAACTGTTGAACCACCTACTGTAAATTCACTATCTTTTTTCGATGACAGTGCCAATGATCGTTTTCACGATCAAAGTTGGGTGAACCAAACAGCTCCAAGTACTGTAGTAACTGAAAATTGGGAAGGACCAAATATGCCAAATGGAGATAAGCTACCAGTTGTTACAACTCCGGTTAAATCAGGTACCAATGCACTTAAACTTCAATGGAAATCAGCTGAAGGTGGCGCATGGATGGCTATGGTGGCTGCACTTGAATGGAAATTATTTGACCTCACAAAAATGAAAAACCTTAAATTCTGGATCAATTCACCGGTTGCATTGGCAAAGGCTGATTTACCAAAAATCTATTTCGAGTCGAACAGCGGAAATCCAAATCACAGTGGTAAATTAATGATGGAGAATTACCTTGATTCTGATTTGGTTGCAGATACCTGGACAGAAGTAACCATTCCGCTTGACAGCATTTGGGCCGTTGATGAAGCTTTTACATCAAAAGACGTGATTAAGGGTGTATTCTTTGAACAAAACATGACCGACAATGTAGAACATACCCTTTATTTAGATGATTTTACATTCGGAAATGAAAACCTTGTGCTGGAAGATTTTGAAAGTGGAGAAGTAACATTCACAGATGAAGTACATATTAATCCGCCGGCTCATATGGATCAGGCAGTAGTGGATAATCCTTTTAAAACCGGCATCAACACAAGCGACAAAGTTTGGGAATGGGCACGTTACGATGCAGAAGACGCTAATGTCATCTGGGCCGGCTTTTATGCCACATTGAAAACGGAGATTCCGGCAGGTTACAATTGGGTCGAAATTAAATACCTGCGTACAAATTCAACTTCACAATTAAAAATTAAATGTGAAGGAACAATTACAAAAGAAATTGAGGCGGAAAATCCTGCATCGAAAACCAATGAATGGGAAACTTTGGTATTTGACCTGACAGGCAATGGAATTTTAAATATTACAGTATTTGGATTTTTCCCTGATTATTACACACCGATTGATCCAAATGCCAAAGTTTACATTGATGATATCGTCTTTGTTAAAGATGAAAATGTAGTTATTCCTCCACCACCAGATTCTTACGTCTTATTCGATAACAGTGCCAGCGACAGGTTTCATGATAACAGTTGGGTAAATCAAACAGCTCCAAGTACAGTGGTAACCGAAAACTGGCAGGGACCTGATATGCCGGAACGGCGATAAACTGCCAGTTGTAACATCTCCTGTAAAGGCAGGCTCCAATGCTCTGAAATTGCAATGGAAATCGGCAGAAACAGGCGACTGGAAAGCGATGACCGCTGCAATAGGCTGGAAATCATTCGATCTGTCCACTATGAAATACCTAAAGTTTTGGGTCAATTCTCCTGTAGCTCTGGATAAAACAGCACTGCCACTGATTTACCTCGAAGCGTTTTCCGGTAATCCAAACGTAACTGGTAAACTGCCAATGGCCAATTATTTGCCAAATGGCTTAGCTGCTGATACATGGACTGAAGTTGTAGTGCCACTTGCCGACCTCTGGGCTGCTGATGAAACTTTTACAACAAAAAATGTAATAAAAGATGTATTTTTTGCCCAAAATGCAACTGATAATGTTGAACATACCCTGTATTTGGATGAGTTTACTTTTGAAAGCAACGAAACTGGAATTAATTCTCAGGTAGCTGCCAAAGCATTTAATGCCTATTATTTTAATGGTAAAATAAGAATTTTAAATTACTCAGGAAATGTGAGGGTGTTCGATATAGTAGGTAGAAAAGTGGCCGAAGGCCCTGCCTATGATGGTAATTTCAGCGTTAATCTTAAAACCGGAATTTATATCGTAAATACGACTGACGGTAATACAAAAATTTCAGTTCAATAAGAATTGTAATTTTCGCTTGTCAAAAATATTTTAAGGAAGAGGCTGGTTAACATTGTTTAATCAGCCTCTTTTTTTTGAATTTTAATGTATGCTTTATGATTTTCTGTTAATCATCGTCATCATTTTTCTCAACACTAATAAAAGCAGCATGAACTGATGCAGGACATGGACTTTCCAACCCTTTAACAGCTGCCCAAATAACCTTATTAAATTTGTCGTCTGGTATTCGATCTTCTTTACTAAAATCAAACTTTTCACTCAACCGTGACATTGCAGATTCGGCGGTGTTTTTGAGATTCAGATTTACTAAATTGGGAACAGCATCAAACTGTGGATGACTGGCAGTTTTTTCGAAACAGCGCCACATGGGTTCGGCTGCAGCATCATACTGGCTCATCGGAGGTAAACCCAGAATCAATTCTATTGTCCGCAATGCCGATGAAGTGGAATACATCGTGTGGTCAACAAAACCCTGTTTTACAAAACCTCCTGCAATGTAAGCTGTAGTGCGGTGTGCATCCACATGATCGGGACCATTTTGGGCATCGTCTTCTAAAATTATTACAAGACTTTCTTTCCAAATGGGCGAATGGCTCAAATAATCCACAAACATGCCAACTGCAAGATCGTTGTCAGCAGCATGCGCTTTAGGAGTAGGCCGTCCAACTTTTAGTCCTTCAGTATGGTCATTACCAAAACGGATACTGTTAAATTGCGGAACATTTCCTGAAGCCAGTAACTCATCAAAATCTTTTTTCCACCAGCCAAATCTCACAGTATCCCGAATCGACATATCCCAGCCCACATAATTTTCGCAGAAATGATCTTTCAGGGCAGGAATATTTGGGGATTTGTCATCCGAAATAAACTCGCCGTAACTCCTGTATGACACCCCGTATTTTTTACACAAATCCCATAAAAATACTTTCCCATTCGCGATATCACGACTACCTTCTCCGGGATAAGTACCACCTCTGCCACCGTAGCTGGTGGGCCAGTTTTTTTCCAGGTAATCCGTTGCATATGCGCCCATTGTCCAGTTGTGTCCATCAGCACTTACCTCGCCATCTACATAAAAATTATCGAGCAATACAAATTGCTGTGTAAGTGCATGTTGATTGGGCGTAACATCTTTACCAAAAAGCACGAGATTAGGATCTCCGTTTCCTTCGGGAATATCACCCAAAACCTGATCGTAAGTTCTGTTTTCCTTGATGATATAAAAAACATATTTGATAGGTGATTTTCCTCCAACAGTTGAAGGAACAGGATTCCCTTCTTCACCCGTTGATACCATTTCGTTTTCTTTATTGTAGGGAACATTTTTGTAAACAGCCTGCGAATAAATGCCAAGTTGTTTTTCATCAGGAGTTGCCACAGACTGTAATGTACCCGTGAAAAGACCTCCTATATATTGTACATTCATATTCTTCACGTTCAAATCTTTGTGTCGTTCGACCCTTTCTTTGTTGCTTTCGGGACTCGGTCCCAGGGGATTTGGTTTTGATGAAAGTCCCTTTCCGTTGGCAATAAAAATATCATTCCCAACAACCCTTACACATGTTGGATACCAGGCTGTTGGAATAAATCCTTTGCTAAAACTTTTTCCCGGGTTGTTCACATCAAATACCGCCAGACAATTATTGTCGGCATTGGCGATATATAAAGTTTTTTCATCTTCACTCAACGCCAAACTGTTTGTGGTAGAGCCGGATGGAGAATTAGGATAAAGCGCAGAATTTAATACTTCTATCACTTTCTTTTCTTTTATCGAAATCACAGAAACCGAATTATCGTTGGCATTGCTCACAAAAAGATATTTTCCGTTTTTTGTGAGGCACATGTCGTTGGGGTTATCACCTACCGGTATCGAACCTGTAATTTCCTGCTGGCGTGTATCATACAAAATTACCTTGTCGCATCCCCAGCAGGAAACAAACAGCATTTTATTATCTTTCGATAACAGGCAGGTATATCCTTCTCCCCCGAGAGGTATCTGTTTTTGTATCTTTTTATTTTTTAAATCAACTACATACAACGAGTTATTCTCTTTTGTAACTGTGTAAAGCAAGTTGTTATTGTCATCAACAGCTATACCTGCAACCGAGATTTTTTCAGGCCACGGATTTCCAATAACAATTGTATCATAAACTTCCAGATTACCGGCTTTTATCTTGTAACGAATAATCCAGTTATCGTTCCCGCCCGATGCATAAAGGGTTTTACCGTCTTTCGAGAATGTTAGTCCAAGCCAGCTTTTCCCAATGACAACTGAGTCAAGCGTTTTCATTTCCCCGGCATCTATGAGTTGAATGCTTTGTGTACTTTGCCCATTGTTGGTAACCGCCAGTAATTTCCCTGTTGGTGAAACAGCAATATTTAAAGGTAAATCGCCAAGTGACAACATTTTACCAACCGGAGAGAGTTTCCAGCCATTGGACAACAACACCTGATTCGTTATTATTTCATTTAGTGATTGCCCAAAAACAGAAATTGAAGAGATAAAAACTGTGAGCAAAAGAAGAGATAGTTTATTCTTAAAATTCAGCATGATCTATTGATTTTAGTTGTTTAAATAACTGATGATAATTTCAAATTTAATGAAATATCTGTGATTTTTTGTATTTGACTATTTGATTGGCGAAAAATATAATTTACAACATATTGTATCCCAGTGCTAAAATTGAAAGGAATTAACCTATTGAATAACAATTAAATCATGTTAAAAACCAAGTTAAATATTGTTATTCTGAAAATTAATTTGTTTTTAACAGCTATTTTTGAAATATAAAATGAGAATCAATCCATCTTTTCGATAACAAAGCACAATGGAAATAAAGTTAAACCGAACAGTAATACATAAAACAATTTTTTTGGTTTTACATATTATTATTTGCTATTCAGTTTTTGCCCAAAACGAAGGAGTTTCAAAATTGAAAAGTTATGATATTATTGCTCCGCAGAAACTTTTTCTACCTCCTTTTTCTACTGATCTACAGCTCTATCATTCCAATAATCCAGTTTTCAAAAATTATTTTAGTCACATTAATAAAATGTCTTTCAGGATTACTGAAATAAATACGCAAACAAGAATTTCGTTTAATCAAAACAAAATTGAAAACGATTTTCCGGGATTGGGATCTTATGATTTTTACAATAATACTTTAGATTACAGGATTAACTACAACACCAAAATTGATATTGGAGTGGGTCTGGCACGTCAAAATTCAATTCTTTATGGAGCCAAACCAAACTATCAAATTGGATTTCAGGCATCGGTTGAATTTGCTGTTACTTCAAAACTTGATGCTTTTATTTATGGTCAGTATTTTACTTCACCTATCAATAAATCAAAGGATTTTTTTGACCCTATTATTGATAGAATTATTGTTTCTGCAAAGCGAAGTTGGTGCTGGTTTAAAAAGAAATTATAAAAATGTAAATGCAAAATTTCAGATTAATTCAATTTATGATAAAAATATAGGGCAATTTGCCCCTGTACATTCAAAAATATCAATCGGGTTTTAAAATTTATGGTAAGATGTAATCAATATAAAACTTCGGTTAAAAATTGTTTATGCCGACCCTCCGTTAAACATTTTACATATTTTTGACTTGATATAAATGATAAGGATAAAACGAGCCATAACAAAAATTAAATGAGATTCAAAACCTCAACTATGGCGGGATTATGGTAAAAATAAATACAAATAAATAAATGAAAATTGTTATTGTTGCCGGGTTGTTATGTTTTGTGTTTGTTTCCTTTTTGGGTCATGCACAGGATGATCCTGGTTTAATAGATCCGGTACTTATAAAACTTCAGGGACGCATAATCAGTGCGGGCGACAGTTCAGCAGTTCCATACGCAAATGTTATCAATTACCGCACACATGGTGGCACAACTACCAACTCCGATGGATATTTTACTATAGAAATGCTAAATATCGACAGTTTAATTGTTACTTCAATTGGATTTGAACAAAAGAAAATAAAGGTTCCCGCTAATTATACCGGGTACAATACATTGGTTTTTGTTATGCTGCCTTCGAATTACGCACTGCGCGAAGTGCTTGTTGAAGGTGAAAAACCAAAAGTTGATTTAGGTTTAGGCGCCGGAAAACCAACTGACATTGCACCCGAATTGCGCGGCGATGCTTTTAACGATGCACCACCCATTTTGGCAGCTTTTTTTAATCCCGTATCATACTGGCAATATTATTTGAGTAAAAAGGAAAAACGCAAACGCGAGGTACGGAAAGAGATGATAATTCAAAAGAACTGGGAAATGCACTCACAAAACTACAACAAGGAAAAAGTGATGATGTTAACCGGCATGAAAGATCTTGAAGCTGATTCGTTTATGGTTTGGTTTAACAGTCAGGATGTTTTGCCATACCTTTCTTCAGAATACCAGGTGCGCGCTACGATTATTGAGTTTTTCCATTATTATAAGATTGAAAAAATGCAAACAGCCTCTCCCCAGCCCTCTCCAAAGGAGAGGGAGTAAAAAAGGATACGTGAATATCATACTTTTCTCAACTGGTCATAGGGAAAAGAGTTCAAAATACAGAGAATAAAAAATTCCATCTTTTTCATATTTTAAAAGATGGAATTTTATTATATCTCCCCTTCTTCGGAGGGGTCGGGGGAGGCTCTACAACTCCTTCACCATCAAATTCCGCCACTTTACCCTTATCCCACCGCCATCATGAATTTGGAGGGCAATTGCACCCTTTCCTTCAGCAATTTTGGCATCTGTAATATCAACCATCTGCTGGCCATTGAGCCATGTAGTAACATGACCATCAACAACGCGGATTTTCATTTTATTCCACTCACCCATTTTCAGTATATTTTCCTTTTCGTCAGGTATCTGTACCAGCCAACCACGGCCATAAGATTCATAAATTCCGCCGGTGTCATGGTTTGGCGGGGCAACTTCAACCTGCCAGCCACTTACTTTTGTACCATCGAAAGTTGAACGAAAAAATACCCCGCTGTTTCCGTTTGCCTCTTGCAGAAATTCAAGTTCCAGTTCAAAATTATAGTAATCTTTTTCGGTCGAAAGGTAACCGTAAGCTTTGTCGGGGCCGCTTTCGCAAATTAAAAGACCATCTTCGACATACCATTTTTCGGTGCCGTGTTTTATCCAGCCATTTAGGTTTTTACCATTGAAAATTGGTTTACTTTTCTGTGCTTCAGAAATTTGAGAAACAAAAAGCATCAATAAAAGGACAAGTGCAAAATTGATTTTCATTTTTTAAATATTTAATTTTTTGGAAAAGTACAAAACAACAAATGAAGGTACAAGGTAAAAATCAACTTTGAAATAAAATTCTAAAACTATTTTGATTTGTAAACGCAGACAGTTAGGTGGATGCTGTCAGGTTTTTGGCATTGGACTTGTCAGCGTCGAAGACCTGACAACGTCAATCATTATAGGCCGGCCAATCAAAAATAAACCTCAACGGTTACACTTTCGCGGTCAAAACCTTTTGTTTTCAGTATTTCCATGGCATCAAAAATCATATCGCTGTTACCACAGAGATAAAAGCATGTATTTTTGTCAAATTCTGCCTTTTTCAGGTATTCGGTCAGGCGCCCCATGACATCACCTTTTTCATCGCGTGAAGTACAAAGGGTAAAATTCTTTCTATCGTATTCCTCAATTTCATATGCTTCATTGGCATAGCGAACTCCCATAATAATTTTGTAATTCAACCCAGGATTGGTTTTTACGATGCTGTGAAACGGAGCGATTCCTGTACCACTGGCAATAAAAACATGCTGATGGGTTTCGCGCTTTTTCTCGTCGAGGCCAAATTTTCCAAACGGACCGTGTAATTCTACCATATCACCGGGTTTCAAATGTTTCAATTTTGGTGAGAAATAACCTCCTTCAACCTCTTTTACAAGCACTTCCAGATTTTTACTTTCCTCGGGACTGTAAATCGAATATTCCCGACTCTGATAATCCCCTTTTATGGAAAGGGAAATATGCTGCCCGGCTACAAACTTAAATCTGCATTTTGGCAATGAAAGGATAAAAGTGTTTTCAGTAAGTTGTCTTATTTCTTCAACTTTATAATAGTTGGTAATCATTTGTAAATCCGGCTTCATATCAATTTCCATGGAGTTTTTCTAAATATTGTGCAAAAGTAATAGTTTTAAAATATTCAGACTTTAAAGTGTCTTATTTTAATTGTCTATTCCCGAAAATTAACCCATTATTAATACAATTGTTCAATGCAATATGATAAATTATTAAACATTTTACAATTTTAAATAGAAATCTCTGGCAAGGTTTTTAAATTCCTGAGAATATTCATTTTTAGAATTGTTAAACACAGACATAATAACTATTTCAAAATTTTTTTGTTCGGTTCCAAATTCCATTAAGCAACGGTTGGGGAGTTTATCGGGAAAAGGCAAGACTTCGGTTAAACGATTCAAATACAAACCCCTTACACTTGCTTTCGCAACAAAATCCTGTGCAAGATCAAAAGGTAATATCAAAGCCAGTTTACCAGTTGGGTTAAGCAGTTTTACAGCTCCGTTAATGATGTCGGCAAATGGAAGCATGTGGTTGTGTCGCGCCACAGATAAAAGCGGATTTGCATTTTTTAAACAGTTGGAAAAAAAAGGGGGATTTGAAACTATCAAATCGAATTTATTTTTTGCATTAACAGTAAAGTGCTGAAATGAAGTATTTTCAATAAAAATACGATTTCCCCATTTTGAATTTTGTACATTTTCAAATGCTTCTTCTGCAGCATTTTTTTCTATTTCAACACCTGTTATGTGTGCATCACATCTTTGAGCAATCATCAATGCTATCAAACCAGTTCCTGTGCCAATATCAAGTACTGTTTTTACTGCTTCAATATTTGTCCAGGCACCCAATAAAACTCCGTCGGTGTTCACTTTCATTGCAGACTTTTCCTGAACAATTTTGAAATGTTTAAATTGGAAATATAAGTTCTTTGTCATGGCAAACATCAAGATTCAAAATTTTTCAAAAGCACCCAACCCAAAAAGGGCAAAATCATATTTTATTGGGTCAGCAGAATCAAATCCGCGCAGTACCTGGGTAACTTCTTCAACAGCCTTCCAGTCGTTTGATTTGCGCTGTAAAAGGCCTAATTTTCGGGCAACATTCCCTGTATGTATATCGAGGGGGAGGAGCAATTCTGATTGTGGAATTCCTTTCCATAAACCAAAGTCAACACCCGTTTTATCCTTGCGGACCATCCAGCGCAAAAACATGTTCAAACGTTTAGCCGATGCACCTTTTGCAACATTCGAAATGTGTTTCCGGCTGCGTTCACCAGCTATTTCAAAAAACACATTATGAAATTCTGATAAAGCTGATTTTACTTCGTTTTCTTTTAGGTAGCCCTTTTCAAAAACCGATTGTAACCCACCGTGATTTTGATATATATTTTTTAGCGAGCAAACGAAGTACATACAGTCACTGCCATTAAATGTACGATGTACGAATTTTTCAAGAATTTTCAGGTCGGAAGTTGAGGAATTTAAAACAAAATCATGAGGTTCATTTTCCATCAAAGACATCAGTTTTGTTGCATTTTTAATAATAGATTGCCTGTTTCCCCAGGCAATTGTAGCTGTTAAAAATGCGGCAATTTCAATGTTTTCCTTCCCTGAAAAATTTTTTGGAACCTGAATAGGATCTGTTTCAATAAAAAAAGGCTGGTTGTATTTAATTGCCTTTTCATCTAAAAAAACTTTTATATCGCTCCGGTTTTGTTGATTGTTCATTTTTTAATAAACTCCTTTAAACTTTCATTTTATGAGGGAAAATATTGTTTGTCATTTGCATGAGGCCTTATCCATCTGAGGGTTAAGATAAAGTGAACCATTCCGGAAGAAAAAGGATGGATCTTACTAACCAGCAATGATACCGTCTTTGATATGAATAGTTTTATCCGACCGTTCTGCAAAATTATCGTCGTGGGTTACAATTATAAAAGTTTGTCCGAAATCGTCCCGCAATTTGAAAAGCAGTTCATGTAATTCGTCACGATTGGCAGAATCAAGGTTACCGGAAGGTTCGTCGGCCAAAACTACCGATGGATTGTTTATTAAAGCACGGGCAACAGCGACCCTTTGTTTTTCGCCACCGGATAGTTCTGAAGGTTTATGTTCTTTTCTGTCGGACAGTCCGAGATAATTCAACAATTCCAATGCTTTTTTTTCAGCATCGGGTTTTGTCTTTTTTGCAATGAAGGCTGGAATACAAATATTTTCAAGGGCAGTAAATTCGGGCAAAAGATGATGAAACTGAAATACAAAGCCAATTTCTTTGTTTCGGAATGCTGAAATTTCTCTTTCGTTAAAAGTTGATACATTCCTGTCGTTAAAGTAAATGCTGCCATTGTCGGGTTTACTCAAAGTACCAAGAATTTGCAGGAGTGTTGTTTTACCTGCACCACTGGCACCCACAATTGAATAAATTTTCCCCCCAGGGATTTCAAGATTTATGCCTTTAAGAACCTCAAGGGCGCCGAACGATTTTGTTATGTTTACAGCTTTTATCAAATGTTTAACGCAATAATTGAAATGATGAACTTCCGACCAAGGGCGAGGCTTGTATTTTATATTGAAGGATTTTGTTTAATCCTCATATTTTTCCTTAATCTCTTTTGTAGCCTCCTCAGCTTCCCGGCTCACCGAATCGGAAACTTCATTCATTTCTTTTTTAATATCGGCTGCCTGTTTGTTTACTGTACTCGAAATCTCATCCATATCTTTTTTTATATCAGAAGAGTAGTCATTGATTTCACGTTGTATTTCGTTTGTCGCTTTTTTAAACTCGCGCATTCCTTTTCCCAGTGTTTTGGCTATATCTGGAATTGCTTTCGACCCAAAAAACAAAAGCGCCAAAAGCATTACCAAAACAATTTCGCCACCACTAATAAATAAAATATAGTTTGTCATTGCCATTTATTAAGGCGACAAATATACAAATTGAGTTGTTGATTATCTCATAAAAAGATTTAAAAAGAAGTTTGTAATGGATGGAATATTATTGCAGGTTACGGGTTGAGGGTTTAATTTCCAGATTTGTCCATTGTCCGTGTATAAACAATGTTTACTGTTTTTGTTGTTAATTTCTACTTCTTCTTTTCATTATCATGTATTCATTTTCAGCAGTGTCATACGGGTTGATAGTATCAAATATCCAGTATCGGGAATACCTATAAAAATGGCCGCCCCCGGTGGAGACAGCCATTTAAAAAATGTTATACATCAGTCTGTTACGCTAATTTAGCAACAACTTTTTTAAATCTTTTTGAAGCTTCATAAACAATTGGTGTAGCGACAAAAATTGAAGAGTAAGTACCAATTCCAATACCAATAAGAAGTGCAAAAACAAATCCGCGGATATTTTCACCACCAAAAATAAAGATGATTAACAACACCACAAGTGTAGTAAGCGATGTATTTAATGTACGTCTCAATGTGTGGTTCATAGCCTCATCCATATTAACTTTTAAATTGCGTTTCGGATGAATATGCAAATATTCACGGATACGGTCATAAACAATTACTGTGTCGTTAATCGAGTAACCAATCACAGTAAGTATTGCAGCAATAAACGCCTGATCGATTTCAAGGGAAAAAGGCAACCAGCCATGAAACATGGAAAACACTCCAAGTGTGATAATTGTATCGTGAGCAAGTGACAATACGCCACCCAACCCATATCTCCAATCGCTAAACCGCACCATAATGTACAGGAAGATTGCAATTAAGGCAATTGTGATTGCAATTATTGCATCTTTTTTAATATCATCTGAAATGGTTGGCCCCACTTTTTGCGAGCTTGTGCGATAGTTTTCGGAAAAATCCTTATACTCAACATTTGCCAGAAACCCACCTTTTACCAAACCATCATAAAGTGCCCTGATCAACCTCGTTGTCAACACTTTCAGACAATTCGTCAATTTTATATTTTGTTGTAATGCGAACCTGATTGTTGGAACCAAAGGTTTTAACTTCCGGTGGAATCCCAAATTCTACAGCCAACGCTTTTTGAACGTCCCCAACTTTTACTTCCTGGTCAAATTTTACTGTATATGTGCGTCCTCCCTGAAAATCGATTCCAAGGTTGAAACCGCGAACAACAAACGATAATATGGAAAGTGTAAGAAGTGATCCTGAAATGATATAGGCAATTCTTCGTTTATCAAGAAATTTTATTTTTGGATTAACCAGCCAGCCTGAAGTAATTTTTGAAGTAAAAGTAATCTTTTTGCTTTTCTTCAATTGCCATTCGAAAATCAAACGGGTAATAAAAATTGCCGTAAACAATGAAGTTACAATACCTACCATTAAAGTGGTTGCAAAGCCTTTGATTGGGCCTGATCCAAATAAATAAAGTACAATACCTGTAATAAGTGTAGTTACCTGTCCGTCAATAATTGCTGAATACGCATTTTTGTAGCCGTCGGAAATTGCAAGACTAATTCCCTTTCCTGCCCGTATTTCTTCCTGAATTCTTTCATAAATAATAACATTTGCATCAACCGCCATACCCATTGTTAACACAATACCTGCAATACCAGGTAAGGTAAGAACAGCACCCAGTGAAGCCAAAATTCCAATCAGGAAAAACAAGTTTGCCAAAAGTGCGATGTTTGCTGTAAGACCTGCTTTTTTACTGTAAAAGAACAACATGTATGCAAGTACCATTATAAAGGCCACTACAAATGATAACATACCTGAACGGATTGACTCTCTACCAAGAGATGGACCAACTACCTGTTCTTCAACAATTCGAGCTGGTGCAGGCATTTTTCCCGATTTTAAAACGTTTGCAAGGTCTTTCGCTTCTTCAATGCTTTCCAAACCGGTAATGCTTGAACGGCCTCCCGATATTTCATTTTGTACGGTTGGAAATGAGCGAACATAATCATCAAGAACAATTGCAATTGATTTGCCGATATTCTCCTTAGTCATTCGTTGCCAGGTTTTCGCACCTTCGCTGTTCATGCTCATGGCCACCTCAGGGTTCGATCCCATTTGATCAAAATCCTGACGGGCATCAGTAATAACGTCACCATCCAGTGGTGCACGACCATCGCGAGAAGTCACTTTTAATGCTATCAACCGGTAATAGTTTCCATTCTGACCAGTAGGTTTTGCAGTCCAGCGGAATATCATATTCTGAGGGAATATATTCCTTACCTGAGGTTGATGTAAATATTTATTTATCTGTATTGTATCTTTAAAATGAGCCATACCAACCACTGGACCAGGGAATAATTGTCCGCTTTGATCAGTACTTGGATTTAACAGTGCAAAAAGTGGATACTCCTTTTTGAAATCTGCCATATTATCCACTGCTGATGAATCAGTACTTGTTGTACCCGCCAATTCTTCAAGGAGTGAGCTTTCAGTTTTTGCAGTATCGCCAGAAGCCACTTCAGTTGCTGTTGCATTTATCGAATCCTTAGTTGCAGGAGCAGTTGTTATACCCTCTATATCTTTGATTTTTTGATTGGCAGCCAACAGGTATTGATATACTTCCTGATTTTCGTATGTTTCCCAAAATTCCAGCTGGGCAGTTCCCTGTAACAGGTTACGCACCCTTGCCTGATCTTTTACACCAGGCAATTCAACCAAAATGCGTCCTTTGGTTTGTAACTGCTGAATATTAGGCTGAGCAACGCCAAAGCGGTCGATACGTGTGCGCAGGATATTAAACGAGTTATCAATAGCAGCGTCCGTTTCTTTTCTGATTACATCAAGAACTTCGGCATTTGTAGAGTTAAAATTAACCCTGTCCCGTAAATCCATTGTGTTAAAAATGGAAGCCAATTTTGCATTGGGGTCAATTTCTTCGAATGCTTGTCCGAAAAGTGTTACAAAATCCTTTTGGCTGTTTAGCTGAAGTTGTGTAGCCCTTGTCAATGCCGCATTAAATGTTGAATCGGTGTTATAGTCAGACATTGACTTTATCAAATCGATAACTGAAATTTCCAGTGTAACGTTCATCCCACCTTTCAAATCGAGCCCCAAATTAATTTCAAGCTCTTTAACATCTTTGTAAGTAAATTTTTTCAGGCCAAGAAAGTTGTAAACAACTTCTCCCGAAACAGAATCAAGGTAATGATCTTCCTTGTCCGGATTACCCTGTGCATATTCAATAGCTTGTTTTTCAATTTGTTTCGATTTCCAGGTAAATGATAACTGGTAAACACAAACTGCAGCCAAAAGAATAGCGAATGTAAAAATTACGCCTTTGTTTTGCATTTTAACTTAGTTTTTTAATGATTAAAATTTGAATATAATTTTTTGAAATTTTTGTTGATTTGCAACAATAATATTGAATTTCAAGAATTTGAAAACCCATTCTTAACGGGTTCCTATCCTCACCATGTAGAAAACATAATACGAGGATATTATGAACTTAACGGAATATCGTCGGGGACCGAATAAAAATAGTTCTTGAAAACCAGATAATGATAAGTGCTGATAAGAGGGCTGGTTTGCGTTTGCACTTCGGCTTTTAAAACCTGATAATTTCTTAGCTGATAGTATTTTTGGATAAATTTATCCTGCGATTTTAGTTGAAGCTTACGTGGAGCTGTTTTTTCAGCAAGAGACTTTACCCCGAAATTGGGAGATTGACTAATTAAAAGTATCGTTTTCTGCTCCTGATTTTCTTTTGATGAACTGGCTTCAATTTCTTCTGCTTCAGCCATGTTTTTATCAAAATAATGATCGAACAAAGTAGCCAAACCTATTACTGCCACAAAAACAGCAAGTTTCACAACAACTTTTTTCGATATTTTATTTTTAAAATCCATACAAAATATTCTTCTTCTTGCTCCTCTCCTTTGGAGAGGCTGGGAGAGGCTTCTTTTTTTTAAAGCGGGGCAAATATACCGAAACATTTCAGGTTTGCAAAAATGAAGGTTGTAAATTTGTGGTTTGAAACACTTTAAATAGTACAATGCAAAACCTATTTGTTTACGGAACATTGCTTTCATCCGAAATTACAGAAAAACTTACAGGGAAAATATTTGAAACTTTACCGGCAATATTAGGCGGATATAAAATGTATTGTGTAAAAGGCTGCGATTATCCGGCTATCGTCAGCGAAAAAGGAGCAGAAACATCGGGAAAATTACTGATGAATGTTAAGGTTTCGGATTTACAAATCCTGTCAGAATATGAAGGTGATGAATACAAAAAAAAGAAGGTAAAAGTATTGTGCAACAACAAGTATGAAAATGCATTAACATTTGTTTGGATTCATGGAAAAAATAACCTTATAAATCGGGATTGGGATTTTGTTGAATTTCAAAAGGAAAGATTGAAATTTTACCTGAATGGATAATTCAGATTTCTTATATAACGGATTATTCATTGGATAATTTCGGTTTTTAATGCAGCAAAATAGTCACCACATTGGTCACCATACCTTGCAGGTGAGGCTTTGATTCTCTTGTTCCCCAGACTTTGAATCAGCTATTGAAAAGTGTGTAAAATATTACACAAACTGGGGAAATCCTGCTACTCAAATTAAGATGGTCGTGTTGTCCAAATCATAGTTTGGTCTGCGCAAATGGCGCCTGGCCGCAGTTTTCCAGTGCCGATGTCTTTACAAAAACAACATGGAATTGCTTTTGATATAATTTACATCGTACTTAAAAATATAATCATTATGGCAGAAATAAAAATCGAAAAAAAATCCCCGGTATGGCCCTGGATACTTGTGGCACTGGCTGTTATTGGTATTGTGATTTATCTGGTCGCATTTAATGATGATGATGACTCATCGGAAGGGATAATGGACACAACTGAATTGCAAGACACTACTCGTCAGGATGCTCCGAATAATGCAACCGTAAATTCTTATGTAAGTTTTGTAGAGGAACATCGGGACCAGATGGGACAGGATCATGAGTTTACAAGTGAAGCACTTACGAAACTCGTTAATGCTACCGAGGCAATGGCCGCAGAAATTAATTACGATATCCGGAATGACATTGATTCGGTAAGAATGCAGGCAGACAAAGTGACCCAGGAACCAACTGCAACATCGCATGCCAATTCAATCCGTGAAGCGGCTGATGTTCTGGCCGGGGCATTGCAGCAAATACAAAAAAATGCCTTTCCTGATTTGTCTAATGAAGCAGACCAAGTGAAAAATGCTGCCTCAGACATCGATGGGAATGAACTCACACTTGACCAAAAAGATGAGGTTAATAATTTCTTCAGCGAATCTGCTGATTTACTTGAGAAAATGAATAATAACGCACCAGAAAAACAAAATTATGACAGATAACAATAAAAATCTTTATTACCTGGATGATCTTTCCAATTATAAAGTGGCCTCTGATTACAACGATGTCAGAGGTTGGGATGTAATCGATGCCGATAATCGCAGAATTGGAAAAGTAGATCGGCTCTTAGCAAACAAAGAAACCAAACGTGTGGTGTATCTGGATGTAGAAGTAGACCAGTCCTTGATAGAAGCGGGGCATGAGGTTTATGATAAACCTGCCAGTGAAGGGATACATGAATTTATAAATAAAGATGGTGAGGACCATCTTATCATCCCAATTGGATTAGTGTCGCTGGATGAAGAAAATGAAAAAGTAATGTCTACCGAAATTAACCACAGTACTTTTTCCAAAACGAAAAGAATTGGCAAAGGATCGAAGGTTGACCGCAATTATGAATTAATTGTTCTGGGACATTATTTACCCTCAAGGCCAGTAGAAGATGACGATCGCATGGAAGATGAAGAATTTTATGATCGTGATGAATTCACATATTCCAAAAACAGAATTTAAGTTTTTACTTTTTAATTCCAGTGGATTATCCTGGATTGGAATCACGACCGGTGTACTGAAGTGTTGAAAGTACTGCAATCAAATTGTGCGTCTATATGTCGTGTGGCAGGTACCACATGCTTTGAAGCAAACATTTGATATTGTCGGTTTAAGATAAAAAAAACGGTTGGTTCATATTGAACCAACCGTTTTAATTTATGAATTCATTTGTTGCTTATAAAATGTTCATTCCATCGAGCACGTCCATAATTCCTTTTACTGAATGTGCTGAAGTGTGCAATAATTGTTTTTCTTCATCATTTAAAGCTACTTCAATAATTTTTTCGATACCGTTTTTGCCCAGTACAACTGGTGCGCCAACAAACATATCGTTTAAACCATATTCACCGTCAAGTTTTACACAACAGGGGAAAACGCGTTTTTGGTTCATTACAATGGCTTCAACCATTTGTGCCGCTGCCGAACCCGGTGCATACCAGGCCGAAGTTCCCATCAAATTAACCAATTCGCCACCACCTGATTTTGTGCGTTCAACAATTGCATTTAATTTTTCCTCGTCAATCAGTTCAGTAACAGGGATTCCTGCAACAGTTGTGTAACGTGGCAGTGGTACCATTGTGTCGCCATGTCCACCCATTAAAAGTGCCTGAATATCACGTGGTGAAATATCCAGAGCTTCAGCTAAAAATGCCCTATAGCGCGCTGTGTCTAAAATTCCAGCCATTCCCATTACCTGATTTTTAGGCAATTTGGCAGTTTTATAAGCTGCATAAGTCATTACATCCAAAGGATTGGATACAATAATAATTATTGCTTTTGGTGAATGTTTAACAATATTTTCTGTTACATTTTTTACTATGCCGGCGTTAATCGAAATCAAATCGTCACGGCTCATTCCGGGTTTACGCGGAATACCTGAAGTAATAACCACCACTTCTGAGTTGGCAGTTTTTGAGTAATCATTTGTTGAACCAACCAATCGTGTATCATAATAATTTATTGGGGCGGTTTGCCACAAATCCAATGATTTCCCTTCTGAAATACCTTCTTTGATATCAAGAAGTACAACTTCCTGAACTATATTTTTTTCGGCAATAATTTGGGCACAAGTGGCACCAACATTTCCTGCTCCAACTACTGTTACTTTCATGATGACTTCGATTTTTTAATTTTTTGTTGTGTTATAAATCCTTTAATACTAAAACAATATAAAATCAATTTGTTTAAAAGAAATGCAAAGATAAATGATTTTACCATAGTTGGAAATATTAAAGATAAGTAGAATTCGGTTTAACATTATGGTAAAAGAAAGTCGGAAGGGGTCAGGTTTGGAAGAACAAGATTGGAAGAATGTATTGAAGGAATATATAGGAAGAACAAATTGATTTCTCAATCCTTTCAATCTAATCAATCTTTTTCAAACCGATGCACTTTTCGCATTGATGATAAATTTTTGATCAGTTCCAGGTTTTTATCATGTATTTCCTTTAGAAAAGGGTTATTTATAACTCTCGAAATCCTCAATCTCCAACAATCTCATTCAATCTCCAACAATCACGTCTTTAATTCAGCCAGTACGTCATTTTGAGCACAATTGCCCGATTTCTTGAATTCCAGCTTCCTGGTATATAATTATCAGTGTAAACAACAAAAATATCGGAAACAGGTTGATACCGCCATTGCAAACGCATATTGATGTTCATATTGTCAATCTGCTCGTTGTATTGTACAAAAGTTGACCAAAATAAATTCTCGGTAAAAGTTACATCCACTTTAGGGCCAACCAGCAATAATTTTGTGTGTTCAAACAGCCCGCCCAAATCCATGTCGGTGTAATTGAAGTTTACAGACATGTTAACATATGGTTGAATTCTGTAACCCAATGAACCTAAAATGTATTGTATGTTCCCGCTGTAAAAAGTACCTTTTGCTACTTCCGCTTTCCAGTTAAACAATGTTTTTCGGGTTGACATGTAATTTATAAATCCACCACCAAATTTATATTTTGAACCGGCAGGCAAATAAGCATCACTGATGTGAGTAGGATCAAAATCTTTTTCAAGTTCAACATAATTGTCAATATATCCGAACTCAAATGTGGAAGCATCACGAAATCCAATTTTGTAATTTGCCACATTTTCATGTTCTATTTTTCTAAATTCCGGATCAAAATAATATCTGAAATCAACGCCGGGACCGTGACTGACAACGCGTTTATTGGGAACAAAAAGATAACTGATTTCGGGACTGATAAAATTGTACCCTGTCCGCTGAATATAGCCAACTTCTGCCCTGTAATTTTCACCAACAGAACGTTGTACCACTTCGAGTTGCCAATGCTTTGTAGTGTAAGTCAGGCTGGCTCCCTGTGCAAATTGCCTGTCGGGATTTTCTGGTTGAAAAGAACGATGATAAAAAAACTTTCCATCCCAAAAGTTGTTTTTGCTGGCCAGATTGTAATCGAATCCTACCACTCGATTAAACATATTTGTATCAGCAGGTTGATTGAAATACTCCTTGTTTACAAAAATAAATCCAACGTTTGAACGAGCGAAAATCTTTTTCTGCACCGAAGCAACAGTAAAATTTCGGGAAAGAAATTCGTCGGTTTTTTCGGTAGTCATATTCATAAACCCGATTCTCCAATCGTTGCCAATTTTACCGCTTAAGCGTGCACCAGCCAGAACGGGCGCATCCAAACCTATTCGCCGCGAGAAAAATGGTGTAATGTTATTATCACCAAAACCTGAAAACAAGTCGCTGTTTTCAAGGAAGAACTGCCTTTTTTCAGGAAAGAAAAGTTCGAACCTGTCGATATTGGTAACCTGCTGGTCAACTTCAACCTGCGCATAATCGGGATTGTAAGTTAAATCCAGGTTCATGGCTGTTGAGATTCCGATTTTTGCATCGAATCCAAAATCCTTTCGATATTCGGCGCCGGTTCCGTTTTCGAAATCGTTGGCATAACTTCCGAAAACATAAGGTATAAAAGAGATTTGTGGTTTTGGTTTTGGCAATGGTTCTTCAAAATTCATCACACCTGTATATGCAAGAGATGCTGTTGGGAACTGCCTCGGAACGGGCGCCCACGCCGATTTTTCGTTAGATTTTAAATCCAGCCGGCTAAAATTTGTGTACCATTTTTGGCTTCCTTTTGGGTAACGCACCGATTTAAAAGGGATGCGGATTTCTGAAGTCCATCTGTCGGGATAATGTTTTACTTTCGATTCCCATTTACAATCCCAGTCAAGGTTGCTGCCCGCGCCATCGTGCATCAATCCGTCCCATTTGGCTCCGGATGCGGATACACCAAAAGAAAAACCATTGGTTTGGTCTAAAAAAGTATCAAAAAAAACCAGCAGGTTGTCGTTGTTTGAAAACACAAAATCACGTCTGAATGATTCCATAATACGCTTCCCGGGAATTGTATCGTAAAATATTTGTGCAATATAAAGTGCCTTATCGTCGTAAGTAATCATTATTTCCGAAGGTTGAAAGGCAAGACCTGTATCGATGGGTAACACCCTGTGAAAATCTGTTGCTTTTTGGGCTACCAGCCAATCGGGTTCATCAATTACGCCATCAATAATAATTGGTGATTTCGATTTTTTTACGTTGTAAATAAAGTCTTTATTGAAAGTATTTGTAATGGTATCACCATCAGATTTATTCAAATTAACGGCAAATACTCCAATATATATAAATGAAAAAAGCAGAACCAGAGATATATATTTCATGGTGAACAACAATTTGTTGATTTAGGTAAAAGGCTGTAAATATATTGCAAAAAAATGAAACGCCACAGTTACCTTGAAGGGGAGTTAAAAATTAAAAACCGTTCTCTCTCTGCTTCACACAAAAAGAACGGTTCAAAATTAGATGTTGGGATCAGGAAACTGATTTACAATTCAATCGGATTTCCGTTATAGAAATCAAGGATTTTTGTTCGGAAAATGTACTCGTATTTTGCTTGCAGCAGCTGAGATTTTGCCACAGTTAACTGATTTTTCTGAAGGTTGTAATCCACCGAATTTACCATTCCAACATTAAATTTCTCTTCGATATACCGAAATGCTTCTTCCATTGAAACCACAGCTTTTTGGGTTGAAATATAACGGTTTAAAGAGGCCAGCGCATTTGTATATGAAAGTTCGATGTCTTTTCGAAGAACATTGCTTTCGGTTTGTAACCGGTATTTAAAGTCTGAAATTTGCAGCGTTGCATTTGTGATTCCATTTTTCACCTGGAAGCGGTTAAAAATCGGGATGTTTAATGTAAATCCAAGTGATGAGCGACCATTATTTTTCAACTGATCACCAAATTGAATATCAGTACCGGTTATATCGGTATATTTATTATTGTACAGGTTAAAATAGTTTGCATTGAAAGTTAAACTTGGATACCGGTTCCCTTTTGCAATATCAAGTTCAGTTTCGGCACTTTTTACCCGCAATTGTGCCGCCTGAATTTCGGGCCGTGAATTCATTGCATTGTTGAACACATCAATCGAATTGGCCATTGAAACATTTGCTCTTATCTCTGGTAAAACCGGTTTTTCGATAGTAAAACTTTCAGCTATTGGAAGCTCAAGAAACTGGAATAAAGTAAGGTATGACAACTGTACAGTATTCATATCGTTTACCAACTGAAGTTCTTCACGAGCCAATTGCGCCTGAATTTCAAGCAATGAACCTTTTGCCAAACTTCCCGCATCTACCAATTGTTTGGTTCTGTTAATCTGTTGCTGTGTAACTTCAAGTTGTGCCGAGTCAACCAGAACCACTTCTTCGGCAAAAAGAATTTCCAGGTACGAACGTGCAATACTCAGCATAATATCATCTTTTGCTTTTTGCAGATCTTTTAATGTCGCCTGCAAATCGAGTTGTTGCTTTTCAATTGTGTTTGTTAAAATTAAACCATCAAATATGGTAAAATTTGTACTTGCACCTCCTGTTAAACTTGATGAATTAACATTTTTGTAGGTATTATCATAAGTTAACGACCTCCCAAAACTGTTGTCGTTCCCGATTTGTGCATTCAAATTCGGTAATCGGTTCGATTTTGCCTGGCTCAGTTGTGTCTTGTAAAATTCAGTATTTAACTCCTGTTGTTTTATCTGGATGTTATTTTCCAGGGCATAATCTATGCATTTTTGCAACGACCAAACATTTTGTGCTTTGGAAATTGTAATTCCGAATAGAAAAATGAATGAAATTAAAGTGATTAAATGCTTCATTGTGTTGTGATTTTTAAAAACGTGCTAATTTATATAAACTATTTGAGAGGCTCGCCATTTTTAGACTTTACCAGCTTCATTCTCCTTTATTTTTTTTGGATCTATTTTTTCGCCCTTAACCTTATCATCCTTTTTCAAACCTTCCGTAATCTCAATATTAATGCCGTCCGACAATCCAGTTCTGACATATCTTTTTTCAAACTGCTGGTCAATTCCGGATTGAATTTCCACATATGAAGAGTCTTTTTCGAATTTCAAAAGGCCCTCGGGAATTACAAGTACGCTGTCTTTCTTTTCAAGAACAATATTCGCATTGGCGCTGTAACCCGCCCTGATGAATTGATCATCCTTTAACACAACAGTTGCTTTAATTTCAAACTGAATAGCTCCGTTTTCTTCTTTTCCTTTTGGTGCGATATACTCAAGGATGGCACCAAATTTATCCTTTTCAATTGCTCCAATTTCCAATTCAATGTTCATTCCTTCCTTAATTTTTCCAACTTCGGTTTCATCAACCTTTCCCTGAAAAATCATGTCTTTCATATCGGCTACGGTGCAAATGGTTGTTCCGTTGTTAAAAGTGTTCGACTGAATTACTGAATTCCCTTCTTTTATGGGAACATCGAGTACCATGCCGTTTACAGTTGACCGAACCAAAGTATTTGTTGTAGTTTGTGCCTTTTTTGTCACCCCATTTTTAATTAATTCAAGGTTATTTTCGGCTGCTGTCAATTCTTCCTTTGCCGAATCAAACTTAACTTTTGCTGTTTTAAATTCTTCATAGGAAATCACGCTTTTGTCAAAAAGTTTTTGCTGGCGCTCGAGGTCAATCTGAGCATCATCGGCATTAATTTTGGCTCGGTTTAGCCTGGTTTCAGCGCTATTGAGGTTTACCATGTCAGGAATAATCTTGATTTTGGCAATTACCTGATCTTTTTTAACAAAGTCGCCTGCAACAATGTATAATTCATCGATAATTCCTGAAACCTGCGGCACAATTTCGATTTCCTTTCGCGGAACTACTGAACCAGTGGCTACAGTTTTGCGAACAACATTTGAAACAAATGGATTTTTTGTTTCAAAAACTTCCGGTGCTTTTTTTGATTTTGTATAAAGGAAGTATATTGTACCTCCAAAAATCCCAACAAGGATTACGATTCCAAAGATTCTTAAAATTTTTTTCATGACTTTTTTATTATTTGTTTCTGTTTTCAAAAATTCTATTTCTATTTTTATTTTTCATCGCGTATTGCGTCAATTGGTTTGATACTTATTGCCCTTTTGGCAGGTATAAGTCCTGCAAACATTCCGGCAATCACAAGAACTCCCAACGCAGAAAGTGCCATATTTAAATTTATTTCGGGATTTCGGAAAAATATTTCACTCCCCGATTCGGCTGAACTAAGTAATATGCGGTTTAGTATTTCCAAAATACCAACACCCAGTGACAACCCAACATAGCCTGCCATAACAGTGAGGAAAACACTCTCGGCAACAATATGCTTGATAATAACTGCCGGTGTTGCTCCAATTGCGCGCTGAATACCAATTTCCTGCGTTCTTTCTTTAATAATTACAAGCATAATGTTACTTACTCCTATTATTCCGGCCATTAATGTTCCAAGCCCTACAATCCAGGTAAGTACCTGTATCCCCATAAATAAAGAGGAAAATTTGACGAATTCTTTTTCGATATTGAAAGAGCCAATTGCCTGAAGATCATCGGGGGCAACTTTGTGGCGTTCCTTTAATATCTTTTGAAGCTTTTCTTCCAAATCACTTACTTTGTATCCATTTTTTGAAGTTACAGAGAAGAAATGTACCCGGTTTCCGTAATTGTAGGCTGATTGCATGGTCGAAAACGGGATGATGATTGTTTCTTCTTTTTTACCTCCGCCTATGTTTATCCGTGTTTCAGCATGAATAACTCCAATTACCTGAAAATAAACACCACTGATTTTGAGATACTGTCCAATTGGATCTTCATCTTTATCAAACATTACTTCTACAACACGTTCGCCAATATTACATACCTTTCGCTTTTGCAGAATATCAATTTCGTTCATTAATCGCCCCTTAACCGGTGTCCATCGGTCAATTTTAAAGTAGTCGGGGTAGTCACCGAACATTTGAAATGAACCTGTTCTTTCACCCCTGATTGTGTTATCACCATTCTGCTGGAAGCCAAACAAACGGGGAGAAAGATATTCTATCTCTTTTACATTTTCCTGCAAATATTTAATATCATCATTATCATAGTCCCAGCGACGACCGCGTTGAAAACCGGCATAAGGCACACTTGTCCGTTCAGTCCAAAAAAAAGCCGAGTTTGTTGCAAAAGCCCTAACACCGTCAAGCACTCCATTTTCCAGCGCTTTCCCTGCTCCCGACATAATAATCAGCATAAAAATTCCCCAGAAAACTCCGAAAGCCGTCATAAAGCTCCTCATCCGGTTTTTTTTCAGGGCACTTATTATTTCGTTCCAAAGGTCAATATCAAACATAATAAAGCCTCCCTCCTGCCCCTCCAGAGGAGGGGTGATTAGTTAACCCGTTGTTATTTATCGTTTTCATTTTTTCCAATAATTTCTTATTTTCTGCTCTACTTTTCTTGAAGCCCTACCTTTTGGGGAGGGTTGGGAGGGGCTTTCTATTCATCTCTCAAAGCAACAATCGGTTTAATACTGGCAGCCCGCTTTGCAGGAATATACCCAGCTATTGCTCCTGCTACAATAAGCAGTAAAGTAGCTGAAACTGCAATGTTGAAATCCACAGTTGGATTCAGAAAAACCGATTCACCCGCTCGTCCCCCGTTTGCAGCGGCAGCAGCAGCGGCTTCGGCTGATTGTACCATAAAATAATTTATCAGCTCCATTAATCCGGTTCCCATTACCAATCCTATATAACCGGCAATGGTTGTAATCATTATTGCTTCAAGCAAAATCAGGCCTATCACTGATGACGGACTTGCTCCGATTGCTTTACGTATTCCAATTTCCTTGGTACGTTCTTTTACAACAATCAGCATTATATTACTCACACCTACAATTCCGGCAATTAAAGTTCCCATTCCAATAATCCAGATAAATATTTTGATGGCCTGAAAAATCCTCATGGTTTGAATATAATTTTCCAGTTTATTATAAAGGCCAATTGCACCTTCGTCTTTTGGGTCGAATTTGTACTGCCTGCTTAAAACATTCCGTATGCGATCTTCAATTGCCTGACTTTCTTCAAGCGTTTCAGCATTAATTGTTAAGGCAAGGTTATGTAATCGATTAGAGCCATTAAAAATCATTTGAGCAGTTGACAACGGCATGTAGGCATTGCGGTTGCGGGTTGAACCCGGTTCAGTACAAACACCAATTACTTTAAAAGGCACATTATTAACATTCACGTATTCTCCAATTGCTGTTGAGTCTTTAAAAAGAGCTGTTTTCATATCAGCACCAATAACTACTACTTTACGTTTCTGCATCACATCAATATGATTAATAAACCGGCCCTCCTCAATAACCAGGTTTTCTACTTCCAATAATTCCGGCTGGCAGGTTATTGTAGTGTATTCTCCCGATTCTTTTTGATAGGAATAACGGGTATTACCCATAAAATATCTTCCTGAAACTGCCCCAATTCCAGAAACCTTTTTAATTATTTCCTGATCTTCATTGTGAAATTGAATGTTACGGCCGGTTTTCATCCCTTCATATGCAATCGTTGTTTTTCCAGTCCAAATCCACATTGCATTAATTGCGTCATTCATGAAATTATTTGCAACACCATTGCTTAATCCATTTCCGGATCCCAGTAAAATCATGAGCATAAAAATACCCCAGGCTACACTAAACCCAGTGAGGAATGTCCTCATTTTATTTTTTTTGATGGTGGCAAATATTTCCTGCCATTTATCGATGTCGAACATAATCAGTTTATTGTTTAAAGTTCAATGTTTAAAGAAATTCCGAAGTCCGAAGTTTGAGTTCTCTCCCTTCGTTATTTCTTATTTTGTTACTTCTTAATTATTCAATCCATTATTTATGGAAATAATATTCCACAAATTCATCACGCCACTTCAAATTCTTTAGCATGCTGGTATTTCCAATCACGCAATTCACCATTTTTAATTATTTCAGCAATTTTCCCGTCATTCAGGCGGATAATTTTATGCGTCATGGCTGCAATATCATGTTCATGTGTTACAATTATCAAGGTTATTCCCTCTTTGTTGATCTCAGATAAAATTTCCATTACCTCAAGTGATGTTTTTGAATCCAATGCCCCTGTCGGTTCGTCAGCAAAAATGATTTTTGGTTTTGAAATCAGTGATCGTGCAATAGCAACCCGCTGTTTTTGCCCGCCCGACATTTCATTAGGTAAGTGATTCGCCCATTCAAGTAACCCCATTTTATCAAGATATTCCAAAGCAATTATATTTCGTTTTTTTCGGCTCACACCCTGATAATACAGCGGAAGGGCCACATTTTCCATAGCATTTTTAAACGAAATGAGATTGAATGACTGGAACACAAAACCAAGTAGTTCGTTGCGTAATTTTGCTGCCTGCTTTTCCGACATATTTTTGATAAGGCTTCCATTTAAATGATAACTGCCTTCATCGTAATTATCTAAAATACCCAGTATATTCAATAAAGTTGATTTTCCCGAACCCGAAGAACCCATAATTGAAACAAATTCCCCTTGTTCGATTTCAAGGTTTATACCCTTTAATACATGCAGCGAATTGCTGCCCATCTCGTAAGATTTGTGAATACCGTTAAGACTAATCATACCTGTTTAATTGTTTTCTGCTGTTTTCTATCAAAAAATTATTTTAAAATTCCTCTTTTATTTTCAAACCTTCCACATTTTTTCGATAAACGGACTATTTTAAGGTGTGAAAAAAGGTTTTGTTTCGTTTTCTGTTTTTATTTGAAGTCAAATTCCACTTATAAACCATCAGACGCTTAATACGTCAATTCGTTACAGTTTGATAAACTTTCTCTTCAAAACATATCATTGCAAATGTCAATATTCATTTTCTGTTAGAGAAAAATAATGAGCTGAATACAAATTTAAAAGAGATGAAACCGGTAAATTGAGAGCTGAATAGTATTTCTTTGTTCACCAATGTATTTTCAAATATCTTAGCACAAAAAAAATGTCAGACTTCACACATATAATTTTCGACCTCGACGGAACGCTGACCAACAACACCCAGGGAATCAGAAACTCGGTGAAGTATGCTTTGGAACAAATGCACATCGAGGGGTTTTCTGATGAAAACATGAAACAATTTATTGGGCCTCCCTTACAATGGGGATTTAGCAAATTGTTCGGCTTGAATGAGCAAAATACCAAACTCGCTGTTGAATATTTCCGCGAATATTACGGGGAGAACGGTTGGCAGGAAAATGTGCCATATCCCGGTGTTTTGGAGATGATACAGGAACTTGATCACGCCGGCAAGAAAATGTACATAGCAACTTCAAAACTTGAAAAATATGCAATAAAAATATCAGAGCATTTTGGCTTCGACAAACACATTATACAACTGAACGGCGCAGATTATTCGGGCAAAAAGGCCGGCAAACCGATGATCATTTCAACCTTACTGGAAGCACAACAACTTTCACCATCGAAGAGGATTGTGATGATAGGTGATACCGTTTTTGATATCGATGGAGGAAAGGCCAACGGGATTTCCACAATAGCAGTAGGTTATGGTTTTGGAGAAAAAGAAGAATTACTTGCTGCCAAACCCGATTTTTTTGCCGATGATGTGGAAGAACTTTTTGAGATTTTAAGTAGCTGATTTCTTCCCAATCCATTTCAATTTTATAATTTTCATTTTTGAAATTAAAACAGAATGATAATTCCGAAGTATTTAAAACCCGGTGACAAAATCCGTATTGTTTCGCCGGCAGGTAAGGTGAAGGAAGAGCATGTATTACCAGCACTTGAATGGTTTACGCAGCAAGGTTACAAAGTTGAGTTGGGCAAGCATGTTTTTGCCGGCCATTTTCAGTTTGCCGGCACCGATAAACAACGGCTTGATGATTTGCAAACCGCACTTGACGACCCCGAAACTGCTTCAATCATATGCTCGCGTGGAGGTTATGGTTCAGTACGTATAATAGATCAACTAAAATGGCACAACTTTAAAAAATATCCAAAATGGTTGGTTGGGTTTTCTGATATAACTGTTTTGCATACTTGTATTAATAATTTGGGCATGGCAACAATTCATGGTGCGATGCCCCGCCATTTTTTCGATGACAACAAAATACCCTCGGAAAATCTTAAAACTTTGATGCAATTATTAAAAGGAGATAAAAATAATTATACGATTGCTTCAGAAAAAAACAACAAACCCGGAAATGCCATGGGTGAACTTGTTGGTGGAAATCTTTCCATTATTTCAGGCTTGCAGGGAACAAAATATGAAATTGATACTTATGGAAAAATACTTTTTATTGAAGATGTTGACGAGTTTCTTTATCACACCGACCGAATGATTCACCAGCTTAAACTGTCCGGCAAGTTAGACAATATTGCTGGCCTGGTGATAGGGGATTTTACAGACATGAAAGACAATGATTCGCCGTTTGGAAAATCGACACACGAAATAATTGCCGAAGCTGTTGCAGGGTTTGATTATCCTGTTTGTTTTGGTTTCCCTGCCGGTCACAACAAAAAAAACCTTGCATTGGCTTTTGGCCGTCAATGGGAACTGGAAGTTTCAGAAAAAAACACTACGTTGAGAATTGCAAAGGTTTAAAGATTAAAGAAACGACATAATTTGCCTGACAAACCGAACGGATAATAAGCAAAATCAAAATAAGAAATAAGTAAAGACGACTAAATGAAATGAATTCCGACTTTATTTATAACTGTAATTTTAAACATTGAGCTAACATGGCGACACAACAGGAAATAGGCGAAATGGCTGAACAATTGGCACAGCAACATTTGTTACACCTGGGCTACAAAATACTACATACCAATTATCAGTATGGGCATCTTGAAATTGATATTGTTGCAAAAGATGGAGAAGAACTGGTTATAGTAGAAGTAAAAGCAAGAAGCGGTTTGCGTTACGAACACCCGTCGGAAGCAGTTACCAACAGCAAAATAAAACGTATTGTGGAAGCTGCCGAAGGATACATTTTTGACAAATGCTGGGAAGGAGATACAAGGTTTGATGTTATTACTGTAATTTTCTTTAAGGAAAAATATGAATTGGAACATTTTAAAGAGGCATTTTATCCTACGCTTTAAAGTTTTGATTTTAAAATCATTCTATTATTTTTATCGCAAAAACAAACCACTATGAATATTGAAGAACTCCGTGATTATTGCTTGTCCTTAAAAGGTGCAACCGAAGATTTTCCTTTCGATGAATCAACACTCGTTTTTAAAGTTGTTGGGAAAATATTTTGCATTACCGATTTACAAGATAAATTTTCAGTAGCATTAAAAAATGACCCTGAAAAGAATATCGAACTCCGGGAACAATACCCGGTTGTAAAACCGGGATATCACCTAAATAAAATGCATTGGAACACCATTGAAATTGATGGCTCGATGCCAGACGACCTGTTAAAAAATTTAATTGACGAATCTTACGATTTGGTAGTATTGAAGTTGAAAAAGGAAGAAAAGCAAAAACTAAAAACTTAATTTATAATGCGCGAATTCAAACTCTCTTCAGAATATATTGAACTTATTAAATTGCTGAAACTTTTACGTATAGCCGAAACTGGCGGTCACGCAAAAATCATAGTCGAAGACGGGGAAGTATCATTAAACGGGATTCAGGAATTTAGAAAAAGAGCAAAACTCCGTTCCGGAGATAAAATTGAAGTAATGGGTGAAGTAATATTTATAAAAAGCTAAGCTGATTTTTCCAGGTAATGAATTGTATTTTTTACAGTTTTCAATTTTCCCAATTCATCATCATCTATCGAAATCTTGAACACTCCTTCAAGGTAAAATGCAAAAATCGACCAGTCCACAGTATCAAATTGTAAATCCTCATTGAATGATGAGTTGATTTTAATTTTCTTCTTTTGAACTCCTGTTTTACGGAGTACGCGATAAAGATTACGTCTTATTTTTTTCTCTTCCATATTTTACGAATTGCTTTCATTATTCGAACAAAAAAGCAAATTGGTCAAATATATGAATTAATTAAAGAGATAAACTAACTTTTGGTATAATTTTATCTTTTGTAACTAATCATATATCTGAATATGTGGATTTTATGCAATTTCATAATGGAGATTCACAACATAAAACGAGAATGTATTTAATAAATAGTACCGATTTTTTTATCTCAACTTTATATCTTTACAGGAATTTCTTTTAGAATTTGTCATTTAAAACTTAAAATTTATCAATGAAAAGATTTGCTTTAATAATGGCGATTGCCCTGTTTGCAGTTGTAGTTTCATGTGGCGTAAATGCAAAAAAATCGGATGAAACAATTGTTTCGATTAAAACTGATTATGGTGAAATTAAAGTTAAATTGTATAATGACACACCCAGGCATAAGGAAAATTTTTTAAAACTTGTAAACGAAGGCTTTTATAACGATCTGCTGTTTCACAGGGTAATAAACAATTTTATGATACAAGGTGGAGATCCGAATTCAAAAAATGCCGAACCCAATGCAATGTTGGGAAGCGGTGGACCGGGTTATACAATTCCGGCTGAGATACTGCCCAATCATTTTCATAAAAAAGGAGCGCTCGCAGCTGCACGTCTTGGTGGCCCAAAGAATCCCGGAAAAGAATCAAGCGGATCACAATTTTATATTGTAAAAGGCAAAGTTTTTCGCCCCGGTGAATTAGATTCAATGAATGTGATCGTCAACAATCAACGCAAAGAAATGATGATGCGCGAACAATTCAATGTCGAAAAAAGCAAATTTGATGCGATAAGGGGGAAAAATGATCCGGCTGGATTTAATATTATTCTTGCAGAACTTAGAACCAAAGTAGATAGCATCTATGCTGCCGGCCCACAGTTTTCTTTAACAGATGAACAACGTGAAATATATTCAACAATTGGTGGTTACCCATCGTTGGATGGTGAGTACACTGTTTTTGGTGAAGTTGTGGAAGGAATGGATGTTCTCGATAAAATAGCAGCAGTTGATACAAATAATGCTAATCGACCTTTGGAAGATATAAAAATGAAAGTTGAACTTGTAAAATAAAAATAGTGCGTTATTTCATAATTCTCCTTTTTCTGGTTTTTTCTATCGTTGGATTTTCACAATCGAATGTAGTTGAAATATCCACCAATTTGGGTAAAATGAAATTCAAATTGTATGACGACACGCCCAAACATCGCGATGCTTTTATAGAACTTGCAAAAGAAGGATATTATGACGGAACTTTGTTTTATAGGGTTATTCAGGATTTTTTAATACAAGGTGGCTCAAAAAGTTCAAGGGATGCTGCACCAGGGAAACGAATTGGTTATGGTGATCCTGACAAAACTGTAGACGATGAAATCCTATCAAACCATTTCCATAAAAAAGGAGCTTTGTGTGCTCCGCGTCAACCCGATGAAAGCAACCCGTTTAAACAGTCCGATATATCACAATTCTACATTGTAAAAGGCCGGGTTCACACAACTGGAGAAATTGATACAATGGAACTCGCTGTTAATCGTCCAATTAGAAATAAAATTGTGCAGGAAATAATGACTCCTGATGTTCGCGAACAATTAAAACAATTAAAAGAGGAAAAAAAAGTTACTGAATTCAGGGAACTGGCGCAGGAAATTAAAGATAAAATTGAAACTGAATACAGGTATAGTCCGGGCGTTCTTGAATTCGGGGAAGCCCAGCGCGAAGCATACACAACAGTTGGTGGTTACCCTGATTTGGATGGTAAATTTACCGTTTTCGGTGAATGTATTTCAGGATTTGACGTAATCGATAAAATTGCTGCTCTTCCAACCGATAAAAACAACCGCCCGCTTACCGATGTTAAAATTACAGTAACAGTGTTAAAAGACTGAAATGATAAAGTTTATCCGGCTTTTGTTTTTGGGTATGATACTTTTTTCATGCAACGGAAAAAAGCAACAGGAGGATGCTGTTCCAAAAACAAAGACTAACGATAACTCAACAGACCAAAACTCAAATGCCGGATGGGAGGAAATTTTGCCTTCTGTAGTTACATTTGATTCATATGATGGAAACCGAATACTCGAATCGGGACAAGGATTTTTTGTTGCTGAAAACATAATCGTTACTACTTATTCACTGGTAAGCCGGGCAAACAAAATTGTGTTTTCACCATTGAATGAAAATGCAAAATACACTGCTGACAAATTTGTTGCAGTTGACAGAATAAACGACCTCATTTTGATTTATTCCGACAGCATACAACGCAAACCAATTAAACTTTTTGCAGGAACTGTGCCGAATTCAGCCAAAACAAGTTATATAAATCCTTCATCAGGAAAAATTATCCAGCTTTTTTCGGGAAAATTGTTAAACCTCGCCACAGTAAAAGGAACAAAACTGTATCGCATTACAAATCGCGTACGTAAATCGAATTTTGGGATGCCCGTTTTTGTATCAACGAAAGAAGCGATTGGTGTAGCATTTTCGGCAGTTGAGAGTTATGAAATGCAGAGCTTTGCAATCCCTTCTGATTTTATATCGCAACTGATGAAAAATCAAAAATCACCTGCTTCTTTGGAATCCCTTCGTTCGAACACAAGTGAAGCAGTGGCTGCCGAAAACAGAAGTATAAAAGGTTTGGTTCTGGAAACCGATGAAGGAAATATTACAATCCGCCTTTTTAACGAAACAAATGAATACCGTGACAATTTTATAAAATTGGCAAAAGAACATTATTTTGATAGTTTGCTGATTCACAGGGTTATTAAAAATTTTGGAATACAAAGTGGCGCTGCCGATACACGGTATGCACGGAAAGGTGATATTGTTGGCTATAAAGGACCCGGATATACAATTCCCGCGCACATTGTACCAGGTTTGTTTCACAAACGCGGAATGATTGGTTCGCCACGTAAACCCGATACAAAGAACGAACGGTTGCGTTCCGACGGTTCGCAGTTTTATATTGTTTCAGGGCGGAAATATAATGACAAAGAACTGGATGATCTTGAAAAAGAAAACAATTACAAATTTAGTTCAACCCAGCGACAGGCATATAAAACCATTGGCGGTGCGCCTCATCTTGACGGGACGTACACTGTATTTGGTGAAGTAATTTCCGGAATGGAAGTAGTAGATAAAATTGTTCAGGTAGAAACAGATGATGACTGGCGACCACTGGAAGATATTCGTTTAAAGAGGGTCAAAATTTTGAAATAAATCAGTCCTAAAAAATGTCAGTCATTTCCATACCGTCTTTTAACCAAAAAGTTTTTAATCCGGCTTGTTGAGCGCCAACAATGTTCTTTTCCAAATCATCAATAAAAATAGATTCTTTGGGATTTATACCTGAAAATTCAATTACTTTTTGATAGGAAATCAAATCCGGTTTGCGTTCATGGATCTCGTGTGAATAATAATCCTTTACAAAAAGCGAAGGAAAATGAAATCCAAATTCTGCATTAAAAGCCTTGTGCAAGCGTTCGATATGGATTTGGTTTGTATTGCTAAACAAATAAATTTTATAGCTTTTGCTCAAATCCTGAACAACTTTCACCCGGTTAGCCGGAATATCTAAAATCATGGCATACCAGGCATTTTCAATCTGTAAATCAGTTGCTTCAGGATTGTTCAATACTTTTCGAACCCGGTTACAAAACTCTTTTGGCGATATTTTCCCAACCTCAAGTTCATAAAAAACAGGATCAGAATAAGCTTGTTTATTATCCAAAACCTCGGTTTGTAATCCAAGTTCCTGAAAAGCTTTTATAGATGCTTCAAAATCGAGATTGAGCAAAACCCTGCCCAAATCGAAAATGATATTTTTAATATTCGCTAGGTCTGTCTTCATTTTATTTATTTTAGCTGGCGAAATTAAAAAATTAAACATTATTGATTTTAATTTCATTGTAAACTTAAAAACAACAAATTACTACTAAAAATCGGGAAGAATGACATTCGGATAATCCCAGCTTCTTTCTTATTTGTTCAGTACTCTTACATTTTAAATTATGAAAATCCAAAACAAACATTTTCAAACCATCTGGTTAAAAGATGGAAGTCCAGAAATTATTCAGGTAATCGACCAGCGCAAACTCCCTTTTCAATTTGAAATTTTTGAAATAAAAACTGTTGAAGACTCATTTTTTGCAATCAAAGAAATGGTGGTTCGCGGTGCACCGTTAATTGGTGTAACTGCGGCTTACGGAATGTATCTTGCAGTTTTGAATTTCGAAGGAAGTGATTTTGAGCAATATATCGCCGAAAAGGCAGATTACCTAAAATCATCGCGGCCAACAGCTGTAAACCTTGCTTATGCAGTTAAAGAAATGGTCGATTTTATATTAAGTAATAAATCTGATTTAAAATTCCTTCAAAAAGTACTTCAAAAAGCAACTGATTTAAAGGATGCAGAGATAGAATTCAGCAGTAAAATTGGAGATTTCGGTTTAAAAATCATCGAAGATATTTACCGGCATAAAAAACAAACAGTAAATATCCTCACACATTGCAATGCGGGCTGGCTTGCCTGTATCGATTGGGGAACAGCAACTGCTCCAATCTACAAAGCACATTTAAAAGGAATTCCTATTCATATTTGGGTCGATGAAACCCGTCCACGCAACCAGGGCGCACGCCTGACTGCTTTTGAGTTGGGTGAAGAAGGAGTTCCTCATACGATAATTCCTGACAATACCGGCGGGCATTTAATGCAACATGGAATGGTTGATCTGGTTATTACAGGCAGCGACCGGACTACCGCTACAGGCGATGTGGCCAATAAAATTGGAACTTACCTAAAAGCGCTGGCAGCAAAAGACAACAATATCCCATTTTATGTTGCTTTGCCCTCCTCAACCTTCGACTTTACGATTGAAAATGGTTTGACAGAAATTCCAATCGAACAGCGTGATCCAAAAGAGGTTGCTGAAATTGAAGGCTGGACAGGTTCAGATATAAAAAGTGTAAGGTTAATTCCTGAAAACAGTAAGGTTGCAAATTATGGATTTGACGTAACACCTGCAAGGTTAATTACCGGATTAATTACTGAACGTGGAATTTGTGAAGCGAAAAAAGAAAGTATTTTAAGTTTTTTTCCTGAAAAAAGAAATATGAAACATCAACCAACAAAACACTAATAATTTTATGGTTTTTAATGATGAGTTTTTAACCTGAAACAACATTGAGAACTGTTAGATCTTCAAAAACAGACATTTAGGTTTTAATTATAATATTTTTTGACTTTTGTTACTAAAAATTTATGATATGAAAATTGCAATTATTGGTGGTTCAGGATTTGAAAACCCTGATATTTTAGTAAATAATTCTGAAACAACATTGATACTCCTTATGGAAAACCGTCATCAATTTTTAAAACCGGGCAAATTTCGGGTGTTGATGTAATTGTTTTATCGAGACACGGAAGGGATCATTCAATTCCCCCGACAAAGTAAATAACCGGGCAAATATTTGGGCAATCAAGGAATTGGGTTGTACACATATTATGGCAACTTCGGCTTGCGGTAGTTTGCGTGAAGAAATAGGCCGTGGTGATTTGGTAATTCCTGATCAGTTTATTGATTTTACCCGGCATAGGGAAATTACTTTTCATGATTTATTTAAAAAAGGTGAATTGAACCATGCTCAAATGGCTGACCCTTTCAATAATGATTTGCGAATGAAATTGATTCAAAAAGCTTCGGAATTAAAACTGAAATATCATTCGAAGGGAACAGTTATTACAATTGAAGGGCCTCGTTTTTCAACCCGTGCTGAATCCAGAATGTTCCGCTTATGGGGTGCTGATGTAATTAACATGTCGGTAGCGCCTGAGTGTATTCTGTCAAACGAACTGGGAATTCCGTATGCGGCTATTGCTTTAAGTACTGATTATGATTGCTGGAAAACCGATGAAGAGCCGGTAACATGGGAAGAGGTGTTGAAAGTTTTCAACCAGAATGTGGAGAATGTAATACGTTTGCTGAAAGAAAGCATTTCTATAATTTAAAATTTATGCTGCTTAACATATTATCTAATTGCTTTTTTGGCACAGCATTTGTTAAACTATAAGTACTGTTTCAAAGCCATGAAACAATGTTTTTTGAATGAAGATTAAATATTTCTGTTGTTTAACAACAACGACTTATTCCCAGCGGCATCTGTAAAAGGTGCCGCTTTTTTTATTACAGAAAGACCTTGAAATTAGCAGGTATAAACCGACAATTGCATTTGTCATTCAGCAATGTTACATTTATAAAGAATATTCAAAGTTAATTTGATCATGAACCGCAGAAAATTTTCAAAAATATCTCTAACCGCTGCTACCGGATTTACAACGATCCCTGGTTTGGCAAAATCTTTCAAATTGGAAGATACGAATATAAGGTTGGGTGGCCCGGTATTCAAAAAATATAGTAATCCTGAAGAGTGGATTTCAGCACTTAAAGAGTTGAACTACAAGGCAGCATATTGTCCGGTTCAATTGGGTGCTGGTTCCGAAGAAATAAAGTTGTATAAAAACGCAGCACAAAATTCAGATATTGTAATTGCCGAAGTTGGTGCCTGGAGCAACCCCATCGATCCGGATGAAATGAAAAGCAAAGCTGCATTGGAAAAATGCATTAATTCATTGCAATTAGCTGATGAAATTGGAGCCAATTGCTGCGTAAATATTAGCGGATCGCGCAATCCCGAGAAATGGGCTGGTCCACATGCAGACAATCTCACTTCCGAAACCTTTGATTTAATTGTAGAAACCACCCGAAAAATCATTGATAGTGTAAAACCAAAAAATTCTTTTTATGCTTTGGAAACAATGCCATGGGCATATCCTGATTCAGTTGATTCATATGAAAAATTGTTTAAGGCCATCAACCGAAAGCAATTTGGAGTTCATCTCGATCCTGTTAATTTAGTGGTCAGTCCGCAGGTTTATTATAACAATGGAGTAATGATATCGGAAGCATTTAAAAAACTTGGGCCATTCATCAAAAGTTGCCATGCCAAAGATATTTTATTGCTTGAAGATGAATTAACACCTCATTTGCCTGAAGTACGGGCCGGACTTGGAAATATGAATTACGCTGTATATTTAAAAGAGTTGTCAAAATTAAAAAATATCCCATTAATGCTTGAACATTTAAAAACAGAGGAAGAGTATGGCATGGCTGCAAATTATATCAGATCGGTAGCGGAAAAAAACGATATTTTTCTTTAAATTTTTATGGGAAATTTCAATATTGAATTTAGATTTGTACAACTTGAAAACAGGATAAAAATTGTTGAACAATTTAAAATTTAGAAGTCATGGCAAAATCAATGGATGCAAAAAAAACAGCTAAAAAAGAACCGCTAAAAACTGCAAAAGAAAAGAAAGCGGAAAAAAGAGAAAAAAAATCAAAATATTAAGGTGAATGTGCAACAGGGATAAACCTCAAATAGAAAGAAATTTTACTGATCATGAGCGTTCTATCCCTTTGTGGATTTCATTTGTTTTAATTTTTTTGCTGTCGTTGGGCTGTGGGGTAAAAAATTCTCCAAAGCCCAATGTTATATTTGTATTTGCCGATCAGTGGCGTGCGCAGGATGTTGGTTTTAACGGAAATTCACAGGTAAAAACCCCTGCAATAGATCGGTTCGCCAAAGAAAGTGTGGTTTTCGCAAAAGCTGTTTCCGGATGCCCGGTTTGTTGCCCTTACCGGGCAAGTTTATTAACCGGGCAGTATCCCTTAACACACGGTGTTTTTTACAATGACAAAGCTTTGAACCCGGATGCTATCACAATTGGCAAGCTTTATAAACAGGCTGGTTACGAAACGGGTTACATTGGCAAATGGCATCTGAACGGTCATGAACCTGGTGAGGAAACATTCGAAGCACGATTAAAATTTATCCCAAAAGAGCGCCGCCAGGGTTTTGATTTTTGGCAGGTTCTGGAATGTACCCACGATTACAATAACTCATTTTATTATGAAGATTCACCCGAACGTTTAAAATGGCAGGAATATGATGCCATTGCGCAAACCAAATCGGCAATTGGTTATATCCGTGAAAAATCAAAATCGGAAAAACCATTTTTACTGATGCTTTCGTGGGGACCACCGCATGCACCCTATGAAACTGCACCTCAAAAATACAGGGAAATGTTTAATGCCGATAGTATAAAAGTGCGACCTAATGTGCCTGATGAATTGCGTGAAAAAGCACGAAAAGATATAGCCGGATATTATGCACACATTGCTGCCCTTGACGATTGTATGAAAGAATTGTTGACTGCAATTAAGAAAAGCGGGATTGAAGAAAACACGATTTTTGTATTTACATCCGACCATGGTGATATGTTGTATTCACATGGAGAAGTCAAGAAACAAAAACCCTGGGACGAATCTTTACTTGTCCCTTTTTTACTTCATTTTCCAAAGAAATTGGGATATGCACAAAAAGTAATAGAAATGCCTTTAAATACGCCCGATATCATGCCAACACTTTTGGGATTGTCGGGAATTGAGATTCCCGCAACTGTGGAAGGCAGTGATTATTCAAAAGTAATTACGGGTGAAGAAATAGCTAAAGATGTAGCTGTTTTAATCCAATGCCCCGTTCCGTTTCACCAATGGAATTATGGGCTTGGCGGACGGGAATATCGTGGTGTTCGGACAAACAGGTATACTTATGTACGTGATTTGAATGGTCCCTGGCTTTTATATGATAACCTTGAAGATCCTTATCAAATGAATAACTTACTTGGCACTGATGAAATGATTTTTATTCAATCGGATCTTGAAAACCAGCTTCAAAAGTTACTCAAAAAAAACAATGACAAATTTCTGACCGGGGCAGAATACATGAAAATGTGGAATTATTCATGGGATAGAAGTGACAGCTTGAATTTTAATGGAGTAAAAAGTCATTAAAATTCCTCAGAATCTTCATTTTCAGCCAAATATACCAGCTGCACCAATACTATTGAACTTCTGTTTCTTTTGACAATTGAAAATTCATAATTACCAATTGTGATTTTTTCTTTAACTGTCGGTATTTTCCCAAATTTCAAAATCAGATAGCCCGCAAGTGTTTCATACTGTTTATCTTTTTCAATGGGTTCGGGTAAAAACTCATTTATGTCGTCGAGCGAAACAGAAGCAAGCACATTATAGGTTTTCTCCCCTGTTTTTTCCACAAAAGGAATTTCATTATCATATTCATCCTGAATTTCTCCTACCAGCTCTTCCAGAATGTCTTCCATTGTAATAATTCCTTCTGTGCCTCCGTATTCATTTACCACCAGTGCCATTTGCTGGTGCCTCAACTGAAACTCGTTGAGCAAATGCCCAATACCTTTTGTTTCAGGTACTACATGCATATTTCGAACTATACTTCGGATATCAAAAGTTCCCTTTCTCCGGGCAGCAATCAAAATATCCTTCAAATAAACAATCCCCACGATGTTGTCCAGATTTTCATCGTAACACGGTATTCTTGAATAGCTTTCATCAAGAATTTTATCAACTGTGGTTTCATTAAAATTGTTTATGTCAATTGCAAATATCTGTGTTCGTGGAACCATAATCTGCTTTGCTGTTTGTTCGGAAAATTCAAAAGCGTTTTTTATGATTTTGTATTCCGCCTCATCAAGTTCTCCACTTTTTTGCCCTTCCTGCACAAGGTATTTTAATTCTTCACTGCTGTGAATGTCAGATCCATGTACTGTTGTTATCCCGATTCCCTTCAGTAAAAAATTGGCAATACCGTTCAAAACCCAAATGAATGGTCGAAAAATAATGAAGAAAAACTGGAGTGGATAGGCAATAAACAAAGTTGTGCTTTCTGACCGCTGAATGGCCAGTGATTTTGGTGCAAGTTCGCCAAAAACAATGTGTAAAATGGTAATAAATACAAATGCAACCGGCAACGCAATTTGGTGGGCAATTTCCGGGTTTGGATTTATCCCGGTCAAATCCATAATGTTTATTATGATTTTTGAAACCACGGGTTCTCCAATCCATCCCAAGCCTAAACTGGCTAAGGTAATTCCCAGTTGGGTAGCCGCAAGATAACCATCAAGGTGCATTACTATGTGCCGGGAAAGTATTGCAACGCGATTTCCCTCTTTAATTTTTAATTCGAGTTGAGAAGAACGAACTTTTACAATTGCAAATTCGGCAGCAACAAAAAAACCGTTAAAAAAAACCAGTAAGAACGTTGTAAAAATATCCAGCGCCATAATTGTTGGGACTTTAGATTAAACGGCAAATCTACAAAAAACTTTGTCAGGCTTGCATGAAAATAGGCTTTGTTGCTTTTGCCAAAGCCAGCAATTCGGTTGTTTCCTTTTCGCTTATGGGTTGATAATCATTCATAAATTCGAGTGCTTTCAGAAAAAGTGTGTTTTTCCCGGGAGGAACGGCGGCTGTAATATTCTTCGATAAAGTATATTTTAATGCCATTTTCATAATCTCTTCGTCCTGAATGGGTCTGTACCATACATTTTTGTCAAATTTTTCCTCGCCTTGTTCAAGTGGAGTTAAAGCCATCGCTTTCAATGCTAAAATTCCCATTCCACGTTTTTCGGCTTCGGCAAAAACCTGCGCTCCAAAATTTCCGGCGTTCCAGCATACAAAATTGATAGGGAACAAAATTGAATCGAAATCAAAATTTTTCATTGCCAGTAATGCCGCATCAACCGAATGGGCGGAAAAACCAAGATGTTTAACTTTCCCTTCTTTTTTTGCCTTTACAAAAGTCTCCATTGCACCACCCTTACCAAATACCTTTTCTACATCTTCAACAGAACTCAATGCGTGTAATTGATACAAATCGAAATGGTCGGTTTCAAGTTTGCGTAATGAATCTTCAAGTTCATTTTGTGCTCCGGCTGCAGTCCTGTCATGAGTTTTACAGGCAAGGAAACAATTTTTACGATAAGGTTTTAAAGCCGGACCCAGCTTTTCCTGTGCATTTCCGTAACCAGGTGCCACATCGTAGTAATTCACACCCAATTCATAAGCTTTGGCAACAATTTCATTGGCAAAATCCTGTGGGTTGTCGTTGAGCATAATTCCACCAAACCCAATTACCGAAAGTTTTTCGCCGGTTTTTCCGAGCACTCTTTTGGGAATTTGATAACTGCCTGAAAAATTATTTCCAAAACTTCGGATAGCCGGTATTGTTAATGCCAATGAACCAAGGGCGCTGTTTTTAATAAATATTCTGCGTTTCATAGGAAAGTTTTTTGTGTTTTAAAAACGAAATCAATTATTATTCTGAAAAAATAAAGAAATTCAATCAAATAACAAAGGGCGCTTTTAACGCCCTCGTTTAATTCAACTGAAAATCAAACTATCCTTCAAATTTAAAGGATACTTTTAACTTAGTACGGTAATATTCAATTTTACCGTCTTTCAGGTGCATGTCCATCTGGACAACTTCAGCAATTCTCAATTCGCGCAATGATTTTGAAGCGCGTTCTATGGCATTTTGTGCAGCTTTTTCCCATGATTCGGTGCTGCTGCCAACCAATTCAATAATTTTATAAACGCTTTCGGGCATAGGCTATTTATTTTGATGTTTAAAACTTAAAATTGGTTTCTTCTACGAATCTTTTCGGGTTTTGTTTTATTAAATGGCAAATTGTAAATCATTTGCAATTCAAGCACCTGTAATTGCAGGTTTGGTAAAATAAAAATAAAGCTGATTGCGTAAATTGAAGAATACCCAAAATTGATATCGAAATTGCAGCCGAACATCTTTGTATACAAACTTTCGAACTCGGTTTGGGAACCTGTATGATTGGCTGGTTCGATTGTACAAAAATACCACAACAGTTAAAGTTTCCTGAAATACGTAAATTGGTTTGGTAATCACACTTAGCTACCTGCCTGAAGAAATGAATTGCGACAAAAAAATCCGCAAACCTGTGGTAAAGATTTGCGGATTTAATCGCAATTGAATATTATTTTTCTTTTCAACAGTTATTTCATCAAAACCGAATATTCCTCAAAAATTCTCCGCTAGATCGCAAACAGGCAATCCCATCGGGTTCGTTGTCACGTTCAACAATGTAGTGTTCAATTCCTTGTTTATTGGCTTCTTTAAAAATCGGGGCGAAATCAATAATTCCTGAACCCGGGCAGATAAAATCCTCGTCAGCTCCGGGAGCCATATCTTTTACATGAAGGATAGGTATTCTGCCATTGTATTTTTTCAGCATTGCAAGTGGGTCACCGCCACCTTTTTTTACCCAGTAAATGTCCATTTCGCACTGAACGAGTTTCGGGTCGGTGTGGTTCATCAGATAATCAAAAGGAAATCCTTCTTCCATTTTATGAAACTCATTATCATGATTGTGCCAAAGCAGTTGTAGTCCGTTTGCCTTTGCTTTTGCACCAAGTTCATTTAGCATTTCTGCAGATTTTTTGCAATCATTAAGCATAAACGGGGGACCTTCCATCCATGGCCAGTAGCAAACTATGTATTTCATTCCCAATTCATTTTGGTCGTCAAAAAACTTTTGTGGATCTTTCATCATCGGGTCCAAACTTGAGCCACTTGCAATTGGTTTAATGCCAATTTCTTTGCAATAATTTACAAACTCCTGTGGCGAACCGGCAAAATTGCTTCCCCCTTCAATTTCAGAAAAGCCAAATTCAACAGCTTGTTTAAGAGTACCTTTCCAATCGGCTTTCATTGCTTCTCCTGCAATCCCGGAAATAAAACCAAAGTTTTTCAACTCTGCTTTTTGCTTCGGCAGCCATTGATAATAAAGGGTTTGTTGCAAAAATGCCCGCTGCAGCAAAAGCACTTGTCCTGATAAAATTTCTTCGCGTATTCATATTTTAAGTTTTTTTCTTTTGTCTAAAAATCATGTGTCTGTAACCTCTTTTTATACTTCCGGCAATTTCCATGGAGCACGATAAACAGGCGTAATCAACTCGTTTGCTTTTTCGCAATTGGTAAAACGGTTGTTGGCATCGTCCCATTCCAAAATGGGTTGGCCAACCCGTGCTGAAATATTTGCAATATGCACATGAACTGCTGCCGCCCTTCCAAGCTCAGGCGGGCACGAAGTTTTTTCACGCGATTTGATGCAGGAAAGAAAATTGTCAACATGTTCACGATGAGATTCCTGTCCTTTGTCGTACGAAATTTCTTCCACTTTCCCAGCTTTCATTTTGTCATCCCATTCAGGATACAAATGATATTTACTACGGTCGGCAACCAAAGTTCCTTTTTCTCCGATAAACTGAATACCATAGGCTGAATTGTACGGTCCCTGCTGGATACCGGCAGTTAAGTCATAATTGATAACGAAATCTTTTTTCGGATAAATCACGTTCATTGTGTCGAACGTTTCGCGGGCCATTTTTTGTTTCGAAAGATTTGAAGCGTAAGTAATTACTGTTTTTGGCGCTTCCGTGATATTTCCTGCCCAAAGACCCATGTCAATCAGGTGGACTCCCCAGTCGCTCATCAACCCGCCGCCGTAATCCCAGTAATGACGCCAGCTACCGTGAAAGCGAGCCTGATTAAATGCACGTTTTGGGGCAGGTCCCAACCAGAAATCGTAATCAACACCTGCAGGAACCGGACCATCGGCAACAGGCACAGTTCCTAAACCATAATTGAAATTTGCCCAAATATTTACTTTGCGTAACGTGCCAATTTCGCCTTCTTTTATAAGGTTCATACAATCAATAAACACTTTGCCGTCGCGTTGTTGCTGCCCCACCTGAACAACCCGTTTGTAGCGGTTTGCAGCTTTTACCATTATGTTGCACTCGCCAATTGTATTGGCCATCGGTTTTTCAACATACACATCTTTTCCTGCCTTACAAGCTTCCACCATTATCAGGCAATGCCAATGGTCGGGAGTGCCAATTATTACAGAATCGATATCTTTTCTTTCCAGAACTTTTCGAAAATCTTTAATCAGTTCAGGTGTTTGGTTGTAATCCTTTTTTACAATCTCTGATTTTTCTTTTAAAACATTTTCATCAATATCACAAAGTACTGCACAATTTACCATTCCCGTATCGAGGTGGTGTTTTAGGATTCCAAACCCCATGTTGCGGCAGCCAATCAAAGCAACATTCACTTTGTCGCTGGGTGCAAACGGTGCCGACCAAACTTTTGAAGGAATTACTGTTGTTGCAGAAATTGCAACTGCTGATTTTTTTAAAAAACTTCTTCTTGATGGATTCATAGTTTTATTGTAGTTGGTTTATTGGTTTGCAATTTACTAAATTCGATTTCAAAATATTCCGATTCTTAAAAAGATTCACTCATAAATTTCAAAATAATGAAAATTTGGAACTTTAACTTTAGCAACATTGTTAAGAAATTATAGACATGGAAAAATGGACAATTTGGTAATAAAAGAATACGGTTATAAAACTGCACCCGAAAAAGTTTGGAAAGCTTTGACGGTGAAGGAAGAGATGAAACTTTGGTATTTCGATTTAGAGGAATTTAATGCTGAAGTTGGCTTTGAATTTCGATTTTGGGGAGGAACAGAAAACAGGCAATATCTGCATAATTGCAAAATAACTGAAGTAGTTGATGGCAAAAAGCTTTGTTATACATGGAGTTATGATGGAATTCCGGGAGAAACTATTTTATGTTTTGAAATTGAGCAGACGGATAAAGAAACTACTAAACTGAAACTTTCACATTCTGGTTTTGAAACTTTCCCGAAAGACAACCCTGATTTGGCGCTAAAAAATTTTGATGAAGGTTGGACTTCTATACTTGGAACTTCTTTGAAAAATTATCTTGAAATTAAAAGCTAGTTTTTAAGTATTGCGTTTTACTGTACGCACTCCAAAAACAGGCCCGGCGCGATGACCTTCGTGCGGCAAGAATTTAACCGTAATTTTAGTTTTTCCTGAAATAAGATTTTGAGGGATTTCATAAGTCATATCAAAAAATTCACCGGGCTTTTTATTTGATATATTTTCTGTGGCAATGGTTACGTCATTCACCAAAATATCGAAAGTTTTACTGCCGGTGTAACCACCCCAATATTCAACTACCAAATCAGCAGGTTCATTTATTTTCATTACACACGTAAACCAACCGCCGCGATCAACTTCACGAAACTTGCGGTTCTTATTTTCACCTGTCCATGTTTTTAAATCTTTAAAATTATGTTCCCTTTCAGGCTGCATTTCTCCCGGCTGAAAAAAATCGATTGTAGCTGCTTCCAAATGTTTCTTTGCTTCGAGTTTTTGCAAATATTCCCGTTGGTGATCTTCCCATCCTTTCTCCGAAAACATATCGAAATAAACAGAATAGCTGCGGTTGTGTGTGGCATAAAATGGTTTGAATTCTATTTCGCGCGGACGACCAACATTTTGGGTTTCGAAAGTATTTGTTTTCCCTTCTACTGGTTTCAACCAGTTATTTGGGTTTCGGTTTTCTGTCATTATCACCGGAACAAAACCAGGATTAAAACGATTCGAATCGTTTTCAGCACCCAGATCGCCAGCCAAAACAAGCGGTCCATAAAAAATAGCAACCCGTGATGAATCGTCGGGCATCGTTTCAAGCCGAAGTGTAAATGGGAAGCTTATTTCTACTTCATCGCCATCTTTCCAGTATCTTGTGATTCCCACAAAACTTCCGGGTTTTTCCTTTACACGTTTAGTTTTGCCGTTCACTTTTATTTCCATTCCTTTTTCCGCCCATTTTGGATAACGAATTTGAATGGTCAGCGGAACAGTTTCTTCGCAGGAAATTGTCAATTTGCTGGTTTGTTCATCAGGGAATTTTGTTTCCTGCCGTACTATTAAACCTTTTTCTTTCCAGTTTAATTCGGCTGCAATAAATTGTGAAACGTACAACTCATTGTTGTTGTGGAAGAAAATATTTTTTCCGTATTTCGAATGGTTTTCCATTCCCGAACCAACACAACAGGTAAATGATTCAGGGTCCTGGTATTCTTTGTGGCCGCCCATTTCAAGTGAAAGGTTGTAAATTACCTGCCCGGTTTCGGGGTGCTGCGACGACAGGATATGGTTCAGTAAAGCCCTTTCATAAAAATCGGCTACTTTGGGCGAAGCTTCCCACTCAAAAAGATGCTCCGACAATTTTAACATATTGTAAACATTGCAGGTTTCAGTGGTTTCGTCGCTCAATTGATTCCGCAGAGTATCGGGTGGGCCAAAATACTCATGGTTGCAATGGCCTCCTGTAACATATGAATGATGGTTGACTACCCTATCCCAGAAAAACTCAGCTGTTTTTCGGTCGGTTGAATCACCAGTAAGTTCGTATCGACGAGCCAATCCAACAAGTTTAGGAATTTGAGTGTTTGCGTGTTTCCCCGGAAGTATATCAATCCCGTTTGAAAGTGGATCAAGTATAGCTTTGTGATGAAAAATCCGTGACATTTTCAGGTATTTTTCGTCACCGGTTTTTGCATACAATTCCGCCAGCGATTCGTTAATTCCGCCATGTTCACAGTGCAGCATTTTTTGAATTTGTTCATCATTCAGCCCTGAAACAATGGTATATAACCAATCGGCAAATCTGCGGTTTATTTCAAGTGCTTTAGTGTTTCCGCATAAATCGTAAGCTTCGAAAAGTCCTGCCATTACTTTGTGTTCGGTATAAAATGGCACCCAAATCCCATTTAAATCGAATCCCTGGGCACGTATATTTCCTTTGGCAACTTCATCCTCCAAAATATGTTTTCCGTTTGGGAAAGCACCAATATATCCATCTCCATTGGCTTGTTGACAAGTATCGAGTTCAGCCACAATGTAGTTTACACGATCCAGAAAACGCTCATCTCCTGTAGTTTTGTACATTAAGGCACAGGCACTTAAATAATGCCCAAGACTGTGTCCGGCAATCGTATTATCTTCCCATCCATGATAATGTTCTGCTTTGGGTTGCAACCCTGCTTCGCTGCGGAATTTGGCCAAAAAACGATCGGGTTGGTAGTTTAACAGAGATTGAATATTTAATTCGGTTGCATGTTTAAATGGTCCGTCAAGCAATTGAATATCTTTAAGTTCAAATGGTAAAGCTTTAAACGATACTATTTCCGGACCGCCTGTTACAATTTTTGATACGTGTTTTTTACATGAGGCTACACATGCAAAAATTATAAATGAAATAAGAATCGGTTTAATTGGATTTTTCATTTAAAATGCAGTATTTATTTTTCAAAAATCCAAAGATTCCATCCCGGATATTGTTTTTTAAGTTTGTTTAAAAAAATTTGTGCATCAGTCTCATTGTCAAAGGAATCAATTCCAACAAGGTACAGCTTACCTTTTTGGCCTAAGTTAAACCCATTTATCCCTTGCCCTTTTAATTTAAGAATATACTTTTCGAGATTTTCCTCGTCTTTAAAGCCGCCACCCACAACGTAAAATTTTGAAGTACCATTTGATAATTTTGATTCTTCATTAACATTTAATGCCGCTTCTGTTTCAATGGGTTCTGTTGAATTATTTTCAGCAGAATCAGGCTGGATAACTGTTTCAGGCTGGATATTTTGTGGCTGAATATTTGACCCTTCTTCAATCTCAGTTAAAGATTCATTGGTCTTTGATTTATTGTTAATAATAAAAAACACACCTATAAAAACGGGAATCAAAATTAACAAGTACCAATACCATCCAAATTTTTTCCTTTCTTCCTGTCTTTCAGGTTTTTCGGCAGTTTTAAATTCGGGTGCCTGAACTTTTTTGGGTTTTTCTTCCTGAACTAATTCAACATCTGTTAAACCAGCTGAATGGATAACTGTTTCGGGTTCAGGTTCGGTTGTTTCCTCTTTTTGCTCACTTGCTGGTTCCTTTTCTTTTTCATCGATTTTTTCTTCTCCGTCAACTTGCACATCAAGTTCCCCAATAAGATTCGTTTTATTCCAGATATTATTGGCTTCCTTGAAAGATTCTATCGTAGAAATAGTTTCGAGCCCGAATGAATCTAACAGCAAATTTTCATCATTGAAAGCAGTAAATTGAATTTCGTTTTTTTCGTTGTAAATTAGGGTTCCTACATTTTCAATAATAACAGTTTCTCCTTTATCCAGTTCATACAGCATATTTTCACGTGCCTTATCAATTCTTTTCATGGCATAGGATTGTGAAATTTTTGCTTTCCGCGCAATAATTTCTGCAAGCATACCATCATTACTTTTGATTTTTTGAGTAAACGAAATTTCTTTTGACGGTGGTTTAATTTCATTTCCGACTATTTCAGCAGGTTGATAGGTTGACACAAATGCCCCGAATCCAGGTATAATTACTGTTTCATTTTCCAACAACAGGCTGTATATGAAATTACTTAAGTTTAAAATCATAAAATTCTTTTTTTTTCGAATACAACGGTCAATATTTTAGGCTAAAATATGAATATTAGCAGGTAAAAGCAAAGTTCATTTTCAAAGTTTAGATTTACCGGAGATAATTTGTTTTTATAAAATAGAAAACATCGGTATGTTTGTATTTTAAAATGATAAAAATGATTTTATTAAATAGAATTCATTGACAAGGTATTTCAATCAGCTATATTAATTATCAAATTTAAAGTATTAGGAATGAAGATATCAGTTGTAGGAACGGGTTATGTCGGATTGGTTTCCGGAACTTGTTTTGCAGAAACAGGAATTGACGTTATTTGTGTTGACATAGACAAAAAAAAGATTGACAAGTTGAATAACGGTCAAATACCCATTTATGAACCGGGGCTTGAAGATATTTACAAGAGAAATGTTGAAAAAGGAAGACTTTCTTTTTCAACTGATTTAAAATCAAGCCTGCCAGATGCCGATGCTGTTTTTATTGCTGTTGGAACACCACCCGATGAAGACGGTAGTGCCGACCTGAAATATGTTTTGGAAGTCGCCCGCCAGGTGGGAAGAAACATCGATCATTATATGGTTATTGTTACCAAAAGTACTGTACCTGTGGGTACATCAGCTAAAGTTAAAAAAGCAATCGAGGAAGAACTGGCATTGCGCGGAGTAAATATACCGTTTGATGTGGCATCTAATCCCGAATTTCTTAAAGAGGGCAATGCCGTGGATGATTTTTTAAAACCGGATCGGATTGTAGTTGGCACAGAATCGGTAACTGCCCAAAAAGTGATGGAAAAATTATACAAACCTTTTTTGTTAAATGGTCACCCCATTATATTTATGGATATTCTTTCTTCGGAAATGACTAAATATACCGCCAATGCTATGCTCGCTACCAAAATAAGCTTCATGAACGATGTAGCAAATCTTTGCGAAATTGTTGGCGCCGATGTCAATTCAGTGAGAAAAGGGATAGGATCGGATGTTCGGATTGGACATAAATTTATCTATCCGGGCACAGGTTACGGTGGATCATGTTTCCCAAAAGATGTTCAGGCCCTGATTCGCACTGCCGATGAAAATGGTTATTCTTTGGATATACTAAAAGCTGTTGAAGCTGTAAATTATCGGCAAAAATCGGTTCTATTTGGTAAAATAAAAAAACATTTTGGCTCCGATTTAAAAGGGAAAAAATTTGGTATGTGGGGACTTGCTTTCAAACCAAAAACCGATGATATGCGCGAAGCGCCTTCATTAGTTATCATTGAGCACCTTTTGAATGAAGGGGCAGAAATAATAGCCTACGATCCGGTTGCCTTGAATGAAACAAAAAGAATTTTAGGCGATAAAATTTTGTTTGCAAACGATGAGTATGATGCTTGTATAGACGTTGAAGCATTAATTGTGGTTACTGAATGGTCGGAATTCAGGATGCCAAATTTCAGAGTTCTAAAAAAACTAATGAAAAACAAAATCATTTTTGATGGCCGTAATATTTATGATCCTGAAGAAATGAATGAGCTGGGATTTACTTATTATAGTATCGGTAGAAAAAATGTCATAAATAACTGATAAATGAAACGAATATTGGTAACTGGAGGAGCCGGATTTGTTGGGTCTCACCTTTGCGAGCGATTGCTGAACGAAGGAAACGAAGTTGTTTGTCTGGACAACTTTTTTACAGGAAAAAAAAGAAAAATAGTTCATTTACTTGACAATCCTTATTTTGAGCTTGTGAGGCACGATGTAACCATGCCGTATTATATTGAAGTAGATGAAATTTATAATCTTGCATGTCCTGCATCACCTGTTCACTATCAGTATAATCCTATTAAAACCATAAAAACATCGGTAATGGGTGCCGTTAATATGTTGGGTTTGGCAAAAAGAATCAAAGCAAAAATTTTACAGGCATCTACAAGTGAAGTTTATGGAGATCCCTCTATTCATCCGCAAACTGAAGATTATTGGGGAAATGTTAATCCAATTGGAATACGTTCGTGTTATGACGAAGGTAAAAGATGTGCCGAATCACTTTTTGTAAATTATCACGCACAAAACAATGTAAGGATTAAAATAATAAGGATTTTTAATACTTATGGTCCAAAAATGGAGCCTGATGACGGACGCGTGGTATCGAATTTTATAGTTCAGGCACTTCAGAATAATGACATTACCATATTTGGCGATGGAAGACAAACCCGTAGTTTTCAATATGTGAGCGATCTGGTTGAGGGAATGATCAGGATGATGAGAACAGAAAATAGTTTTACCGGACCCGTGAATATTGGCAACCCCGGTGAATTTACCATGCTCGAACTGGCCAGGAGCATCCTTGAAATTACAGGCTCAAAATCAAAAATAATTTACCTCCCACTCCCTGCAGACGATCCAACTCAGCGGCAACCTGACATTTCACTGGCCAAAGAAAAACTTGAAGGTTGGGAACCCCGGATTCCACTTAAAGAAGGGTTGATTAAAACCATTGAATATTTTGAAAATCTGTTGATAGAATCATAATTTACTGTACTATAAAAAAATGGCAAATAAAATTCTGGTTACCGGTGGTACCGGTTATATTGGTTCTCATACTGTTGTTGAATTGCAACAATCGGGATATGAAGTGATTATTATAGATGATCTGTCAAATTCAAGCATTGATGTTGTAAACAGTATTGAAAAAATTACGGGGGTAAAACCTGATTTCGAAATATTTGACCTGGCAGAAAAAGAAAAAACTGATGATTTTTTTAGACGGAACCAAGAGATTCAGGCAATTATACATTTTGCAGCATCAAAAGCTGTGGGCGAGTCGGTTGAAAAACCTTTGTTGTATTACCGAAATAATTTGGTTACTCTGATAAATATAATGGAATGTCAGATAAAATTCAACATCCCGAATATTGTGTTTTCTTCTTCGTGCACAGTTTATGGACAACCTGATGTTTTGCCTGTGACGGAACAAACACCACGCAAAGATGCTGAATCTCCTTATGGAAATACAAAACGGATTAATGAAGATATTTTAAAAGATACAATTGCCGCAAACCCTCAGTTAAAAGGAATTGCATTACGTTATTTTAACCCAATAGGCGCACATGCCAGTGCTTTAATTGGCGAGTTACCAGTTGGAATGCCTCAAAACCTTGTACCCTTTGTAACCCAAACAGCTGCCGGATTACGAAAAGAGTTAAGTGTATTTGGCAACGATTACAATACTATTGATGGTTCTGCAGTGCGTGATTACATCAATGTGGTAGATTTGGCAAAAGCCCATGTTATTGCAATTGAACGTCTGCTTAACGGAAAAAACAAATCCAATTTTGAAATCTTTAATTTAGGCACAGGTACTGGTGTTTCTGTATTACAAATTATTAAAGGATTTGAAAATGCTACGGGTTTAAAACTGAATTATAAAATTGTTGGCAGACGTGCTGGCGATATAGAACAAATTTGGGCTGACACTGTTTACGCAAACGAAGAACTGGGCTGGAAAGCTGAAAAGAAATTGGACGAAACATTGCTTTCAGCCTGGAATTGGGAAAAACGGGTTCGGGGGATAAATTAATTTTTTAGTTGTTTATGTATGCCATTCTTTTAAAAGTTTATATTAAAAAACCAAAAAAAATATATAATGAAAACAATATTAATCACCGGTGGTGCCGGATTTATCGGTTCACACGTAGTTCGTTTGTTTGTTGAAAAATATACTGAACATAAAATTGTTAACCTCGATAAACTAACCTATGCCGGAAATCTTAACAATTTGAAGGATATTGAGAACAAACCCAACTACGAGTTTTTAAAAGGTGATATTGTAGACGCTGATTTTATCCACAGACTTTTTGAGGAAAGGAAATTTGATGGCGTAATTCATTTGGCTGCTGAATCGCATGTCGATCGTTCCATTTCAAACCCGACTGAATTCGTTTTTACCAATGTTATTGGAACAGTAAACTTACTAAATGCAGCAAAACACATTTGGAAAGATAATTTTGCGGACAAATTATTTTACCACATATCAACCGACGAGGTTTATGGTTCGCTGGGGTCCGAAGGAATGTTCACCGAAGAAACAAGTTACGATCCGCACAGTCCGTATTCAGCATCAAAAGCCAGTTCCGACCATTTTGTCCGCGCTTATCTCGATACTTTCGGATTACCATCGGTTATTTCAAACTGTTCGAACAATTACGGCTCTTTTCAGTTTCCAGAGAAACTGATCCCGCTTTTTATTCACAACATTAAAAACAATAAACCGCTACCTGTTTATGGTAAAGGTGAAAACATTCGCGACTGGCTGTGGGTGGTCGATCATGCACGGGCAATCGACATAATTTTTCATAAAGGTAAAATAGGTGAAACTTACAATATTGGTGGTTTTAATGAATGGACCAACATCGATTTAATAAAACTGATGTGCAGGAAAATGGATGAAAAACTGGGACGGGAAAAGGGTGAATCGGAAAAACTGATAACCTATGTAAAAGATCGTGCCGGACATGATTTACGTTATGCTATTGATGCCACAAAAATTAAAAATGAATTGGGTTGGGAGCCTTCTCTTCAATTTGAAGAGGGTATTGAAAAAACCATCGATTGGTATCTTGAAAATACGGAATGGCTTGAGAATGTAACTTCCGGCGATTACAAAAAATATTATGAAGAGCAGTATGTGAAAAGATAGACCTCCCCCAGCCCCTCCGAAGGAGGGGAGCCAGAAAAACCAAATTTTAAAACAAGAAAGTAAATCAAGAACGATTTCTTAAGGTCTCTCCTTCGGAGGGATTTGGCAAGGCTTTTTTTGTTGTTTATTTGTTTTGGCTATTATAAATACTATCTTTGCGCCACATTTTTAAAAAATAAAACAGATTTATGTCAGTAAAAATGAGACTAGCGCGGCATGGCCGCAAACGTTATGCTTACTACCACATTGTGGTAGCTGATAGCAGGTCGCCACGGGATGGCAGGTACATTGAATCGATTGGAACATACAATCCAAATTCAAATCCTGCTTCAATAAATCTCGATTTTGATAAAGCTTACGACTGGCTTACAAAAGGCGCACAACCTACCGACACCGTAAAGGCAATTTTGTCATACAAAGGTGTACTCTACAAAAAACACCTCATGGGTGGAGTTAAAAAAGGAGCATTTGATGTTGCTGAAGCTGAAAAGCGATTGGACAATTGGATGACTGAAAAAGACGCAAAAATTCAGGCAAAAATCGACAGATTGGCCGGTGATGCCGACGCGGAAGTTAAAAAACAAATGGCTGCCGAAGCTAAAGTTAAGGAACAAAAAGTTGCTGCAATTGCCGCTAGAAATGCTGAATTAGCTGCAGAAGCTAAAGCAAAAAGAGATGCGGAAAGGGCAGAAAAAGAAGCTGCAACAGAAGCTGCAAATGAAGTTGCTGCTGATGTGGAAACACCGGAAACACCGGAAGCTCCTGAAAACGTAGGCGCTGAATCTTAGTTAAAAGACAATCATCGCAAAAATAAAACCATCGGTCAGCTGACTGATGGTTTTTTTTGCTTCCACCCCAACGTTTTAATTATATTTGTATCTATGGAAACAATACAAAAAGCTGATTGCGGAAAAGTGGGGTTTTTCAGAAAAACCCATGGAGTATTTGGCGAACTTGTGCTTGAATTTGAATCTCAGTTTGAAATGTCAGTTGAAAATGCAAACCGTTTTTTGGTTGAAATCGAAGGTCTGCTTGTTCCTTTTTTTGTTATGAATGATGGTTTCAGGTTTAAAACAGATAACTCGGCCATTATAGCTTTCGAATGGGTTGATTCAGAAAAATATGCAAAGCGGATGGTTGGAAGTTCAGTATATCTGTTTAAAAACGAAATAGTAGTTTTACCCGATGTATCAGACGATTCAGAATTGTTAAACTATTTACTGATTGACGAAACTTTAGGTGAAATTGGATCAGTTAATCAAATTGATAACTATTCGGGAAATATTGTACTGACTGTGAATTACAAGGGGAAGGAACTTCTTGTACCTTTTAACGACGATTTTTTGATACATCTCGATAAACATAAAAAAATCATAAACTTAAAGTTACCCGAAGGATTAATAGATGAATAATTGCAAAAAGTAATTCTCGTTTTTTTACAAATTCCTGTAACTAAACAAACTTTAATCCGTCTTTAAAAAATGAAAAAAAATGTCCTCCTTTGTTTGTATGTAAAATATATTTTAAAACATTTTAATATTTTAATAATGAAAAATAAAATCTTCTTACTAATTGTTTTTTTGGCTGGGTTTCTGTTTACCAATCCTGTATTGGCAAAAGAACAAACGCGTGAATTACCATCATTTTCAGAAATATCATTGAGGATTTCGGCAAAAGTTTACCTTGAACAGGGTGAAAATCAAAGCGTAAGGATTGTCGCAGATTCTGAAACACTTGAACAAATTATAACCGAAGTAAAAGGCCGAACTTTGAACATTAGATTCCCGAACAATAATATTTTTAAGAAATGGAATCCGGGAAAAATAGAAATCTACATTTCAGTTCCCGAAGTCGATGGTATAACTTTATCTGGTTCAGGTGATATTATTTCAGAAGAAATAAAAACAAGGATTTTGGAGTTGTTGGTAAGTGGAAGTGGAAATATAAAAATTGAACAACTTAGCGCTGAACGGGTAAGTGCTACAATCTCAGGTTCAGGGAACATCAAAATTGATGACGGCGGTGTTGCCGAAGAATTGAAAACACGCATTTCAGGATCCGGAAACATTGATGCAAGTGGATTCGAAGCTAAAAATGTAGATGCTCAAACATCGGGATCCGGTAATAGTTCAGTATTTTCCAACGGGTCAATAAAAGCACGAATCGCTGGTTCAGGCAATGTTTATTACAACGGAAATCCGGCAATTGAATCTTCCATTGCCGGTTCAGGAAAAGTAAAAGAACGATAAAGACCTTTAATTTTATAAAAAAAGCCGCTGAAGTATTTCATCGGCTTTTTTTATTATGCTTCTGTTCATTATTGGATATATTTTATAACTTTCTTGTGTCAATATTTAACTTAAAAAATCAATATTATGAGTGTTTTAAAAGAATTCAAAGCTTTTGCAGTCAAGGGCAATGTACTGGATTTAGCTGTTGCAGTAATTATTGGAGGTGCCTTTGGCAAAATAGTAACATCTTTTGTAAATGATGTGTTAATGCCGCCTATTGGCCTTTTACTTGGAAATAAGGATTTCGGCAATATGAGGGTAATCCTGAAATATGCTACCGATGCGGTTATGGATGGGGATACGGTGGTTAAGCCTGCAATCGCCGAAGTATCAATCAGGTATGGTGCTTTTGCAAATACAGTTCTCGATTTTCTGATTGTTGCCTTTTCTATTTTTATGGTGGTGCAAGCCTTCAACAAGATGAAACGGAAGGAAATAGTTGCTCCAACAGCCCCTCCGTTACCATCCACTGAAGAAGTTCTGTTGACTGAAATCCGTGATATTTTAAAGGAAAAGAAATAAAATTTAAACCGAAAAATATATAAGCTGCTTCTATCCGGGGCAGCTTTTTTTATTTTCTGATGATATCAATCCGCCCGCCGGCACCCAGTTTAATTATACCCGATGGATTGGAAGGTGTTGTATCATTTTGGCGATACTCAACAATATAATCCACCTGATTTTTAACCTCTTCTGAAATTTCATCAAAAAATGCAGGCGATTTTGCGCCACTGATGTTTGCCGAAGTTGAAACAAGCGGTTTGCGAAAACGCTGTAAAAGCTGCGAAGTAAAAGCCTCTTTTGTAAACCTGATTCCAATACTTCCATCATCGGCTACAAGGTTTTTTGCCAGGTTTTTTGCATTCGGATAAATAACTGTCAGCGGTGTTGTGGCAACTTCCACCAAATCCCACGCAATTTCCGGAACATCATCAACATAACGTTCAAGCAATGCCGGGTTTTCCATTAGTACCAGCATGCTTTTACTGTCTTCGCGCTTTTTGATTTTGTATATTTTTTCAACTGCATTTTCATTTGTAGCATCACAACCTATTCCCCAAATAGTGTCGGTTGGATACAAAATTATGCCGCCATTTTTTAAAACTTCGAGTGCCTTTTTAATATCGTTGTGCATTGCTTTTAGAATAGAATTTCGTTGTACAAAGAAATCATTTTTTTAGAATAGTGTTCAGGATGAAAAATTTTTGCCCTTTCCAAACCTTGTTCAACCAACCCCATTCGGTTTATTTCATTTTCGAGTAATGATTTTATTTGTTTTCCGAGATCATTTGTATCGTTTGGAGCGCATAAAACTGCTGCCCCACCTGCAGTTTCAGGCAGGCACGAAACATTGGAAGTTATAACCGGACAACCACTTGCCATCGATTCAATTACCGGCAAACCAAAGCCTTCAAAAAACGAAATATAAACTGACAAAGTTGCCAGCCTGTAAAGTCCGGCCAAATCGTTTTCTGAAATGCCGTTTAGAAAATTTACCTGATCCTCCATTTTATTTTCCGAAATAAAACGGTTCATTTTTTTAGTGTACGAAGTATGTTTTCCAACAAATACAACCTGTATGTCAAGCTTTTCAGATTTTATTGCTTTTAACAATGAAAGTTGGTTTTTTCGGGGTTCGTGGGTCCCAACCGATAAAATAAACTGTTTTTTAAGATTGTATTTTGAACGCAGGGTTTCTGAATTTCCACGTTCAAAAAAAACAGGTGAAACCGATTGGTAAACCACTTCTATTTTGTTTGAATCAACGTGGAAAAACCTGATAATATCGTCCCTTGTTTGTTCGCTGATTGCAATAATTTTTTGCGCCGAAGAGCAGGCATATTTAACTTTGCTGAAATAAATTTTACTGTCGATGGCTTTGTAGAATTCAGGGAAACGAATAAAAATCAAATCGTGAATTGTAACAACCGACGGAATTTCAGTTTTATGGATTCCTTTTGGCAATTCGTTACTCAACCCGTGAAAAATGTCAATTCCTCTTGTTTTCAATTCGCGGCTGACCATAAAATTCCGCCAAAAAGAACTGTAAATTCTAAACATCCGATTTTGGGGCGAAACAACTTCAAATTGACTGTAGTTTGAAAATAATTCGTTTTTAATTTCAGGTGTAAAAAGTATCAGTTGATTTTCAGGGTTATACTGATGAAGTGCATTTATCGTATTCCGACTGTAATTTCCCAGTCCCGAAGCATTTAAAAAAGCGCGTTTTGCATCAAATCCTATTCTCATCAGTTTTTATAATTGGCTTCTAAATTACAAAAAAATGACCGGTTTTAATTTGACCGGTTTTTGATTGCTTTTTTAATTTATTAAAGCATTTATTTTTTCCCAAAGCGCATTGTCAAATCCTGAGAGTGCAAAACCCGGATTTACCGGATCCGATGCGTTTCCCATTCTTACAACCACCATATTTTTGCCCGGAATTACATAAATGCGCTGATCTTCCGCCCCCATTGCAGCATACATATCAGGTGGAGCATTTGGCACCAAAGTTCCCTGGTAAACGGTTTGACCGCCGGGAATCATGTAACTTGTTTTACCATTTAACCACCACAAATATCCGTATGCCGGGTTTATATTTTGTGAAGTGCCGATGCTTTCATTAAAAAAAGCTTCATTAATAATTGATTCATTTTCCCATTTTCCTTTGTTGAGATGCCAATAGTCCAAATCGTGCCATACTGCGGGTATTGCTATGATATATTTTAAATATTAATCCATTATTCCAAAAGCCATCCATCCCAATTTTGTTTTTTAATCTTGTATTAAAATATGCTTCAAAATCCTGGTTTCCCGCCTCTGCAACAACATCCATCAATTTTTGAAATACATTATGGTACGACCACCTTGTACCGGCATCTGCCAAATATGTTAAGTTCGGTTTTATTATCAATTCTTTAGCATCATCAATGCCCGAAGTCATTGTTAGCAGGTGTCGTGAGGTGATTAAATTTTCTTTTTCCAAGGGCTCACTTGTCCAACCCGTTCCTAAATATTGTGATACTTTGTTGTTAATATTCAGCAATCCTTCCTGTTGGGCTATTCCTGTGGTGGTTGCAACCAATGTTTTGCCTGCACTATTCCACTGCCAGGACGAAGCTGAAGTATGTCCATCAAAATATTCCTCCATTACAATTCTTCCGTTTACAAGAATCATAAACGATTTTGTGTGCTTCTGACTTAGAAATTCTTTTAAAGGTTGCACTGCACTTTCGTTCCAACCCAAACTTGAAATTGATTTTGTTTCCCATACATCATCAGTATTTGAAGGAAAATACATGGATTCTTCAGTATCGGGTTGTGTTTCATCATCATCTTTGTTACAGCCTAAAATGGGAAGTATCAGTACAAACAGGATTTTTAGGAATTTCATAAGTGAGTTTTTAAATTGGAATTCTTAAAAAGGTTAGATATGATTATTGCATGAATCTCTCTAATACCCGCAGCAGTTAATATTTGTGTGATTTAACTTGTTTTTTTAAAAAAATTTTCAATAGGATATTTTTTCATTTCGTTTAGTATAAATTGAAACTGTTTTTCAAATGTAAATATTATTCGAACCAAGCGTTGTCAGGCAATAAATTATTCTGAAAATAGGATTGTATTTGGTACTTCAACCTTTTTTTCAAACAAACCGGAAACCCTGCAGAAAAGTTTAACTTTCAGCAGAAGGACATAATAAAAAAGGCCGGGTTTCATTCCGGCCTTTTTAAATATTTCATTTTGTCAATTAAACTGCAAAATCATTTAATCCTTCAAAATTGAGTGTTGCAAAATAATCGTCAATTGTTTCGGCGCGGCGGATTTCAACTGCATCGCCATTTTCGCGCAACAGCAGTTCTGCCGATTTTAGTTTGCCATTGTAGTTAAAACCCATTGAATGGCCATGTGCACCGGCATCGTGAATTACAATAATATCATTGGGTTCCAGTTCGGGCAACATTCGTCCAATGGCAAATTTGTCGTTGTTTTCGCACAGTGAACCGGTTACATCGTATTTTGTGTTTGCCGCTTCATTTTCTTTTCCAACAACTGTAATGTGGTGGTATGCGCCGTACATGGCTGGGCGCATTAAATTCACCATACAGGCATCCAACCCGGCAAACTTTTTGAAAGTGTTTTTAATGTGACGCACTCTTGTTACTAAATAACCGTAAGGCCCGGTAATTGCACGGCCCGATTCAAAGAATATTTTCAGCGGAGCCAAATCGTTGGCAACAATCATGTTATCATACAATTTTTTAATTCCTGCGCTCACGTATTCCAAATCAACTGCTTTGTCTTCAGGTTTGTAAGGAATTCCGATTCCTCCGCCCAAATTGGCAAACTCGATTTTAATACCTGTTTTTTCTTTTACTTCAATAATCAGTTTGAAAAGAATTTCGGCAGTTTCAATAAAATAATCGGGGTCTAACTCGTTGCTGGCAACCATTGTATGAATCCCAAAATGTTTCACGCCTTTTGCTTTTAACAAGCTGTATCCTTCAATCATTTGCTCGTGAGTGAAACCATATTTTGCATCTTCAGGGTGGCCGATAATCAGGTTTCCCTGTTTCAGGTCGCCGGGATTGTAACGCATACAAATTGTATCGGGCAAACCAACATGCTTGTCAACATATTCGATATGCGAAATGTCATCAAGATTAATTATTGCTCCTAAATCTTTGGCCAACTGAAATTCGCTGGCAGGCGTATCGTTTGAAGTGAGCATAATTTCATCGCCGCTCATTCCAACACGTTTTGCCAATTCCAATTCTGCAGTTGAGCTGCAATCGATGCCAAAACCTTCTTCGCGCAAAATTTTCATCAGGTACGGATTCGGAGCTGATTTTATGGCATAATATTCCTTAAAACCTTCGTTCCACGAAAAGGCATTTTTAAAATATCGCGCATTTTCGCGAATTGCTTTTTCATCGTAAATGTGAAACGGAGTTGGGTTATCCTCAATAATTTTCTCAATCTGATCTTTTGAAAATGGAATATTTTTCTCTGCCATGTTTTTATGAATTTTAGGAATGCAAAATTACAATTTAAACTGAATGTTGTAGAATAGTTCTAAATAAAGAAAAAAGCGTTTGGAAGAATTAACAACGGCTTTACAAATTTTGTTCTGTTATATAAATTATATCCACTCAACGTATTTTATTACAGAATCCAATAGTAAGTAAAACAGCAAGTCTGGTATTAATCGCCTCTTCAATTTTATTAGTAATTTGCGATCAATCTTCATTTCAATTACTATATTTTTATGAAAATAAATACTGATTTAAGATAATTTGCAATTGAATTGCAAATTATCTTAAATCCAATTGCAAATTATCTTAATTTCTTTGGTCAATTTGGTGAATATCGGTTTGAAATTTTACTAACAAACAGCAATTAACAGAAAGGTTTGATGTGTTTTTATAAAATTCCCATCGCTGCTTTTACACCATCAGCCGCACTCGAAATAATACCTCCGGCATATCCGCTGCCTTCGCCTATAACATACAAATTATCAAAGTTTTCAACCCGTCCGTTTTTTTCGCGCACAACCTGAATGGGTGATGAAGTTTTACTTTCAAGGCCGATTAAATTACCGTTTTCAAAACCACGCATTTTTCTGATAAAATCAGTTAATCCAACCTGCATAGACGACGCCACCGTTTTAGGCAGTAATTCCCACAACGGAGCACATGTTAAACCCAATGGATAACTGCTTTCCATCCTGCTTTCTTTGCTTCGCTGTTTCAAAAAATCGGTGATACCGCAAGCAGGAGCGGAATAACTTCCTGTAAACTGATAGAATTTTTCTTCAAGTTTTTGAAGGTTTTCCAAAGCTTCAAGTGGTGAAACAGTTTTCCCGGACAGCTCGTCAGGATGGATTCCGGCTACACAGGCAGCGTTGGCAAAATTTCCGTTACGATTGTAAAAACTCATGCCGTTAACAATGTTTGTGTTTTCGTATGCAGCAGCTGGGACAACCATTCCGCCCGGACACATGCAAAACGAAAAAACCGGATGCTTGCCATCAGCTGGAGAAGTGAGACGGTATTCGGCAGCTTTTACGCCGGACAATTTTACACGCCCCCACTGTGCCTGGTTGATTATTTCCTGCCGATGTTCCATTCGGCTGCCAATTGCAAAATTTTTGGTTCGAAATGGAACTCCTCTCCGAATCAGCATTTTGTATGTTTCGGTAGCTGAATGGCCTGGTGCAATAAACAACGTGTCGGTTGGGAAACTCCCCTGCGACGTAATCGCTTCAGTTACTATCGAATTTCGAATTGTTATGTCTTCCAACATGGTTTCGAAAAGAATTTTCCCACCCAGGTTTTCAAACTGAATCCTTAAGTTGCGAACTATTTTTCGAAGATTATCGGTGCCAAGATGCGGGTGTGCCATATACATTATTTCATCGGGTGCCCCTGCTTCAACATAACTGCTGAGTATGAACTGTTTTTCGAGTGAAATATGTTTCGAGCGTGAAGTGAGTTTTCCGTCGGAAAAAGTTCCGGCTCCACCCTCTCCAAAAGCATAATTATTTTGAGCATCAAAAATTCCTGTGCGTTCAAATGTTTGAATAGATTTTCCCCGTTTCAAAACTTCCGATCCGCGTTCGATTAATGTAACATTGAACCCTGCTTTTTGAAGAACAAAAGCAGCAAAAAAACCTGCAGGACCGCTGCCAACAACCACAATTTGCTCTTTTCGTTTTTTGAAAGGAATTTGCAGGATTTCAAAAACCGGTTGTTCTTCGCCTTTAATTTCAGGAGAATTTACTGCAACCTGCACCAACCAAAAAATATCAGTTTTCTTTCGGGCATCAAGGCTTTTATTTTCAACCTGAAAAGTAAAATCTCTGATTCGCAACTCTTTGGCAATTTTTTGCTGAAGTTGCTCTTGTGTATAATCCGTCGGTAGTTTTATCGAAACTGATTTGAATCCCATGCTGCAAATGTAAAAAAGGATGGGGAGATTTTTAGGAAAAACATTTTGGCTTTATTTCAGAAAAACAACTTTGACTTACACTAATACGATTGATTACGCAAATATTGTATGCGTGTTTAAAGTGTTTGTATGATGTCTGGCATTTTATTCAATCTGATTTGTATTTTTTCATTTATCTTTGCAACCCTTATTTCAGATTCAAAAAAAGAGAAACATTTTAGCATGAATAATTTCAAACGTACACTCATCACAACTGCTTTACCGTATGCAAACGGGCCAATCCACATTGGCCACCTGGCCGGTGTTTATGTGCCTGCAGATATTTATGCCCGCTATCTGCGCCTGAAAAACGAAGATGTTTTGCTGATTGGCGGCTCCGATGAGCATGGTGTACCAATTACTTTAAAAGCTAAAAACGAGGGAATTACACCACAGGATGTTGTTGACAAATTCCACGGGATCATAAAAAAATCGTTTCAGGATTTTGGGATTTCATTTGATGTGTATTCACGCACAAGTGCTCAAATTCACCATGAAACAGCTTCTGAAATTTTCAGGACTTTGTATGACAACGGAAAATTAATTGAAAGAACTTCGGAACAATATTTCGATGAAGAAAACAAACAGTTTCTTGCCGACCGTTATATAACCGGAACCTGCCCGAAATGCGGTTTCGAAAAAGCTTACGGCGACCAGTGCGAAAGTTGCGGAACCTCACTCAGCCCAACGGAATTGATAAACCCGGTTTCGATGATCAGCGGAAACCAGCCGGTTTTAAAGGAAACAAAACACTGGTATTTGCCACTTGATGATTACGAGTCCTGGTTAAAAGAATGGATTTTGGAAGGCCACAAAGAGTGGAAACCCAATGTTTACGGGCAGTGCAAATCGTGGATTGACAGCGGATTGTTGCCTCGCGCCGTAACCCGCGACCTCGATTGGGGCGTGCCTGTTCCTGTGGAAGGCGCCGACGGAAAAGTGCTGTATGTGTGGTTTGATGCACCAATCGGTTATATTTCAGCTACCAAAGATTTGTTCAATACACTCTCCCCTTCGGGCAGAGACGGAGAGGGGCTATGGGAAAAATACTGGAAAGACCCTGAAACACGCATGTTGCACTTCATTGGGAAAGATAACATTGTATTTCACTGCATAATTTTCCCTGTTATGTTGAAAGCAGAAGGAACTTATAATTTACCTGAAAACGTGCCCGCCAACGAATTTCTGAACCTCGAAAACGATAAGATTTCGACTTCTAGAAACTGGGCAGTTTGGTTACATGAATATCTGGAAGAATTTCCGGGAAAAGAAGATGTATTGAAATATGTTCTCACCGCAAACGCACCTGAAACAAAAGACAATGATTTTACCTGGAAAGATTTCCAGACACGCAACAACAACGAACTTGTTGCAATACTTGGAAATTTTGTCAACCGTGCGCTTGTGCTCACTCAAAAATATTACAATGGTTTGGTTCCCGAATGTGGAAATTTAACCGATTCTGACAAAGAAACCCTGAACTCGATTTCAACAATAAAAGCCGAAGTTGAAAAAAGTCTCGACAGTTTCCGCATTCGCGAAGCACTGAAAAATGCAATGGACCTGGCACGGCTTGGAAATAAATACCTTGCCGATGAAGAACCCTGGAAAGTTGTAAAAACCGATGCTGAACGTGTAAAAACTGTAATGTTTGTAAGTCTGCAAATCACCGCAAACCTTACCATTTGTCTGGAGCCGTTTCTTCCTTTCAGCATGAATAAATTACGTGGTTTTTTGAACCTCGGAAAACTGGATTGGGTAAAACTGGGCGACACAAATTTGCTGGCTGCAGGTCATCAGTTAAATCAACCTGAACTGCTTTTCGAGAAGATTGAAGATGACGTTATTGAAGCGCAGGTGCAGAAATTGCTCAACACAAAAAAGGCTAATGAAATTGCTCAATCAAAAGCAACACCGGCAAAAGAGAATATCGAATATGACGATTTCAGTAAAATGGATATACGTGTCGGGACAATTCTGGAAGCTGAAAAAGTAGCCAAAACCAAAAAATTACTGAAACTTCTGATCGATACAGGAATTGATAAACGAACAGTGGTTTCGGGGATTGCAGAATATTACGAACCCGAAAAATTAATCGGTAAACAGGTTTCGATTTTAGTAAACCTGGCACCTAAAAACCTGAAAGGAATTGAATCGCAGGGAATGATTTTGTGTGCTGAAAACGCTGATGGTTCTTTGTCGATTGTAGAACCGGACAAGAAAGTTAAAAATGGTGCTGAGGTAAAATAAAGAAGCCCGCTGAATCCCCTGGGTGGGAACTTTGAAAAATAGGATTTAATCAGAAAAATCATATTGTAATAAAATACAAAACAGGAAGATAATTCGCACAGTCAGGACCAATTCGAAATTTCAATTTATTCAGTTGGTTGCCCGGTTGGATAATTTACTTGCTGATTTGGATGGTCGTGAGCATGATTTTTATGATGAATTCAACAGATTAGACAAAATCAAGCATGTTGTTCTGGCATATGATGGTGACATTGTGGTTTCATGTGGTGCAATAAAAGAATTCGATTCAGAAACCATGGAAGTAAAACGGATGTTTACCTCTGAAAGTCAACGTGGAAAAGGAACTGCCACACAGGTTTTAACTGAACTGGAAAATTGGGCAAGGGAACTGGGTTATTCAAAATGCGTTTTGGAAACCGGGAAGCGACTGTCAGATGCAGTGAGGCTTTACCAGAAAAATGCTTACCGGCAAATATCCAATTACCGCCAGTACATTCATGTTGAAAATAGTATGTGTTTTGAAAAGACCTTAAAGGAATAAAAAATCGTGCCAGCAGTTGCCGGTGCGTTTCTGTAAGTTGCAGTGCCGATTTAACACGGGTCGGCAGCTTACCCTAAATAAATAAACCGCTTTTGTACGCAAAGGCGGTTTTGCTTTTTCTCCCAATTGGGAGTTAGTAAATGAATTTTTATTTCCTCCTTTTTACCACAGGAATCCATTCCAACGCACCTAAATCAGGGCCTTCATCTTCAAGCCGTGAATAATCATTCAAATCAATTGGAAACTGTTTAGCGATTTCGATATCTCCAATATTTCTTGCCGGAGAAAGTGAATCGATAGCATAATTGTTTTCAGAAATATTTATAAAAAGCGGTTCCTTGTTAAAAACTGAGTTTTCGAAACCTGAACTTAAATTCGTGTTTACCAGGCAATTTTCGAATAAATATGTGAACGAACCATTTCCCTCTTTTGCCAATAAAATCTCATTTTCTTTGTTTCCATACACAATACAATTCCCGAAAAAAGTATTTAAATCAAAACTGTATGTAATTTTATTGAATACATAATAATTGTTCAAAAACAGAGCAGGTTCTTTGCGGTTTCCAAAGCCTGAGTAGTTAGCTAAAGTACAATGCTTAAATTCGTAATCGCCACCAAAACGCAATGCAACAGTATATGAACCAGAGTTGGCAAAAACAGAGTTTGAGGCTTTTAAAAAAGTTGTACGTGCATCAATACAATTTAGCGCCATGTTTTCAATTCTTGAGTTTGAAATGGTTAAAACAGGGTTTTCAGAAAATCCCATACTATCGATTTGGATACCTTTTGTTGCATTTTTTATATTCGAATAATCCAACACATTGTCTTTGCTTCCTACTAAAAAATGAATGCCTCCATAAATGTACAAACCTCCATTAGCAAATTCTGTATAAGCGCCCCACTGACCGGGAATATTTCTGTAGCTTTCTTCCAGCCTATCGCCCTGAAAACTTATCGGTTCCTCAAACGTACCTGTCGCCTTCAGAGTTCCTTTTACAAACATGCCCGAACCATAGTGAAAGTGAATGCGGCAACCGGGATCGATAATCAAAGTTTCGAGCGAATCCACCAAAATTGAATTATAAATCAAATAAGGTTTATCGTTTATCCAATGTTGGGTTTTTAAAACGTCGCCATTAAAAAGGTGGAAATCCTGCCCAAATGCAATCAAATCAATATCCTGCGTGTTTCCGTTCAGGTTAAAAATAACAGAATCCTGCACAACCATCGGGTTATTTTGCCCTGTTGGATCAATTGTAACTTCAACAAAAACAAATAAACTGTCACCTGCTGAAATCGTTACATCGAAATCTTCATTGGCCTGCATTCCATTAATATTTAAACGAAAAGGGGATCGGGTTCCTCCTGCCAAAAATATCTTTGAAATTTTAACAGATTGTTTGTTTGTATTTTTTACCGTAAACCATTTTGTGGCTGAACCGATTGTGGAAAAAACAGTATCGAATGTAACAGTATCTGCGGCAAATTGAAGTTTTGAATCGGTGGCAAAAGTAAACTCTTCTTCATTACATGAAAAAAAAACTATTGAAATCATTAAAATATAAACGAATAAACGGAAGTGCATGTTTTTTCTTTTAGAAACGTTTGCAATCCGTTTTTCATATCTGCATTTTAAAAGAAAGATCTGAATATTTTATGTTTTTTTAAATCCTCACACTTCCGGGCGAATCGTTTGGTCTTAAAAAATAATTACCAGCAGAATCAATAGAATCAGCAACATATAAAGCACAAACTGGTTGCGTACAAAAAGCCCCAGCAAGATCAAAACCTCAATTTCTTCGTTGCATGAAGTTAAAAGTTCAATCTCACCTTTGTCTTTGGTAATGAATTCGTTGGATGAGAACCGTATAATTTCGGCGCCATTGTATTTCCACGCCCAGTGTGACTGATAAAAGTTTTTGATTTCGAGTTCGAACCGTTTGCCGTTAATGACAACATCGCTGCGCGGATTAAATAAATTGACCATTACCGACCCTAAAAGTGACTGGTCGTTGGCATCATAAATTTCCATTTTCGACAGAAAAAACTCACGGTTCAGTATAAAAAGTTTTCCATTGATCATCGCCTGCGCCTTTGCACTGACCATATTTTCCCACTGAATTTTGCCAATTAGCTCGTTCCCCTGTCTTAACTCAAGCTTCGACCCAAAAATATCTTTCGTCCACTTTAGCTTTTCCATTATTTCATTTCTCTTTTAACGGGCATGCAATTTATGAAAATTATCGGGAAAGGATTTTGATAAAAACCTTTCTATACAACTGATTAGGTTTTTTTTAGAATCTTTAACGCATAAAAAAGCTGATCCCTTTTCAGAAATCAGCTTGTTCATGGTGTATTTAATTTTAAATTAATTTGGCATCAGCACTTTATCAATTACGTGCACAACACCATTTGTTCCCGAAATGTCAGCGGTAGTAACTTTGCTGTCATTAATTTTTACCCCATTTGAAATGTCGATTTTAATTTTCTGTCCGTTCAAAGTTGTTACTGAAGTATTTGATAAATCGGTTGACATTACTTTACCTGCCACTACGTGGTAAGTCAAAATCGGAGTGAGTTGTTCTGCGGTTAAATCTTTGATACCACTAACTCCAAGTTGTTTAAAAAGGGCCTTAAAAGCTTCATTTGTTGGTGCAAAAACGGTAAATGGTCCCTCTGCACTTAAAGCACCCGCCAAACCTGCTTTTGTTACTGCTTCAACCAGAATACTAAAGTCGGAATTGGCAACTGCGATGTCGACTACCGTACCCGCCGGAGCATCAGCCTTTTTCGCCTCAAAAAATTCAGAAGTTATCATCCATGGCTCAATCTTCAGTTCATAATCTGAAACGTTAATCCTTACTTCTGAACTTCTCAAATTTTCTGTTGCATTTACTCCGAATGCCGATGTCAATAATAATAATCCCTGCTGCAATTGTTTTTACTGTTTTCATGATTTCTAATTTTTAATTTGTTTCTGTTTTAAACTGTTCTCTAATTTTCTGTTTCTGAAATTTTATTTGTTTCATTTTGTTTACATTTAATAAGACAAGTTTAAACAGTTTTTGTTTATTGTTTTTGTTTATTAATTGAACCTAGTTACATATATTTAGCCTAAAACCACTAAAATCAGGCTTTATAAGATATGTTAATATATGTTAATTATAACCAAATACATTTACTTGAGATTAAGTTTTAGATCAAACAAGCCATTTTTTAAATAAGCGGTTTTAATTATTTAGTTGTTTGATTTCGATATAAAATATTGATTTGTTTCCTTAACATGATTTTTGCACAATTACATTCAATAACCTAAGTTAATCTGTTTGTCAATGCTTTAAAACACCTACTTTTGCCACTCGATTTTCAAAATAATTTTCAACATGACAGAAATAAAGCAAAAACTTTTCGCCGATTTTGCGCCTGTTACTACCGATGAATGGGAAGCAAAAATAAATGCCGATTTAAAAGGCAAAGATTACGAAAGGGCGCTCGTTTGGAAAACCTGGGAAGGGTTTAACGTCCGCCCATATTATCGTCAGGAAAACCTGGAAAGTTTAAAGTACCTGGATACCTTACCCGGAGAATTCCCTTTTGTTCGCGGTAATAAAAAAACCGGCAATGACTGGCTGGTCCGCCAAAACATTTTTGTTTCGGATTTTGAAACTGCCAATAAGAAAGCACTTGAAATCCTTGGAAAAGGAGTAACTTCTCTTGGTTTCTATTTTAACAATTGCGATAATATTACTAAAGAATCGATTGCAGTTTTGTTGAAAGACATTTGTTTAGAGGCCGCAGAAATCAATTTAATTTGTCCCGGAGATTCAGTTCATTGTTCAAACATTTTTACCGAACATGTTACCAACGGAAAATGGGATAATAAAAATGTACTTGCCTCTTCCTCCGTTGATCCTATTGGCACTTTCGTTTTGAAAGGAACATTAGCTAATGATGCCATTTCAAAATTAAAACCGTTTATTGAAAAAACCAGAATACTTCCCAACTTCAGGGTGTTGGCTGTGCACGGAAAATTTTTCGCCAACAGCGGTTCGTCAATCGTTCAGGAACTGGCATTTTCGCTTGCAATTGGAGCTGAATATTTAACTCAACTTACTGAATTGGGATTGAACATTGATGATGTTGCAAAATCCATCAAATTCAATTTTGGTATCGGTAACAACTATTTTATGGAAATTGCAAAGTTACGCGCTGCCCGTTTACTTTGGGCGCAAATTGTTAAAGCTTACGGTCCGGAAAATGATGGTTCAGCCAAATTAATAGCCCACTGCGAAACAAACCGATACAACCTTACTATTTACGACCCCCATGTAAACATGCTTCGCACACAAACCGAAGCGATGTCGGCAGCGCTGGGAGGCGCGCATTCAATAACAGTTTTGCCTTTTAATGCTGTCTATGAAAAACCTACAGATTTCTCTGAACGCATTGCCCGAAATCAGCAGATTTTATTAAAAGAAGAATCTTATCTTGATAAAGTTTCAGATCCGGCAGCAGGTTCCTATTATGTTGAAAACCTTACAGCCTCACTTGTTGACAAGGCATGGGACTTGTTTTTAAAAGTTCAGGATAAAGGAGGTTTTATTGCCGCTTTCCGCGATGGATTTATTCAGAAAGAAGTAAAAGAAATGGCTAAAAAACGCGATTTGAATATTGCATTGCGCCGCGAAAATCTTTTGGGCACAAACCAGTTCCCAAATTTCACTGAAAAAATTACAACTGAATTTGACAGCTCAGTATTCGAACCAATTGATTTAACGGAAGAGGGTGCTCAAGTAGAAACACTAAATCCTTATCGTGGTGCACAGGCGTTTGAAGCACTTCGTTATTCTACCGATGTTTATTCAAAAACAAACAAACGCCCTGTCGTTTTTATGCTGACTATTGGCAATCTTACTTTCAGAAAAGCACGTGCACAATTTAGCTGTAACTTTTTTGCTGTGGCCGGTTTTACTGTAATCGACAACAACGGATTTAACACAATTGAAGAAGGTATTGCCGCCGCAAAAGCAGCCAATGCCGATATTATTGTTTTGTGCAGTTCCGATGAAGAATATGCTGAACTGGCCCCGCAAGCTGTTGAATTGCTGAACAACGAAATTCTTGTAATTGCCGGAGCCCCTGCCTGTCAGAAAGAACTTGAGGAAAAAGGAGTTACAAATTTCATCAGTGTTAAGAGTAATATTCTGGAAGAATTGGAAGCTTATCAGGAAAATTTAGGAATCTAAACAATAGTAGCAAGATTAACAGATACAAGTAGCAAGACAAAAATAAAGAGAAAAAAGATCAGAAAACGTCTGAATTCTAATATGGATTTTCGAGACTCTTTACCTGAAGCTTTTTTTATCTTGATGCTTGATACTTTTCTTCTTGATACAAAAACAAAAAAATTATGAAACCAGATTTCAAAAAAATAGATATTAAAACGGTTGCTGAGCAAAAAGATACTGCCAGTTGGGTTGCCGAAAACAAAATTGAAAAAAATTGGAAAACGCCGGAGCAGATTCCGGTAAAACCTGTTTACACCAAAGAAGATTTGGAAGGAATGGAACATTTGAATTATGCTGCAGGTGTAGCGCCATTTCTCCGCGGTCCGTATTCATCTATGTACGTGATGCAACCCTGGACAATCCGCCAGTACGCGGGTTTTTCAACAGCTGAAGAATCAAACGCTTTTTACCGCCGTAATTTGGCTGCAGGCCAAAAAGGGTTGTCGGTTGCTTTCGACCTTGCAACGCACCGTGGTTACGACTCCGATCATCCACGTGTTATCGGCGATGTTGGGAAAGCCGGTGTTGCCATCGATTCAATTCTCGACATGAAAATCCTTTTCGACCAGATTCCACTCGATAAAATGTCGGTGTCGATGACAATGAACGGCGCAGTTTTGCCTGTTCTGGCTTTTTATATTGTTACCGGTTTGGAACAGGGCGCAACTTTGGAGCAACTTTCAGGAACAATCCAAAACGATATTCTAAAAGAATTTATGGTGCGTAACACGTACATCTACCCACCCGGATTCTCGATGAAAATCATTGCCGATATTTTTGAATTCACTTCGCAGAAAATGCCAAAGTTCAATTCAATATCTATTTCAGGCTACCACATGCAGGAAGCCGGTGCCACTGCCGACATTGAAATGGCTTACACGCTGGCCGACGGACTTGAATACCTCCGTGCCGGAATTAACGCGGGTATGGATATCGATGCTTTTGCACCGCGTTTGTCGTTTTTCTGGGCAATTGGTATGAACCATTTTATGGAAATTGCCAAAATGCGTGCAGCACGAATGATTTGGGCTAAATTGGTAAAACAATTCAACCCTAAAAATCCAAAATCGATGGCGCTGCGTACGCACTCGCAAACTTCGGGCTGGTCGTTAACCGAGCAGGATCCTTTTAACAATGTTGGCCGAACAGCTATAGAAGCAATGGCAGCTGCACTGGGCCACACACAGAGTTTGCACACAAATGCACTCGATGAAGCAATAGCATTGCCAACCGATTTCTCAGCACGGATTGCACGAAATACTCAAATTTATCTGCAACAGGAAACCGAAATAACCCGCTCAGTAGACCCGTGGGCAGGTTCGTACTACGTTGAAACGCTAACTCACGAAATTGCGCAAAAAGCCTGGGCTTTAATTGAAGAAGTTGAGAAGCTGGGCGGAATGGCAAAAGCAATTGAAACAGGCGTTCCAAAAATGCGTATCGAAGAAGCTGCTGCCCGTGCACAGGGAAAAATTGACAGTGGCACGCAAACAATAGTTGGTATCAATAAATACCGTTTGGAAAAAGAAGACCCGATTGATATTTTAGACATCGACAACACAGCAGTTCGTTTGTCGCAGATTGAACGTTTGAAAACTTTGCGTGCCAATAGAAATGAAGCTGAAGTTCAGGCTTCGCTGGCGGCAATTACAAAATGTGCCGAAACAGGAAAGGGAAATTTATTGGAATTGGCGATTGATGCAGCACAAAAACGTGCATCTTTGGGAGAAATTTCGGATGCCTGCGAAAAAGTGGCAGGACGTTATAAAGCAGTAATCAGAACAATTGAAGGCGTGTATAGATCAGAAGCACAAGGGAAAAGACGAGTTTGTAGAAGCTCAGGCACTGGCAAAACAATTTGCCGAAATGGAAGGCCGCCAGCCACGTATTATGATTGCAAAAATGGGTCAGGATGGTCACGACCGAGGCGCAAAAGTTGTTGCCACAGGTTATGCTGATATCGGTTTCGACGTGGATATGGGACCGCTGTTCCAAACTCCGGAAGAAGCCGCCAAGCAAGCTGTTGAAAACGACGTGCATGTGTTGGGCGTTTCATCGCTGGCAGCCGGCCACAAAACACTTGTCCCTGCCGTAATCGAAGAACTGAAAAAACTGGGTCGCGACGATATTATGGTAATTTGTGGCGGAGTTATTCCGGCACAGGATTACCAGTATTTATACGATGCAGGTGCCGTTGCCATTTTTGGCCCGGGAACCAGTGTTGCCGCCGCCGGAAAGAAAATCCTGGAAGTTTTGATTGAGGCGTTTAAATAGAAAGCCTCCCCCGACCCCTCCGAAGGAGAGGAAAAGGAAAAGAAATTATAAGAAATGAGATAGAAAGCCGGTTCCGGGAGGGGTCGGCTTTTTTTAGGTTACACTCGCAAGCTATCTAATAGAATTTTTTAATCACATTAAAATTGCCTAATCCGAAAATTTATAATCATTTCTTTCAAACCCGTACCGTGTTGTGGCTGGTAATTCATAAACTAGAACCCAGTACGGAACGATTCTCATCCAAAGCATCTTTTATAATTTCCAGCATGAATTCAATAAATTTCAGTCAAGAATCCTTGTTTGTCTGATTTCGTCAACACCCGGTTCAGGCTTGGCCGTGCCGACCGCCAGAACGCTTAATTGTTGTGCTTTCGTGATTTTTATTTTTCAAAATGTTTCTATAATGCTTTGTATTATAAGCACGGTCTTTATAGTTTCATTAATTCTCCCACTAACATTATCAATCCTATAAAAAATAATAATAAAGCACCAGTGTAAATATTGATATGGGCACCATACCCACCCTTATCTCCTTTCAACCTTCTTCTTGTTATCCAAATAAAAAGTATTGTTCCAATTAGCAATAAAACTAGTCCAAAAACAGATTTCCAAAAGTCTACCATATTTTCAATTTAAATTGTCAATTTGTTTTCTTCAACATGAAGCATAACGTTCGCGGGTTTGTTTAGTTGGGGATTTCGAAGCTACAATCTCCGCACGTCAACCAAAGCTGCAAACTCGCTGTAAATTAGCAACTTTTAACTAAAACCCCAATTAAACAAAACCGTTGTTATGGGCTGTGTTTCTTTGTCGTTCGTTAGTTCTCATCTTTAATTATTGTCGTGTCTGAAAGTCTGTCGTGAAAACCATTTGGCGTAAAAAAAAATGAAACTCTGTCAAATGGTATGAGTCTGCAAAATGTTCGTCTAATTATGTCGCCAACTTCAGGTTTTGAACCGTCTTTGGTTACTACTCTTGTTTTAGTGATATATTTCCCAATTGTCTTTTGATATTTTGTTTCCATAAAAACGTAGTAGCCGAAAAAACCTAATACAAACATTAAGTAAGCAACTAATGTCATTAAGGATTGGTCTGTCGTGCTAATGAAAAAGTCAAGAATAAATGAAAGAATTATAGCCACAATAAAGAATGCAATTGTGTCTACTATGAAATTGATAAATCTTTTCTTAGCCTTCACTTTCTTATCGTCAAATTGCTTTTGTTCTTCAAATTTATTAGTCAAGTTGATTTTTACTTGTTCAATTGTTGTTGTGTCGATACCACGATTTTTAATTTCTTGTTCGGCAGCTTCAACTGCTAAAGGTTGGTAATCGTTCCTGCCAATTGTTACAATTTTGATTAGTTCTTCGTCTGTCCGTTTTGACATTGCGTCTTTAAAGTCATTATTCATTGTGTTTTATTTTGGTTGTCCGTTAATAGTGTTTTGTCCGTTTGTTGTGTGGTCGACTAACAT
>CAWDAW010000017.1:0-68611 GCA_963800345.1 uncultured Prolixibacteraceae bacterium | reverse complement strand
TTCACCTAAATTGGTGTTACTCAACAATACCGATATGAAAATAGTAAATTCTTCACCTGTTTCGGCTTTTGGCGGATTAAATTTTGTGATAAAAGAAGTAATACTGCGTTTGTACGGAAATCTGAATTTCCAGACGTAAACAAACCGCCACCGGAAGTTATCCCAACATTCATAATTTTGGTGAGAATAACATTCTCTTGGGATAACTTTGCGCTTAATCTTAAAAAATCAGATACTTAAACGGAAATAGAGCCAGAAATATTTGAAATGCATCACATTTGACCAAAAATTCTCGGCCAAAAATGTAATTTTCCGCTAAAATGGTAAACAAAAGACCAACATGCGGATTTTAGGTAAATAATCGCGCGGCAGCGAGGGCTGCTGTTATTTTATCCATGAAATAGCTGTCGATGCATAAATAATTTTAGAGCTTTGAACTTTACCCTCAAAAAAGTCTGATGGTAATATTGCGAGCAAATCTTTTGCCTTTATTTTGGGATTAGCTTGTAAAAGCTTTCCTAATTTAGCCATTTTAGGAATAGTCATAATTTTTTCTTGAAGAATAGCAGTTTGTTGCAACTCGCTCAATGTTAAGATACGTTCTCCGTTAATTGTAAAATTTCTTTCTTCATCAATAATATCTAATAAAAGAAGATCTCTGAAGTATTTACTTTTAATTGGTGAAGTATTTGTTTTAAAGGTTTGCAGTAGTTTTAAAATCTCATTTTTTGAACTCCTTGGAATAACACTATTTGAAGCTAAAAGCAGTTTTGAATTTTTGCCGCGACCCTTTTTAGGCTCTACGATTTTTGATTTTATATCAATTTTTGATTGGAGAAACCAACTTATTAATGTTAATGAATAAGTGTCCCAAGTTTTGTCTTGAAATTCACGTTTAAAAATACCTTTAATAACTTTTGTAATATCATCTTTTGTTATATGACTGAGATTCATTTTCTTTAAAACCAAGTAAGGCGTATAGTTATGAAATTTTTGAGTTGTGTAAGAGATAAAACCATCAACAGAAATTTCGATATTGTTTCTGCTTATACTGTAATGATCATCATCCTTTTGAACCAATCCAAAATTGCGTAATTCAATAAGAATATTTTCTAACGTTGTTATACCTATTTTCTTTGGATGCTTATCATGCAGAAATGCAAGTGTTACAGGAGCATTAATGTCTTTAAACAGTAAAAATACTTCCAAACACAAATTAACACCTTGTCTTAAAAGATAACTTTCACCTATTGTAGGAATAATATTGGTTACCAGATAATCTCTGAAAATATCCCAATATATATTGTAGTTGATACCTGATTTTATTATCAATCTCTTATGGAGTAAAGATTCGATTGTTTTACTGTCTATTGATTCTCCAACGTTAGAAATTTCAAAAAAATCACCATCAAAAGCTTTTTGTGCTATTAGTTTTAGTCCTTTTAACTCTTCCGATTCTATTCTCTCTTTATCTTTTTCAAAAAGGTCTTTAATATTTAGATTTGATTCTATTAGCTTATCTTTTTTTAGACCAGACTGTATTTGCTCATAAATATGGATGCATAATTTCTTTGTTAACCATGGCAAACCCTGTGAGCTTTCTTTTATTCTATTCTTGATTTCTTTATCTAACTTTCCTATTGATTGTTCAAGTTGCCTAATAATACCGTCAATTTCTTTCTCTCCAAATTCGCCGATTATGAATTCGCGAGATTGTTCTTTAGCCTGTTGCCAATAAAAGTATGCCGGATCATCATTTGGAATGAAAAATTCTGATTTCCAAGAGAAGCCAACAATTAGATTTGGTTTTTTATCTGTAACATCACTAAGAAATTTGTAAAATGATTTAAATAAATCTTTCTTTCTAAAAACATCTTCGAACTGATCAAAAATAAGTACAAGAAACTTGTTTTCCCTTTTAAGCAATGCTAATATTTCCTTAACTGAATCAGATGAAAGCAAGTCTACATCTGTAGTAAACTTTACGGCTTGCTGAAACAGTGTTCTATTTATGAAATTTTGGTCAAAGGCAGCATTAATCAATTTGTCAAACGATAAGGCAACAAAATTGTCTGAGAGTGCACTTCGAGTATCTATTGCAACAGTGAAAAATTTGTTCCTGTAATGTTTGTTTCTGCATCTTCCCTTAATTTCCAACAATAGTGAGCTTTTTCCCCATCCAGATTTGCCATTTAAATAGAAAATTCTTTTTTGTGTCTTATTCGATTGAATTTCTTTAAAATATTCAAGGAGCTGTGTTCTTATTGAATCTCTACCAACGAAATGTTTGTTAACTGAGGATGCAGGTAAGTAATCAAACCAATTTTCACTTTCTTGAACCTCAGAGATTGTTTCAATTGATATTTCCTTTATAACCTTATGTTCAGGTTGACATATTCTTAAAAAATTGGTTATTGGAGTAAGCTTCCTCAGTTCATCTATCCTGTTTGTTAGCAAGTCAATAATATCATCACTGATTTCATTAATATTATTCTTAGCATTAATAACAATAAATTTTGTTGGGTATAGATTTGATTCATCAATTAGATAAATCAAATAATCACCAAAATAGGTGACTACAAGTATTTTCTTTGAGATAGAGTAAGGCTTCAAATCAGCTATTGGTTCAAAAATCATTCTTGCATCTATCAGCATTTGAATAATATCGTCAGGCTCAAAAAATGTTAAATTTTTATATTTAGGTTTTGCCCTTATCTCTGTAAGTAATGCACCTGCTTGAAATTCTAATTCTTGAGTCCTGAAAAAATATCCAAAATCAGCCTCTTTAAATTCGACATTGAAACAGAACTTGCTTAATTCATCAGAAGATACCTTTTCTTTTGCTTTACACTCTACATAAAGTGTTTCATTTTTATGTTTGTGATTTGCAATCAAGTCAATTTCCATTCCTGAAAAATTAACGTTTCCACGAATGTCATATTGATGAATTGATAGCAAATTTCTAATTAGAGTTTCAAAGCAATTTCCTTTTGCTTTATTTGACGAATTCTCCTCTAATAAAATTCTAATTTCAGTTTTCACGATATTTTTTGTTTTTATACAGTCTTGTCGAGTTGCGCTTACAGTTGCCGCCAACTAGTTAATACCCCGAAGTTATTATACTTTTTTGTTATTTTTTCACCTGATTTCTTTGAATTGTAACTTGTTCACAAAACTATTTCTGTTGATACATTTTCTGGTTGCCAGTTCATGTCAGGTTAATTTTTCCCGAAGATAGGAAAAAGCTGAATAGCTGAGGTTTGCGGAGAGTAAAAATTTTATGTTATATGATTTTTCTCAATTTATATCCTCCAGTACTCGCTTTTATATCTTTATATTCTGATTACACAATATTCTTTATACTACCTCAGAATCTCAAATTAGTACTTCAGAGAAACTAATTAGTACCTCGGAGAAACTAATTAGTACCTCAGAGAAACTAATTAGTACTTCAGAGAAACTAATTAGTACTTCGGAGAAACTAATTAGTACTTCAGAGAAACTAATTAGTACTTCAGAGAAACTAATTAGTACTTCAGAGAAACTAATTAGTACCTCAGAGAAACTAATTAGTACTTCGGAGGTACTAATTAGTACTTCGGAGGTACTTTTCGCATGATTTCATGTAGTTGGTAAAGGTCAAAAAAAAGGGGCGCCACTGGTGGCGCCCCATTTTTTAGTTTTCAGAAACCGGAGGAGTAGGTGTAACTTTTGCTTTTTTTGTTTTAACAAAGCGTTTGCTTAAATCATCGTAAATCGATTTGGCAACCGGTACATTGTTTTTGGCAGCCTGTTTAACCGAGTTGTAATAATTCAATGCATTAATGTAAGCTTCGCTGCCTGCCACCATAACTGTATCGTCGAGGCCATCGCTCATGCCTTTAACAATCCTGTACAGCGGAGTTAATTGCTGTGTTACTTTTACATCGCCAGCAAGGGCTTCACAATCCATAAACGGTGGTACAAACTGTGGTGCAGAACCACTGTACTCAAGGTTTTTTTCAACAAATGGAATAGTTTTGTCACTCATTTTTGCCATTTCCTTCCGTTGGTCAGAGGTCAGTGCAAGTAAATAAGGTTCCAGCACTTCTACTGCCTCATTTAACTTTTGGGTTGCTATTAATACAACCTCTTCAGGAATAATTAGATGAATTTGATTTTCCATAAAAGGAGTTTTTAAAATGTTAATAGATTAAAACATATATTCAAAAAGCTCCGGAAAATTAATACGAATATCAGAGGTTTACAAATAAACTGAACAAAATAATTATAATTATGTTGCAAAACATAATACTTGTGATTTTGCCTTGTGTTGAACACTGTTGAATCAGAAACAAATAACTAAGAGGTTTCGAAATGGAAATTACCGGAAGCGTCAAGTCCTCCGGCTGATCCGCCCACACAAACTACAGGGAAATTTTTTGCAGCAATCCTTGTTTTCATATTTTTTCTTCCTTTTCCTCATCCAAATCATTATGGTCGTCTCCACCTATACTGTAATAATTGTTCTCTTCATCTTCACTTCCAATATTTTCCTGTTGGTCATCCAACTCTGAGCCGGGAATATCGAGGTCATTTTCACTTTGCTCATCATCCAAATCATTCTTTCTGATTGAATTATTGCTGTTTGGATTTTTTGTTTTAGAAGTATCTTCCGGATTTATCTCTTCTTCTTCCTGAAAATTTTCGTAGATGTCTTCGTTATCGGGATATCCCGGATATCCCGGAAGAATATTTTCCTCTTTGTTTTCCGGCAGCTTATCCGGCAGATTTAACTTTTTATCTTTTTCTTTCATTTTATACATGAATTTTGAGATAACTAAGTTAAGCCTCAACGCACTTAAAATTGTTACAGAATTATTGAAAGAAATTACATTATTCACACATTTTCTCCGGGATGAGGGTCACTACACATTTTGGTCAACTCTTCTAATGGTTTAGTTTAACTGTGGATTGCATGGGCAGGCATATTTTTTACCTGATCTTGTCCAAATCAATCCCAAGTTCAGGAAGGCTTTTCAATAAACGGTTTGCATTTTTCAATCCACTTTCAATTCGTGATTTTGGCTTACCATGATCGCGATAGGCCTCTAATGTTTTTAGTGAAACTGTATTTACTGTGTTCGGTACAACAAGCGCTTCAATGTTTTTTATATCGCTGTAATCCGGGTTCTTATTACTTGTGCTGGCCCAAAGCAGCCGTTGAACCCGCGCACCTTTTTCACTGAGTTTTTTATAATCAATCCTGTTCAAGTGAAAATGCAGTTTTATAGCCGGTTTATTTTTCAAATAAATAAAATGCATGAACTGTGTTGTAAATGCTAAAATTAGTTTACCCTACGAACTTATGAGTTACATTATTATATGAATAATTTACAAAATTCACACTTTATAAAATATTAATGTGTGAATAATGTAACTCTTAACAAAAGTTATATATGTTGTTTTTTGTGAACACGAATTACTCCTATATAAGTTCACCTGTAAGCTCACCTACCTTTTGATTCGAATTGATTTTGTTTGATGAATAAAGTAATTAAAAAGGCTGTAAATCAGTATATTTACAGCCTTTTAAATTTTAATGTTTTTCCTGAATGTGGAGCTGGCGGGAGTCGAACCCGCGTCCAAACGAGGAAGCAACAAGCTTTCTACATGCTTATCCCCAGACTTGTTTTTCGAATAAACACCGGATCAGGGCCACCAATGTTTACCTTATCTCTTTTATTTTCGTAAAAGTGTCAGAGCCCCACTTAAACTAGCTTCGATTTTCTTGCACCGCCTGATCGGACCGCTTCAAAGCATTAGCATCCGGGCGATGTCTCGTTCCAAAACCTTGTTTCGGAATAAAGGTAACTTACTTGATTCGGTTACGCAGCAAGAGCGTAGTTATTTTCGCCAATTATAATTTGATCATTATTTTAAAAGGTCAACAATCCAAACCTTGCATGCTTACCTGCCTCTTCTACCCGCTGTCAAAACCAATCAGCCCCGGTAAAATGGATTACAAAAGTACAAAAAATTAAAGAATAAAATACTATGCATGGGATAGGATGTCAATAGAAGTAAAGAAGTTGATTGTTGAAAATTGGAAGAACAAAACTTGAAATAGAGTGTTGATTATTGAAGCATAAACACTTCACAATCTTTCTGTTTCTTATAATTTTTGCACAAACGATTTTAACCAGTTTCGCAAATCTTCGCCTATTTCCATATCTTTCAAGCCAAACTCAATATTTGTTTTAATAAATCCCATTTTATCACCAATATCATAGCGTTTCCCTGTGAATTTCATTCCATACATAGGTTGAAATTTTACCATCTCGCGCATCGCATCAGTTAGCTGAATCTCATTGTTCTTTCCAGGAATAGTATTTTCCAGATAGTCAAAAATTTCGGGCGTAAAAAGATAGCGGCTGGCAACCGCAAGATTAGAAGGAGCTTCGTCTGGTGATGGCTTTTCAATCCATCCATGGGCTTTAAACACATTTTCCGAAATCGGCTCACCATCAATTATTCCATATTTGCTCACAAGTTCGGGCTTAACTTCTTCCAACGCAATTACTGAACTTTTTGTTTGATTATAAACATCTATCAGTTGTTTTGTAACAGGTCCGTTTTCACTTTGTACGAGTGTGTCGCCCAGCAGTATCACAAACGGTTCGTTATTGACATGATATTTTGCATGTAAAATTGCATCTCCCAATCCATTCATTTCCTTTTGCCATATAAAATGAATATTTGCCATATTTGAGATATCTTTAATTTTTTCGAGCATCTCAAAATTTGCTTTTTTTTGTAAGGTTTCTTCCAGAATCGGACTTCTGTCAAAATGTTCTTCAATGGCTCGTTTTCCTTTGCCAATTATCATTAAAATATCGGTAATGCCGCTTGCAACAGCTTCTTCAACCACATATTGAATAACAGGTGTGTCAACAATGGGAATCATTTCTTTTGGCGATGATTTTGTAACTGGCAAAAAACGAGTTCCATATCCGGCAGCAGGAATTACAGCTTTTCTAATCATGTTTTATTTATTTACTATTTGTGGGATTATTGCTTCAATGTTCTTTTTGGCTAATTTTTTTTGGAGTTCTGTAAACATTGCATCGTCTTCATAAGTACCTATTATTGCACCGCCTGATCCTGTAAATTTTGCTGAAGCTCCTACAGAACGGGCAATTTCAACCATTTCGATATTTCCTTTTGAAATCGGGACTAAACTCCTTCTAAGATCAAAATTCGCATTAATTAAATCGTGAATAGTTTTAAAGTCTCTAATTGCGAGTGCTTCTTTAAATTTCATGGTGTAATCGGCCCAGGTTTCCATGGCTTTTACAACTGCCGTTTCGCCAATGTTGTAACGGGCTTTTAAATTGTTGTGTATAACTTCAGTGCCTTCTGATAGGTTTTTTCTGAACGCAATATACATATTTGGGAAATTGGCAACATCGAGTTCTTCATAATTCCCAAACCCTTGTTTATCCATTATTGATTTCTGGAAATCCATAAAAACAGGTCTTTCATAAGCCTGTGCAACCCGATCCTGAAGCCCTGCAGAAATACCAAGTTCGCTGTTTTCGACACTTAAAACGAGGTTTGCCTGAATGGGCTTTGGTATGGCTATGCCATAAAATGAAATTAATGATTTCATACAGGCAGTAATTATTGCACTTGAACCTGCCAAACCCAGTCGTAACGGAATATTTGAATCATAACGCATCGTAAAATTGCGCTTGTCCAACTGGATGTTACATTCATTACAATAATCGTAAAAAACTTTTATTGTTGCTTTTAGCAGCCGGATACCTCCATAATAACCCGAAAGATTCACATTTTCAACTAATTCGTGAATGCTGCCAAACTTTGTGATATCAAGTTTCTGCTGAAGTATTTCCAACTCTGGAGTTTGGTAAAGTTGAACTTTTGCAATGAAATTTGAAAAAACAAAGGCTATTGTTTTTCCATAATATCCGTCTGACGGGTTACCAATTACTGCAGCACGTGGATAAGAAAAAGTTTCAATAATCATAATGTGAAAATTAAGGGTGTAAAGTTAAGAATTCCATTTTCTAATGGACTTCAGATTTATTTCATTTTCAATATTCCTGGAAAGTGGGGTATAAAGAAATTCGAGTTCTTTTTCATAATGTTCAGTTATTTTTCCACGTACCATTTTTAGCATGGCATTTAACATTTTGTTATCAGCGTTAAAATTTGTGGGGAGCACTGCAATCGTAGCAGGAATCCAACGTTCAGGGAACATACCTTCGTATTTCCCACCTTTTTTGAACTGGTTGATTTCGTTTTGGATCATTTTAAGTGTTTCAGAATTTGCAGTATCGCTTCCTCTTTCAAAACCACGATGTTTTAATACGCGGTTTATCGCTTCCATATCTGGAACAACCATTCCCACAGTGTATGGATTTTGATTGTTGTGAAGCATTATTTGCTGAATGTATGGCGAATGGATCAATATGGCATCTTCAATTCCTTCGGGACTGTATTTTTCTCCGTCATTGCCAATCAAAAGACTTTTAAACCGGCCTAAAACATATAAAAATCCTTCTTTGTCAACATAACCCATGTCACCTGTGTGAAGCCAATCATTTTTAATTGTTTCTGCTGTTGCAGTTGGGTTATTCCAATATCCAAGCATTACATTATCCCCTTTTATACAAATTTCGCCTTTTTCGCCATCGGGTAAAATACGACCATCGTTATCAACAATTTTCAGTTCCATATTATCAACGGGTTTCCCTGATGAACCAAATTTAACGCAATTCGGTACATTAGATGAAATAACCGGCGAAGCTTCAGTTAGTCCGTAACCCTGGCAAATTGGTAATCCAATCGCGTAAAAAAACTTTTGCATTTCAATGTCGAGAATAGCGCCACCACCAATAAAAAATAAAAGATTACCGCCAAATCCTTCGCGTATTTTTTTGAAAAGAATAGTATCAAATACTGAAAGCAATGGTTTTAACAGAACCCGGGCACCTTTGCCATTTTCCGTACCAATACCATTATATTTATAAGCCATTTTCAATGCAAACTGAAATACTTTATACAGTGTTTCTCCTTTTGCCCTGATTCCGGCTTCAATATTCTTTCTGAAGGTTTTTGAGTATGCCGGAACACTCATCATAATGTGTGGCTGTACTTCTTTTATGTTTTTGGGTATATTTTTAAGGGTTTCCATTGGCGTATTTCCAATTTCAACTGATGCTATACTTGCACCTTTATACATAAAGACATACAGACAGGTAGTATGTGCAAAAGCGTGATCCCACGGCAGAATTGCAAGTGTTTTCCAGTGTGGTTGAAGATCAAGCAATCCATTTGACTGAACTACATTCGCAGCATAATTGAGGTGAGAAAGCATGATTCCTTTTGGATCGGCAGTTGTTCCCGAGGTGTATGAAATATTAGCTACATCGTTTGGTTGAATGTTCTTCCATACTGAATCATAAATTTCAGCATTTGTTTTTCTCAATTCTTTTCCTCGGTTTACCAATTCAATATAATTTATGTCATTTTCTCCGGGATTATCTTTACCGTCAAAAAATACTACTTTTTCAATAGCCGGCAGTTCGCTCCGGATTTCCTCGATTTTTCCTGCATGATTTTTTGATACAAAAATAATTTTTGTGCCACTGTGTTTTAGTCTGAATGCTACTTCGCTGGTTTCAAGTCTAATGGAAAGTGGTACGTTAATTCCACCGGAATACAAAATCCCGAGTTCACTGATAATCCAATCGTTTCGTCCATCAGCTACCAATGCAGCGCGATCACCTTTTTTAAATCCAATTTCAATCAAACCAGCTGCCAGATTTAATACTTGTTCGCGGGTTTCTTTATAAGTGGTCCCTTCGTACCTGTCCATTTTTTTTCTCCCATAAATAAATATTGTCGGGAAATTTTGCAATTGCCGTTTCAAAAAGTTCGATTATAGTTTTCATATAGGTAAAAATGGAATTTAAGTTTAACCAAACTTACATAAAAAAATTGCAAAACGGATATTTGAATGATTTGTGCAAAAAGAGCCCGAAAAACGGGCGTTTTCATTATTCGGTTGTAAACCTGTAAATGGTTGTTTCGTTATATATTTCACCGGGTTGCAAAACAGTTGTCGGAAAGTTAGGTTGATTCACAGAATCAGGATAATGTTGAGTTTCAATTGCAATACCAGAAAATCTGCCAAATTTTTTCTTTCCGTCAATGACTTAACTCCGGAATCCAATAACCTGTATAAACCTGAACTCCGGGCTGTGTTGTCGAAACCTCAACTTTTCGTCCGCTTTTAGATTCCTTCAAAGTACCAATAAATTTTAACTCGCCTGATTCATTTTCCAAAACAAAATTGTCATCATAGCCCATTGGAACTTCCGACATCCTGTGGTTGATTTTTTTCGAAGTATTAAAATCGAAAGGTGTGCCGGCTACAGGAATAATTTTACCTGTCGGAATCTGGTCTGTCATTTCAGTCATATGCGCGGCTTTCAATTCCAATTCATGGTTCAAAATGTTTTCTTTTCCGCCGGTTAAATTGAAATAAGTGTGATTGGTTAAGTTTACAACAGTTGTTTTATCGGTTTCTGCCACATATTCAATACGCAGTTCATTATTATTATTTAAGGTGTAAATACAAGATACTTTGAGATTTCCGGGATAATTTTCCTCCATGTCGGGGCTCAAATAAGTCAATTTTACACCAACTTCTTTATCATTCTCAAAGGCTTCAGCATTGAACAACCGGCGGTCGAAACCTATTTTTCCACCATGTAAATGATTTGGACCGTTATTGATTGCCATTTTGTATAATTTCCCGTTAATTTCGAGATTTCCTTTTGCAATACGGTTTCCAAAACGGCCGATTATGGAGCCAAAATACGGATAGATTTTCAGATATTCATCGCTGATATAAGTTTCCAGTTTGTCAAAACCACACACAATATTTTCAGTGTTCCCCCTTTTGTCCGGCATTTCTACACTTGTAATTATTGCACCGTAATTGGTAATTTTGATCACCAGATTATTGTCATTCATTAGTGTATAAAGTTTTACTTCTTTTCCGTCATTTAAATGCCCAAAAGTTGTTATTTCAATTTTCATTTGTTGAAAGTTTAAATTTATGGATGTGAAAAATTCAAAGGTGCAAAAAAAGTAAAAGCGAACTGGTTGGTACTGGTAGTGTTTTAAAACATACCTTTGAAATCATTTATCTTTTTACTTTTGTGAAAATCTGACTAACCAATGGTAAAACGAATAATTTATATTGACCCAAAATCCTCACTGCCAAAGTACAGGCAAATAGTCAATACTGTTTTACAGGCAATTGAAAAAAAATCACTTAAAAAAGGAGACAAGGTACCATCAATAAACCAAATTTGTTCAGATTCGAATTTGAGCAGAGATACAGTCATGCTTGCCTATAACGAATTAAAGACAAGAGGAGTACTGTATAGTCAGCCCGGGAAAGGATATTATGTTGGTACAACAGAAATAATTCATGAAGAAAATATTTTCGTGCTTTTTGATGAATTAAACTCTTTTAAGGAAGATTTATATAATTCGTTGATGAACAGCTTTAAAGGGAAGGGTGTAGTGGATGTATATTTTCATCATTTTAATTTTAAAGTGTTTAAAAATCTTGTGATTGAAAGTATCGGAAATTATACTTCATATGTTATTATGCCTGCAACTTTTGATAATACAAGCCACTTACTTTCAAAGCTACCAAGAGACAAGGTATTTATTTTGGATCGGCTGAAACCGGATTTGAAAATGTACCCGACTTTGTACCAGGATTTTGAAAATGATTTTTTTGATGCGTTAAATCAGGGACTTTTTTTATTGAAAAAATACAGAAAACTGATTTTTGTAAATGCGGGTGGAAAAGAACCGGGTGAAAGGGTAAAAGGATTTGAAAGATTTTGCAATGAGAACCGCTTTAGTCACCTGGTTGTAAAATCACTGGATGGATTGAGGCCTGAATTGTATGAAGCTTACTTTGTGATATCAGATAACGATTTGGTTGAGATGGTTCGAATAGCGAAAGATTACAAATACAAGCTCGGTAAAAAATTTGGCATAATTTCATTTAATAATACAGTTCTTAAAGAGGTTGTTGCGGGTGGAATTACTACAATTTCAACTGATTTTGTAGAAATGGGTAAAACATTGGCAGATATGGTATTAAGCAAAAAGACAGGGCATTATCGTAATCCGTCGAAGTTGATTATACGAAATAGTTTGTGATATAAAATTGTTTTGTAACATCATTTCACCATATTTGAAAGTACATTTAAAGTTTATATTTGTACCAACTAGTACCAACCAGTTTGAAAAGTGCGGAATCATACTGAAAGAAAACAAATGGAAATTTGTAAATAAGATAATACTAAATTGAATTAATAAAAGATTATGACAAAAGTTAGCAGTTTAATTGAGAAGATTAACGGTGGAAATAATCCGTTATTCAAAGAATTATATGGAACAGAGACAAATGTTTTAAAAGAACAATCTGAACGGTATACAGGATTATTAAAGGATTTTGAAAAAGTTTATGGTGAAAAAAACGTTCAACTATTTAGTTCACCAGGCAGAACGGAAATAGGTGGAAACCACACAGACCATAACTATGGCCGGGTTTTGGCAGGTGCCGTCAATCTCGATAATATTGCTGTTGCTGCAGTTAACGGAACAAATACAATTCGCATTAAATCAGCCGGATATCCTGAGTTTCATGTTGAACTTACCGATCTCAAACCAAATGAAGCGGAGTATTACACTTCTACTTCTCTGGTAAAAGGTATTGCAGCAAAAATGAAAGAGAACGGTTATGTAATAGGCGGTTTCGATGCTTGCGTTGATGGCAGGGTGCCAAAAGGATCCGGATTAAGTTCATCTGCTTCATTTGAAGTTTTGGTAGGTGCCATTATTAATGAACTATTCAACAATGGAAAAATGAGTGCTGTTGAAAATGCAATTATTGGCCAATGGTCTGAAAATAATTATTTTGGAAAGCCTTGTGGTTTAATGGATCAAACAGCATGTTCTGTGGGTGGTCTAATTACAATCGATTTTAAAGATCCTGCCAATCCAATTGTAAAAGAAGTTGATTTCGATTTTGTTTCAACCGGGTTTTCCCTTGTAATTACCGATGTTGGCGGAGGTCATGATGATCCCGCGTCGCAGGCAGAGTACGCATCTTTACCAACGGAAATGAAAGCAGTAGCTGCTCAATTGGGCGCAAAGGTTTTAAGGGAAGTTAGCCTGGAGCAAATTGTGGAGAATATTCCATCCATTCGTAAAAAAACCGGTGACAGAGCGATATTACGAGCATATCATTTTCAAGGTGATAATGCACGGGTGGTTAAACAGGTTGAAGCATTAGAAAGAAATGATTTTGAGTCATTCCTGAAAATGGTAGTCGAATCGGGATACAGTTCATATATGTACAACCAAAATATTTTTGATGTTGTACACAAAGACGAACAAGTTGTTTCATTGGCACTTGCACTGAGTGAAATGATTTTGAAGGGAGTGGGAGCCTGGCGCGTTCACGGCGGTGGATTTGGAGGTACTATTCAGGCTTTCGTTCCTCAAAATAAATTGGATGAATATGTAAAAACACTTGAACATGTTTACGGAACGGGAACCTGTCACAAGTTATTTATAAGGGCGAAAGGTGCGGTTAAACTTGACCTGTAATTGAAAAAATAATTTAAAACTGCATTTTTGAATTTTCAAATCTTATGATGTCTATTTAAATTATTTAAAGCAAATTAATTTTATATTTTTACAGCCAGCTTAAATTAATTATTCACTCATTTAACTTATCCTGTAAAGTTCAAAAAAGTTTCTAAATAAAATAAACTATTTAAAAATCAAACAATTATGAGTAAAAACAAAGGTTATTTAGTGCCGATTATTATGATGATCTTACTGTTTGGTATGATCTCATTTGTTACCAATTTGGCAGCTCCAATGGGTATTGTATTGAAAAATCAGTTCAATGTTCCTAATTCCCTGGGAATGCTGGGAAATTTGGCAAATTTTATTGCTTATGCAGTTATGGGTATCCCCGGAGGAATTTTACTAACGAAAGTAGGATATAAGAAAACTGCTTTGATAGCCATAGCAGTTGGGTTCATTGGGGTTGGGATTCAATATTTGTCGGGACACGCCGAAAGCTTCGGAGTGTATCTGTTGGGTGCTTTCGTTGCTGGTTTTTCAATGTGTTTGTTAAATATCGTTGTTAATCCGATGCTAAACACTCTTGGTGGCGGCGGTAACAAAGGAAACCAACTTATCCAGGTTGGAGGTTCTTTTAATTCGGTAATGGCCACTTTCACTCCTGTTTTTGTAGGTATCCTTATTGGTGAGGCTACAAAATCAAGAATTACTGATATTTTTCCTATAATGTATATTGCCATGGGCGTGTTTGCACTTGTGTTTTTTATTCTTTGGGCAACATCTATTCCCGAACCTCATGCTGATCAACTTAAGGAACCCCTTGGTCGTTTAATGTCAGGAGCTTTGAAATTTCGCCATTTTGTTTTGGGTGCCATTGCAATATTTGTATATGTTGGTGTTGAAGTTGGAACTCCGGGTATAGCAAATTTATATATGACAACCCCAACTATTGAACAATCGCAAAATATTATAGCACAACATGACAGTAATACCGGAACTCAGGTTATTAGTGAGGATGCGTATGCAAGTGCACAAAGAATTCTTGATGGAAGAGATACCCCTGGATTGGGCATTGGTGCCGGAGTTGCCGGGGGAGTTGTAGGTTTCTATTGGCTGTTGATGTTGGTTGGGCGATTGTTCGGTGCTGGTTTTGGAAATAAAATATCGAGCAGGAGCATGCTAAGTACGGCCTCGTTTGTTGGTTTAATACTTGTTTTATTGGCTATTTTATGGCCCGAATCAACCAAAATTTCAATGCCTACATTTAGTGTGTCAGCAGGTTCCCTGAATTTTGGCTTATTCCCTGTACCCATAAAATTTTCCTTTTTAGCGTTAGTTGGATTGTGTACTTCAATAATGTGGGGTGCCATTTTCAATCTTGCAGTTGAAGGACTGGGTAAATATCTTGCAGCTGCATCCGGTATTTTCATGGTTTTGGTTTGCGGTGGAGGTATTCTTCCTGCCATTCAGGGATGGGTTGCCGATATTTCAACTTACCAGGCAAGTTACTGGGTAATTATGGCAGGCTTAGCTTATTTGTTGTTCTATGGTCTGATTGGTAGTAAAGTAACGAAGAGAGAAGACGATTTGATTATTGAAAGTTAATATAACTTCGGTAAATTTAATATGAAACTTTTTAAGTATATCCTTACTTAAATTTAGTTCAATTCGGTTTTATAAAAGCCATTCGAATAGCAGCGGATGGCTTTTTTTATTTACTTTCCATCAACAAAATCCTGCAGATATTCAAAACGTTGAGTTAGCTTTCCGTTTTTGGTTATACTTGCCCTTTCAATAATACCATCTGCATCCTCACCCAAAAGGCTTGGAAAAACTTTGTCAATCAAGTTCTGACCAAACTCCAATGAAGCATCTTTGGGAAGTTCACAAGGAAGATTGTCAACCGCCTGAACTGTAATATTCTTACTGTTGGAAAATGCCGTTTCCAGCTCTTCAGTATCAGGATTATAATCATAATAAGGATCGTCAATTGTTGAAGCACGTTTTGTTGAGGGAATTGAGCCTTCTATATCGCAGGTAATATCTGAAATAACAGATATTCGAAAAGATTTCTTTTTCATATCTTCTGCATCAAACAATTTGGGGGCTTTGGGATCCCAATAGGCCGATGCCAGTAACAAATCAGTTGATTCAGCAAATGGTATAAATGAATTTTCATATTCTTCAGGATGGGTATAGAAATGGAATAAATCAAATTCATATCCATTTTTCATGCGTACATAATGCTCGGGTAACAACTGCACAAAAACCGGAAAAATTGGTTTGTTCATTTCAATAAAATCCATAGGAGACAACTGCTTAATATTCAAATGATCAAGGACTTCAAGCACGCCATTGGCAACCCTTCCATTTCCGGTGAGGGCAATTTTAAAGGGAGGTAAGTCGATGGAATCCAAATGTTTAAACATTTCAGCCAAATCCTCACATTTATTTGCTGGTTTTAAATCGAAAAGTTGTTTTCTCAAACCATAAGCTCGTATTCCACTATATGCTCCTACCAATCCGGCAAACCGGCCAAAACCAATAATTCTGATTCCTTCTTTATTAGTGAGAACTTCATAATCAATTAATTGTATGTTTTTTATTAGCATTGTTTGCAACAACTTTCGGTTGTAAGGCTGCTTTTTAATGACATGCGAAAAATTCATATACTTTTTTCCTTCTATAAAATCTTCCACACTGACTTCTTTCACACCAAGTAAAACATCACAGTCACTTAAATCTTCCCTAACCTCAATACCCAATGATTCATACTCCGCATCAGTAAAACAGCGTATTTTGCTGGGTTGAATGACAACCTTTACAGCTGGATATTTTTCCTGAACCACCAAACATTGTTCAGGGGTTAATGGAACTCGTTTATCGATGGGCAATTTATTTTCACGTAAGACTCCAATTTTCATAATTAACAGTGATATTTTGTTTTTTGCTAAAATAGCTTTTACACCTCTAAATATAGTTGAAATATTATTTTATTTCTGAATCTCATTTTCTATGGATTGAGTTAAACAGCAAAGTGTACCTTATTTATCTAAATTATAAAATGCCTCATTTTAAGTTTAATACGGGTTCTGGTTTTTCAATGAAAATAATTTGGCTCATTTTTTACTAATTTTTTGCAATATTTGTAAGAAGTTAATGTTGAATTATGAATAATAGAAAGTGTGTTTTGTTGTTGGGTGTTTTTGTTTTTTTTGCGGTTTCCTGCACTAAAAGACAAAACTCTCAAAATATGAAAAATGAATATGTTGGGTCGGGGAGTTGCATTGAATGTCACCAGAAGTTTTATGATCTTTGGTCGCCTTCACATCACGGAAAAGCTATGCAACCTGTTAATGCTGAATTTGTTAAAAGTGAAAACCTGCCCAATAGTGAAGATTTTTCCCTTGAAGGTAAAACCTATAAAATTACCATCGGTGACTCTACCATAACTATGGTTGAAAAGGACGGTGAAAACAACAAAAATTATGATGTTGTATGGGTCTTAGGAGGAAAAAATGTTTACTATTTTCTCACTCCGTTAGATAAAGGAAAACTACAAACTATTCCATTGGCTTACAATCTAAATGATAAAGCGTGGTATAACAATCCTCAGTCTGCACTTCGTCATTTTCCGGAAGGAATGGCGGATCAGGCACTTCCCTGGAGGGACAGGATGTACAACTTTAACTCATCATGTTATAGTTGTCATGTCAGCCAGTTGGAAACAAATTTCGACTTAGCTACTGATTCATATAACTCAACATGGAACGAACCTGGTATAAACTGCGAAACCTGCCATGGACCAAGCGGGAATCATGTCCGCATTTTTAGGAATGCCAAAAAAGGAGTGGAGCAGAAGGAGCTTGGATTAATTTCAACAAAAGTTTTTACACCTGAACAGCACAACTGGTCCTGTGCACCTTGTCATGCGAAAATGCATCCAATAACAGCGAGTTATATGCCAGGCGAAAAATTTTTCGACAATTACGACTTAACTGTGCTTAACAATACTGATTTTTATCCGGATGGTCGGGACCTGGGCGAAAATTACACCTACACAGGCTGGATGATGAATGTGTGCAATGATAACGGAGAGCTTCATTGTGTAATGTGCCATACTTCCAGTGGAAGAGACAGATTTAAAGAAAACCCAAATGATGCGTGTATAAAATGCCATGCTGAAAGGGTTGCAGATGTGGTCGCGCATTCCGGTCACAAAGCCGGAAGTCCCGGTGCTGTATGTATCAACTGTCACATGCCCAAAACAGTTTTTGGGAATATGAACCGCAGTGATCATTCATTCCGGCCTCCTATGCCGGAGGCTACAATACGTTTTGATTCTCCAAATGCATGCAACATGTGCCATACCGATAAATCGGCTGAATGGGCAAATAATGTTGTAAAGAAACGGAAAAATGGCAATTATCAGGAAGAAACAATGAGATGGGCTGAATTGTTAAGAAGTGCACGTTTAAACGATTGGTCGAACTTAAACAAAATACTTGAACACATAGCAAAAGAAGATTTAAATGAAGTTGTTACCGCGTCATTTATTCGAACCTTAGGCAATTGCAATAAAGAACAAAAATGGCCGGTTTTGATTAATGCCTTAAACAGTAAATCACCACTTGTTAGGGCATCGGCAGCCGCAGAATTAAATGGAAATGTAAGTGCAGAAGCTAAAACAGGTCTGCTTCAGGCTTGTGCGGATGAAATTCGTCTTGTGCGGATTTCTGCAGCTAGTTCATTGGCGCTTTTCCCTAAAGAACAATTTAACCCTGCTGAAAGTGAGCTTGTCGCAAAAGCAACTCAGGAATATATGACTTCGGTGGTATCGCGCCCCGACGATTGGAGTTCTCATTACAATCTGGGTATATTTTATCAAAATCAGGGCGATGCCAACAAGGCGCTCGAATCTTACGAGACTGCTGCACGTTTGTATCCTGAATCATTGATGCCCTTGATTAACAGTAGCGTACTTTATTCTTATGTAGGAAATACGGCAAAAGCTGAAGAGAACCTTCAAAAAGTGTTAACTGTAGATCCTGAAAACGAAGCTGCAAATCTAAACCTGGGATTATTACTTGCCGAACAAGGAAAAATTGAAGAAGCGGAACGGGCTTTAAGAACAGCATTAAAGGTTAATCCAAATCAAGCAGTTGCTGCTTACAATTTGAGCGTAATTACAGCTTCCCGTAATATAATTGAAGCAGTTAGCTTTGCAAAAATTGCTGCCGAAAATCAGCCTGATGAACCAAAATATGCCTATACGTTGGCGTTTTATCAAGTTCAAAACAATCAAAAAGCAGAGGCAATCAGAACATTAACTGAACTTTTAAAAATGCATCCACAATACCTTACTGCTGTTAGCTTTTTGGCTGATATTTATATGAAAGATGGAAAAACCGGTGATGCATTGAAGGTTTATCAGCAGGCTTTAAAAGCTGAAGGTATTTCAGAACAGGATAAAGCTGGAATTCAACAGGCAATTGTGTCGATACAACGTGGTGTTTAAAAATGTTTATCAAATCAATGAGTAAAAATGCTTATAGTAATTTCTCCCGCTAAATCCCTCGATTTTAAAACTCCACCTGTCATTCCTGATTTTTCTATTCCTGAATTCTTGAAAGAATCTGAAAAACTGGTGGGTCGATTGAAAACATACAGCCCTAAAAAAATTTCAGTATTGATGGGGATTTCAGCCGATTTAGGTGAGTTGAACTTTAAACGGTTTCAGGAATGGCATCTGCCATTTACACCTGAAAATTCAAAGCAGGCAATTTTGGCTTTCAATGGCGATGTTTATCAGGGCTTAAATGCAACAACGCTTTCAAAGGAAAATTTGCATCTTGCTCAAAGTAAGTTGCGCATTCTTTCCGGTTTATACGGAGTATTAAAACCACTTGATTTGATGCAGCCTTACCGTTTGGAAATGGGAACAAAATTAAAATATTACAAATCAAAGGATTTGTATTCATTTTGGAACCCTTTGATTACGAAGAAAATAAATGAAGCTGTTTCTGAATCAGGAAATAAAGTGTTAGTCAATCTTGCATCGAATGAATATTTCAAAAGCATCGATAGAAAAAAACTAAAAGCCGAAATTGTAACACCAGATTTTAAGGAGTTTAAAAACGGAAACTACACAATGATTTCATTTTTTGCAAAACGTGCCCGCGGATTGATGTCTCGTTTTATTATTGAGAATAATATTGCTGATCCAACTGATTTATTGGCTTTTGATTCTGAAGGTTATTCTTTTAATTCTCGTTTGTCTAAGTCTGGCAACCCTGTTTTTACCAGGGAACAATAATTCATTCACAAAAAATATCCAATAAAGAACGTCCAATAATCAATTTTCAATAGGAATCAAGAAGTTACTTTGCCCTTGAAAATTGGTTGTTGATTATTCTATATTGGAAATTCACTAAAAAATATCCAATAATGAACGTCCAATATTCAATATCCAAAAAGAGAAATCTCTGTAAATTGAAAATTGTGTATTGATTATTTAATATTGGATATTTTCCTAAGAGTTTAAAACGGTAAATCACCTGCATCTTCATCCGGTTCTGGTGGAATATCGGTCATACTGTATTCCGGTGGCCCATCCTGGCTTTGATTTGAAGATGCTTTATCGATTTTCCATGCATTGATATTGTGAAACCATTTGCCATTATATTCACGTGATTCCAGATTGAACGCAACTTCAACTTCTTCTCCGGCTGACAATCCGTTAATTAATGACGTTTTATCACCAAACAATGTGAAACAAACTTTTCTGGGGAACTGTTCTTCTGTTTCGATTACAAACTCTTGTTTACTCCATTCTTTTCCAGCCTTACTAACTCCAGTTTCTGGTTTTAATATTTGGTTAATCCGGCCTTTTACACTTAATGCCATAATATGATTTTTTTGATGTTCAGTTTTTATTTTACGGGTTAAAATTAAAAAAGAAACCCTTTGCAAAAAAATCTGCAAAGGGTTTTTATAATAATCTTATTAACGATTATTTTGTTGCATCCGGCTTCACAATTTCAAGTAATTCAACTTCGAAAATAAGTGCTGCATTTGGACCAATATCGCCACCAGCTCCACGCTCGCCATAACCTATTGACGATGGGATGTAAATTTTCCACTTTGAACCTACCGGCATTAACTGTAATGCTTCTGTCCAGCCTGGAATGACCTGGCTTACACCAAAAACAACAGGCTCGCCACGTTCAACAGAACTGTCGAAAACCTTTCCATCAATTAAAGTTCCGTGATAGTTTACACGAACCTGATCATCCGCAGTAGGTTTAGGACCTGTTCCTTCGGTCAAAATTTCATACTGCAAACCACTTTCGGTTGTTGTTACTCCTTCACGTGCTTTATTCTTTTCGAGGAAAGCATTTCCTTCTTCAAGGTTTTTTTGTGCTTGTCTTTCACCGGCGCCTTCAAAAAATTTGCGAACCAATTCATTGGCTTGTTCCGGTGTAATTGCAGCTTCTTCACCAACCGAAGATGCCCTGAATGCTGCCGCCATTGCTTCTCTGTTAATATCGCCGCCACCAGGTGCCGATTCAAGTTGTTTTTGGTTGTTTGAACCTACCAATACACCAATAGCATAACTTACTGAATCTATGTTTGATTCAAGTTTTACTGGTTTAACTCCCTGCTGGCACGATGCGCTTAGCGCTATAACGATTACCAGCCCATAAATGATACTGTTTTTCATGTTGTCAAAATATTTAAATAATTTCTAATAATTCTACATCGAAAATTAAAGTTGAGTTTGGTCCAATTGCACCGCCTGCACCATTACTGCCGTATGCAAGATCTGAAGGAATAAATAATCTCCATTTTGAACCGGTTGACATTAACTGCAATGCTTCAACCCAACCTTGAATTACACCATTAACCGGAAAAACTGCGGGTTCTCCACGGTCAACAGAACTGTCGAAAACCGTTCCGTCAATTAGAGTGCCGTGATAGTGGCATTTAACCTGATCGTTTGAGGTCGGGATTTCGCCATCGCCTTCAGCTAACACTTTATATTGCAATCCGCTTGGCAGCTCTGTAACTCCTTGTTTTTTCTTATTTTCAGCTAAAAACTTTATTCCTTCTTCAAGGTTTTCTACACCTTTGTTTTTGTTTAAATTTCCAATAAATCCTTCAAGTATTTTATTCGCCTCCTCAGGATGAATCATCGTTTCATTGCCATTAAAAACATCTTTAAATCCGTTCAAAAAAAGTTCAGGATTTACAGTTTTAACGCCGGTTTGAATAAGGTTTCCAGCTATACTCATGCCAAGTGCATAACTAAAATTTCCGAGTTCGCCGTACATTTTTTCTTCGCTCATGTATACCTTTTTAATAAAGCGTGCGAATATAATGTAATTTTTTGGCAATTAAATCTTTGCCTACCTTTTTATTCCGCGAAGCATTTGATTTTTTCCGGGTGGTCCGGGGAGTCTTTCCATTTCAAAACCGCTGGCCCGTAGTTGTCTCCTAACTTCGCCTTTTGCACTGTAAGTTACTAAAACACCTCCATTGGCTGTAGCAATTGATATCTTATTGAAAATAAGTGGTGTCCACATTTCAGGTTGTTTGTCGGGACCAAAAGCATCGAAATAAATTAAGTCAAATTTTTTTGGTTCATCAGGAATGTAATCTTTTAAATCAGCCTTAATTTTTTTTAGGCAAAAGTATTCAGATATATCAAAAAAATTGTTCCATTCACAATCATGTATTTTTTCATAAAAGTACTGAGCTTCAGTTGAAATTATACTGCCATAATTTAATTGTTGGGTAATACTTTTGTCAAGTGGGTGTTTTTCAATTGAAATGTATAAGGTTTGCCTTTTTTGATGTTGGGCTTGCAATGCTGTGAGCAAACAATTTAGTCCTGTTCCGAATCCAATTTCAAATACCGACAACTTTTTGTTTGAATGGAAATTGTATCCTTTATCGATGTATACATAATTTGATTCTGTAATTGCCCCATTTATTGAATGGTATTGCTCATCCATTTCCGGTAGATAAATTGTGTGCGAACCGTCGGAAGTATTAATTATCTGCATAATAAATATTAATATTGTTTCTGATAAAAAGTAAAGGTATTTTTGGGTTTGCTAAATTAAAAAATTATGTTGGTAAAACTGTTTAACGAAAATCCTAACCTGCGCGAGATTCTAAAAGTCGTAGAAGTTTTACGTAAAGGTGGATTAATTATTTATCCAACTGATACAGTTTATGGTTTGGGATGTGACATTACAAATGCAAAGGCAGTGGAAAAAGTTGCCAGAATAAAAGGTGTAAAAGTTGAAAAAAATAATTTTTCGTTTATTTGCAGTGATTTAAGTCATATATCTGACTACACGAAACCCATTTCAAGTTCAGTTTTCAAACTGATGAAGAAAAATCTACCCGGTCCGTTTACTTTTATTCTGGAAGCAAACAATAATCTGCCCAAATATTTTAAATTAAAGAAAACAGTGGGTATCCGTGTACCTGATAACAACATTATCCGTGAAATAGTGCGTGAACTGGGAAACCCGATTCTTTCAACATCTGTATATGATGATGATGAAATTGTTGAATATACTACTGATCCGGAATTAATTCATGAAAAGTACCAGGAGATAGCTGAAATTGTTATTGATGGCGGTTATGGTGAATTGGTTCCATCTACAATTATTGATTGTACCGGTAATGAAATTTCAATTGTGCGCGAGGGGAAAGGAATTCTGGAATTTTAATCATAAACATCACTTTTCAATTATCAAAATCGAAATCATGTTGATGATTTTTTTCGTTAGGATATTTATTCTTTCCAAAAAGTTGGACTAAAAAGTACAAGGATTGTAAACAGTTCAAGCCTGCCAAGAAGCATTAAAAACGAAAGAAACCATTTACCAACTGGATGAATGTGAGCATAATTTTCAGCCGGGCCAACTGAACCTAAACCTGGGCCTATATTACCAAGGCATGAAGCGACTGCCCCCATGGCAGAATCTAAATTAGGTTCAAATAACATGAAAAAAACTGTGCTTGCTCCAAAAATCATAAAATAAAGTACAAAAAATGCCAAAACATTTGTAACTATTTTTGAATCAACTGAGTGTTTGTTAAATTTCAATGGAATTATTGCATTTGGATGAACCATCCTTTTCAATTCATAATAACCATTTTTAAATAGCAGCACAATTCTCATAATTTTTATTCCCCCACCGGTTGAGCCCGCAGATCCACCAAAAAAGAACAATGAAAATATAAGTGCAATTAGCACAGGTTTCCATAGTAAATAATCAACAGTTCCAAACCCTGTTGTTGTAATTATCGATACGACCCAAAAAAGTGAATTGCGAAAAGCTTCTTCAACACCGGTTTGAGTTGAAATCAAAAGGCCTGCAAAAATCAATAATGTAAATCCAACAGTTATTAAACCGTAATATTTAAATTCTTCATCTTTTAAAATGGGTTTAAATTTTCCTCTTATGGTAAAATAGGTTAATGTGAAATTGGTGCCGGCCAAAAACATAAAAAGAATTATAACATACTGAATATAAGGTGAAGGCCAAAACGCAATACTCGCTTGTTTTGTTGAAAACCCTCCTGTTGCCATTGTCGCAAACGAATGGCAAACTGCATCAAAAACAGGCATATTACCTATCCATAATAAAAATGTTTCTGCAATGGTCAAAATAAGATATATGACCCACATTGTGGCCGCAGTTTGTCTGATGCGGGGACTTATTTTGTCAGGAGTTGGACCCGGAACTTCAGCAATATACAACTGCATACCACCAATCCCGAAAATGGGTAAAATGGCCAGTGAAAGAACAATAATACCCATTCCGCCAAGCCAGTGCGTCAAACTGCGCCAAAAAAGAATTCCATGTGTTAAAGATTCAATGTCATTCAAAATTGAAGATCCTGTTGTAGAAAAACCTGACATTGTTTCGAAGAAAGCATCAGTATAACTGGGGATGGCACCGGTAAAAATATAAGGTAAACTTCCAAGAACTGAAAAAATGACCCAAACGAGTGACACAATAATAAACCCTTCACGTTTTCCAATGTCTTTGTTTGCATTTCTTGTAAACCAGATAGTTAAAGCACCCGCCAATAAATTAATTGCTGATGATAAAACAAATCCCATAGAATCACTTTCGCCATAAAGTATTGATATGATTAATGGTAAAAGCATGAATGCTCCTTCAACAAACATCAACAGACCAATAACGCGAAGAATGATTTTAATATTCATTGATTGACAGCCTTACTAATGCTATTTAAAGAATTTTTCAAGTTTCTTAATCCCTGAAGGTAATGTGAAAACCACTACTTTGTCACCCTCCTGAATTAATGTGTCGCCATTGGCAATATATCCGCCTTCGCCCCTAATATATCCGCCAATAACGGCTTCTTCAGGGAAATCAATATATTTTAATGGTTTATCAGTAATTTTTGCATCATGTTTGGCAATAAATTCAAAAACTTCGGCATCTGATGCTGTTAAACATTTAACTTTAGAAATAGCTGCATTTAGTGTAAACTTGTAAATATAACTGGCAGCGTTCAGTTTTTTATTGATAACACTGCCGATATCCATTTTTTCAGCCAATCCCATAAATTCGAGGTTTTCGACTTCAGCAACCGTACGACGAACTCCAAACGATTTAGCCAAATGACACATTAATATATTTGTTTCCGAATTCCCTGTTGTAGCAACAAACGCATCCATTTTATCTATACCTTCATCCTTTAAGAGTTTAAAGTCTCTTCCATCACCATTGATTACGAGTGCTTTACCATAATTGTCAGCTATTTTTTCGCATTTTTCCCGGTTAATTTCAATTATTTTTATGCGATAATTATCGCCTAATTTTTCAACTGCTTTTTGTGCAACCCTGCTACCACCAAGGAACATAATGTTTCGTACCCCAAAAACCTTTTTTCCCGTAATGTCAAAAACATGCTGTTGTTCAATTTGTGTGCTAACAAAAAAAACTATATCACCGTCCATTATCATATCATGCCCTTTTGGTATGAGGGTAACATTATCGCGATTAATTGCCACCACGGAAATATTATGATCTTCAAGTTTAAGTTCTTGGAGGCTTTTGTTCAGAATGCTTGCATTTTTACGAACTTTTATCCCCATCAAAATAAGTTTTCCGTTGGAAAATTCAATTAACTGTCGGGTTACAGTTTGTTTTACTGATGCTACTATTTCTTTTGCTGCAAGGCTTTCAGGGTAAATCAGTTCGTGAATTCCCATGTTTTTTAATTTAGTCTTATAGCTATCTTTTAAATATTCTGAATTGTTTATCCGGGCGATTGTGCGGCCTACGCCAAGGTATGATGCCATTGAACAGGCAAAAACATTTCTTTCTTCAAAAGGTGTAACGGCAATAAAAAGGTCGGCTTTCGAAAGTCCTGTCTTTTTGAGATCTTCAAATGAATGCGCCGAACCTGTAATTGTCATTAAATCAACCTGAGAACTTATCTTGGAAAGTTTTTCGGTTGAATCATCGAGTAATACGATGTCATGAGATTCATCGGATAACATTTTTGCTAAATGTGTTCCAACTTCACCTGCACCTGCAATTACTATTTTCATAAAAACCCTGATTTTAAAATTAACCGGCAAAATAACTTATTAACTTCTGATTTTTCGTCATTAACGAATTCAATCTTACCGAAAAAAATAATCAATTAATATTGAAAGTTACCATTTTTTTCTAAAAGCTCCCTTTATTGCGGTATTTTGAATTTCACTGGAGTAAGTGGATATTCTTTTTAAAAAACTATTGTTTGTAATTATTACTGTGTTTTGCTCTGGATCTATTGTAGTGGTATCTGATATAGTGGGATTTATTATAAAATCAGGCAGTTTCCTGTTGGTAGTTTCCTTTAGATTTTGGTTAATCGAAAACGATTTTCCTTCAAAAAAAATAATTTTGTTTTTCATTAATATAGTTTCATTTGCCACGGAATCATTCATTACAAAAAATACAGGGGTATTTAAACCGAGTGCCCGGCTGGTGTTATTTCCAGGATGAAACCACCTTTCTTCATTTGTCAGTCCTTCGTCAGTGATGATGTAGTTTAGCTTTCCGTGAATGAGTTGAATACCAGTGTTTTTACCGGTATTATATACTATTAGTTCGGTGTGATTTAACTGGAAAATATTTATCACCAGCGTTGAAAGCAAAACAACAAGAATATTAAATAGTGTAGCTTTTAAATAGAAAATTTTTTGATTTTTTAAAAAAGTAAACGCTGAACAAACTGCTGCAAGGAGGAATATAAATTGATAAAATTCAATTGAAACATTGAATACCGAAAATGGGAGATGATATATAACCGAAAGGAGGAAATAGGTTAGTTTGAGTATGATATTCAGCAGGAACGCCAGAATAGCTGAAATTACTGGTATTGTTGAAACAAAGAGCAATAAAATTCCAAGAGGTATTAAAATCATTACTGCAGGAATTACGAAAGTATTGGTTAACCAAAAATAGGTTGGGAATTGCCCAAAATAGTATGAAGTTATTGGAAAAGTAGCGATTTGTGCTGCAATGGAAACAGTAACAAGCATCCAGAAAAATTTTAAAAATTTATTCTTAACCAAAATCTGTTTTTCCAGCTTTGGTTGTAGAAAAACAATACCAAAAACTGCTGTATAGGAAAGTTGGAAGCCAATATCAAATAAGTTATTGGGGTTAATCAGCAGCAAAATAAAAGCTGAAACTGCCATTAAATTGTAGATGTTAGATCGCCGGTTTAGGTTCTCTCCGATGGCAAAAATGCCAAACATGGTTGCGGCGCGCATTACCGAAGGAGACAGACCTGTTATAAATGCATATGTCCAGAGTATTGAAATTGAAATAATCATAAACAATAAACGGCCACTTTTCTTGTTCCGTAAAAATCCAAAAAATAAAGTGATAAGATAATACACGATACCAACATGCAGACCCGAAACCGCCAAAACATGTGAGGCACCGGATGCCGAAAAAATCCTTTTTGTTTCAGGTTCAAGTTCGCGTTTATACCCAAGTGTTAATGCCGAAAGTATTTCAAATTCAGTTTCGTCAATGGGTTGGTTTCGATAAATCTGCAAAAGTTTTTCGCGGGTTTGTTCTGCCCAGATTGCAATTGATTTTTTAGTTTGTTTTGTTTTAAAATACCTATTTGCCGGAAGGTAAACTTGTCGGTATATTTTTTTCTTTTCGAGATAATCTTTGTAATCAAATTCGTATGGGTTGTTATTGTTTTCAATTATTTGCGGTGTGTTGCGAAATACGATAACATCGCCAGCTTTCAAAGTGGAAATTGAATCGGTTTTTGAAAAGTAGGCAATTACAAGTTCTTTTGTGTGCAAAATGGAATCTGAATAATTAACTGCTTCGATTTGAAGTATTGATTTATATGAATTTTGTTTTTCCTGAGGAGCTTCTAAAACAATGGCTATAAATTTACCTTTGTCATATAAAACTGGTTTATTGTTGTGTAGTTGGGTAAGTATGATTCCAAGGAAAACAAAGAATAATTGAATTTCCAGCCCAAAAAGTAAATTGACAGCGTAACTGTATTTCTTATTGAGAATCAATAGGGAAAGTAGCAATAACGCTAAAGATGCAATTAGTAATGTAGGGTTGAGATGGAAATTAGCTCCAAAAATAATTCCAACAGCCAAGGCAATTGTAATGCGAAGAAATGGAATATTTTGAACTGTTTGTTTCAAGTTTTACCGTTTGCAGATTGTTACTAAAACGAAAATCAGGAAACAGCAATATAGTTATTTTACCGGAATTTTTATTTTATAATGAGGTTGAACAAATCCTCGTGCAATGTCGTTTAATTTACTTTTTAATAACCTTTTTCTAAGGGGCGACAAATAATCGATAAAAAGTTTACCTTCCAAATGGTCGTATTCATGCTGGATAATCCGACCTGCAAAACCGCTGTAAACTTCATCATGTTCTACGAAATTTTCATCGAAATATTTAATCCTTACCGTATCGGGGCGGGTAACATCTTCACGTATTTCAGGCAAACTTAAACAACCTTCATTCATTACCCATGTATGGCCTGTAAGTTCTATTATTTCGGGATTTATAAAAGTTTTTTTGAAATCTTTCAATTCCGGTTCTTCATCGGCACCCGATGAAGCATCGATAACAAACAATACGGATTGATAATCCGGTTTGTGGTGCTGCAAGTCCAACTCCATCTGCGTAATACATAGTTTCCCACATATTTTCGATAATCTCCTTTAACCCTTCGGCATCTTTCTCTATTTTTTCTGCTTTTTTCCTCAGGATTAAATCTCCGTAAACCGTGATCGGATATTTCATTTCAGCTCTTTATTTCTCTTATGTTCCAAATAGTGTTGTAGAATAATTGTTGCGCTAATGCCATCAACCAGCGCTTTATCTTGCCTTTGTTGCTTCTTTAAACCACCATCAATCATGGTTTGAAATGCCATTTTTGATGTAAACCGTTCATCGAAAATTTCAAGTTTGATTTCGGGAAACTGAACCAGAAATTTTTTTAAAAACGGATTGATATATCTAACAGCCTCGGAGGCTTCGTTGTTCATTTGCAAGGGGTAACCTACTACAACAGTTTCAACTTTTTCTTTTTTAAAATACCCGGTTAAAAAATCCCAAATTGTGTGCGTAGGAATAGTTGTTAAACGCGTAGCAATAATTTGCCCTGGGTCGGTAACTGCCAGTCCCACTCTTTTTCTGCCGAAATCTATTGAAAGTATTCTTGCCATTTGCGTGGCAAAAATAGACAGAATTAACTAAATAAAAAATTTGACTGGCTCTGTCGTTGTCCTTTACTACAAATCGAAAAAATTGAATCAGGGCAAATTTTTTCAAAAAGCAGAATACAATTTTTCTTTTGGCATAACCTTTGTCTATACAACAACAGATATCATTTTTTAGGCGCCAAAAGAGAGTAACAAAAAGCATTTGGAAAATCTTAAAATAAGAAGTCATGAAAACAATGAAATTCAGACTGCTTGCAATGATTATAACTCTGGCGGCAGTAACAGCAACAACCACTAATGCACAACGCCGTTCAACTTCTGACAGCAAAAACGAAAAAAGAGTAGAGAGTACGCGCACAGGAAACAAAAGCAACATTGAAAGAAAGAGTGCCAACCATGATGATTTAAAAGAGTCACGTGCTACTTCAACGTCGGTAAAAAGAATTTCTGAAGTGAAACGCAATGCCAATTCAGGTAATGGCGCAAAACATAATAAAGTTTCGCAAAAAAATGACTACACAAAACAACACAATGGCCGTTCCAATGGGCAGAACTACCCAAACAATTCTGCACAAACGACGAATGAAAACAGAAAACGGGTTACGAATAAGCCAGACCAAAGAAAGGGTAAAGTCAATTCCACTTCAGATAATACAAGACGTTCAACAGGTTATTCAGTAGATGATAATAGAAACAATTACAAGCAAAACTCTGAAAGAAAAAGTAATGTAATACGTTCAAAAACTGAACGATACAACCTTAACACAAATGATGTCAGGTATCGTCCAACCCGTGATTACAAAGGAAAGGATAAGTACTGGACTTCTGATTTCAGAAATGAAAACAGGAACCTCTACAATCATGGCCATAAATTCAATTATAACAAATACAATCACTGGGATCACATGTGGGAAGGCTATCGTTGGAACCATAATAGTTGGGTGAATTATTACTCTTTTTACAATCCATATTCATATCGCAATAATAAATATTATTATCACCATAATTATTACGGGCATGTAATGCGGAAATTTGAATATCGCCCACAGATTTATATTCACAATAATGTTAAATATTATTGTTATGATGGTAATTTTTTCAGGTATCATAAAGGTGTTGGTTATGTTTTGGTAGATATGCCTTTTGGAATGACTTTTAACTATTTACCCAAAGATTATGAAAAGGTATATATCAATGGATATTTATATTACAGGGTAGGAAATGTTTTTTTCGAACACACCAATTATGGTTTTCAGCTGGTTCATTATCCCGAGCGGTATTTTTCATATAATGATGGTTACCACAACGAAGGTTTCAGATTCAACGATATGGATTTTTAAACAGTGAAAAAAGTTTATAACAAGGAAACTACCATAGCTGGTAGTTTTTTTATGTTTATTTAATTTCCTTCCTGGTTTAATTTGGTTTCAAGTTGTGTATTATTTAAAGAAATCAACTATTTTTAACCCTTCATAATCACCAGGAATAATTAATAAATATGGCATCACCATTAAAGCGGGATCAAGTTCCCCCAAAACAAGCTGAATATTGGAGAAGAAATTTTGCGGAAGAACAAAAAAGTATATTTAATCTGAAAGTACCACAAATACTTCTTCAAAAAGATACCTACAAAAAATTGGCTGGCGAAAACGAAAACCGTCTCCGTATTTACTTAGGTCTGGAAACTGAAACTGAAAAAGGAAATTATGTTTTATGTGCTTATGCAGTTTCAGCTTTTTTATTGGGAAGTGGCGATGTATATGTTGATTATGAAACCCCTGTTTATAAACTTAGTTTTAAAAATGAAAACTATTCAGACAGATCAAAACTTGTAATCGAAAGCATCAGAAATTACAGGAAATGGCGATTCGGAGAACTGGATTCGGAGAACGGTTCTGCTGCTTTTAGAAAATTCATTTTCCCAAATGCTTATCTTCTAACAAAATATGAATTACACGAAATTTTTAATGTACAGGGAAAATTGGATGCTCAAATTGAATTTGGAGTATCAAAAACGATGAATTTATTGATAAGTCCTGACGTAAAAGAAAACAAAACATTCGATGACGAAGGAGATTATTTTGATTTTACAGGTATGTGTCCGCCAATTTGTGATGATGGGAGTATATATAATTCCTAATGAATTGTTTTAATGAGCATTTTGCAACTGGCTAAATTTAGTATCCTTTTTAATTATCTGGCCTTCATTATAGGAATATTTCATTATAAGTATTTTACCAGGGAACTTAAAATTTTTTTTTATTTCGTTGCATTTGGGGTGTTAACTGAAGCTTACACAAAGTTTCACCAACATTTCATAATGAAATCAACAACTCCAATAGGGCATTTCTATTTTCCGGTTGCTTTTTTGATTTTGACTATTTTTTACTACCAACTTTTAAACAAATTTATTAAACCAATCTATTTTTTTATTGTAGTTGGTGTTTATGAAGTCTACTGTATAATTAATCCTCTTTTTATACAAAGTTTGTTTGAATATTCCAGTTTGGTTGGTGCAATTGGAACCCTTATTGTGTTCATATTTTCAGTCGTTTATTTTATGAAAGTAATGTCAGAGGCCAAAATTGAAAAACTTTCACGTGAACCACTAATTTGGATAAATACAGCTGTGTTGGTTTATTATTCTTTTAATTTTTTTTATTTTTCGTTGTATAATCTTAGGGTAATTGCATCAATAGAAATCGCTAAAATGGCAGCAGGTTTTTTTGCTGTTTTTAATTTGTTGTTTTACTTCATTATTATCATTGGATTCCTTATTTCCAGGGGAAAAGATTGACATTAAACCTATGTTAGAAGAAAGTAACAGTATCATTTTAATCTATTTTATCGGGACTCTCGGAATGGTGCTGTTTGCCCTTTCTATTTTTTTCTTTTTCATAACGTACCAGAAGAAAATGCTGAAAAAGCAATTGGAGTTAAATGAAATCCGTGCGAAACAGCAGGAAGAAATTTTGAGAAATACAATTACTGCCCAGGAAAAAGAGCGCAAACGCATTGCTCAGGACCTGCATGATGAAGTTGGGGCAATGCTTTCGGTAGTTAAATTAAATGTGGGGCGAATAGAAAAAAAATCAGAAGAGCCGGTTGCAAAACAACTGGCTTCAGAAACAAAAACATATTTAGACGAAGTTATAACCCAGGTTCGGCGTATATCACGTTCTTTATTACCACCATCGCTTGAAAAGCTTGGATTGTTTTTTGCACTTGAAGAACTTGCAAACTGGGTTAATAAGTCAGATCAGTTAAAAATTGTATGTTGGAAAAGTGGTGAACAGTTTCGTTTCGACACAAAAAAGGAATTGGCAACTTTTCGTGTTGTGCAGGAATTGTTGAATAACGCGATAAAACACTCTGAAGCAGTACATATTTTTATCAACGCACGTTTTTCTAAAAACAACAATTTAATGATTTCGGTAACCGACAATGGAAAGGGCTTTGAGCTGAAAGAAAAAATGGTTACAGGCCTTGGATTAAAAAATCTTGAAAGCCGCACCCAAATTATGGATGCAAAATTTAAAATGAAATCGACTCCCGGAAAAGGAACAACGGCAATAATATATATTGATACAAAAAACTAAACATGGGAGATGATAAAATTGATATTTTAATTACTGATGACCACAAACTTTTCAGAAAAGGTATTATCGCACTTTTAGATGATTTTGATTTTATCGGCCAAATCAATGAAGCATCAAATGGTTCAGAATTAATGGAATTATTGGCAGTAATGAAAAAATTACCTGAAATAATTCTGCTGGATTTGCGTATGCCGATTATGGACGGGATTGAAGCACAGCAAAAAATCAATGACTTATATCCTGATGTTAAGATAATCATTCTTACAATGGAAGACGATGAGCAATACATTTTGCATTTAATCAGTGAAGGTGTAAATGGTTATTTGTTAAAAAATGCCGATCCCGATGAAATGGAAAAAGCAATTTTGCGGGTTCATGAAAACGGTTATTATTTTTCAGAAGATATTTCTTCGCTTGTGTTAAAAAACCTGAATAAAAAGGATAAAACTGAAGTGGTTTTTAATCCCGATTTTAGTGAACGTGATTTGGATGTACTTAAGTTGATTTGCAAAGAATACACAAATGCCGAGATTGCTGAAGTATTTGACGTTTCCATCCGCACTGCTGAAGGATACCGACAGAAACTTGTTGATAAAGCCGGAGCTAAAAATATTGCCGGGCTTGTGATTCTTGCCATCAAATATAATTGGGTAACTTTATAAAACAAAAAAAGGAACTCCTGGCGGAATTCCCTGCATGTGCAATTCATCGGAATTTTGCTTAACAATAGATGTTTCCGGAGGGACGGACAATAAATTTTTGGGAATGTGGAATGGAAACATAATGCTTAGTTAAGTATTCAATGTGTGGAGAAGAATGTTTTAAGAGAACAAGAGTATTGTGTTTATTATATATCGAATTGTTCATGCTTTCTTATTAATTATTTCTTCAAAGTTCGGTATTCAAAAACTTTCTCACAAGCGTAAATTACGCAATTTTGCATGCGTGATTTACGCAAAAAACAAAAGCCGTCTCCCGGGTTTTACCCCGAAAGACGGCTTTAATATTTTACAAATCAGTGTATTACTATATATTTGCAAGTGCTGCTGCTACGCGTGCAATCGGTACACGGTATGGTGAACAACTTACATAGTCCATTCCAACGCTGTCGCAGAACATAACCGATGATGGTTCACCGCCATGTTCGCCACAAATACCAATTTTTAAGTTTGGTTTTGTTGAGCGGCCACGGGTTACGCCTATTTCAACCAACAAACCAACACCATTCTGATCTAAAACCTGGAATGGATCCTGCTTCAGGATACCGCGGTTGATATAATCGGGCAGGAATTTGCCTGCATCATCGCGAGAGTAACCTAAAGTCATCTGGGTTAAATCGTTTGTTCCGAATGAGAAGAAATCAGCTTCGGCAGCAATATGGTCAGCAGTTAATGCAGCTCGCGGAATTTCAATCATTGTACCCACCTGGTAATCGCATCTTGCACCTTTTTCGGCAAAAACTTTTTCGGCTACGCTGCGGATTATTGCAGCCTGGTTTTTGAATTCAGCAACAGTTCCAATCAGCGGAACCATAATTTCAGGACGTGCATCAATGCCTTTTTTGGTTAAGTTAACGGCAGCTTCAATAATGGCACGAGCCTGCATTTCAGTAATTTCAGGATATGTGATTCCCAAACGGCAGCCACGGTGTCCGAGCATGGGGTTAAATTCATGTAAATCTTCAACCAAAGCTTTTATTTTTTCAATAGAAATTCCCATTTCGTCGGCCATAATTTTTTGGTTGGCTTCTTCATGAGGAACAAATTCGTGCAATGGCGGGTCAAGCAAACGGATGGTTACACCATAACCGGCCATAGCTTCCAAAATTCCTTCGAAATCTTCACGTTGGAATGGCAATAATTTATCCAATGCTTTGCGTCTTTCTACTTCATCAGTTGCAAGGATCATTTCGCGCATGGCTTTAATTCTTTCACCTTCGAAAAACATGTGTTCTGTGCGGCAAAGTCCAATACCCTGGGCGCCAAAATCGCGTGCAACTTTAGCATCGGCAGGTGAATCGGCATTTGTACGAACTTTCATTCGCGTGAATTTTGTAGCCCAATCCATTACTTTACCAAAATCGCCGCTCATATCAGGATCCATTGTTGCAACTTTACCATCATAAACTTCACCAGTAGAACCATTTAAAGATATCCAGTCGCCTTCGTGGAATTCTTTTCCATCGATGGTCATTACTCTGGTTTTGTAATTGATTTTTACAGCGCCCGCGCCTGAAACACAACATTTACCCATTCCGCGGGCAACAACGGCAGCGTGAGAAGTCATACCGCCACGTGCAGTTAATATACCTTTTGCGATGTGCATTCCTTCAAGATCTTCAGGCGATGTTTCAACACGCACCAACACTGCTTCAGAATATTTTGCAGCTTCATCAGCGAAGAACACAACCTGACCGGTTGCAGCTCCTGGAGATGCCGGTAAACCTTTTGCTAAAACTGTAGCAGCTTTTATTGCTGATGTTTCGAAAACCGGGTGAAGTAATTCATCCAATTTATTGGCATCGATACGTTTTAAAGCTGTTTTTTCATCAATTTTACCTTGTTCAAGCAAGTCAACTGCAATTTTTACCATTGCAGCACCTGTACGTTTTCCGTTACGTGTTTGCAGCAACCACAATTTACCTTCCTGAATGGTAAACTCCATGTCCTGCATATCTTTATAGTGGTCTTCCAGTTTTTGCTGAGTTTCATTCAACTGTCGATACATTTCAGGCATTGCTTCTTCCAGTGAAGGATATTTTGCAGCCCTGTCGGCTTCGCTTACTCCCTGAAGAGCAGCCCATCTTTTTGAACCTTCGAGTGTAATTTCCTGTGGCGTGCGGATACCGGCAACAACGTCTTCGCCTTGTGCATCAATTAAGTATTCACCATTAAAAATGTCCTCGCCGGTTGAAGCGTCACGAGAGAAACAAACACCTGTTCCTGAGTTTGAACCCATGTTGCCAAATACCATTGCCTGAACGTTTACTGCAGTTCCCCACTCGTCAGGGATTTGCTCCATACGGCGATAGAAAATTGCACGGTCGTTGTTCCAGCTATTAAATACTGCTGCAACCGATCCCCAAAGTTGTTCCCAAGGATCTGTTGGGAAATCTTTGCCTGTAACTTTTTTAACTGCAGCTTTAAAACGTTTTACAAGTTCCTGTAAATCTTCAGTTGTAAAATCAGTATCTAATTGAATTCCTTTTTCTTCTTTCAGTTCTTCAATTATTTCTTCGAAAGGGTCGATTTCTTCTTTACTTTGAGGTTTCATATCCATAACAACATCGCCATACATTTGTACAAAGCGGCGGTATGAATCCCATGCAAAGCGAGAGTTTCCCGATTTTTTTGAAATAGCTTCAACAGCTACATCATTCATGCCTAGGTTCAAAACTGTGTCCATCATACCAGGCATAGAAGCACGGGCACCTGAACGCACGGATACGAGGCACGGATTTACTTCGTCGCCAAATTTTGTGTCTGTCAATTCTTCAACCAAAGCAACGGCAGCTTCAACTTCGGGTTTAATCAAATCGAAAGTTTTTTGCTGTCCTTCAGCATTGTACATCGCACAAACTTCAGTAGTGATGGTAAAACCCGGAGGAACCGGAACACCAATAAGATTCATTTCTGCCAGGTTTGCGCCTTTCCCACCGAGTAGGTTTTTCATATCGGCCTTACCTTCTGCTTTACCTGCTCCGAAGGTATATACATGTTTCGTCATAACAATTGATTTTTATGAATTTGAATAAATATAAATAGTTCAATTTTTTCGGGGTGCTAAAGTAATTTTATTTTTTTTATAATTAAAATGAACACCCAATATAATACCGAACCTTAACAACAGCTTGTTTTTTCGAATGCATTTGATAAAAAGATTTGATTTTTATTACTCATTTCAGTATGAAAAAGCATGTTTTAAAGCCAATTTTGTTTACGCTATTATTCATTTTTGACGCACAAATATAAAGCTTTTAGATAAGTTAAGTGAATATGTATAACTCTTTGTATTATTGAATATTAACTATTAACATTCTTTAACTTTGATTCAGATGTGTTAACTCTTTTCTGAACTACATTTGTAAAATAGATTTAAAGTAGAGTTTTTTCATAGAAATAAGTTTGGTTAGGTTAGAAAACAAGGGTGTTTTGCATCCTTGTTTTTTTGTGCCCATATGTCAACTTTTCAGCTAAATTTTTCTCTTTTGTCGTATTTTCATTATTGCGATGTTTTAATCTGACATATTGTCTCTCAGTTGGTTATGGTTTATATTTTGATTTAAACGGAATGTAAATTTTAAATGTTAAAACATGAATCTAAATAATTTTACTATAAAAGCACAGGAGGCAATTCAGTTTGCTTTTCAAATTGCTCAGGGCAACAACCAGCAAGCTGTTGAAACTGGTCATATTTTTAAAGGATTGTTTAATTCGGCAGAAAATGTGGTAGGATTTCTTCTGAAGAAACTCGATGTCAATGTTGGTGTTTTCCAGCAAACTAACGATAAAATAGTTGAGTCGTACCCAAAAGTTACTGGTGGTGAACAATATCTCTCGAATGCAGCAAACCGTGTTTTGCAGAAATCGGTAGGACTGGCGCAGGAAATGGGCGATCAGTTTGTTTCTGTTGAACACATTTTAATTTCAATGCTTGATGCAAACGATGCTGTTAGCAGGTTAATGACTGACAGCGGGATTGCAAAAGATGAATTAAAACTTGCTGTAAAAGAGTTACGTAAGGGCTCAAAAGTCGATAGCCAGACTGCTGAAGATAAATTTAATTCCTTAAACCGCTTTGCATTAAACCTGAATGAACGTGCCCGTTCAGGAAAACTTGACCCAGTAATTGGTCGTGATGATGAAATCCGCCGGATTCTTCAAATCCTTTCCAGGCGGACAAAAAATAACCCGATTTTAATAGGTGAACCCGGAACAGGGAAAACTGCTATTGCAGAAGGATTGGCCCACCGGATTGTTCGGGGAGATGTACCTGAAAACCTAAAATCAAAACAGGTATTTTCGCTCGATATGGGCGCTTTGATTGCAGGTGCAAAATACAAAGGAGAGTTTGAAGAACGCTTAAAAGCCGTTGTGAACGAAGTAATCAATTCGAATGATGAGGTTATATTATTTATCGATGAAATTCATACTTTGGTGGGTGCCGGAAAAGGTGATGGCGCAATGGATGCGGCAAACATTTTAAAACCCGCACTTGCCCGTGGTGAATTACGCGCTATAGGAGCAACTACTTTAAGTGAGTACCAAAAATATTTCGAAAAAGACAAAGCGCTTGAACGCCGTTTCCAGGTCGTTCATGTTGATGAACCCGACACTTTGAGTGCTATTTCTATTTTACGTGGAATAAAAGAACGCTATGAAAATCACCATAAAGTGCGGATAAAAGATGACGCAATTATTGCTGCTGTAGAACTTTCACAACGTTATATATCCGACAGGTTTTTACCCGATAAAGCGATTGATTTGATGGACGAAGCAGCAGCAAAGCTGCGATTGGAAATGGATTCGGTCCCGGAAGAATTGGATGAAATTGAACGCCGTGTAAAACAACTGGAGATTGAAAGAGAAGCAATTAAACGTGAAAAAGACGATAAGAAACTTGCTGTTTTAAATGAAGTAATTTCAAATTTAAAAGAAGAACAATCGCAGATGCGTGCTAAATGGCAATCAGAAAAATCGGTAATTGACGCTTTGCAAAAAAAGAAACTTGAAATTGAGGATTACAAATTTGAAGCAGAAGAAGCTGAACGCCAGGGAAATTATGAGCGTGTAGCAGAATTGCGCTATGGTCGTGTAAAAGAAGCTGAAATTGAAATTGAAAAACTGAAAAAAGAACTTGAAGTACAAAAAGGTGGCGAAAGTTTAATAAAAGAGGAAGTTGACGCCGAAGATATTGCCGATGTTGTTTCACGGTGGACAGGAATACCTGTATCAAAAATGCTGCAAAGTGAGCGTGAGAAACTTTTGCACATGGAAGTGGAATTACACAAAAGGGTAGTGGGGCAGGAGGAAGCTATTACAGCAGTCTCCGATGCTGTTCGCCGCAGCCGTGCCGGGCTTCAGGACGAAAAACGACCGATTGGTTCGTTCATATTTCCTTGGCTCCACAGGAGTTGGGAAAACCGAATTGGCAAAAGCCCTCGCTGAGTATCTTTTCGACGATGAAAATATGATTACCCGCATTGATATGTCGGAATATCAGGAGAAATTTTCTGTTACCCGTTTAATTGGCAGCCCTCCCGGATATGTTGGTTATGATGAAGGCGGCCAATTGACCGAAGCTGTGCGCCATAAACCCTATTCCGTGATACTTTTTGATGAGATAGAAAAAGCACACCCCGATGTTTTTAATGTGTTGTTGCAAGTTCTCGACGACGGGAGATTAACCGATAACAAAGGACGCACTGTGAATTTCAAAAACACTATTATTATAATGACGTCGAATTTGGGATCGCATATTATTCAGGATAGTTTTGAAAAAATAAATTCCGGAAACGAAGCATTTGTTTTGGAAGAAACACGCAACCAGTTAATGGAAATGTTGCGGAAAACAATTCGTCCTGAGTTTTTAAACAGAATTGATGAAACAATCATTTTTACGCCTTTAACACGTGAAAATATCAACAAGGTGGTTCGTTTGCAATTTGAGCAGGTTATCAAACGACTTTCGGCAACAGACTTAAAAATTGACATTACAGAAAAAGCAATTGACTGGCTGACAACAATTGGTTATGAACCTCACTTTGGGGCACGTCCGGTAAAACGCATTCTTCAAAAATATATATTAAATGAATTGTCGAAACGAATCTTGAGTGGTGATGTTGACAAGGCCAAAACTGTTATAATTGATGAAGAAGGCGGAGAATTGATTTTCAGAAATTGAAATGTTTTGCACATTAACAGTTCCAAATGTGTTGCAGCCGGAACGAATTAATAAAAAGAACCGTTGGGATAATTCCCGAACGGTTCTTTTTTATATATCTTCAGGCTATTAAGGTTAGTCAAATTTATGATTTTCTGCTTTTGGACCACATTCACAATCATGATGCAATCCTTTTTCATATTGTTGTAAAGCCCTTAAACTCATTCCCATATTGGAGAATCCACCATCGTGAAAGAGGTTTTGCATTGTAACTTTTTTGGTGAGATCCGAAAAAAGCGTTATACAATAATCGGCACATTCATCTGCAGTTGCATTCCCAAGTGGCGACATACGTTCTGCGAAATCCAAAAGTCTGTCAAAACCTTTAACACCACTTCCTGCTGTAGTAACTGTGGGCGACTGTGAAATGGTATTGATTCGCACTCTTCGTTCCCGACCATAAATGTATCCGAAACTACGGGCAATCGACTCAAGCAATGCTTTAGCATCTGCCATGTCGTTATATCCAAAAAATGTACGCTGAGCTGCTACATATGAAAGTGCAACTACTGAGCCCCATTCATTAATTGCATCCAGTTTTCTTGCGGTTTGCAATACTTTATGAAAAGATACAGCGGAAACATCAAGTGTTTTATCAAGGTAATTGTAGTCTAAATCACTGTAATGACGTTCTTTTCTAACATTTGGCGACATGCCGATAGAGTGCAGCACAAAATCGATTTTACCGCCCAGATAATCCATAGATTGATTAAAAAGATTATTCAAATCGTCAACATTTGTGGCATCAGCACCAATAACTATTGTATTTAGTTTCTTTGCCAGATCATTGGTTTCCCCCATTCTTACAGCAACAGGTGTATTTGTTATGATTAAAGTAGCACCCTCTTCGTGGGCTCTTTCGGCTACTTTCCATGCAATCGAATCCGGGTTTAATGCCCCAAATATGATTCCTTTTTTGCCTTTCAGCAGGTTATTGCTCATGTTGTATATTTATGAAAATTTTTGAAATGCAAAGTTAATTGAGTTTAAATAAAATTAAAAAGGTTGACTTCATTTCAACTGTTTAACTGTTTAAATTAACTTTTAAATTAAAAAATTGTTCGCATCGGGTCGAAAATTGTACTAAGCAAAGTCCCTGGCAGTGTTTTGTCAACACAATAAATATTTTATTTTTTGGATTATTTTAAGTTTGAATTTTAAAATTCAGGGTATGTTTATATTGTGATTTTAAAATCCTGATTTTTTATTTGTGAAATATTTAAACCCAAATCAACGTTATTTTTATCTAAACTCATTCCAAATAACTTTGTTGTTTCAGAAAATCAATTTATATTTGCCACATACAAAATCGGTACAACATGAATTTGAACAATTTAAATAGCAGTTTTTCTTCGGTTGCAAAAAGCAGCTGCTGTTCGTTCATGTCGCCGTCGGTTTCTATGTGTATGCGCCAGCCTTCTTTCTGTTGAACAACGGATTGAAGGCACATATTATTCTGAGCGTTTTACAATTCAAATTTTCAAAAAATATTTTTTAATATGTCGGATCGTATTGTTCGGTTTGGTGGGAGTTATATCGGTAATATCAATTCGGTAAAAAATTTACAAGCTTTTTTAAAGCAATCTGGAGGTCGAAAAATTATTGCAGTATCAGCAATTCCCGAGGTACTGACTTGGATTGAAAAAAGACTTGAGCATATCTTTCTGGGGGAATTGGCAACTGATGAACTGGTTTTAAAAATAAACTCATTTTTTACTGATCGGGTAGGGCAGAAGCCAACTACATTTTATTTGCATTTGTCGGAACAACTCATCAATTTATTAAAAGGAATTGCGCTGATTGGTGACTATTCGGCGGCTTTGAAAGATCAGGTAATTTCATACAGTGAAAAGCTTTCGGTGGAAATATTACTGGCGCAGTGGAAACTGTCTGGTGATGAAATTTCAATTATATGGCCCGAAGAAATTGAGTTAAAAGCAACTTCTGATTTTGGGAGTGCGACATTTATTTCGGTTAACACTGAAAAAATTTCGGATTTACCCGAATCGGTTTTTTTAGTTCCCGGAACTTATGGGATTACAAAACATGGCAAAGTGGTCCGCACAGGAAAATCGGCGGCTGATTATACTGCTGCGGCATTGACTGCATTTCTTGGCATTGAAAAACTTGAATTGTGGGGGTTGGACAGTATTTTTCAAAAAGCTGATCCGGTAATTGTAGAAAATCCACCAATTATTGATCGGTTAACTTATTCCGAAGCAAGTGAATTGGCTTATTTTGACCATTACTCATTTCATCCACGAACAGTTGAACCGCTTGAACACCTTCATATTCCAATACAGGTTTTAGAAACTACGACACCCGATGGTAAGGTTGATACTATTATTAATACCGAAACTTTTATTGATAACAGAATTGTGAAAAGTGTAGCTTGTTCCGACGATATTTCACTTTTAAAACTTGATGGTCCGGGTGTTGGATTGAAACCGGGGATTTTGGCTAAAGTAACCACCTGTTTAAACGATGCGGGAATTAATATTAAATCGGTAATTACTTCACAGATTTCAATCAATTTGATTTTAGAGAAAAGTACCGGCGACAAGGCGCTTAGATTAATTCAGAAGCTAGGATTTTCTTCGGTAAAAGAAGTTAATTTAATAAAGGATGTTTCGCTGATTGGGATTATAGGTCACGGGATGCAGCAAAATTATGGTGTTTCGGCAAAAATTTTTAATGCCGTTGCACAAAATAAAATAAATGTTGTTTTAAGTGGTTCGGGTGCTTCCGATTTGGTAAGTTACCTTGTGGTTAAAAACTCAGACAAAGAAAAAAGTGTTCGTGAAATATATAAAGCATTTTTTAGCCCATCCTAACCTTCCCAAGGTGAGGAAAAAGAATTATGGATTTTGATTAATAAATATTTAACAACGAGCCGATGCCATTTAACCAGTGGCCCTAAGTCCCCTTTAGGGGGATTTAGGGGGCTTTTTAAAAATAAATAAAAATGACAACAAAAAAATTAAGTTTCGAAACACTGCAGCAACATGCAGGACAAAAGCCCGATGCAACCACAAATTCGCGGGCAGTGCCAATTTACCAAACAACTTCTTATGTTTTTAACGATGCAGAACATGCAGCTAATTTGTTTGCGTTAAAGGAATTTGGCAACATTTATACCCGCATCATGAACCCAACGTCTGATGTTTTTGAACAACGGATAGCAGCACTGGAAGGTGGTGTTGCCGGTTTAGCAGTGGCTTCGGGGCATGCTGCACAGTTCCTGGTTTTTACAACAATCCTCAATTTAGGAGATAACCTGGTAACTTCGCCATACTTGTATGGGGGAAGTTACAACCAGTTAAAAGTTTCTTTAAAGAAATTGGGGATTGATGCACGATTTGCTGCCGATTTGGAGCCCGATTCATTTGAAAAACTGATTGACGAAAAAACAAAAGCCATTTATGTTGAAACAATTGGCAATCCGGGTTTTAACATACCTGATTTTGATGCAATTGCTGCCCTTGCCAAAAAGCATGACATTCCATTGATTGTCGATAATACTTTTGCAGGAGGTGGTTACCTTTTCCGGCCAATTGAACATGGTGCAAATATCGTGGTTGAATCGGCTACAAAATGGATAGGTGGTCACGGAACAAGTATTGGTGGTGTAATTGTGGATGCTGGAACTTACAACTGGGGCAACGGCAAATACCCCGGTTTTACTGAGCCTTCCGAAGGATATCATGGACTTAAATTTTGGGACGTGTTTAATTTCGACAGTCCGTTTGGAAACATTGGTTTTATTATAAAAGCACGTGTTGAAGGCTTGCGCGATATTGGTCCGGCAATCAGTCCGTTCAATTCATTCCTTCTTTTACAAGGGCTTGGAAACCTTATCACTAAGAATGGAACGACATGTTCAAAATACTTTTGCGCTGGCAAAATGGCTCGAAAATCATCCTAAAGTTGAAAGTGTAAGTTATCCGGGTCTCGAAAGTCATCCTTCGTATAAAAATGCACAGAAATACCTTACAAAGGGTGCCGGTGGAATTTTATCATTTAAGGTTAAAGGAGATAAGGAAACAGCCAATCAAGTAGTTAATAATTTGGAAATGGTGAGTCACCTGGCAAATGTAGGAGATTCAAAAACATTAATTATACAACCTGCGACAACTACACATTCGCAACTTTCAGAGGATGCCCAAATTGCTGCAGGAGTTTATCCAGCCCAATTGCGCGTGAGCGTCGGCCTTGAACATATTGACGATATTATTGCCGACTTTGAACAAGCGCTGGAAAAAATTTGACAGAAGCCCCTCCTGACCTCCCCGGAGGGGAGGAAATAGAAAGGATTGGAATTGTATTAAAAATTTTGAAAAGTTTTACACGTTAAACTATTTTTGTAAAAATTAAAAAAGTTTGTCCCGCGGTTTTCCTACTCCTCCCCTTTGGGGGAGGCTGGGAGGGGGCTTTTTATTATGCCACTAAAAATTCCGGATACATTACCCGCAATCAAAATCCTTGAAGAGGAGAATATTTTTGTGATGAACGAAACACGGGCTGCCCATCAGGATATTCGTCCGCTAAAAATAATTATACTGAATTTGATGCCTTTGAAAATTTCGACAGAAACTGATTTGTTGCGTTTGCTTTCTAATTCACCGTTACAAATAGAAATCGATTTCATGAAAATTAAAGGACACCAGCCCAAAAACACACCTTCTGAACACATGAAAGAATTCTATCGGGAATTTGATCAGTTGAAAAACAAAAAATACGATGGTATGATTATTACCGGCGCGCCGGTTGAGCAACTCCCTTTTGAACAAGTTACTTACTGGGAAGAAATGAAGCAAATTCTCGATTGGGCACAGCATCATGTAACTTCATCATTATTTATTTGCTGGGCGGCACAGGCAGCTTTGTTCCATTACTACAAGGTGCCAAAATATCCACTTGATAAAAAAATGTTCGGCGTATTTAAACACACTAATACAAATAATCAGCTGCCAATTTTCAGGGGTTTTGATGATGAATTTTATATTCCCCACTCCCGCCACACCGAAATACGTGCTGAGGATATTAAAAAGGTGGATGCTCTTGAAATTATTGCTTCTTCAGAAAAAGCAGGCGTTTCCATTGTAAAAGCTAAAAATGGCAAACAGCTGTTTATAACCGGTCATTCTGAATATTCACGGAACACACTTGACGGCGAATATAAAAGTGACAAAGCGAAAAACCTTCCCATAGAAATGCCTTTGAATTATTATGTTGACGATAACCCTTCGAATTCGCCGTTGATGCGTTGGAAATCAACTGCCAATTTATTTTTTTCCAATTGGTTGAATTATTACGTGTATCAGGAAACTCCCTACAATTTGGAAGAAATTCAATGATATTGTTTCAGTTTTATTTGAAATAAACAAGGCATGTTTTTTTCATTTCAGACTTAAACCGTAATTTTGAGTACTGAATTATAAATCAATAGGTAGTTTCTTTTTATCCAGATATTGAATTCCAAAAGTCTCAAAATCAAAATTGAAAATGAAAAAAATAGCAGTTGTATTAGCAGGGAACGGGGTTTATGACGGGTCAGAAATCCATGAGGCAACCATAACTTTACTGGCCATTGCACGGAATGGGGCACAATATCAATGTTTTGCACCCGATATTAATCAAGCACATGTGATCAACCATTTAACTGGCGAAGAAATGCCGGAAACCCGTAATGTGTTGGTTGAAGCTGCACGGATCGCGCGCGGCAAAATACAACCACTTTCGGATTACAAAGCAAAAGAGTTTGATGCACTTGTTTTTCCAGGCGGATTTGGAGTGGCAAAAAATCTTTGTACGTATGCATTTAAAGGAACAAATTGTACAGTTAACTTAGACGTTGAAAAGGCAATAAGAAGCACGGTTATTGAAGAAAAACCGATTGGGGCTCTTTGCATTTCTCCGGTTTTAATGGCGAAAGTTCTTGTTGACATTGAAGTTACAATCGGAAACGAAGAAGAAGCTTCTTCCGCAATCGAAACTTTCGGGGCTACACATGTAGTGAAAAGTCATGGTGAAATAGTTTACGACGAAAAATACAAACTTGTATCCACCCCCTGCTATATGCTTGATGCAACTATCGATCAAATTGCAGATGGTGTAGAACGTGTCATAAAAAAAATACTTCAAATTTGTTGAGAGGAAGCCGACTTTATAATACCAAAATAAATGAAACCTGTTCCCTATATTGATATACATACTCACCCGGATCGTGTTGAAAATGAAACGATTATTGTTCAAAATATATTCCCTGGCGATGGTTTTGCAGCTTTTACCGGACGAAACTTTTACTCGGTGGGATTGCATCCCTGGCATTTAAAATCACCCGGAGAAAATAATGAAATGTTGAAAGTAGTTGAAGAAGCACTTGAGTTTGATCATGTGTGTTTTGTAGGTGAATGTGGAATAGATAAGAAAATCGAAGCAGATTTTGAGGAGCAAAAACGTGTTTTTAAAGCCCATGCTTTTATTGCCGAAGAATTTAAAAGGCCGTTGATTATACATTGTGTAAAAGCATATAACGAAGTGTATGAAATTCATCAAAAATTGCATCCCGAAATGCCTTGGATTTTACATGGTTACACGGGCAATGTGCAAACTACTCAGCAACTCGGAAAGCAAGGTTTCATGTTCTCTTTTGGCAAAAGTCTGTTTAATGAGAATTCAAAATCGATTGAATCATTGAAATGCTTACCCATGGAAAAAATATTTTTTGAAACTGATGAATATGACAGGGAAGTAGATATGATTTATGAAAAGGCAGCAGAATTAAAAAATGTTTCTTTGGATATCCTTAAAATCGAAATCTGGAACAATTTCAACCGAATTGAAAGCTCACTGATTAGCAGGTTTTAAATATGGTAATAAGGGAATATGATGAATTGCTTTAGATCTGCTACATCAACAATAACCGACAATAAAGATATCAAGGCAACGCTAAAAACTCATCGCTTTCAACATTAAACACGAAATTTTAAACTCCTATGGATTGGTTAGACAGAACAGAATTACTCTTTGGCCCCGAAAAATTGCAAAAACTAAAACAAGCACATGTTTTGGTTGTAGGTTTGGGCGGAGTTGGCGCTTATGCAGCCGAACAACTTTGTCGTGCAGGAATCGGTAAAATAACAATAGTTGATGGTGATATAGTTGAAACAACAAATCGAAACCGTCAGCTTCCGGCTCTTATCAGCAATATTGGAAAGCCTAAAGCTGAAATACTTGCCGAACGTTTTCGCGATATCAATCCTGAAATCGAGTTAAATATAATAAACGATTATATAACAGAAGTTGAAATAATTGCAATATTGAGAAACCATATTTTTGACTATATAGTAGATGCCATTGATACAATTGGCCCAAAAGTATCTTTAGTTTATCACGCTTCTCAATTTGGTTTCCGGGTTGCAAGTTCAATGGGGGCAGGTGGTAAAACTGATCCATTAAAAGTTCAAATCGCTGACATCTCTAAAACGAATAATTGTAAATTGGCAAAGGTTTTTCGCAAACGACTGGCCAAATTGGGTATTAAAAAAGGAATAAAAGTTGTGTTTTCTCCCGAAGAAATTGATAAAAATGCTGTACGGGTAGAAATTAGCAGAAACAAAAAATCAACAGTTGGCACAATTTCATATATGCCTCCAATATTCGGTTGTTTCCTTAGTAGTATTGTAATACGTGATTTGATTTCTTAAAAAAATTATCTGCTTGTAATTAAATAATTTGAAAACGTCAAATTATAAAAATAAGTGTATTTCTAATTGTTTATTGGAATAATAGTTTACCTTTGGCGCGTTAAAATAATGGTAGTTAATGGGTTTTCATCCTGATACTGTCTGATTTTTAATAAGATGGTCTTTTTTTAGTGAATTTTTTAAGACAGTCGGGCGGTTCTCCTTTCTTGTTTTTATCCACGGAATTTATTTGTAAATCAGGGTTTTCCAATTTTGTAATATGTTTAAATCCTGGAAATGTAACACAGAGTTGGTGCTACTGTTTAGTAATTTAAAAAATTGGATTTATTAATTTTTAAAAAGGAACACATGAACATTTATGTTGGAAATCTTCCGTTTAACTTAGGCGAGGAAGATTTAAAAGAAATTTTCGAAGAGTATGGTGAAGTAGCTACAACCAAAATTATTTCTGATAAATTTTCAGGAAGAAGCAAAGGTTTCGGATTCGTTGAAATGGAAAACGATGAAGAAGCAAACAATGCTATTAAAGAACTAAACAATGCTGAAGTTAGCGGCAGGAACATCAAAGTGAACGAATCAAAACCACGTGAAACTACCGGTGGCGGTGGTGGTCGCGGAGGTGATCGTCGTGGCGGTGGTGGCGGCGGCTACCAACGCAGAGAACGTTACTAATCAGCAAATGAAAGGTACCGTAAAATGGTACGATGCTGTGAAGGGTTTTGGATTTATCCAATCTGAGGACAACAAAGATTTATTTGTGCATCGTTCCGGAGTTAAAGACAATGTCTTTTCCTTGGAAGCAGGGCAGTCGGTTGAATTTGAAATCAAAGAAAACGACAAAGGTCCAGTGGCAATTAATGTTGAAGTAGTTTAACAAAGAGATATATTAAAAAGGGTTCTGTGGAAACAGAACCCTTTTTTTTGCCAAACATTTTCACTTAAATTTACTCTTCCGAAAAACAATACAAGAATTCAAAGCCTCTCAAAATTAACTCGTTGTCAACAATAACAGGCGATGCATGAAAATTGTCACTCAATTCATTTGCTGATATTATTTCAAATTTCTCACCTGCTTTTATTACAAGACAAATATTTTCGGCTGCAACATAAATATGATTGCCAACTCCCGAAGGCGAAGAGTAAATGCTACCGATTCCCTCAAGTTTTTCTTTTGAATAATAAGCTTTTCCGGTTTTGGCATCCAGACAAGTCATTTCGCCATTATTTGCCCGAAGAAAATAAAGTTTTCCATCCATTAAAAGCGGACAGGGCGTATAGGGAGTATCCTGGTTATAGGACCAAAGAATAACATTGCTGCCGGTAATGTCTCCCTTTGCTTTTGCAAGATCTATTGCCATAAGTGCATTTCCCCTGAATCCACTCATTACATATAAAATTCCGTCAGCATAAACCGGGTTTGGGATAACATTTCTGGTAAGCCCGGTGCAAGTCCAGATAATTTCTCCGGTATTTGCATCATAACTTCTAACCTTGTTTGTTGCACAGGTTATTAACTGTGGTTTTCCGTTAACTTCCTCTACCAGCGGAGTAGCCCAGGATGTTCCTTCGTCACGTTTGTCAGTCCATACTTCATTTCCTGTTTTTTTGTCGAGTGCGTACAGGTACGAATCACCTTCGTGATCCCACTGAATAAAAAGTTTGTCATTATATAAATAAGGTGACGAGCCTTCTCCAAAATTCATCACTTTTTGCATTTGTCCGAAATCTTTTTGCCAAAGGATTTTACCGCTAAAATCGAGGCAGTGAATACCGCGTGAACCAAAATATGCATAAATAAATTCTCCGTCGGTACAAGGTGAGTTTGATGCCCAACTGCCAAGATTATGCGTGCTTTCCTGCGGAAGTTCCTTTGCTACTGTGGTTTCCCATATTATTTTCCCTTTTTCACGGTCAACAAGAATTACCTTGAATTCATGCACAAGGTCCGTCGCATTGCCCGACATTCTGCGTTCACCTTCCGATTGTTCTTTGGGTTCAAGAACTGCTTTTTCATCGGTTGGTACAGCTGTTTGTATGATAATTTTATCCCCCCAAACCAATGGCGTCGCATGACCTTTTCCCGGTATTGGAGTTTTCCATTTCAAATTTTTTGTTTCGCTGAACTCAGTGGGTGGATTTCCTTTAAGTGCAGCCCCGGTTCCAAGTAGGGCCACGCCATTGCGGCCAGTTGGCAGAAATGGTATTTTCCTGAGCATATACAGCCGGGATCAACATAAAAAACAGGATTGGTATTGCTGCGAAAAGTGATAGATTTTTCATTTTCATTGTGATATGATTTTTGGTTTTTATTCTTGATTCGACTAATATAAAAGAATGTAGTTTAAATTACAAAGACACAAGTTAATTTTCAATTTTCAAACGATGGATTTTTTGAATGAAAAATCACAAAAATATCAAGATTATTTTTTTGAAAAAGTAAAAAATATCAGGGTTTTTATACTCGTTTAACACCTATATTTGGATTGAAAATTTTAAACCATGTTCAGAAAAATCAACTTAACCCGTTTTTGTAAACCGGCAATATCAAATTTTATTCAAAAAAGTGCATTTTTCATTCTGCTTCTTTTTGTGGTGGCCTGCGAATTTCAGCCTTCAGAAATTCCAAACACGATGGTTGAAAAACCTTCGGATGATGCACCAACACTGTTGATTGAAGTAACTCCCGATATGGATACTTTAAAACTTGCCGGCGATGTTTGGACAGAATATAAAATTCATACTTCCACAGAAATTCGCTGGATTAAAATTTTTTTCGATGATACTGAAGTTTATAACAGTAACTATAATCCGGATTATTTACCGCGTGTTCCTGTGGTTACCGGAAATTATACAGAAGGTATGCACAACATAACCATTCAAACTTTTACTTCGAGCCAAACTGGAAGCATAGCCGACAAAACCGGGGCAGAAGGATTTCTGTACGAGGCGGTTTGGCCGGTAATTATCGCTCACAATTTTCTCTCAGGAAATTAGCATTAAGAGTTTAAAATTTAAAAACCCGGGAGTGGAAGTAGTTTGGGATAAATATGATTATTATGGCTTTCAGTCGTACCTGTTTTCGAAAGGAACTGTGATTGATGGAAATAAAGTTGAAAAACAATTTACCAATTCAAAACAAACCAATTATACCGATTATTCCTACATCGAAGGTGAATATGCCTGGTATTCGGTAACAATGTTTGGTGGGTACACTCAAAGTAAAGAGTTTGTAAAACCAATAGATGAACCGGTTACCGAACAATTACCGGAGCAAAAATTAAAGGTAAGTTGGAAAAAAACATCCAACCCCGGAATGCTTGGATTTTACGATGTTAAACTTGCGGCACCTGAAGGCGCACGAAGCGATGAATTGGAGGTAAATAATCCGTCTGATACTTCAGTAATTTTTAATACACCGGGATTTGGTGGTTCATACGAAATTCAGGTACGCTATGTCCCCAAAACTTATACCGGTTCATATGTCAATTATAATTCGGCGGGAGGAACAACAACCTGGACTTTGGGTAATTCGATGCCGTCATTTGAGCGAGGATTCAATCTGAATGAAACAGGAGAAGTTTTGTTATATGGACATGGTAAATTCATAAAATACAATATGGAAACTGCAAAGGTCAGCGATTCCTTAAGTGTGAATATTTCTGATTCTGAGAATATTCGGGTATCCGAAACCGGCAAATTTTTCTCGTATTTTATCAACGACGAATTTGTATTACGCGAAACTTCGGATTGGAATATTGTGAATCATTTTAAGGTTCCTTTTTATTATTTTAACTCGTTGAATGCACGCACTATTTCGATTTCAGATAATTATCAACTGGCAGTGGTTGACCATTGGTCAGTTTTGTCGGTTTACGATTGCCGGACGGGAGAAGAGATTTTTAGAAAAGTGGGAGACAACATCAACAGCATAATGAAAGCCGAAATCAACAGCGATGGCTCAAAAATAATGTACATGGAGGTCGTAAATTACGGAGAGGGAAAAGTGTTGCGCCTGGCAAATTTTGGCACTTCAGGATTAACCGATCTTGGAGAAATGAAAACAGCCGATTACGATTATAAAACATGGTTTTCTTTTGCAGGAGATGAAATTATTATTCTGAACAATACTTCAGGTTACAATTATTCAGGTGAAGTGCGCAGTACCAACGATTTTTCAGTTATCAGCCTGATGAAATTCCCTGACATGTTTGTGCCGGTTGCACTCGATATACACAACAAACAGGCCGTACTAAAATACGGATATTCAGGAGGATATGAGAATGGATACGTGGTGGATTTAAACACTTCCAAAGTAGTAAAAACAATTCCATATCTGGGCGATTACCGCTCGCGGTACTTGATTTCAAAAGGGATTGTGATGAGCGGAACAGGGAGTTTCCTTTCTGTTAATGACTTAAAAAGCGAATAAAATGAAACGATTTTTAACTTTTGCGCTGGCATTACTTTTTGTCTTGGTGGCCTATTCACAGGATGAAAAATCGCTTTTAAAACTGGGTTTTACCGGCGGATTCGGCGGGTATTCGTTTGAAAAACTGGAAGATATCAACGGTGAAGTAATCAATCAGTTGCCCTTCGATGCAGCAGTAATTGATAATTTTCCTGACCGGTTTTATTTTGGAGGAACAGCTCTTATTCGCATTGCCAACTGGTATTGGGCTGGCCCGTCATACCAGTATCATTCAACAGGTTCGCGGGTGGGTGCGAAAGATTATTCAGGAAGTTATCACTTCGACCAGATTCTGTCTGCACATCAGTTGGGTCTTGAAAACGAAATCCGTATCTCGAAAAATATGAAACCTGCAGTGTTTTTGGATGTCAGCGGTGGAGTTAATTTTTCATCCTGGAAAACAGAAGAAAATCTGAGGGTGTTGCACGAAACAGATAAGGATCAAACTGAATATGTTGCTGTAAAACCTTTTGTGTTTCCCGGTCTCAAAATAAGCTATCCGGTGTACAAAAATTTCAGTGTTGCAGCACAGACCGGATATTTATTCGATTTGGGTGGAAATTATCATATTTCGGGCAACAATGAATATAAATCTACACTTAAAATTCCCTGGAGTGGATATCGGTTTTCCTTTAGTATAGAATACAATGTTATCTGGTGACTTCAATTTGTAATTCAGTTTTTTCAGAAACCGGTATCCGCCTTATTTTAATATTCAAATACGCAACCAAAATGGTCATTAACGGACTTATAATATTGAAAAAAGCATAAGGAGCATAAGTCCATGTATCTACGCCCAAAACCCTCGATTGAGTTGCGCCGCATGTATTCCATGGAATTAAAACTGAAGTCACAGTTCCACTATCTTCCAATGTCCTGCTTAAAAGTTCGGGTGCCAAACCCTTGTCAGCATATGATTTACGAAACATTCTACCCGGCACTACAATTGCAAGATATTGATCCGATGCTGTTGTATTAAAAAACAAACAGGTAACTACAGTTGAAGCTACGAGACTTCCCGTACTTTTTGCATACTTGATTATAGGTTGAGTAATTCGCCTGAGCAAACCAGCCGATTCCATTATTCCGCCAAAAACCATGGCTGACAAAATTAACCAAATGGTATCCAACATTCCACGCATTCCTGAAGTACTCAGTAATTCAGTAATTTTCGGGTCGGATGTTGTTAATGAAATATCGCCAAACATTGATTGCATAACTGAAATATATGCAGCCTTTGCATAATTGTCAGTAACTCCCGAAATTGTTTTTATTATTTCAGGTTGAAATATGATTCCAAAAATTCCTCCCAGCAAAGTTCCGGCAATCAGCGCCGGTATGGGTGAAACTTTTAAAATAATTATTGCAAATAAAATAAGGGGAACAAGAAAAAGTAAAGGGTTTGTGTTAAAAGTGCCGTCAATTGCGCTTTGTACAGATTCAATGTTTATTACAGCCCCTCCAAAATCATATCGAAATCCAATAATGAGAAAAATAATCAAAGTAAGAATATACGTTGGAGTTGTTGTAATCGTCATGTATTTGATATGGGTAAACAAATCGGTCCCCGCCATGGCAGGTGCAAGATTGGTCGTATCGCTGAGTGGACTCATTTTATCACCAAAATATGCACCGCTGATAATTGCTCCTGCCACAACCGCTTCGCTCATTCCAAGTGCCTTTCCAATCCCAAGCAACGCAACACCAATAGTGGCAATTGTTGACCACGAACTGCCAGTAGCAACACTTACAATCGACCCAACAAGAACTGCAGTTACAAGGAATAATTTAGGGTTTACGATGTTCAATCCATAATAAATCATTGCCGGAACTACTCCGCTTATCATCCAGGTTCCTGCCAGTGAACCAATCAGCAATAAAATAAGTATTGAGGGCATTGCCGAACCAATAGTCGTTATAACTTTTGCCCGCACCGATTCCCAGCGATATCCAAGCCGCATAGCAATTAATCCGGCAAAAGTAGCTGCTAGTATTAATGCAATTTGGTTGGGTCCGGCCAGCGTATCTTCAAAAAGAATAACATTCAGCGTTAACAATACAATTAAAAAAAGAATTGGTATGATTGCTTCAAATAGACTGGCTTCCCGTTTCATAGATAAAATATTCCCGATCGGTTAAATCGAAAGCAAACTAACACTTTTATCTTGAATTTGATTGAATTCGAAAAAATTTATTGAAAAAAAGCCATTTTAATTTAATGGTGGAGTGTGATAATTTATTGTTTATATCTTCGTTTTTTGTTTATTGAATTTGATTATGAAGTTATTTTTTAAAGAACGTTTTATTGTAGGTTTATTTTTAATTTTTTGTGCTTTTTCGCTTTCGGCGCAAAGGAGTAACGGCATTGCAATTGAAGGTAAGCTAAGTGTGCAACAGGGATCTGTTGAAGGAGCTATCATCCAAATGTTTATGGATGGCCGCAGGCTGGATAACTATGGTGTTGGAGCAGATGGTCGGTATAAAGTTGAGACTGAATTACAACCATAAATATGAATTGATTTTTAGTCTCAAAGACAATTTCTCCCAGAAAATTGTTGTTGAATCAGCTGTTCCAAAAACCATACTCCAGTCAGACCCAAAGTTCCCTCCATTTCCACTCGATATTAATTTGTTTACCGAAATCCCGGGAATTGACAAATCGTTTGTTGACAATACAATACTTAAAATTTATTACAATCCTAATGTTGACAACTTCATTTCTGAATTGTATTATAATGATGCTCAGATTGCTAAACTGATTGAACAAGCTGTTTTACAATCGAAAGTCATTGGTAAAGAATCTGATTATTTATCAAAACTTACAAAGGCCGAACTGGCAGAAATGAAAAAAGAATACAATGAATTACTCGATCAGGCACGCAATGAATATAGCAAAGAGCAATTTTTATCAGCACTCGATGGTTTTAAAGCAGCAAGTAAAATTTTTCCTAACGAACAGTTTCCCAAAGACAGGATTGCTGAAATCAACGATTTGCTAGGGTTAATGATGGTTGCTGCCGATCTCGATAAAGCATTGGCAGAGAGGTTTTCAGCATTAATTAAAGAAGCCGATCAGTCCTTCAATCAAAAAAAGTATGCCGAAGCTAAAAACTCTTATAACCGGGCGTTATCAATAAAACCAAACGATAATTACGCAAATCAGCAGATTAAACTTATAAACGATTTGTTGAAGAAGAAACTGGCAGAAGAACAATACGATAATATCATTGCACAAGCCGATAATTCATTTAAACAACTGTTGTACAACGAGGCATCCAAAAGCTATCAGGAAGCAATTGGAATAAAACCCAATGAAGCTTACCCAAAAAGTAAACTGAAAGAAATAAGCGAAATCCTGGCTAATGAAGCCAGTAATGCTGAGAAACAAAGGAACTATGAACAAGCCATGCAGCAAGGCGAAATTATGTTGCAAAAGCAGTTTTACGAAAAGTCACTGGCTTCATACGAAAATGCATTGAATTTAAAGCCCGGGGATGAACCTGCCAAACAAAAAATTACAGAGGTTAAAGGTATTATGCAAGGTTTAGCCGATAAGTTAATGTTTGACAAACTGATAACTTCTGCCGATAAATCATTTAAAAAAGATCTTTTTAAGGAGGCCTTGAGTGACTATGTTGCTGCGGCACAAATTTTACCGGATGATAAATATGTCGTAAGGCGAATAGAAGAAATTAATCAGAAACTTCAGCTTGAGGGGAATTTTACGGATTTAATTACAAGAGCAGACAATGAGTTTAATTCGAAAAGTTACAGCGATTCGAAAACGCATTATCAGGATGCGCTTGGTTTGCGTGCAAACGATAAACATGCTCTCGACCGCGTAAAAGAAATAGATATTCTGCTTGCTGCTCAGGGTGTTGATGAAAAATATAATTCTGCTTTAACACTGGCCGATGAACTCTTTAAATCCAACGATTATGAGAATGCAAAAGGGAACTACAACGAAGCAGCCGGAATTAAACCGAAAGAAAAATATCCGAGAGATAAGATTTCAGAGATAAATGCAATTTTAAGTCAGATTGCTAAGACAAATCAGGATTACCAACAAGCAGTTGCAAAAGCTGAAGAATTATTGAATCAAAAATCATATGAAAAATCAAAAGAGGCTTTTAATGATGCAGCCAAAATCAAACCGGAGGAAACTTATCCACCGGAAATGATTGCTAAGATTGATGTTTTAATTGAAGAACAAACCAAACTTGCCGCCGAAGCTGAAGCCGAAAAAGCCCGTCTGGCACAGGAATCCGCCACTGCCGAAGCTGCCCGGCTGGCAGCAATCCAGGCAGAAAAAGACAAAAACTACAACGAAGCCATTGCAAAAGCTGACAATCTTTTCAACGAAAAACAATATGAAAATGCACGCACAGAATACCGCTCGGCACAAACAGTAAAACCCGAAGAAACCTATCCGCAACAAAAAATAACAGAAATCGGCACACTGCTGGCACAACTTTCAGCAGCACAAAAAGCGTATGAAGATGCGGTTTCAAAAGCCGACAAAGATTTTAAAGCAGAAAATTTGATAGTGCAAAACTGGCATATGGCGATGCCCAAAAAGCCAAACCTGAAGAAACTTACCCAACAGAAATGATTGCCAAAATAGATTCGACAGTTGAAACACGCACAAGATTGGCCGCCGAAGCCGAAGCCGAAAAAGCCCGTCTGGCGCAGGAAGCCGCCACCGCCGAAGCTGCACGCCTGGCAGCAATTCAGGCAGAAAAAGACAAAAACTACAATGAAGCCATTGCAAAAGCTGACAATCTTTTCAATGAAAAACAATATGAAAATGCACGCACAGAATACCGCTCGGCACAAACAGTAAAACCTGAAGAAACATATCCGCAGCAAAAAATAACAGAAATCGGCACACTGCTGGCACAACTTTCAGCAGCACAAAAAGCGTATGAAGATGCGGTTTCAAAAGCCGACAAGGATTTTAAGGCAGAGAAATTTGATAGTGCAAAATTGGCATATGGCGATGCCCAAAAAGCCAAACCTGAAGAAACTTACCCGGCAGAAATGATCGCCAAAATAGATTCGACAGTTGAAACACGCACAAGGTTGGCCGCCGAAGCCGAAGCCGAAAAAGCCCGTCTGGCACAGGAAGCCGCCAGCGCCGAAGCTGCACGACTGGCAGCAATTCAGGCAGAAAAAGACAAAAACTACAACGAAGCCATTGCAAAAGCTGACAATCTTTTCAATGAAAAACAATACGAAAATGCCCGCACCGAATACCGCACGGCACAAACAGTGAAACCCGAAGAAACCTATCCGCAACAAAAAATAACAGAAATCGGCACATTGCTGGCACAACTTTCAGCAGCACAAAAAGCGTATGAAGATGCGGTTTCAAAAGCCGACAAAGATTTTAAAGCCGAAAAGTTTGAAAGTGCAAAACTGGCATATGGCGATGCCCAAAAAGCCAAACCTGAAGAAACTTACCCAGCAGAAATGATCGCCAAAATTGATTCGACAGTTGAAACACGCACAAGATTGGCCGCCGAAGCCGAAGCCGAAAAAGTACGTCTGGCGCAGGAAGCCGCCAGCGCCGAAGCTGCACGCCTGGCAGCAATTCAGGCAGAAAAAGACAAAAACTACAACGAAGCCATTGCAAAAGCTGACAATCTTTTCAACGAAAAACAATATGAAAATGCACGCACAGAATACCGCTCGGCACAAACAGTAAAACCCGAAGAAACCTATCCGCAACAAAAAATAACAGAAATCGGCACACTGCTGGCACAACTTTCAGCATCACAAAAAGCGTATGAAGATGCGGTTTCGAAAGCCGACAAAGATTTTAAGGCAGAAAAATTTGATAGTGCAAAACTGGCATATGGCGATGCCCAAAAAGCCAAACCTGAAGAAACTTACCCAGCAGAAATGATTGCCAAAATCGATTCGACAGTTGAAACACGCACAAGATTGGCCGCCGAAGCCGAAGCCGAAAAAGTACGTCTGGCGCAGGAAGCCGCCACCGCCGAAGCTGCGCGTCTGGCAGCAATCCAGGCAGAAAAAGATAAAAACTACAATGAAGCCATTGCAAAAGCTGACAATCTTTTCAACGAAAAACAATATGAAAATGCCCGCACCGAATACCGCTCGGCACAAACAGTAAAACCTGAAGAAACCTATCCGCAACAAAAAATAACAGAAATCGGCACACTGCTGGCACAACTTTCAGCAGCACAAAAAGCGTATGAAGATGCGGTTTCAAAAGCCGACAAGGATTTTAAAGCAGAAAAATTTGATAGTGCAAAACTGGCATATGGCGATGCCCAAAAAGCCAAACCTGAAGAAACTTACCCGGCAGAAATGATCGCCAAAATCGATTCGACAGTTGAAACACGCACAAGGTTGGCCGCCGAAGCCGAAGCCGAAAAAGCACGCTGGCGCAGGAAGCCGCTGCTGTCGAAGCTGCACGACTGGCAGCAATTCAGGCAGAAAAAGACAAAAACTACAATGAAGCCATTGCAAAAGCTGACAATCTTTTCAACGAAAAACAATACGAAAATGCACGCACCGAATACCGCGCGGCACAAACAGTGAAACCCGAAGAAACCTATCCGCAACAAAAAATTGAAGAGATTGGGAAAGTTTTAACAGCTTTAGCTCAGGCGAAAAAAGACAAGGAATTGGTGGATAAAAATTACCTGACAATTATCCAACAGGCAGATCGTTTCTTTGCAGGTAAAAGCTACGATCAATCGAAAAGCAAATATAATGAAGCTCTGGTTTTAAAACCAGATGAAACTTACCCGACAGAAAGGATTGCCGAAATTGAAAAAATTCTCCTGCAACAAATTACCGATGAAAAATACCGTGTAATTGTTGTAGCTGCTGATGGATTTTTCAAGACTCAGAAATATACACAGGCAAAAACTGAATATGAAAATGCGTTAACTGTAAAAGCAGAAGAACAATATCCCAAAAACCAAATAGCGAAAATTGATGATATACTTCAAAAAGAGCAACAACGTATTCTTGCTGAAAAACAGTCTGCCGAAGATTTACAGCGCCGAAGTGATGAGATTTCTTTGTTAAACGAAGAAATGGAAACACGCGGGATTGCCAGTGATGCGGAACTCAAAAATATTTATAATCAGTATATTAAGCAAGCCGATAATCTGTTTGACATTAAACAATTTATCGTTTCGCGGGGTTGGTATTACAAGGCATGGGACGTTAAACCCGATGAAAACTATCCAAAGCAGCGTATCGGTGAAATAAACCGCTTGTTGAATAGCTTTATGTCCAGCCAACTTGATCGTGATTACCAAAAGTTTGTTGATTTGGCCGATTCAACTTTCCGCAACAATCAATATGCAGTGTCACGTGGATGGTACAACAGGGCTTTGGGAGTGAAAGCGGCCGAAAAATATCCGAAAGATCAGTTAAAGGAAATTGAGAACAGAATTGCAGAACGAATGGCTGCTCAATCTGGGCAACAGTTTGAAAATGATATAAATAAGGCTTCAGCGGCTTTCGATGCAAAGAATTATAATGTTGCCCGTTTTTGGTATAAAAAGGCACTGGAATTAAGGCCTGACGATACTGATGTTAAAAGTAAACTAAAGGAAATTGAAGGGACCGAGCGATAGGATTAAAGATCGAAGAAGAATGACAAGCACGAAGTTCAAAACCTTATTCCTTCAAAATGAAAAGTTTTTTGGAATAATAGAATTTCTAATCGCAGCGTAAAAATTTAATATCAGGGAATTTGCTTCTATCAATTTATTAAAACCCTTCGCTCAACATTTTTCTCCTTTTATTAATTAAATCTGTTAATTCCCTCACCATGTCTATGTTAACCTGCTGAGCCATGGGTATAACAAATTGTTCAGTTTCATCGAGGTATTGGGTGATTTTAAATTTAGGGAAAATGCTATTGTTAATGTCGGTAAGGTTGCTTATGCGGTCTGCCGCTTTCAATGTTTTAGCGTTAAAAGAACCAGTTTCCAAAATGCGTTTCAAATAATTAGCTTTGGTTTCATTTGGGTCTTTTGTTAACTCTAAAACCAGTTGAGTAACCTTTTCTCCGTCTGTGTCCAAATAGCGCAAAATTGATTTGTCTGTTGAAGGAATATCTTCAAAAAGGTCGTGAACAAGTGCGGCTTTTAGAATCACTGAATTCGAAAAATATTTGTAATCCAGCAAAATACCAAGTGTTGCAAATGCGTGACGGAATTGATTTCCACCAACATATCTTGCATTTCCAATAAGTGCGGTTGCCTTAATTATATAAGGTGCAAGAACCAGGGATCTTAGTTTATCTTCAGCAGTCATAAGTCAGGTTTATTATTTAAAAGGAGTAAAACTATTTATTTTTTATGATTGAAGGAGTCCTTTTTCAAACTTATCCTGAATTCATTTTCACATGTCACCTCCAAATGGTCTGGGTAAATTCGTATAATATCTGTACATACATTTTTTTAATCGTAATTTATATTGAATTTAAGTTTATAACAAGAAATATTTTGAGTTGAATTGTTTAATATTACCAATCTAAATCAACAGTCAGTTAATTAACCGGAGTTTTAATATTTAACAAATCAATTTATGAAAAAACATTTTGTATTGGTAGTTCTTATTTTATTTGGTGTTTCATGTTTTGCTCAATCCGAAATTGAAAAAGGTTTGAATTCCATAACGGAGGATGCTGTTAAAGGCCAATTGGAATTTCTTGCATCAGACTGGACCGAAGGACGTGCAGTTGGCACAAAAGGTGAATATATTTCAGGTGATTATATTGCCTCAATGTTCAAGGTTTATGGAATTAAACCGTTTGGTGATGAAGAAATCAGCAGGCTTTCAAGACGTGAAATGATGGCCGGATTGCAACCAAAAACAGGAAAATCTTATTTCCAGAATTTTAGTTTGATACAATATGAGCCGGGCGAAGAGCAAACTTTTTCTGTAATTTCAAATGGAATAAACAGCGAAAAATCAATAGATTTTGGATACAAAACAGATTTCAATGTACGCACCGGCGCTGTTGCCCAATCTGCAAAAGCTCCTGTTGTTTTTGTTGGATATGGTTTTGTGAATGATGAAAAAGGTTATAATGATTTAAAGAAAATAAACCTGGCAGGCAAAATTGCAGTGGTACTTGCCGGTTTTCCAGGTCATAAAGACACAGCTTCTGTAGCATACAAAAAGTTTGCACCCGAAGGCCGCTATGCACGTTATTACCTTGAGCGCAACAAAACTGAACAACTTGAAAAAGCCGGAGCTATTGCAATAATTCAAATTAATATGGATGCCGATCCAATGTTGTCGTGGGCACAAAACCAGGTTTACCCTGTAAAAGGCAGTCATTATGAAGCCGATAAACCGCTGGGTTCTTATTACAGTACTTCAATGGCAATGCCTGCCGATTCCTTAACGTCAAATATTCCAACATATGCAGTTACCACACGTTTGGCAAACGAAATAATTTCGGGTACAGGTGTAAACTTTACCGAATTCGAAAAAGTTGCTGCCGAAAAAATGATTCCCGCATCAAAAGAACTGGCAGGCAAAATTATTTCATTTAAAACAACAGTTAAATCTGAAATTGTAAAAGCCCGCAATGTGCTGGGTTATATCGAAGGGGAGAAAAAAGATGAATTTATTGTGGTAGGCGGGCATTATGACCACCTTGGAAAATATGACGGTTACATTTGGAATGGCGCCGATGACAATGCATCGGGAACTGTTGGTGTTATGACAATTGCCAAAGCATTTATGGCAACGGGTAAAAAGCCCGAAAAATCAATCATTTTTGCTGCATGGACAGGCGAGGAAAAAGGTTTGTTCGGCTCGAAATATTTTGTACAGCAAGCGCAAAAAAATAAGTTGAACGTTATATTGAACCTCAATTACGATATGATTGCAAGGGATGAAGAAAGAGATTCATTAAAAAACATGGCCGATATGGTTTATACACAAGCTAACGCAGGAATTGCAGAAATAACTAAAAAGAATTTAGAGGAGCATAATATTAATCTCGACTTATCATACAGTCCTTCCGAAAAACCATCGGGAGGCAGCGATCATGCGCCATTTGCAGAAGTTGGCATACCGGTTTTCTATTTTATGGCAGCCATGCACCCCGATTATCACCAACCGGCCGATGAATTGAGTAAAATCAACTGGGAGAAAATGACAAACATCATTCGCCTCGGTTTTCTCAATACATGGGAATTTGCCAACAGCAACAAGTACCTGCAAAAAGAAAGCAAATAAAATTTTAGTAATACATGACCATTAGCCAACTTAACCCGGAAACAGTTTTAATGTTGTTCACGGGTTAAGTTTCATATAACCTGAAATATCGCCTGACATAACATTGTAACTTTTAGTTTTTAGTTACATTCGGTGAAAATTAATCTGACATGAATCGCAAGCTATCCATTTCAAAAAACATATTCAAAGATTTCTGCCCAATCGACAGCAGAAATAGTAAAAAAAGTATAAGAACTTCCGTATATTAACTAGTTAGCGGGCATTAAAACCCTGACAAACAGAGTCACGCATAAAAATAAATAGATTTTAAAATACATGCATTTAGTTATCGACAATCAAACTTAAACCTTGAAAAAACCGAAAATGAGAATTATAGATTTTGAAAATTTCATACGAGAAATTCCCTTTAGAAATCAATCATTTGACATTAAAAAGTCAATTTGGAAATGTGAAAATCAAATTGAATTAATTGAGCAAATTTTTGACGAAAAAAACCAAATTACTCTAAACTGTTCGTAAAACAAGTTTAAAAATGAAATAAACTTTGTAACTTATATATGAATTGTAATCAGGCATTAAACTATAATTATGAAACTTTTAAAAAAAATATCCATTAGCATTCTTGTAATGTTAATTGCAGGGACGATTATCTTCTTTCCTAAACTACAAAGGCTTTATTGGACTATGCACTTGTTTGATGAAGATAAAATTACGGAAAATTTTATTGGAATGAATAAAATATTTGATTCCCATGAAATCAAAACAGCGAATACAACATTCAAATTTCCTGTAGGCGAAACTGTTGATTTACCTGAAAATTTCTTATTCGAGAATAAAAGTTATAACTCAAAGCAATACCTTGATTCTTCGTTTACTACAGGATTTTTAGTAATTCAAAATGACAGTATAATTTATGAAAAGTATTTCCAAGGTAATACTGAAAGCTCTCAACATATAAGCTGGTCGATGGCTAAATCCTTTGTGTCAGCACTTTTTGGAATCGCAATGCAAGAAGGGTATATCAAAAGTATTGAACAAAAAGTAGAAGAATATCTACCCGAATTAATTGGTACAGGTTATGAAGGAGTGCGGATAAAAGATGTATTGCAAATGTCGGTAGGAGTAAAATTTAATGAAGACTATGGAGATTTCAATTCGGACATTAATAAATGGGGACGTGCATTTGCTCTTGGCAGTTCACAAAACAAATTTGCATCAACACTTACACGGGAGGAAGAACCTGGCACAAACCTTCATTACGTTAGCATAAATACCCATGTTTTAGGAATGATAATAGCAAAAGCTACTGGGAAAAGTCTTAGTAAATATTTGGAAGAGAAACTATGGAAACCTATGGGAATGGAGTATAATGCTTATTGGTTATGTGATAATCAAGGGATGGAAGTTGCTTTAGGTGGCTTGAATATTACTTTACGTGATTATGCAAAACTTGGTCAACTGTATTTAAATAAAGGAAATTGGCATGGTGTGCAAATCATACCCGAAAATTGGGTGATTGCTTCAATAACGCCTGATGCACCACATTTAATGCCAGAGAAGAATAAACTTGGCTATGGTTATCAATGGTGGATTCCATTTGGAGATGAAGCAGAATTTATGGCATCAGGAGTATATAATCAAAAAATATATATTAATCCCACAACAAAAACTGTTATCGTTCAAAATTCAGCTAATTACAGGTTTAATGAGAAAAATAATGCTTATGCTAAAAGCTTTGTGATACTTGAATTATTCAGAAAAATAGCACATCAAAATCAGTCACAGGAGTATCCAATTTGAATTAATTTATTGAAATAAAAGGTCACCAAATCTGGCAACCCTTTTCTTGCCATTTTTTCAGTGGCATTTTTTTAACATACAACACAGGAAATTCCGTCTCAAAAAACTTTTAAAATTATAGCAAAAACTTATTAATAAGTTATATAGAAACAGATTTGACCTGATAAATTCAAGCTGGAATATCGAAGAATTCATTATTAAAACGTTAATGTGGGGCTACCCAACAAAAGGAAGAGGAAAGAACATTGACAATTTGCTTAAAGAAGAAAATTTTAAAACACTATCAAAAAAATTAGAAACTTAAAGAGAATCTGAAATAACAATTGAAACATTAAAAGAGGACTTAAAAATTCCAGGACTTGGACTTTCTACATTGACAAAATTTACCCATTTCTTAAATACCAAAATTAACGGATTTAAAACCGTCATTTTAGACAATCAGATTATTGAGGCTATTAATACAGAAAGATTCGAAGAATTAAATTCTTTAAAAGGAATCAAATATGAAAATGCTGTAAGAAAATATGTTGACTACATAAAATTAATCGACAAATTATCAAAACAGACACGCTCCGAACCTGACCAAATTGAAATGTTTCTGTTCACTTTCGGCAGAAACTTATCTGAATTAAAAGGCGAAGAAGGAGATTACAGTGAATTATGAAAAAATGTTTAATGAATGAAAAGAAAAAATAACGACCCGCTAACAAAGTGTAAATTTCAGAGCGGGGTTGGTGGGGATTCGAGCCGCGGATTCTCGCATTAACGTCATGTCCTACCGGACACTGACGCTCACCGAAATCCGCTCCGCAACTTACACCAACCGTCAGACTGTCTAAAAACTAACCGCAGATTGTTAAAAACTCTGGCAAATATCGGCACCATGGAACACAAGTATTTTGTACCTTCATGTATGGTTACGGAATAATCAAAAACACCTAAAAAATCATCCATCCATGAGCAAATACATACAAGGACAAAACAGGGCACAAACCTATCTTTTCCCGGTAACGCTTGACGATGCCGTCGATGCAGAAAACGAGGTGCGGCTGATCGACCTCTTTGTTGACGGCCTCGATTTGGGGGAGTTCGGGTTTACGGTGCAACATACCGAAAACGGAAGGCCCGCTTACCACCCAGCCGATTTGTTGAAACTATATATTTACGGTTACCTCAACCGCGTGCGCTCCTCGCGCTGCCTCGAAAAAGAGAGCAAACGCAATATCGAAGTGATATGGCTGCTCAAAAACCTCTCTCCCGACCACAACACCATCTCCAATTTCAGGCGCGACAACCCCAAGGCCATCAAAATGGTGTTCAAGGAAACCGTTAAAATCGCCAAATACTTCGACCTCATTGGCGGCACGCTCATTGCCGGCGACAGCACAAAGCTCCGTGCCCAGAACAGCAAGAAAAACAACTTCAACCAAAAGAAAATCGACCGCCACCTGGAATACATCGAAAACAAACTGGAAGAATACAACAAAGCCCTGGAAGAAAGCGATGGCGACCGTAAGGAAGAAATTAAAAAGGAAATCAAAAAACAGGAACTGCGCAAAGAGGGCTACAAACAAATCGAAGGGCAATTAAAGGAAAGCGGCCAGCCCCAGGTTTCCACCTCCGACCCCGATAGCCGCCAGATGATCACCCGCAACAACATTACCGAGGTTGCCTACAACGTGCAAACCTCGGTCGACAGCAAACACAACCTGCCGTTCGATTACGATGTAACCAACACTAACGATGCAAAGGCAATGGGGAACATGTTGCAAAGGGCCGAAAACATTCTCGAATCAAACAGTTTTACCGCCCTCTACGACAAGGGCTACCATACCGGTAGCGAATTTAAAAAAGCCGATGAATTGGGAATCGACGTTATGGTGGCCATCCCTGCCGTGGCTGCCAATGCCCCAAACCCGGAATACAACGTCGAAAAATTTAACTTCGACAAAACAAACGACTGCTACACCTGCCCACAAGGCGAAATACTGAATACAAACGGAAGGTGGCACAACGCCGAAACCTACCGCTTTAAACGCTACACAACACCAGCCTGTAAAACATGCCCGGCAAAAGCGGAATGCTCAAAAGCCGTTTGCGGGAAAGCAATCCAGCGCAGCGAATATCAGGAACTGGTGGACAACAACAAAAAACGCATCAACGAAAACAAAGAACTTTACCGAAAGCGGCAGGCCATTGTGGAACACCCCTATGGCACCATAAAACGACAGTGGGGCTTTAGCTACATATTGACAAAAAAAGGCATCGACCGCGCAAGTGCCGATGTAGGGGTTATAATGACCGTTTATAATTTGCGCAGGATCATCAATATTTTGGGGATAAAAACACTCAAAGAATACCTGGAAATGGTAGTTTCTTTTATCCTTGAAAATATGGCCCTGTTTAAATTTAAATTAAGCGATATAAGCGCATTTTTCAAGTGGTCAAAGAATAGGAAACCTGTTCTGTTTATCGGCTTAAAACAGCTATATTTAATCCGAAAATCAACCGTGCAAATCGGTTTTTAGACAGACTGCCGTTACCGCCAAGTGTAAAAGGACAGAGATAGCAGACAATTTGCTAAATTTAGACAGAATATGTAATATGAAAAGCCATCACACAAATAGCACATTTGTTTTTTTGCCAACACACAAGCCCTCAAAAAAAACAAAAGAGCCATTATCTTTCTTACACACAAATTCCACTTTACTTACCAAAATCTTATAAAATTTATTTTATTTAGTTTATATTTGCCAATATCTGTCAAGTCAAAATATGTCATTTTGAAAACAATAGGAACAACATTAAGAGAATTAAGAGAAACACAAGGACTACTTCTAAGAGAAGTTGGTGCAAAACTTTCGCTTGACCCAACTATTTTGAGTAAAATAGAGCAAGACAAAAGAATGCCAACAAGATTACAAATATTGGCACTTGCCAATTTTATAAAGACAAAAAAAATGAAGTGATTATTGCCTGGTTAAGCGATAAGCTCTATTATGAAGTACAAAATGAGGACTTAGCAATACAAGCATTACAACTAGCAGAAGAAAAAGTCAAATACCATATAAAAGGAACAAAATGATAGAATCAAGAGAACAAAGCCGAAATACATATTTAAAAAAAGCCATTAATGATGGAGAAGTTTTTATTGAGGATAATCGCATAACATATGTAAACGCAAGGGGAAGAAAAGAAAATGATTATTCCGACCCCAAGAAGAAAAAGTACGAGCATTAGTTTACGCGGAATTACTTTACAGGTATCAATATAAAGCCAAAGATTTAGAAATTGAATTAAAAGTTGAATTGCAACCAAACGATAAGTTTGCTGACATTACAATCTATTATCCAAAAGATAAGTATAAAATTTTTGCAATTATTGAACTGAAAAAAGAAAACGCTAGCAAAAAAGAAAAGGTTAAAGCAATCAACGACCAATACTCCTACGCAATTATTAAAGGGCATCTCTAAAAACCTATTGTTGATATAAACATCTGTATGTTAATAATATAACATATTATTTTAGATGGTTTTTGTTAAATTTACGACATAAATATAAGACGATGAAAAACATAAACGCCTTAGGTCTTTTCGACGACCATTTTTTGATGGAAAAGCTCACGAAATTGGGCGACCCTTTGCAAAAATTGAGCAATTATATTGACTGGGACATCTTCAAAGCCCCGTTGGACAAGGCTTTCAGCGATGGGGAAAAAGACCGTTCGAAAGGTGGCCGCCCACCTTTCGGCAAATTATTGCTGTTCAAGGCCTTGCTGGTGCAAAGCCTATACAACCTTTCGGACGACCAACTGGAATACCAGATAACAGACAGGGCAAGCTTCAAGCGCTTCCTGGGCCTAAAGAAGAGCGACAAAGTGCCCGACAGTAAAACGTTCTGGCATTTTCGGGAACAACTGATAGGAAAAGGAGCGATCATGGGTTTGTTCAATGTATTCAACGAGACACTCGATGCAGCGGGTGTTTTTGCCAACGAGGGGAAAATGGTCGACGCCAGTTTCGTGGAAGCACCGCGCCAGCGCAACACCCGTGAGGAAAACAAACAGATAAAAGAGGAAGGCACCGCGCCCGAAGCTTGGAAGGAAAAACCGAACAAGCTCTGCCAAAAAGATGTGGATGCCAAGTGGACAAAGAAAAACAACGCTGTTTTCTACGGCTACAAAAACCATGTAAAATCGGACGCAAAGACCAAACTGATAGAAAAGTTCGATGTCACCGACGCCAGCGTACACGATTCCCAAGCAATCGAAGGGCTGTTGGAAGAAAAAGACGAAGGGCAGGAGATTTATGCCGACAGTGCATACACGGGCGAAGAACAGGAAAAAACCTATAAAAAGAAAAAAGTGGTG
>CAWDAW010000016.1:0-387316 GCA_963800345.1 uncultured Prolixibacteraceae bacterium | reverse complement strand
GGAAAGAAAACGGTTTGGCCAATATTCTTATCGGACGCAAACATACGAATGGCAACATTACTGCAGGAATGTACCTTGTGGATTTAAAATGCCTCGGAATAAAAGATGCTCAATACTTTTTTAACATGGCTGAATTCCAATTCCGCGAAATTCTGGATTACGCCTCGGAAACCATGAAAATGGAGACCTGCCCGTACACGCTGGCACACAATATTATTTTTGCCGGACTTGAATTTGCTGAAGATTATGGATTTATACCACATAATGATTTTACATCGGTGGCACAATACATTCTCGAAGAAGATTCGGATGACATTGAACTGATGGAAATTAATTGTGGATTGTATGGTAAACCAGTCTACATTCGTGGCCCGTATGACGATGAAGCAAAAGTATCTCGGATTATTGCACAGCTTGAGAAAACTGCCGGTCCGGGCAATTATATGATAGTTGACGAAATGCCTGAAGATTTACCTGGGGATTTTGAAGATGATGAAAAAGATGATTTATGGGATGATTTGGAAGAAGAAGATGATTTTGAATACACCCCCGGCGATACTACTTTTCAGTTTAAGGTTGAGTTGAATGGTGTTTCCAACCCCAAAGTGTGGCGTCGGTTAACACTGCCATCATATTCTACATTTCTCGATTTTCACACAGCGATACAAATCGCTTTTGGCTGGGAAGATGCTCATCTGTATTTGTTTTCGCCCAAAGGATTTGGTTCAAATCCCCAAATCACTGAATTGTCTGATGACGATATGGATAATTTTAATGAGCAGAAACTCGATGCAAATGAACTTCTTCTTTCTGAAATTTTTAATACCGAAAAGCAAAAGTACACCTACATCTACGATTTTGGCGATTCATGGAAACACGATATCACACTTGAAAAAATATTGCAGAAAACCACATTAATTCCCGGTTGTCTTGACGGAAAGGGGAAATGTCCGCCTGAAGATTCCGGCGGCGTTGGCGGATATGAATATCTAAAGGAGATTCTTGCGAACAAAAATCATCCTGAATATGCAGAATCTGCCGAATGGATAGGTTTGGAAGAGGATGAATTGTGGGATGCCAATGAATTCAAAATAGAAGAAATAAGGAATGCTCTGAAAATTGTTTTTGATGAAGATACTATATGATTGCAGACCTTGCTTTTTGAATTATTTTACATGAACTCCGTTTTCAATCCCAAATAAATTGTGTGGTTTTTGGCGGAAAGTGCCGTTGTATGATGACACCAAAAACACTGTGAAGGCAATAAATGCCAAAACAATAAGCAACTGGGTTACCGATGTTTTCTGTATTTCGTGCCTCGATTTTACATCACACACTTCACCCGGACAGTATTGCGCTTTTTCTTTGTAAACAAGTGAATATACCTTGCAGCCGATGCAAATACCAAAGGCCGATTCAAATAAAAGAAAGATGAGGCAGATAAAACAAATCAGCCCTGAAATGGGACTGTAGGTATTGAGTAACACCACAAGCACAAACATGGTTAAAGCCAGAACTACTCCGATAATCCAGGCAAACTGTTTTTGTTTTGCCCCAACATATTCAGGATTTTGATTGCGTACTATCAAACGCCCAACAATTAAAGTGGGAGCAAATTTCGGGTTCACAAAAACCCTGATAACAAAGTCGGTAAGGAACAAAATTATGGCGAACTTTAATATGGTAAAATCGCCTTTCAAAATTGCAGTAACTATGGATAAAAACATCAGTACGAAAAAGATTCCTGCAGCAGCCCTTATCTCACGCTCATTTAAAACGGGTATATTATAACCTTCAACTTCTTCACCAAACTGGAATACTTTGCTCATTGTTAATTTTTTAATCGATTTGCGGGCAAATGTAAAACAAATTTTTTGCGTATTAAACTGGCCAAAGAAATACGTGAATTTACGCTTTGGCAGAACTGTTTTATTTCCAAAACATGCGCCATATGGTTTATCCGTAAAATTAAGCGGGAGTCCGGCTTCTGCAGAGAGGGAAATTAATCATCTGATTATTCACAAATTAACTACACCGGTTCTTAACAGCGACCACCCCACTTTTTGAAAGCGCACTCTAAACCCTGAACTCTAAACCCTGAATTCTAAACTCTAAACCCTGAACTCTAAACTCTAAACCCTGAACTCTAAACCCTCTTCCTATTCCCCAAAAGTTATCTTCAGCGCATGTGCGTAATCCGATGGCTTTTCAGCAGGATATTTCACCTGTAATCCGTCGGTGGTTTGTTTCCATTCAGGTTTTTCGGCAGCACCGAGCAATTCCACTGCGGCAACTTTTAAATCAGAGCCAATGGATTTTATTGTAACATCTGTTTCGGGCCATTCCAGCGAAATGGCAAACAATGTGTCGCCTTTTGTTGTAAACCGAATGTCCTGGGCAGTGTAAACAGATTCTTCGTTATCGGTAAATGCACCGGCAGTCCCTTGCTGGTTGCCTTCGCCGGCAACTTTCCACGGACGGGTTCCATAAATTGCATCACCGTTAACAGCCAGCCAGCTGCCAATTTGAAGCAGTACTTCCTGCTGGCCTTCGGTAATTGTACCATCGGGGCGCGGACCAATATTCAACAGCAGATTGCCGTTTTTGCTCACAATGTCAACAAGGTCATCAATTATCTGGTTGGGCGATTTGTTCTCTTCTCCATCGATGTAGCCCCATGATTTTTTACCAACCGAAGTATCGGTTTGCCAGGGAAATGGACGGGCTGTTTCTGATTTTCCCCGTTCTATGTCAAATACCTGAATATTGTCACCGTAACCAAATTTTGTGTTCACAACCACTTCTTTGTTCCAATCGATGGCACTGTTGTAGTAGTATGCCATAAACTGGTAAAATGTGGGTTGAAATGGATATTTTCCAACTGTCCAGTCAAACCACATCAGTTCGGGCTGATACAAATCCACCAATTCGTAGGTATGTTCGAGCCAGCTTTTTTTGGAGTGTTCATTAAATCCGGCGCCTTCGGGGCAATCGAGGGTATGGCCACCCGGTTCTTCGAGGCATTCGCCATACAGCGAGCTGAATTTACCGGTTTGCACATCCGACGGGAATTTCATTCCTCCGTTATAAAACCATGCATTTTCGGCGCGGTGAATTGACAATCCAAAGTGCAGTCCCTGTTCGTCAGCGGCTTTTTTTAATTCACCAGTAATATCTTTCATCGGGCCCATTTCCAGCGAATTCCAATGGTTCACTGTGCTGGCATACATCGAAAAACCATCATGGTGTTCGGCTACAGGCACAACATATTTCGCTCCTGCTTTTTTGAAAAGTGAAACCCATTCACCGGCATTAAAATTTTCGGCCTTGAACATGGGGATAAAATCCTTGTATCCAAATTCGGTCTGAGGTCCGTATTTCTCAACATGGTGCTTGTAAACTTTACTGTCTTTAATATACATTTCGCGCGGATACCACTCGTTGCCAAATGCAGGAACCGAGTATACACCCCAATGGATAAAAATGCCGAATTTAGCATCCCGAAACCAATCGGGAATTGTGTAATTTTCTGCAATTGAAGTTGAATCAGGCTGAAATACTTCTGTTCCTTTAAGTGAAACAAATGTATCGGTTTTAGGCTGATAAGTAGTTTTTTGGGAATTACAACTGATAAAGAAAATCAGCAGAAAGGCGTTCAGAATAAAAAATATTGATTTCATTTTTTACAGGTTTAAGTTTTACAGAAATTGCTAAAATACAAATATTTTGGGTAGAATGAGGCGCAAAACTGTAAGCAGAATGGCAAACAGTTATTTGTCAGGTTGAAAGAGTATTTGGCAATACGTGTTGCATATAACTTCCCTGGTTTTCAACTTGTACATTTTGTTTTGAGAATTGTGGATGAATAGATACACCTACAAAATCTTTCGGATTTTTTACTTCATGATTGCCATTTATTGATAAAAAAAAACTTTTCAACTCATAATAATAATAATTTTGTAAGCCAAAAAATACAATTGAATGACAGATTTTGAGGAAATGCCCGAGCCTGTAAATGCAAGAGGAGAGCGTGCAACCTTTGCCGGCGAAAAGTACGGATTACATGAGCGGAATACTTTTGATATATGGCTTGCAAAATCAGAAAAGCCAACTCCACTTGTAATTTATATCCACGGTGGCGGTTTTGTGGGTGGCGACAAGTCGAAGTATTATCAATCGCATGACTGGGAACGTTTTCTCGAAAATGGTATTTCCATTGCTACTATCAATTACCGTTTCATGAATGAAGCGCCATACGGAATTCTTGCCAGCATGAATGATTCAAAAAGATTTGTCCAGTTTATCCGGTACAACGCTCAAAAATATAACATCGACAAAACAAAAATTGCCTGCACAGGTGGCTCGGCAGGTGCGGGAACAGCTTTATGGCTGGCTTTTTCGGATGATATGGCAGATGTAAAAAACGACGATCCGGTACTTCTTGAATCAACACGGCTGACATGTGCCGGTGCTTTTGCCACACAATCTACTTACGACATTTTTCAATGGGATGAAATCCTGGGCATTCCCTTGTCAAAAAGCACTGAACAGCTGCATGCAATTGGGCGCGCTTTTGGTTTCAAATCGGCAAAAAACCTTAATTTATTGAATGAAACCAGCATCAGGAACAATCTCGATTTTATGGCAAAAATGGATAAAAATGATTCCCCTGTTTTTATCTTTAACCGTCACAGAGCCGGCATTCCTGAAAACCAGGACGATATCAATCATCATCCTTTACATGCAAAAGCATTGAAAGAAAAGGCAGAGCAGGTGGGTTTGGAAGCCATAGTTTATGCACCTGAAATTGGCATTTTCGATCCTTCGGGAAAAGATTTGGTAGATTTCTTTTTAGAGAAATTTACAACTGAAAGCCTGGAAACAGAATGAATAGTTTTTGCTCCGGGACTTTAGTAAAGTGACAAAAATAGATTGAAAGAAACAGATTTCAGCTTCAGCAGTTAACACAACTGCAAAAGCTAAAATCAAACTTTTGGTTTACCTGAAATTTTTATCCCAGGCTCAGGCATACCGCAATATACAAGATAATTGTCACACTCATTTTATATTTATTCTTTTCGTGTGAATATTTATTCATTCTGAATCCATTACTTTTCAATTCAAATAAAAAATATTCATATTTGCACCCTTAAAAAATAATTCAATAATAGTTAGGATATGAAAGTGTTGAAATTTGGGGGAACATCGGTTGGCTCGCCCGAAAACATGAAGGCAGTTATGGAATTAATTGCCGATGGAGAACAAAAATTGGTGGTATTGTCGGCCATGTCGGGCACTACAAATGCACTTGTTGAAATCTCGAATTACCTGCACAAGAAAAACAAAGACACAGCTTATGTGCACATTGGTAGCCTTGAAGCAAAATATAAAAAAGTGATAAACGACCTTTTTGACACCGAAGAAAGCAAGAAAAAGGGATTGAACATCATCAAATCAAGTTTCGATACCATTCGCTCTTTTACCTCCGGAGCTTTTAATGAAGTTGGAGAAAACACGATTCTTGCACAAGGTGAACTTATTTCGACACAACTATTTACGCAGTTTATGCTCGACAATGGACACAATACAAAGCTTTTACCGGCGCTTGATTTTATGGCAATCGATCAGGATAAGTCTGCTGATTTACCATTGATTAGAAAAAAAATTCAACCGGTTATGGAAGCTGCCGGGGAAGCATTGTATTATATCACCCAGGGATTTATTTGCCTGAATGCTAACGGAGAAATCGATAACCTGCAACGCGGCGGAAGCGATTATACTGCTTCATTGATTGGTGCTGCCATTGACTCGGAGGAAATCCAAATCTGGACTGATATTGACGGCTTTCACAACAACGACCCGCGGTTTGTTGAGAATACACGTAAAATAGACCAGTTATCGTTTACCGAAGCAGCCGAACTTGCTTATTTTGGTGCGAAAATCCTGCATCCTCAAACTGTGCTTCCTGCCAGGGTGCAAAACATTCCGGTAAGATTGAAAAATACGATGAACCCTGCCGACAGCGGAACTTTGATTACCGCCGACAGTGATGGCACAGGAATTAAAGCTGTAGCAGCAAAAGATGGTATTACTGCCATTAAAATCCGCTCAGGACGAATGTTGATGGCTTATGGTTTCCTGAAAAATGTTTTTGGTGTATTCGAAAAATACAAAACACCGATTGATATGATTACAACATCGGAAGTGGCCATTTCACTGACCATCGACAACACAAAATATTTAAAGGAAATTCTGGAAGAAATAGAGGTTTTTGGCAATGTGCAGGTGGATTCGGAAATGTCGATTGTTTGCATTGTTGGCGATATCATCAGCGAAGAAAAAGGTTTCGCATCAAAGGTTTTTAATGCCCTCGACGGTATCCCCATTCGAATGATTTCATATGGTGGCAGCCGCTACAACATTTCAGTGCTTGTACCTACCACGCATAAAAAAGTAACGTTGCAGGCAATTAGCGATAAAGTGCTAAACAATAATTGATTTTCAAAAAACTAAATAATCATGCATAAATTATCAGATGAAGCTGCATTGCTTTATCATTCACAGGGAAAACCAGGTAAAATTGAAGTAGTTCCGACCAAACCATACAATACACAGGCTGATTTGTCGCTTGCCTATTCTCCCGGGGTGGCTGTCCCTTGTCTTGAAATAGAAAAAAACCAGGAACTGGCCTACGAATACACTGCAAAGGGAAACCTTGTGGCCGTAATTTCAAATGGCACTGCTGTTCTGGGTTTGGGTGATATTGGAGCGCTATCCGGAAAACCTGTAATGGAAGGGAAAGGTTTATTGTTTAAAATTTATGCAGGTATCGATGTTTTTGATATTGAAATTGATGAAAAAGATCCGGAGAAATTCATTCAGGCTGTAAAGGCAATTTCACCCACTTTCGGGGGAATTAACCTGGAAGATATAAAAGCGCCCGAATGTTTTGAAATTGAAGACAGGCTGAAAAGTGAACTGAATATTCCTGTAATGCATGATGATCAGCATGGAACAGCAATTATTTCATCGGCAGGATTGTTAAATGCACTCGAATTGGCCGGAAAAAAAATAGAGGAAGTAAAAATTGTTGTAAACGGTGCAGGAGCTTCGGCCAACTCGTGCACAAAACTATATATTGCACTGGGTGCGCGCCTCGAAAATATTGTAATGCTCGACAGCAAGGGAGTAATTTCCACTGCCCGGCCCGATTTGGTTGAATCGAAAAAGGCATTTGCCACTACCCGCACCGATATTAAAACTTTGGAGGATGCAATGAAGGACGCCGATGTTTTTCTTGGCTTGTCAAAGGGAAATGTTTTATCGCAGGATATGGTGCGCAGCATGGCCGCCAACCCCATCGTGTTTGCACTTGCCAACCCAACTCCCGAAATTTCCTATGATGAAGCTGTTTCCTCACGTGAAGATATTATTTTTGCCACAGGACGATCTGACTATCCAAACCAAATCAACAATGTAATCGGGTTTCCCTATATTTTCCGTGGTGCACTCGATACAAGAGCCAGTGCGATTAATGAAGAAATGAAACTGGCAGCCTGCAAAGCAATTGCAAATCTTGCCAAACAAGCCGTTCCGGATATTGTAAACGCTGCCTACAACGTAAATAAACTGAGTTTTGGCCGCGATTATATCATCCCAAAACCTGTTGATCCACGGTTGATTACAGAAGTTTCATCGGCGGTTGCAAAAGCTGCCATTGATTCGGGTGTTGCACGCAAAATAATTACAGACTGGGAACAATATAACAACAACCTGCGCCAGTTAATGGGCCACGAATCAAGGATGATGCGCCAGTTTACAGACATGGCGGTGCAAAATCCAAAAAAGGTTGTTTTTGCTGAAGGATCACACCCCAATATGCTAAAAGCTGCTGTGCAGGCTTATCAGGAAGGCGTTTGTTTCCCAATTCTCCTGGGAAATGATGAGCGAATTGAAAAGCTGGCAAAAGAATTAAATCTAAGTCTCGAAGGTTGTGAGATTATTAATCTTCGCCACGACAGGGAAACCGAACGCCGCGAAAATTTTGCAAAAATTCTAGCCGAAAAACGCGGTCGACAGGGAGCTACTTTCGAGGAAGCCGTTGACAAAATGTTTGAACGCAACTATTTTGGAATGATGATGGTGGAAACCGGCGAAGCAGATGCTTTTATTACTGGTGTTTACACAAAATATTCAAATACGATAAAAGTTGCAAAAGAGGTTATTGGTATTCGTGAAGGTTTTAAACACTTTGCGGCAATGCACATCATCAATTCAAAAAGAGGTACTTATTTTCTTTGCGACACTTTAATCAACCGTCACCCGTCAACGGAAACGCTGATTGATATTGCCCGTTTGGCAAATAATACGGTAAGGTTTTTTGCCCGTGAACCAAAAATTGCAATGTTGTCGTATTCAAATTTTGGCAGCGATGAAATTGGAAGCCCGGCTTCTGTGCACGATGCGGTGAGTTATATGCAAAAGAATTATCCGGATTTGGCAATTGATGGCGAAATGCAGGTAAATTTTGCCCTGGATCGTGAGCTTCGGGATGCGAAATACCCATTTTCGAGATTGAAAGGAATGGATGTAAATACCATGGTTTTCCCGAACCTGAGTTCTGCAAACACAGCATACAAACTCCTGCAGGAAATGTCATCAGCTGAATCTATTGGCCCGATCCAGATGGGATTGAATAAACCCATTCATTTTACGGATATAGAAAGTTCGGTGCGCGATATTGTAAATATTACGATTATGGCTGTAATTGATGCCATTGTTCAGGAAAAAATACGCAAGTAGTTTTTACTACCTGCCTGGCTGTTCGAAACTGCCAGGCAGGTAATACACAAGTTTGTGATTTGTATTTTTGGAATTTATCCCGTTTATTTTTTTAGGAACGGATGATATTCGCCCTGTAAACCAATTGGTTTTGAGTTTCTCACAAAATCGGTAAGTATAATACTTTCGCGTGCATCATCGATTCCAAAACCATTGCCATTCAGGATATTGCGGTAGGTTTCGGTGTGTAAATCAGTAAAACCTTCACTAAATTCTACTTCTTCGCCATTTACAGTAATCGAACGGAAAGTCCGTTTACCTTTGTCTGTGGCCTCTTTTGGCAGATCAGCAGCATCGACACTTAGAAACCAGCGGACACGCGCTTTTTCCAACTGAAGAAAACCTGCAGCTTTATCATCATTGTAAACATGTACAATATTATCTTTTACAGCACCAAAAATCCAGGTTATCATATCGAAAAAATGGATGCCAATATTTGTTGCCACACCACCCGATTTATCGACATTTCCTTTCCAGCTTTTCAAATACCAGTTTCCGCGGGTTGTGATGTAACTCAAATCAACATCGAACATTTTTTCAGGACTTTCATCAATTTTCTTTTTTAAATCGAGGATGGTTTTGTGATAGCGCAACTGCAAAATAGTGTAAACTTTTTTGCCTGTCTCAGCCTCAATATCCTTTATAATGTGCATGTCCTTCGGGAAAATCACCAAAGGTTTTTCGCAAATTGCGTGTGCCCCGTTGCGCAGGGCAAAACGAATGTGCGATGGGTGCATGTAATTTGGCGTGCAAATACTTACATAATCGATGGGTTTTCCGGCACGGCGCAAATCGTCCATGTATTTGTCGAGATTTTCAATTTCCAGGAAGAAATCGGCATCGGGGAAATAACTGTCGATGCGGCCCATTACATCAAAGCGATCGGTTGCACAAACCAAATCGTTGCCGGTTTCCTTTATCGCTTTCATGTGTCTGTCGGCAATGTAGCCCGCCGCGCCCAGTAATGCGAATCGTTTCATTTTTTTAGAGTATCAAGATTTAGAGTATCAAGTATCAGGACAAGTAAAAAGTTAAAAGTCAAAAGTCAAAAGTATCAGGTAACAGGACTTTGTGGTTTTAAAAATCCGTTGGCTAAGATATATTTTTCGCCGGTTTCGGGGCAAATTAAATCGCTGCCCAAAATTGCGCCCGATTTGCTCACCCATCCTTTATGGCGGGCCGGAACTCCAACCATCAGAGCAAAAGGTTTTACATCTTTTGTAACCACTGCCCCGGCGCCAACAAAACAATATTCACCTAAAGTAATTCCGCAAACAATTGTTGCGTTGGCACCAATTGAAACCCCTTTTTTTACGAGTGTTTTTTTGAATTCTTCCTTGCGGTTTACACTGCTTCGCGGGTTTATTACGTTTGTAAAAACCATTGAGGGGCCAAGGAAAACATCGTCTTCGCACACCACACCTTCGTATAACGAAACGTTGTTTTGAACTTTAACGTTGTTGCCAAGTTTTGCCTTGTTGCCAACAAAAACATTTTGCCCAAGTACGCAGTTTTCGCCAATTTCGGCGGTTGCCATCACATGGGTAAAATGCCAGATTTTTGTGCCTTCGCCAATCTTTGCCCCTGCATCGATGAAGGCTGATTCGTGTATAAATGGTTTATTCATTTTATTTACTTATTCTTTGCGACTTAGCGCCTTTGCGTGGTTCTTTTTTTCTCGCAAAGACGCAAGGGCGCAAAGTTATTGTTTACAATCCGTTTACAACCCTGGTAATTCCATCTTTAATCAGAGCTTCATTAAAATTAATTAACAAACCTAATTTTAGTTTTGTAAGCCGAAGATAGGTTAAAAGCTTTTTAGGATGAACAGGAGCAATCAATTCAACTGATTTTAATTCAACAACTACCTTATTTTCAACAATCAAATCAGCCCGGAATCCAATGTCCATTTTCAAATCTTTCCAAAAAACAGGTATCCCTTTTTGTCGTTCAACTTTATAACCTTGTGTTGTTAATTCATAGTAAAGAATTTCTTCATAGACAGACTCGAATAATCCTGGATCCCAATTCAACATGAATATTGTAACAAGTATTAACATATAACTTTTGCTAATTCATTTTCATGTCATTCTGGTTTGAATTTAAGTTATTAACGTCACTTTTAACTTTGCGACTTCGCGCCTTTGCGTGATTATTTCTCTCGCAAAGACGCAGAGACGCAAAGGTTTTATTTAAAGAAATCTTTAATTATCTTAACTATAAACCTCAACTGCTCTTCCGTCAATTCCGTGTGCATTGGCAGCGACAAAACTGTTTCACCTAACTTTTCAGCATGTTGAAAATCGCCTTTTTTGTAACCCAAAAATTTGTATGCTTCCTGCAAATGAATGGCTCCCGGGTAATACACCATCGAAGGAATTCCTTTTTCACCAAGATATTTTTGCAGCTCGTTTCGCCGTTCAGTTTTTATTGTGTACTGATGGAATGTGTGGGTGCTGTACTCTGCCCTTGTTGGTATTTGCAATCCTTCAACTTCAGATAAATGTTCATCGTAAAATGCTGCTGCCTTTTGTCGTGCTGCAATGTGTTTATCGAAATATTTAAGTTTCACTTCGAGAATTGCAGCCTGCAAACTGTCGAGGCGAGAGTTTACGCCAATTCTTTCGTACTGGTATTTTGCTTTCATCCCGTGGTTGGCAATGGAACGAATAATTGCAGCCAGTTTTTCATCGCCTGTATAAATTGCGCCTCCATCGCCAAAAGCGCCCAGGTTTTTTGACGGGAAAAAAGAATTACACCCAATATCGCCAATTGTACCGGCGTGTTTTACAGTTCCGTCCTTAAATAGAAATTCGGTTCCCAGCGCCTGACAGGCATCTTCCACCAAATATAAATTGTGTTTTTTTGTTATCGATAGAATGGTTTCCAAATCGGCGCACTGCCCGAAAAGATGAACAGGAAGAATTGCTTTTGTTTTGCTTGTAATTGCCGCCTCAATTTTCGATGAATCGATATTAAATTTGTTGGGACAAACATCAACAAAAACAGGTTTCAATCCCAAAAGTGCCAGTACTTCAACAGTTGCAATAAAAGTAAAAGGTGAAGTAATTACCTCGTCGCCGGGCTGCAAACCAAGCGCCATAAATGCAATTTGCAGTGCATCGGTTCCGTTGGCACAACCAATAACATTTGTGTTTAAATATGCTGAAAGTTTCTTTTCAAAATCAAGCGCTTTCCCGCTTTTTATAAATTGTGTCGATTTTATCACTTCCTGCATGGCAGAGTCAATTTCCTCCTTCATGGTGAGGTACTGGCCGTAAATATCTGACATGTGGATGGTTTGCATGTTAATCTTTTATTTTAATCTATTGTTTTAGTTTATGTTCTTCTAAATATACTTTGAATTCAATAAATGCCATGCCCTTAGTTTCTCTGGCAATTTTCTCTTTTACTTTCTGAAAGAATTTTACAGTGTCAAATATTTTTTTCCTTTCTTTCATGATACGATGTACTGTTTTGGTCTTGATACTTGATACTCATATCTCAATACTTCTTTGGACTAAATTTCCTTTAAAACCAACGCAATTTTATCCGCTGCATTGCCTTCTCCATAAGGTTTTACATCGAATTTTGCTGTTGCTTTTGCAACTTCTGAAACTGTATTTATAATTTTATCGGTATTAGCGCCAACCATAAAATTATAATGTAAATCAACCAATTCAGTCCATTCGGTTTCGTCGCGGGTAACCAAACAATGTTTGCCAAAAAAGAAAGCCTCTTTTTGAACCCCGCCGCTGTCGGTGATTACCATTTTGCAGTGTTTTAACAGTTCAATCATATCGAAATATCCAACTGGGTCTATGGGTTCAAAATTCAGTTGTATGTTTTCGTTTTGAAGTATTTTTCGGGTTCGAGGGTGGATTGGAAGCACAATCTGATATTCGGCGGACAAATTATTTAATGCCGAAATTATTGAATTCAGTCGCTCCACATCATCAGTATTTTCCTGCCTGTGTAAAGTAGTTAGCAGAAATGGTTTTTTATTCAATCCCAAATTGCTGATTATTGTTGACCGTTCGCACGAAAACTGGCTGTAATAAAGCGCCACATCGTACATTACATCGCCTGAATTTACAATATTGATATTGAAATTTTCAAAACCTTCAGCTTTCAAATTCTTTATTGCAACTTCTGTGGGGCAGAACAAATAATTTGAAATACGGTCGGTTAAAATGCGGTTGATTTCCTCGGGCATTTTCATGTTAAAACTGCGTAAACCGGCTTCGACATGTGCCACAGGAATGTGCAATTTGCTTGCTGCCAGGGCACCGGCCAAAGTAGAATTTGTATCTCCAAATACAACAACTGCCGATGGTTTTTCTAGTAATCAGCACCTTTTCAATTTCTTCAAGCATACGTCCGGTCATTGCTCCGTGTGAAAGTGAATGGATGCCCAGGTTATATTTTGGTTGCGGGATATTCATTTGCCTGAAAAAAATCTCGGCCATATTTTCGTCGAAATGTTGCCCGGTGTGAACGAAAACTTCTTCGACACCTATTTTTTTTAACGCACGGCTTAACGCAGCTGCCTTAACAAATTGAGGACGGGCACCAACGATGGTAAGAATTTTTGGCATTTTTAATTTTATTAATTTAGCACGGCTTCAAAAATACTATTTTTGAACGTGAAAAACTGAAATGCAAAAAAAGATACTATTCATATACACCAATTACTCAACGTTTGTTAAAACCGACTTTGAAATCCTGGTTCTCGAACACGAGGTTATAAAGTACCAATTTAAACCTGTTGAGGGTCTTTTAAAAACTGCTTTTCAGTTGATAAAGCAGAAAATCTACCTGCTTTTCAATATTTGGAAATTTGATGCTGTTTTTATTTGGTTTGCCGATTATCATTCGTTTTTACCAGTACTTTTTGCAAAATTAACAGGCAAAAAATCGTTTGTTGTTGTTGGTGGTTATGACGTGGCCAATATGCCGGAACTCAAGTACGGTTCACTTTCAAGTCCATTAAGAAAAAATATGGCACTGTTTACTTTTAAAAACGCCACGCTTAATTTGGCTGTTGTTGAGGCTTTGGAAAAGAAAATAAAGTCAGTTTGCCCAAAAGCCAACACAAAAACTTTATATACCGGGTATCAATTTCTTGATAAAAATAAATCTCAGTTTGAACAGAACCGTGAAAAAATGGTATTAACAGTCAGCATTACTGATAATTACCAACGGATTCAGATTAAAGGACTGGACAGATTCAGGGAGTTGGCAGAAAAATTACCCGATTTTCAGTTTATAATTGTAGGCGCAAATGAATCTTCAAAATCATTTTTCGAACCTATTCCGGAAAATTTGAAATTATTGCCAGGACTACAACAACATGAATTAGCCGCATATTACTCAAAATCATCTTTCTATGCTCAGTTTTCGAGAAGCGAAGGATTGCCAAATGCACTTTGTGAAGGGATGCTTTACGGGTGTATTCCGATTGGAACTCGTGTTGGCGGAATTCCAACGGCAATTGGTACAACCGGATTGGTGATGGACAATTGGGATGCCAAAATTGCCGCCGATTATATTATTAAAAACCACAACAAATTAAACAGGGAAACTATTTAAAACCCGGATTGAGGAGAAATTCGATTTGAGTTTCAGAAACGAAAAGCTTTTACGTGAAATGAAATAAACCATTTTAAACATGAAATTAATTTACAAAATTATTTATTCGCCAGCCATAAATTTTTTCCTTCGTAATATCAATAAGTTATTGAGAGGCGTTTTTACAGGGATTAAAATTCCGCCGTCGGGAGTAATAAAAATTGGACTTGAGAATAATGAAACGCTAAAGTTAAAAACCAATCAAACCGATTTTGTGGCTTTTTGTGTGTATTGGAATGGATTATACAATTACGAATACACGTGGCTTTTTGAGAAAATAGCAAAAAACCTGAAAGGATTTATCGACATTGGTTCAAACGGCGGGCTTTATTCTTTGATAGCTGCAAAAAAATCGGATGAAATTAAAATTCTGGCTTTTGACCCCACGAGCGCTGCGAACTACTTTTTCAACGAAAATGTCAGATTGAACAACTTTTCCGATAAAATCAAATTCTTTAATTACGCCATTTCTGACAAAAACGAAACGCTTGATTTCTTCGAAGTTAAAAACAGAAAATATCCTTACCTGAAATATAATCTGGGAGGTTCGAGTAGTTTAGTCAATCATCCGCAATTATTTAATACAGTTTCGGTTCAGGCAGTTTCGTTTGACAATTTTTTAGCTGAAAATCCGCAACACAATTTCGAAATCGATTTTATTAAAATTGACGCAGAAGGAGCGGAGCCAAATATTATTCGCGGAATGAAATCGACGATTGAAAAATATAAGCCAATAATTGTTTGCGAAATTCTGCTTGATGATGTTGGCGGGGAAATTGAAAAGCTATTTGTTGAATTTGGCTATTTATTTTTCCTGAGTAAAGGGAAAGATTTAATACCTGTTGAAAGGATTCAAAAGAATATTTCGGATGATGAAATTTACAATTACTTTTTGGTGCATCCTTCAAAATTGAATATTGTTGAGGAGTTTATTAAAATTTTAACAATAGCATGAAATCAAAGTTGACCGTTTACGTTTTTTTGCTTGTACTGTTTTGGTTCTCATATAGTCGCATTTCTATTGGCCAGAATCAATCATTGTACATTGGCAACGATGGATTTAATTGTTACAACTTTGTTGATATCGGAAATGTAAGTATAACAGGAAACAAATTGACAATAGAAGCAATTGTAAAGGCAATTGGCAATGGTGGCTGCGCGGTTTCACCTTATCATGATGTTGTTTCAAAGCATTATGACAATACTGATGTGAATTATCTTTTACGACCCGGTTATGCCACAATTAACACAGCAAATGGTTTTTATAAAACGAATCCTATTCCTATTTTTGAAAATGACTGTCATCATATTGCTATGGTATATGATGGTTCGTATTTAAGATTTTATTTAGATGACAATGTTGATTCTGTAATCGCTACAGGAAATTTGATTACTAATTCTTTCAATACATTAATCGGTTATTCAGCTGGTTTTAATCCTAATTGGTACACTCAATATTTTGGATTTATTGATGAAGTAAGAATTTGGAATGTTGCACGAACAAAAGAACAAATTCAAAATTATGCACTTACAACTATACCCGATCCGACGAATCAAGTTGGTCTGATGGCATATTACAATTTTGAAAATGCGTATCAAAATATGGAAGGTAATAATAGTTTCAATGGGACTCCAACAGGGAATTGTTCAATAGTTTCAGATTCTATCAACTGTTTAATTCCTGAAAGAGACATCTTTATATATCCAAACCCTCTGCATTCACCGGGAACAATTCGATTCAGCAGAATAATAAAAGATGCTGAATTAAATATCTACGATGTTTGCGGAAAAAGAATAAGAACAATAAAAGAATTTAACGGTGACGAATTAAAAATAAACAGGGGTATCCTATCATGCGGACTTTATTTAATAGTTCTTATACAAGGAGGCAATACATTTACAACTCACAAACTTATAATTATCAACTAACAGTCAACAGCTTAATTAATTGTATTTTACATCCGGGTAAACATTATTGAACTAGGAATTTGATGCAAATCAATTAGAACTATTTTGCAGCGCCTAACTTACTTTTACCAGTGTAAAATGTAGTTCGTAACATGCAAAAACATTTGTAAATAGTCCTTCATACACTTCCTGAAAATAATGTGATGAATTAAATATCCGCTGAATAATATGTTTTCTAAACAAATTTATAATTGGAAATTTTGGTGCCTTAAAAACCAATTTTCTACTTGAAACTTCAAACTCAAAATTATGGCAATAGTCAGGAACTTTCCTATTCATTTTATTATTGGTTTTCGAAAAGTAATCAAACGAATAAAGCCCGAAAAACCTTTTGTGAGTATAATCAGAATAATAAAATGGATTGGAAAAGTGGGGTACTATTACCTTGCAAATGCCACCGGGTTTCAACGTACGATGAATTTCAGACATTAACAAGTCAAACTCATGGATGTGCTCTAAAAAATGGGAAGAATAATACTCGTCAACCGAGTTGTCAGAAATAATATTTATTCCTTGTTCTAAATTAATTACAAAATCGACACCCGCTAAGGGCAGGATATCCATCCCCTTAAAACCGGCTTTTTTATTCCGCCCGCAACCTAAATCAATTTTTAAAATTTCTTCCATTTAGTAATATTATTCATTTTGATAATAAAATACACTTAGCTGCAAATATAATTTTAAATAAATAAGAAAGTGGATGGCACTTGCACACTGGAAATCATTTGGGTATTTGACCTTAGCTGAAAATAAGTTCCGTTAATTTTTTCAAATCTGCTTGTTGCCTTGTAAATAAATTAATTCGATGTTTTTCTGCTTTTTGAATTAATTCTTGTCTGAAATCATCGTCATTAAGAATGTACATAATCCTGTTTTTTATTTCTGATATTGAATACGGATTAAAATAGAGAACCCCGTCTCCGCAAATTTCAGTTATAGAAGCAACCGCTGATGCCAAAACTGGTGTTCTGTATGCCATTGCTTCCAAGGGAGGAATCCCAAAACCTTCCTGCAAACTTGGATAAATAAAACAAAAGGCATTTTCGTAAAGTAATTGCAATTTGTCGTTTGAGAGGAAATTAATAAACTCAAATGAATTTTTATTTTTAAGCCTCCTTATTATTGCACTCCCGGGATGACCAACTACAACGACCTTTTTATTATACAACTGACGGCTTGAAATCAGTTCATCAAGAGCTATTAACGCCCGGTATGCATTTTTAATCCACCTGTTCGCACTTATTATTAATAAATATTCTTTTGAAATAACATTGTGGTTTTTAAGAAAATTGTAATCAGTAATCCTCCCTTTTTTAATATTTAATTCAGGATACGGACAATAAAGCACAATAATAGACTCCTTCGAAACCGAAGGGAAAAATTGAAGAATTGAATACTTGGAATGATTTGAAACTGTAACTATTTTTAAATTAGAATGATGTATAATTTTTGAAACTGCCTTAACTTGCTCTTTTGTATTTAATAAAGGGAAAATTAAACTGGCGGTTCGTTGCTTAAATCTGTCGAAAAATGTTTTTCTGTATAAATATCTGAATTTATCGTTTGGTACCTCAATAAACCTTATATCATGCAATGTTACAATTACTTCAAGCTGAGCAGGAATTTTACAATCAGAATTTAACAAGGTCCCAAAATATATCTTGTCATATTTATTTTTAATAATAATTTCTTCAATATCAGCCTGATTATTGTATTGAATTAATTTGCAATGATTTTTTTCAGCAGTTTCCCTGATATTATCAGGCAAATCCATTTTTTTTGAAAAAAGGCAATCGAAAGTGTATCCCAATTCAATCGCTTTTTCAAAAATCATTGCTGTATAAATTCCGGAACCATTAGCCAGCCATTGAGTTGGTGTAATATCAAACAATAATTTCATTAAAACCTTTATTAATAGCAATTAAAATCCCTTAATTTACAATTAGATAAGTTGCAATAACCGATTTTCGCATTTTCCCTTTTAAGTCCATGTAATCAGTGTCTTCGAATTCAAAAACCTTCCTTGCTTTAACCGAAAAAGGAGGTTTATCTACAAACACTCCCGAATTAAAGAACAGCCGGTTTTTTGATCCTGCCCTCTTATCAATGTTCGGGATTATATTTTCAAAAGGCAAATGTTCGCTAATAAGGGCATATTTATAGTGACTCAATTTCTTTAATATTAATTGTACCTGAATATTGCTAAGATGCTGAAGTACTTGCCTTATAATTATTAAATCGCCATTGGGTAGTTCGTCAGTAATTGCATCCAAACAAACAAATTGTACCTTGTTTGAACCAAACATATTTTGATTGTGAGAAATCAATTTCGGAACAATATCAATCCCAATAAAATGGATATCTGGATTTTTATCAATAACCTGCTTCATTATTCTAAAGTCACCACACCCAAGGTCGATTAAACGATTAACCTTATTTTCACGAATAAAATCCTCAAGAAAATCAATGTATTTTTTTGCATTTGGAGTAGTTGACCCCGGACCTGAACAAAATTTGTTTTTATCATCTTTTCCCCAAATATCATCATCGTAAATTTTAGAGAATATCTGTTGTGTTGAAAGAGTTTTGAATTTGTAATTTTTCTTCCATTTGTATTTAAACCAAAACCGCAAAACAAATTCCGGAGTTATTTTTTTTATTATATTAATCACGCTGTAATTCATAATTTGTCTTCATTCCTAACGACATATTTGTTAGTATATTTTTTTAATATTTTCATTAATTCAGAAATCTCCTCTAATTTTAAAAACCATGCTACTAAAGAATAGAAAGTTAAGCCGACGATACTTTTAACTATAAGCGAAAATATGGGATTACCAATAAATTGCGAAATTAACAGAATAATCAGATACATTAAAACAGAAATTGCAAAATAGACATAAACGTCCTTTAATTGCTGCCAAAGTGAATAACCAATTGATTTCCAAACATAGTAAGTACCTATAAGATAAGCAGCCGCTACGGCAACCATTTGCCCCATTATAATTGCCGAAATTCCCCAACGCCAGGTAATAAAAATATTCATTACCATAATACTCTTTGTAATTATTTCAAGGTTTAAAATCCAGTTTGATTTTCCTTTTGTTTTTAATATTTCGCCATTCATCATTTGAAACGAATAAAACAGCCCGATTAGACAAAGTAATTTAAAATAAATTGAGGCAGGAAGCCACTTTTCTGTTAACGCAATTTCAATAAGTTGATCTGAAACTCCAATTAATCCAAAAAGCATCGGAAAATTAATAAACACCATGGTCCTCAATGATTTGCGCATTGCATTTTTTAACCTTTCGTTGTCGTCCTGAATACTGGCAAAAACGGGAAAAACAACTCTTTGGAAAATACCTCCAATTGTTTTTACAGGAAATTCCTGCAACTGCACGGCCTTTGTGTAAAACCCGAGCACTTCAACCGGAAAAAGTTTTCCTATCACATTAAAATAGAAATACTGAAAAATAGTGTAAATTAATCCGGCACCCGTTAGTTTCGAACCGTAGTTAAAAAGTTCTTTTAATGAAAGCCAGTTAAAAGCAAAGATTGGCCGCCATTTGTTTAATATCCACAGTAACAGGGAAGTAATAAAACTTTTAATTAATATTTGAAATACAATCGCCCAAACCCCATAACCGTTCATTGCCATTATCAAGGCGATAATTCCGGCCAACAAACTTCCTGCAGCATTTACATAGGCGAGCAATTTGAAATCAACTCTTTTCTGTAAAATGGTCTGTTGAATAAGGCTAAAAGAGAGGATGATGAAGTTAAGGCTGATAACCCTAATCAAATCAACGAGTTGTAGTTCATCGTAAAAACGTGCTATTGCAGGTGCCAAAAAATAGAAAATGGCATAAAGCACAAAACTAACTGTGATATTAAAATAGAAAACTGTTGAATAATCATTTATGGAAGGTGTTTTCTTCCAAATCAAGGCTGAGCCAAAACCGCTGTCAATCAAAGTTTGCCCGACAGCCATAAAAATCAGGATCATTCCGAGCAATCCGTAATCGGTTGAATTCAAAATCCGGGTAATCATTATCCCGAAAACGAACTGGATACCTTGTGCTCCAAATCGTTCCATGGCGCTCCAGAACAGTCCCTTGGCCGCAACTCCTTTCAAATTAGCCGATTCAATCATTATTATATACCAGGTTAAGCTTCTCTTTTATCGAATACAAGCGTTTGTTTTTAAGTAATTTTTATAAAAAAGCGCTTGAAATAACTATTTTTGTTCGATTCATAAAAAGAAAATACAAAATAAACCAATTATGGCAAAGATATCCGGCTTTCGTAATATTTTCATCAATCTGCTTACAATCCTGTTTTTTGATTAAGAATTGGCATGAATAATCCGATAACAATTGAAAATCTGATTAAAACGGGCGAGAGTGGAATTATGAAATATTTTTCAGAGTCAAACCTGCCGTTGCCTGAATTCAGAAACATTTCGAAGGTTTTATGGTTACTGTTTTTATTGATGAAAATAAAAAGGTCACCGATAAAGTTACTGATAAACAGAACGAAGGATACGATGACCCTAAAGATGACCCTAAAGATGACCCTAAAGATGACCCTAAAGAAGTCAGGCTAAAAAATATCCTCCTATTGATTAGGAAACAAAGCGGAATTACAATGCCGGAAATGGCCAGACAATTTAATGTATCGATGGAAACGATAAAACGTGACCTTATTATTCTAAAAAAAAGAATGGTTATAGAAAGGATTGGGGGCAGAAAAATCGGAGAATGGAAAATCCTTAGAAAGCCCAGTGACTCTGAAAAGAATTAATTCTATATTTTTGGCAGAATTTATTTGAATAAATAATTACCATGATAAACAAAATCGGCTTTCGCAATATTTTCATCAATGTAGGAATCATCGTTTTCTTTATTGTTCTGGCGTATGCCTATCTTTTCCCGTTACTTGAGGGGAAAGAGCTGAAAATGGGCGATCTTGATCATCATCTCGGCATGGCGAAAGAGTTGATTGATTACAGGAATGAAACCGGGGAAGAGGCAGTTTGGACCAACGCCATGTTTGGAGGAATGCCCGGTTATATTATTTCGGTAAACTATCCAAATAACATCACCAATTTTTTTGCCGGATTACCACGCTCTTTGTTTTCAATAGCCTCCTTTATATTTCTTTATTTAATTGGCTTTTATATTTTGCTTAGCAGCCTGAAATTAAACCGATGGTTAAGTGTTGCAGGGGCAATAGCATTCGGACTATCTTCTTATTTCATTATAATTATTGGAGCCGGACATGCATCAAAAGCCAATGCACTGGGGTTTTTGCCCATTGTAATAGCCGGTGTTCTGATGGTTTTCAGGGGGAAACAAATACCGGGGGCCATATTATTTACAATTGGGCTTTCAATGGAGCTGCTTGCCGGCCACCCTCAAATAACTTATTATGGCTTAATACTTTTGGGTATTTACGGAATTACTGAATTGGTTTATGCAATTAAAGAAAAAGCATTGATGCCTTTCCTTAAATCGACGCTTTATTTACTGGCAGGAGTTATTATTGCCGTTGGAATGAATTTTTCAAGACTTTATACATCGTATGAATATTCAAAAGAAACCATTCGGGGACCATCGGAACTGAGTTCAAATAACGAAAATAAAACTTCGGGACTTGATAAAGATTATGTGGTGCAGTGGAGTTATGGAATTGATGAAACATTTACACTGCTGATTCCAAATTTTATGGGAGGAAGCAGTATGACCAATCCAGGGGAAAATTCGGAAAGTTATAAAACGATGAAGCAAAAAGGCGTTCAAAACCTTCGCCAAAATATTCAGGCAGTAAGCATGTATCATGGTGAACAACCCAGTACTGCCGGGCCGGTTTATGTTGGTGCCATTATTGTTTTTCTTTTTGTTTTGGGATTGTTTGTTGTGAAAGGAGTGTACAAATGGTGGTTACTTTCTGCCACCGTCATCTCAATAATTTTATCGTGGGGCGGAAATATTATGCCACTTACCAGTTTTCTGCTCGATCATCTCCCATTGTACAATAAATTCAGGGCTCCCAGCATGACACTTGTTATTGCTCAATTCGCAATGCCATTGCTTGGTTTTGTTGCTTTGAACAATATACTTACTGGTAAAGTGGAGAAAAAGATTTGGCTGAACGGTTTAAAATGGGCAGCAATTATTTCCGGTGGACTTTCGCTGCTTTTTGCAGTTCTGCCAGGATTTTTAGGAGACTTTTCAAATGTATCGGACTCTGCACGTTTTCCTGATTGGCTGATTGACAGTGTTATTGAAGACAGAAAATCATTACTCCGAATGGATGCTTTCCGCTCATTCGTGTTTATTGCTTTGGCAGCTGGAGCATTGTATTTGTGGAACCTGAAAAAAATAAAAACAAACTTTTTTATTGGTGTTTTGGGAGTTTTAATTCTTATTGATTTATGGGCAGTTGACAAACGTTATCTGAACAACGACAATTTTGTATCAAAACGTGAGGCATCAAATCCTTTTCCTGAAATGCCGGTTGACAAAGCAATTCTTCAGGACAAAGATTTGTATTATCGTGTATTACCGTTGCAAAATCCGTTTCAGGATGCACGGGCTTCCTACTATCATAAAAATGTTGGCGGTTACAGTGCAGCAAAACTTCGTCGCTTTCAGGAGATGATTGATTACCATTTTATACCCGAAATGCAACAAATGATAAAGGGTCTTCAGTCAGGCAGTCAACCCGATTCGGTTTTAAACCTGCTCCCGGCAATTAATATGATGAATACAAAATATATTATTTATGATTTAAACAGTGCGCCGCTGCCAAATCCGCATGCTTTGGGGAATGCATGGTTTGTAAACGATGTAAATATAGTTGCCAATGCCGATGAGGAAATTGCATCGATTAAAGGTATCGATCCTTCAAACGAAGCGGTTATCGATAAAAGATTTTCTGAATTTGTTGAAGGTAAAAAATTCCGGAAAGATGAATCGGGCAGTATTGTTTTAACTGAATACGAACCCAATTATTTAAAATACAGCACAAAAGCAAACACTGATCAACTGGCCGTTTTTTCAGAAATTTATTACGACAAAGGCTGGAATGCATATATCGACGGGGAGAAAGTGCCGCATTTCAGGGTTGATTATATTTTACGCGGAATGGTTTTACCTGCCGGCGAACATACTGTTGAATTCAAATTTCATCCAAAATCATATTACACCGGCAACCAAGATTTCGCTGGCAAGTTCAATACTATTGCTTTTGGCAATTGCAGGTTTTGCATTTAGCGAATACAGGAAAAAAACAAAAAAAGAAGTTTCTCCTGCTGAAAAATAATCATGGCAGAAAGGTTGAACAAATCTTTTTTCATGCGCGACATTTTGGAAGTAGCACCCGAAATGCTGGGTAAAATTATAGTCCGAAAGTTTGACGATAATCATATTGAAAAGTTTGCCATAACCGAAGTGGAAGCCTACAGCGGAAACGGAGATTTGGCATGCCATGCCAGCAAAGGGAAAACCAAACGTACAGAAGTAATGTTTCGCGAAGGCGGTCTGGTTTATGTTTATTTGATATATGGCATGTACTGGATGCTGAATATTGTAACAGGAAATGAAGACGATGCTAACGCTGTTTTAATCCGTGGGGTTCAAGGAATTCCAGGGCCGGGCAGGGTAGGAAAAGCGCTTCAACTCGACAAATCATTTTACGGTGAAAACTTATTTACCTCAGAAAGAATATGGATTGAAAACGCCAAACCTGTTAAAAAATTTGAAACTTCGCCCCGTATCGGAATTAACTATGCCGGTGAACCATGGATTAGCAAACCGTGGCGGTATTTCCTAAAAACATAACCATTTCGGATTGCAATCCAAAATAGTTATGCTTTTTTTGGATTTGAATCCAAAATAGTATAGTTTTGGGTTTAATGATTCAAAGAGAACTACTTGACAAATTACAAAATCGTCTTTTCAAGCAAAAAGCGATTATCATAACCGGCCCACGGCAGTCTGGAAAAACTACATTAATCCGAATGTTGTTAAGTCAAATAAACCAACCTTTTGTTTGGTTCAATGCCGATGAGCCCAATGTTCCCAGTTTATTTCAATCAATAGCATCTTTTGAAATTAAAAATTTGATTGGTAAAAATCGAATTATTGTTATTGATGAAGCGCAAAGAATAAAGGGAATTGGTTTGACTTTAAAATTGATAGTTGATACATTTCCTGATATTCAAGTCATTGCAACCGGGTCTTCTTCATTCGATTTGCTCAATGAAATAAATGAACCGCTAACAGGCAGGAAATTTGAGTATCAACTTTACCCTTTTTCCTTTGGAGAACTAGTTAATGAAAATGGCATTATCGAAGAAAAACGTTTATTGAACCAACGATTGGTTTTTGGTTCATACCCAGATGTTGTCAATAATCCTGATGATTCTGTGGAAACTTTAAGTTTGTTGGCCGATAGCTATCTTTATAAAGATCTGTTTCGTTTGGAAAGTATTAAAAAACCTGATTTACTCATTAAATTACTTCAATTGCTCTCGTACCAGGTTGGAAGTGAAGTTTCACATAATGAACTGGCACAAAATTTATCATCGGATCCCAAAACGGTTGAAAAATATATAACATTACTTGAAAAAGCTTTTGTAGTTTTCCGCTTACAGGCGTTAAGTCGCAACCTTCGAAATGAAATAAAAAAATCGAGAAAAGTATATTTTTTTGATAATGGTATAAGAAATGCAATTATCAACAATTTTAGCCCGATAAACATGCGACAGGATGTTGGTGCATTGTGGGAAAATTACTTAATTAGCGAAAGGATTAAACTGGCTGCATACAACGGTATTTATTCAAACCGATTTTTTTGGAGGACAAAACTCCAGCAAGAGGTTGATTATGTTGAGGAAAGAGAGGGAAAAATGTGGGCGTATGAATTCAAATTCAATCCTTCCAAATCAGCATTTTTGTCCAGAACATTTATTTCGAACTATCCGGAGAATAATTTTCAGCTAATTAATTCGGAAAATTATTCGGAATTTTTATTACAGAAATAAGAATTCTATTTCCCTATCACAAACCTGTCATACAACCAAAGCAAAACCACTGCTGAAACTGCAACCCCTGCATAAATAACCCAAATATTCGCGGGATGGTAAGTTGACCATAAAAAATTGTTCAGCTCGTTACCATGCAAACCCAGTTTTTCGGAAGCCATTTCAACATAATCGTTTTTTGAAAATTCATCAGAAATCTCTGGTAATGAAAATCCACGTTTTGCAACTTCCTTCTGAAGCAGATATATTTTATCAGAGATTTTTTCGTAAACATCGCCCGAAAGCCAGCCTGCCAACTGATGACCGGCAGCAATGGGAAGAAACGAAGTTCCCATGTAAAGCGCTTTTTGGTCGGCAGGTGCAATTCGTCCGACATACTCGGTAAATTTTGGGGAGCTCGCCATTTCGCCCAGGCCAAAAACAAGAATACCCAACAAAATCAGCCAGCCACTTTGGTTCGAAAACATCAAACCCAAACCTCCGGCAAGTACAAGAATTCCGCCCATCATGGCAGCCAACGGTCTGAAACGCATTACAAAAGACGAAACCATCAGCTGAAAAACGATGATAAAAAATGAATCCATGCTCAATAAAGTTGGAGCTGTAATATCTCCGGTTTCTGTTCCGATTGATTTTGCCAGCCACGGCCAAACTTTATAAATTCCATCATAAAGCACACTTGTATCAACCCACTGGTCGATAAAAACAGGAAATGAATAATACAACTGGTTAAAGGCCGTCCAGAATAAAATCATAATCACTAAAAACAGTACATATTTCCAGTTTTTCAGGGTAATACCAATACTGATAAAAGCTTGAACAATATTTTTTCCCAGCGAAGTTTTTTCCTGTTTTGCTACTGGTTCGCGGAAGAAAAAGAACGTTATCAGGTAATTTACCCCAATTGTTATCATTGACATGTAAAACACATAGTCCCAGGTTTTTTGCATCAAAACCCCAGCGATAAACGGGCCGATAAATCCGCCAATATTTATCATCATATAAAAAATACCAAAACCGATTGACGAAGTTTCATCTGTTGTATTCCGCGCAATCATTGCTGAAATTATGGGTTTGAAAAAAGCACCTCCAACACAGGTCCACACAAAGGCAAAAAACATCCAGCCAAATGTGTCAAAACTTTTAATCATGTAAAAACCTGAAATATAGAGTGTAAATGCCAGGAACAAGATTCTTTTATAACCCACTTTATCGGCAATGGCTCCTGTAATTACCGGTAAAAAATAGAGTAACATTGAGCCGGTACCCATGATTATCCCTTTTTGTGCCTGTGTTAAACCCAGCGCGCCTGTGTCTTTTGAATTTACCAAATACAGTGCAAAAACCATGTAAAACCCATACCAGGCCCAACGTTCAAACAGTTCTATAACATTAGATGCCCAAAAAGTTCTGTTGTATTTTTTTATAACGGTTGTAAATCCCATTTTTTTATTTTGATTATAATCTATGAACCCATCCTGTTCTCAAGCCCCTTTATTAGCTGGTCGAGCCTGTTGTTTATCTGATTGTGGAGTTCGTCCTGTTTATACTTGGTTGTTAAAATCACAAGATTATTGATGAGCGATATTTCACGATTTTGTTCCTCATCAATTGCAGCGGCAAATCTATCGGGCAAACTTGTGTAATATTCAATCATCTCAAAACTGTTATTTGCCAAAATTGAAACCAGGTTATTTGCTTTTTCAGTTTCGCCGGCAAGATAGTATATCTCTGCTGCGGGAAACGAATCGAATGTTAACGGTATTTTTTCATCCGGAAAAATCTCAAACATCCTGTCCAAAACCTCAACACCCCGTTTGTTATCTCCTTTTTCAATCAGAGCCTGCGCCAAACGGGCAAACATGTATCGCGCCTGAATAATGTTTATCGCTTTTTTATTGTATTCATCCAGATAAACATCAGGCGAGTTCACATTTCCCCATACAAATTTATTCATCACGTTATCATAAAGAATATCGGCATCAATACGTCCGCGGTTCATTCCGCCACCTTTTGTTTCAATTGGAACAAACCTGTATGCCAGCCCTTCGAGTTGCAAATAATCCAGAAAAAATATGCTGTTTGAATACAATAAACTGTGGTCGATATAAATTGGTCGTTCCCAATTGTTGGCTGCTATAATATTTAAAACGGCCATTTCACTTTTTGTGATATAGCTTTTGCCAATTCTGAATTTTACCGAGTCAACAATTAATGATGCATCTTCAGGTTTTACAGTGCCGCTGTTCAATACTTTTTGCTTGTCAACTGTAATGTGAAAACTGCGGGTTGGCAGGAAATCCATTTTTTCGCCACTCATTACCTGAACCTTTGTCCTTTCATCATCGCTACCCAAAAATTTCATTGCCTCGCTCAGTTCAACCGAACTTTTTATTCTTTCCTGAAACAAAACTGCATCCATCCGACCCATGTAATATTGTTCTTTTTCAAACGAAAACGGCATCGGTGCAGCATCATTTGAAGCCATCCGGTGTTGTGTAATATACCAGTCCATTCCAAGATAGCTCAGGTTTATAATTTTGATATCGGGCCGTACACCTTCTACCTCCTGCACATACCAAAGCGGGAAGGTATCGTTGTCGCCATAGGTAAAAAGAATGGCATTAGGCGCACACGATTCAAGGTAATTTATGGCATAATCGCGGGTCATGTAACGCCCTGAACGATCGTGGTCATCAAAATTCTGGGAAGCAAGAATTCCCGGCACCAAAACAAGTGAAATCACCGTAACTCCAATCGCTCCCGCTGTTCCTTTTAATATTTTTTGGACAAGGGAATACAATGCCGGAACTGCAAGCCCGATCCAAATTGCAAAGGCATAAAACGATCCGGTATAGGCGTAATCACGCTCACGCGGCTGATAGGGAGTTTGGTTCAGATAAACAACAATGGCAAGCCCGGTAAATACAAAAAGCAGCATAACGACCGAAAAATTTTCTTTCCCTGACCTACCGTGGTTATATTGATAAAACATACCGATTAATCCAAACAGCAAGGGTAAAAAATAATAGGTGTTATGACTGGGATCATTCTTCATTGAAACGGGCATTTTATCGCGTGAACCCACTTTTGCATCATCTATCAATTTAATTCCGCTAACCCAGTTTCCGTTGTTAAAACTGCCCTGTCCCTGCACATCATTTTGGCGGCCAACGAAATTCCACATAAAATAGCGCATATACATATAACCCACCTGATAGCTGAAAAAGAAGGTAAGATTCTCACCAAAAGTCGGTTTCATAATTGTTTTAGTCTCCCCGCCGTCACGGATACGAACCGGCTTTCCTTTTACCTGTCCCCACTCCTTGTAAGCCTGAACATGGTTTGAATTGCTGCTATACATCCGCGGGAAGAAAGTTTCAAGTTTTGGCTCATATTCAGTTTTTCCTGAAAGCGAACCTGTTACTTTATATTTTCCGTCAACTTTGTTGTATTGTTCTTTTTCGCCAACATTGGCAATTGCCGGAGCATTATAGTAGGGCCCATAAAGCAAAGGCCTGTCACCGTATTGTTCACGGTTCAGGTAACGTAAAAGCGCAAAAGCATTGTCGGGGTCGTTCTGGTTCATTGGCGGATTTGCTGATGCACGTACAATAATTGTGGCAAATGAAGCGTAACCGATAAGGATTACAATAACTATTGTAATTGCAGTATTCCAAACCACAAGATTTTTTTTACGTGTGTAAATTACTGCCCAAACTGAAGCTGCAATAATCAATGCAATCATAAATAATACGCCCGAGTTAAACGGCATTCCGAAACTATTCACAAACAGTTTGTCGAACACAAATGCCAATCTTGGAACACCCGGGATTATTATGTATTGAATGGATGCAAGGATAGCGATTGAAATGGCCAAAGCAACAACTACACCTTTCCATGAAAACTCGTATTTTTTGAAATAGTAAACCAGTCCAATTGCAGGAATTGCCAAAAGATTGAGCAGGTGTATTCCGGTTGACAATCCCATTAAATAAGCAATCAATACAAGCCAGCGGTTTGCATTTGGCTCACCGGCAACATTTTCCCATTTCAAAATAGCCCAAAAAACTACAGCTGTAAAAAATGATGAGAGTGCATAAACTTCGCCTTCAACAGCCGAAAACCAAAATGAATCGGTAAATGAAAAGGCCAGAGCGCCAACCAAACCACTTCCCCAAACTGCAATTTGCTCGCCTTTTGTTAAAGTTTCGGTGTGATAAAGTTTTCGTGCCAAATGAACAATGCTCCAGTAAAGCAACATAATTGTTGCCGCACTTGCCAGGGCCGACATCGCATTTACCATGTATGCAGCCTGTGAAACATCGGTTGCAAACAACGTAAAAACACGACCCAGTATCATTTGGAAAGGAGCACCCGGAGGATGCCCGACTTCAAGTTTAAATGCGCTTGTGATAAACTCGCTGCAATCCCACCAACTCGCTGTGGGTTCGAGCGTTGCGAAATACGTAATAGCGGCAATAAGAAATACTATCCAGCCGAGAATATTGTTTATTAAAGCTGTTTTTTGCATGATTGATTTTTTTGAACTCGTGCAAATATAAGGTTTTATAGAGATTTGATGTTCCCTCTATTTTGATGCGTTATTTTAAAGAAACAGCATAAAACTGAAAAAAAAAAATTGAAGGACAGCAAAAAGAAATTTTTTTATATTTTTGCACCGTCTTTAGAAAAAGGACAATAAGGTATTGACCCGTGGTGTAACTGGCAACACGTCTGGTTTTGGTCCAGAAGAGTTCAGGTTCGAGCCCTGACGGGTCAACTTAAAAGCTTGCAAAATACTGCAAGCTTTTGTTTTTTAAGGAATTACAAAATTGCAATTCATCAGTTTTTAATTGACGATGAATACTGGCTAAAAACAAATACTACATGCCGATACAATGAAGTAATAAGGTATATTTAAAACCTTGGGAGAATTCTTAAAATAGACTGAAACGATGGCTGGATGCAACATGACCCATATAAGAATACAAACTGTAGATTCGAAGAAGTTGATAAACCATTTCTTTCTCAGGAAGAACTTGATAAAATCATATCAAAAAGATTCTCCATACCACGTCTTGAAAGAATCAGGGATGTATTTTTGTTCTGCTGCTTACCGATCTTGCATTTATTGATGTTAAGGAACTAAAAAAAGATTATTTCATTATAGACAGTAAAGGTGCCTGTCCCAGGTAACCAGAAAATGAGCGTCTATTTAAAAGAGATTTCTGATTTATGTGGTTTAAATATGATATTAATTACTCATGTTGCCAGACATACTTTTGCTACTACTGTAACTTTAGCAAAAGGTGTTCCGATGGAAACTGTTAGTAAAATGCTTGGCCATACAAGTAAAAGAACTACTCAGATTTATGTAAGGATTACCGACAGTAAAGTTGGGAATGATATGAGTGTAATAGCAAAGAAGTTATCAAGTTTGGATAAGATTTTGGCACTTTAAACCTAATTAATTTGAGGTTAGTTCCCCGCTGCTCACAGCGAAATTAAAAAAGTAATCCTGCGATACCCCGTCTGCTTGCAGCGGGATAGTTCATTAGTTTAGTGATTTGTCAATATTCGCAATTAAATTATCTTTGTTGTTTCGTATCATTCCATTATTTATTAATTTACTTTCAAAACATTATTTATTCGATTGAGGTTTGTTATTTATTATTTTTTAATCAAAAAATATTTAAATGTTCTATAAAATAAAAGAAATTTTGAAATCCATAGGACCAGGGTTTATAATTGCTGCCGTTGTGTTGGGGCCCGGTAGCATTACGGTTACCTCTCGGATTGGCTCTGAACATGGTTATACCTTTTTATGGGTAATTCTGGTGTCCGCCATTTTTATGGTTGTTTATACTTCAATGGGTGTGCGTTTTGGGGTTTACAATGAAAAATCAATCCTTCAAACTATTTCAGAAAGCTATGGACGGTGGTTTGCAATTGTGATTGGAATATCATCGTTTTTATCGACAACAAGCTTTCAATTTGGAAATAATCTGGGGATTGGGATAGGAATGCAGGGAATCACAGGAATCGATGAACATGTTTGGCCACTTGTGTTTACTCCTTTGGCGATGGTTTTGATTTTTTGGACCAAAAACCTTTATAAGGTCTTGGAAAAGTTGATGATGGCAATGGTAATGATTATGATACTTTCCTTTTTATTTAATGTGATTCTTACCAAACCAGACGTAACGTCAATTGCAAAAGGATTTCTTCCGCTATCCATTTCATTGGAAAACATGGATGTTGTGGCAGCTTTAATGGCAACCACTTTTGCCGTTGTTGGCACCATCTATCAGTCGTACCTCGTGCAGGATAAGAAATGGAAAATTGCCAATTTGAAACGTGGATTGAACGATACGTATATGGGGATTTTCTTGCTTGCATTTATTTCCGCCCTGGTTATTATTACTTCGGCAGCAGCCCTTAAGCCATTTGGGATAACTGTCAACTCGGCCGCCGACATGGCTTTACAGCTTGAAAACTTATTTGGGAATTACGCAAAAATTGTTTTTAGTTTTGGTTTGTGTGCCGCAGCTTTTTCATCACTTGTTGTGAATTCTGTAATTGGTGGTGGACTTTTGGCCGATGGGCTTGGGTTGGGACATTCAATGAATGAAAAAATGCCCAAGATTTTCACTTCCATTATCCTACTGGTTGGAATGTTGATTGCTGTTTTCTTCAGGGGGAATGTGATTTATGCCTTAATCATGGCACAGGCTTCTTCTATATTGGCCGTTCCATTAATCGCACTTGGCATGTTCTTGATTTTGAACAATAAAAAGGTAATGGGGGAATACAGAAACAATACATATCAGAATATACTTGCAGTTTTGGCTTTCATTATTATAATTGTGATGGTTTATTTTATGTACTCAAAATTGATTATTTTCATTCAATCATTATAAATTCTGTGTAAGCAATAATTATATGCCATTTGAAAATGTAATAGAATTGACACGCAAATTAATAGCGTTTGATACCATCAACCCTCCGGGAAATGAAATTGAGATTGCACGTTTTGTTGGCAATCTTCTTGAAAAAAATGGGTTTGAGGTTGAATATATTCCTTTCGAAACCAACCGTTTACATGTTATAGCAGAAAAAAACTGTAGCGGAGAAATTTTACCAGTTGTATTTACCGGCCATTTCGACACTGTTCCGTTAGGGGCAAAAGCATGGCAGGAAAATCCGTTTTTAGGGGAAGTAAAAGAGGGCAAACTTTATGGTCGGGGGACAAGCGACATGAAGGGCGGCCTCGCGGCAATGCTTGTTGCTGCTATCGAAGCATTTGAAATGAATCCTTTGGCAGGTGTCCGTTTAATTTTAACTTCCGGCGAAGAATTGGGTTGCCAAGGGGCAAAACACCTGATTGAAACCTATAAGAAATTTGGCAACGCAAGAGGTATTATTGTTGGAGAACCTACTGCAAACATTCCTGCCATAGGCCACAAAGGGGGTTTGTATTTGAATCTTGAAGCAAAAGGAATTACCGCACATTCATCAATGCCACACCTTGGCGATAACGCTATATACAAAATTGCAAGTGCAATTTCTAAAATTGAAAAGTTTGATTTTGGGGTTGAAAAGGATACGCTGCTTGGTTTTCCTACTATAAATGTCGGGAAAGTTAACGGTGGCATAAACATTAATTCTGTGCCCGACCATGCCAGTTTTACCATCGATGCCAGAACAACAACCAAAGTGGATCATAAAAAGCTACTGAAACAACTGGGGGAAGTGCTTGGGAAAGAGGTTTCAATTGAGACTCTTGTTGACTTACAAGCTGTTTCAAGCAATGAAAATGATCCTTTTGTACAAATAGTTTATGCGGCGTGTAATATTCAGGAGGGAACTGAAGGTTTTCCAAAGTCGATGCCATATCTCACAGATGGATCAATACTGCAATCAGCGTATGGCGGTGTGCCAACCGTTATTTTAGGTCCGGGACAACCTGAAATGGCCCATCAAACTGACGAATTTTGTTACACAGCTAACCTTGAACAAGCTGTGGAGATTTATAAAAAAATAATTTTAATGGGAGGGAAAAATGATTGATAATTCTACAAAAATTGGGAATGACGAACAGTTGGAAGAGGTTTTGTCGCGACCATCACAGAAAACTGTTGACATGTTCGGCAAATTGGATGGTGACATTATTTTTCTTGGGATAGCCGGTAAAATTGGACCATCGTTGGCACAAATGGCAAAGCGGGCATGTGACAAAGCAGGTGTAAAAAAGAATATCATTGGTGTTTCACGATTCAGCGATGCAAAGGAAAGAAGGCAGATTGAAAGTTACGGCATCAGAACCATTAAGGGCGATTTGCTCGACAAGGATTTTATCGTTGGTTTGCCACAGGTAAAGAATGTTTTCTTTTTGGCAGGGATGAAGTTCGGTTCGCTCGAAAATCTTTCGATGACTTGGGCAGTAAATACATACGTACCTGCTTTGGTAGCCGATCATTATAAAAATTCGAGGATTGTCGCTTTTTCTACGGGCTGTGTTTATCCGCTTGTTTCTACGGAATCAGGCGGTTCGCTGGAGACAGATATGCCTGAACCGAATGGCGAGTATGCCCAATCCTGTTTGGGGCGCGAAAGGATGTTTGAATTCGGGAGCAAAAAGTATAATACACCTGCGGCACTTATTCGCTTAAACTATGCGGTTGAACTTCGGTATGGCGTGTTGGTGGATATTGCCATTAAAGTAAAAGATGGATTGCCGATTGATTTGTCCATGGGTTTTTTCAACGCAATATGGCAAGGCGATGCAAATAATATGGTGTTGCGTTCACTCCTTCAAACCGAAAGTCCTGCGAAAATTCTCAACATTGCTGGCGTAGAAATTCTTTCAGTCAGGGAGGTTGCAAATAAATTTGCTAAATTATTTGATACCCAAATTAATTTTGTTGGAAAAGAAGCAGATACAGCACTTCTCAGTAATTCAAAACTTGCATTCGATTTGTTTGGGGAACCTTCTGTTTCGGTTGATGAAATGATCCAATGGATTGCAAACTGGTTGAGGGAAGATAAAAAGTTGTTGGGCAAGCCAACTCATTTTGAAGTCAGGGACGGAAAATATTAAAACTGTAAATCGAAATAAATGAAAGAAAATAATATTCCCACAGGAAGTTTTAAGTGCGTTGAGTAAAGGGATTGTAATCCCGGCACTTCCACTGGCATTGAATAAAAACCGGAAGTTGGATGAACGTCGCCAACGTGCTTTGATGCGTTATTACCTGGATGCTGGAGCAGGAGGGGTCGCAGTGGCGGTACATACAACTCAATTCGAAATCCGCTTGCCGGAATTTAATCTGTTCGAACAGATTTTAAAAATTGCAAAAGAAGAATTTGATCGTTTTACAAGAACTTCAAATAAACCGATTGTGCGCATTGCCGGTGTTATCGGCAAAACAGAACAAGCTGTGAACGAGGCAAAACTGGCGCTCAAACATGGATTTTCATGCTGTATTGTTAAGTGTGGCGGCATTCAAGAATGCATCGAACAAAGAGATACTGGAACATTGCAAAGCGGTGGCCGAAATAATGCCTGTAATTGGGTTTTACCTGCAACCGGCAGTTGGCGGAAGAAAATTGGACGTAGATTTCTGGCGTGAATTTGCGCAAATTGAAAATGTAATTGCTATAAAAATGGCACCTTTCAACCGCTACCAAACCTTTGACGTTGTGCGTGGAGTTGCTGAATCGGGCAGGGCCGATGAAATTGTGCTGTACACCGGGAATGATGATAACATTCTTATTGATTTACTTACAGAATATGCCATTCAGGTAGGCCCTAAAATTGTCAAAAAACGAATTGTAGGCGGACTTCTGGGTCATTGGGCTGTTTGGACTAAATCCGCAGTTAAGTTACTAGAAGAAGTTAAAAATGGAACTTTTGATAACGACACTCAAAAAGCAATGACAAAAGCCACACAGATTACCGATAGCAATGCCGCATTTTTTGATTCTGCCAATAATTTCGCAGGCTGCATTACTGGCCTTCACGAAGTTTTGAGGCGGCAGGGTTTGCTGGAAGGGATTTGGACTTTAAATGAAAACGAAACACTTTCGCCCGGCCAAAAAGAAGAAATAGAAAGGGTTTACGCTGCTTATCCGCATTTGAATGATGACGCTTTTGTAGCTGAAAATTTGGAGAAGTGGTTGAGTGATTAGCTTACACTATCCTCCTCAGCACCGGATCCCATTCAACCCGTCTTTTTTCAATATATGATTTTTGCGCCATTAATACGGTAACACCTTCTTCAAAGGCCCTTTCGATATTTGCACTTGTTTCACCACCGTTTCGTATGCAGTCGATCCATTCTTTAATATGCAAGTGCGTGGTATCTACTTCTTTACCATTAATTACAGTTGAAGTCAATCCCCTTGATGCATAATACTTTTCGGTTGCCGATGAAACTGCATCTATTTTACCAGAACCCGGACTGACTGTAAGCATCGGACTATTTGTTTCTATTATTCCGGCTTCTATTTGCTTTTTGTATCGGGTAGAATCATTATCAGCCGAAATAGTAAGTGAACCGCCAAGTTCCATTGAAGCGTCATGTCCCATAAAAACACGCCCGCGTTGACGACTGTTGGCTAAACTTGCGCTGTACATTAAGGTCAGTTCCTTTTCGGGATATTCAAAAACCGCTTGAAGCACATCCGGTATTTCGCGGTTATCTTTCCAGTAATATATTCCGCCCGATGCAACGGCAGAATTGGGTATGCCGATCCGCAACAGTTGGTTTACTGCATCATATTCATGCGTAAATAGTTGCCCCAACATGCCCGTATCGTAGTCGAAAAACTTGGTCCAGTTGTAAAAACGGTCGGTGCTGAATGGGACCTTTGGCCGGTTGCCCAGCCATTGGTCCCAATCAATGGTTTGTAAATTACCGGGTTTTTCGCTCCCGTTAGCATCCAAATGTCTTATCCATGCCCCGCTGGCTGTGTTCCGGTTTGTCGTTGTTTCTATCAAAGAAATTTTACCGAGGATTTTTTTATTGATTATTTGTTTGGCCTGTTGGAAAATCACGTTCTGTGTAATTTGATGCCCCAACTGAAATACCCTGTCACTGTTTTTAACGGCGGAATAAACTTCATTTAATTCGTCTTCCGTTAAAGCAATACTTTTCTCGCAATATACATGCTTGCCTGCATTAATTGCATCGGTAGTAATTCGTGCATGGTGGTGGTCGGGTGTGGCAACCACAACCGCATCAATCGAATCATCTTCAAGCATTTCCAGGTAAGTGCGGTAGCGTTTTACAGGAAGTCCCGAAGGTTTTGCACCACCTGCAATGATTTCGTTTTTGGCCGTTGCAAGGCCATTTTCAGCGTTATTGTCAAAAACATCACAAATTCCGGTAATGGCAATGTTCAGGTTTTCTTGTTCAAGCCAGGTTTCGAGCTTTCCGTTTGAACGCATATTTTCAGTTGCAGTAGGATGCAAAAATCCCAATCCGCTTGCCAATTGAGCTGCCCTGTTGCCAAAACCGATAATACCGATTCGAAGCAAATCCCCATTTGCTGAATTTGAGATTTTATTGGGCAATTCTATTTCTTCAAGTCCGAGTTCTTTGATTAGGTCGGGGTTGTTTTTCCTGTCATACGATTTTTTTGCCATCAACTCATACGCAAAAACCCCCAACACAGGTATTCCAGCCAAAGCCTTTAGCATTGTCCTCCGCGATTGGGAATATTCATTGCCAGATAGTTGCCCGCTTTTTTTATCTGTATCCATTCTATATTGCTTTTTTTAATTTTTGTTTGTTTTTTAATCGAACTATAAATACATCAAGCCCAAGCACCGAACCTGTTGGGAAAACTGCAAGCACAAAAAGTGCGGCGGCTTCGATAAGTGTTTTGCTGACAATAAGGTAATTACCTTCTGCCGGTATTGAATATTCAATGCCAATTATTGGTGCATTGTTGAAATAGTACATTAATAGGAGTATCGCTCCGGAAATGGCGGCGGTTCGGGTAAATAAGCCTATGATAAGTCCGACGCCAATAGCAATCAAGCCCCATGTGTTCATAAAATCAACCATGCTAAGGATACTACCGTTCGAAATAATCCATTTTGCAAATCCTTCCAAAAACCATTGGGATTCTTGTAGGAACCCAAAAGATGACCAATCCGGTGTCAATAATTTTGAAAACCCTTCATATAACAGGTGCCAGCCAATGAGAATTCTTAAAACAAACATTGTAACGATTTGCATGTTTGTATATGATTTTTTGTCCATTATCGAAATTTTAAATAATAAGGTATCGAAAGCAATATTCTTTTAAAGTGTTATTTATTGATTTGACAAAAATATAAATAAAATGACATTAACGCTACATATATAACTATTTATGGTGATTTTATTTGTTTCGGAATATATTTCATTACTAATATTTGTATTTATTAGTAAGGTTACGAAATTTAATTATTTTTGTAAGATTGTTTTTGGTTTGTACAAATTGAAATTGAAAAAATGTAATTATGAATTGTTATCGCAGTCAGGAAAATAAATTATTTCAGTTCTTTCTGTTTTTATTTATCGGATTCTCCTTTGCATCTTTTGCGCAAGAAGACCATGTTCATTTTAGTGAAGCATTTGGCAGGGAAAAACCGTACAGGATTTTCTTGCCCGATGATTATAAAACGTCCCAAAAAAAATATCCCGTAATCTATTATTTGCATGGAAACACAGGAAGCCATGAATTGAACAAGGAAGGTGTGGCACAATTGGTAAATGACAATTCGGTAATCCTTGTTGCCTGGAACGGGCGTTCGGTTGATTCCGACCTCCGTCCTTATAACATTGGCAATCACTCCAATATAAATTATCCGGTTCAGTTCAAGGATTACTTTTTGGAATTGGTCAGCCATATCGATTCCACCTACCGGACTATTGACGACCGAAGTCAACGTGCTGTTATCGGGCACAGTATGGGTGGTATAATGTCGTTCTTTTTGGCAGGTAAATATCCCGGGTTAATTGGTGTGGCAGTCAATTCCAAAGGTTCCCCCGAGTTTTTTATCGGCTACCCCAACAACCATTCGCTTTATCATGTTCGGTACATGTTCAAAAACTTGCATGGCGTGAAACTTAGGTTTACCAATAGCACAACGGGCGAACTTGTTAATTTGAACAACGAAGTCAACGCAGGGGCTTTAAATGAAAAGGGCTTGGATTATGAATACGTGGTTTATGAAGGAGGGCATAGTTTAACGGCTTCAGAATTGAAAGACGCGATAAATTTTGTCGTTGCAGCTTTTAAAAACCCAATTCCCAAACCTCAACGTTGGAGCCATGCCGACCTCTATCCAAATTTTAATGTTTGGGGATATGATGTGAGAAGCAACCTTGCAGAACCTGGATTTATTGAATTAAAAGGGGTAACGCAGGGAGGAATGGGAATTACAACAAAAAAATGGCAACCTGATGGCCGGCTCATCCCCGGGGTCGAAATAAAAGTAAAAACTCCGGCCATTTATAGTCCGGAAACGACTTATACACTTTTGGATTACAACGTAACCAAAGATGTAAAAACTGTTTTGGAAGTTAAAACTGATGAGGATGGTAAAATCAGCTTTTCGGTCAATCATGAAAATCATCAAATCGGTATCAGTAAAAAAGGAGGTCCGGCAGAAATTGTTTTTACTAATTACAAGGTCGATGGCAAAGGAACTTTTTTAGAGCAAAAAAAGGAATGCGAATTAAAGGTCCATTTTCTAAACAGGGGTGGGAATGAAGCAAAAAATCTCTCAGTAAATCTTACTACCTCCACTGAAGGAGTTATAATTTCGAATCCGACGATTCCAATTAGTTCTATTTCCGCAGGTGAATTGATTTGGCCGGAAACTGCGTTTAAAATAATTGCCAATAACAAGCCTACAACTGATGGATCTCCTTTCAAAATTCAGTTCAATCTAACAATTACTGACAAGAACAATCAGGTTTGGAATGATGAATTTAACGTTCCAGTTTTTTACGATGTTCCTGAATTCACGAATATTGGTATTGATGATGGAGACAGCGAAATGTTTGGCGCCGGCAATGGAAACAATATTGCCCAGCCCGGCGAATGGATAATGGTTTACGAAATAACAAACGGTAGTCACCGGACAAAGCTGTATTACGATGATCCATATATTGATTCTGAAAGGTTGTATGATGAAATACAACCCGATAAATGGGGAGATGGATATTCGTTGTCTTCCATTGTTCATATTGCTGAAGATTGTCCCCCCGGACATCAAATCAAATTTTTGGCCTCGTATGAGGTAAAGGACTGGCTGGCAATAAGAAGAGATGTTACCTGGGGAACATTTACTATTACTATCGGGGCTAATAACAAAGACTGATTTTTGTATTAATGAAACTAATCCAGTTAGAGCATGCCTGGTTAAGGCTCAACCAATTGTCAAAGAGAAATCACATGAAAACACTAACCAGGATACTAATATTTTTTTTATTCATTTCTTGTGGAAGTAGCAGTCATCCCGAAAAAGAATTCCCATGGGAGCAACATGGGAAACTGGTGACAAAAGAGGGTTCAAGGATTATCCAACATAAAGATGGTACTCCATTTTTATGGCTGGGCTGCACAGCTTGGGGCTTGACGGAATGGCTCACCCGCGAAGAAGTTGACCTATACCTTGATGACAGAAAATCGAAAGGCATGAACGTTGTTCAATTGTGTCTCTTTTGGGGGAAGCGATGGGGATATCCAATCAAAAGCTTTACAGTTAATCCTCTCAATGCATACGGATACAAGGCTTTTGTTGAAAAAAACGGAGTACCTGATGTCTTTCAGCCTGCAACTGTTGAAGACGGGTCACCTGAAAATTCCAATGATTACTGGGACCATGTCGACTATTGCATGCAGGCAATCAAAAAACGGGGAATGTATGCTGCAGTTTTGCCTTTTTGGGGGAGACGTTATGTAAATGCTACTTATGAAGGGCAGTCCTTACCTGTATTTACTTTGGAGAATATCTTTCAATACGGGCAATTCCTTGGCGAAAGATATGGAGATGAACCTAACATTATTTGGGTAAATGGTGGCGACGTTAAAGCTGATGAAGGAGGTGACTTTACCTCACATTACCGCCTTCTTGCTGAAGGTTTGGCAAAGGGAGCAACCGGAAAATCAATTGAATGGAATGAAGAGTCAAAAGTATGGAATTCTTTATTTATAACTTATCATCCCGATGGTTCTCCGATGACTAATTCATCAAAATGGTTTCAAAATGATGCATGGCTTGATTTTAACATGATTGAAACTCATATTGCCCGCGATAAAATTGCAGCTTCTATTCGTCAGGATTTGGCAAAAAAGCCATTAAAACCAACGGTGTTGGCCGAAGGACAATATGAAGGAGATACCAATGGAAAAATTGCTGGTGCTATCCATATTCGCAGACAAGCGTACCAATCTTTTTTTGCAGGGGCTGCCGGATATACTTATGGTGCAACTTTCGATGAGAAAGGAAATGGACCTCTTATGAGTCCGGCAAACAATTGGGAACCTCTTTTAAAATTGGAAGGCGCCGGGCAAATGGTATATCTTCAGAAATTCCTTACTGATAATAATTGGTGGAAATGGAAAGCACGTCCAGACGTAATAACAAAAGGAAGGGGTGAGGGTGAATTGGAGAAACTTGTTGTGAAAAAGGATGAAATATATTATACCTATTTTCCTGATAATACAAGTTGCATTTTGAATATTGAAAAAGTAAAAAAGGTAGTTTGGTTTAATACAAAAACAGGGGAAAGTATAAAGGGGAAAATAACTGAAGGCAATATTTTTTCACCGCCGAATATGTGGGAAGACGCAATCCTGATAGTAGAATAAATGAGAATAATTATAAATATTAAAACCTATGATTCGAAAATATTTTAAAAAGAAAAGCATTCTTGCTATATTATTAACCTTTGTTGTGTGCTTGAATACAGGTTATGCGCTTGATAATTATGGGCAAAAAAAAGATGTCCCTACAATTTATATGGAAGGTGACGAGAAAGTTTTTGTGTTTCATGCACCGATTAATGATCTGAGTGAATTTCGTGAATTTGCAAAACAGGCTTCCCGGTTGAAGCCATTCGGAAAAGTAGAACTCAATATCAGCACGCTTGCGGATAAAGGTTTTCATGAAATTCCGGAAGGAAGAAATTATTGGTACGAATATGCCAGTAATAATCCAACGCCATTTAAATTTTTCCCTGACGAAAAAATTGTGCCGTTTATACCCGCAGATTTTGTGAAAAAAAACCGTGAACTGATATTGGCAAAAGCAAAAATATTACGTGAATATGGTCTGGGTGGAGCTTTCTGGAGTTACGAGCCCAATTTTCTTCCGGAGGAGTTTTTCGATGCATACCCACAAATGATGGGTGCCCGCGTTGATCATCCGAGGAGAGGAAACTATCCTGCATTTGCACCATGCATCAGTGTAAAAGAAACTCAGGAGATGTTTAAAAATATGGTCGCCGAGCTGCTTACGAATGTACCCGAAATTCATACTTTCTTTTTTAAAACCAACGATGCAGGTTCGGGAATTTGCTGGTCGGATTGGCAATATACCGGCCCTAACGGACCGGCGCATTGTAAAGACCACACAATGGGCGAAAGGGTGGAAACGCTGATGAATACATTTAAAGAAGGAGCCGCAATGGCAGGGAAGGATATTTCAATTTACCTGACCGGTTCCATGTTTTCCGACGAAGAAAAAGATGACATCTTCAAACATTTGCCAGATAATTGCCATTTTCAAAGTCAAAACTCAGACAAGGTTCAAGGCATAAACAGTATGATTGTTGGAAGTTACCCGGTGAGGGGATTGTTTTTTCCTTTGGAAATATTGAGAAATGTAAATTCAATCGGAAATGGTACTGCAAACACTGTGTTTATTACTTCCCGTGCGTCGTACGACAGAGGCTATGAAAGACTGGATGCAACCGATAATTTACTGAATCTTTTAATTGATGCCCTGGAGAATCCTTCTGAAAAAGGAAAAACGCAGGAGTTGGAACAATTGCATAAACTCTGTGTCGCTTGGGTGGGAGAAAATTCTGCTGACAAGTTGGTCAAAGCCTTTGTAATGTTGAATGAAGCCAATGAATTTAAAGGTGATTCGGTTCATGGTCCGTCAGGAATTTACTGGGGTGTTACGGCACGGCACATTACACGACCTCTTGTAGTTGCGCCGCAGTTATTATCAGCAGAAGAAGAGAAATACTTTATGCCCTTTGTTTTTAATCCTTCCGAAAAAGAAGGAAGAATGGACTATACCGATATTCATGGCGGGCATCGTACTCTTCCTTCGGGTGTTGCAGCTGCTTATGTTTCTAAACTAAGCGAGGTCATCCGCTTAATGGAAGAAATTAATGATGCAACTGATACTGAATTTATCCGGAATTTGATACTGTCCTTAAAAATTCATAGCAGTATTTACCGCAGTGCCGGAAATTTTGCCGAAGCTCAGGCAATCCGGGATCGTAATGCAGTGAAACTAAGTATGGAACCACATCGCCCAAACAAGGAATCTAACTGGGAAGGTGACCCTGAATTGCAGAAATTTAATGGTGTTATGCGCGATGAATTGGATAACACGGTTGAATTGATTGCAGTTTTGGAAAATGGTGGAATGGACTTCATCTGCCATGCGAATGATCCGAAATATGAAGACACCTTTCTTCTTGGCCCTGACCTCATCGACCAGCTCAAATTAAAAAGAAAAATTATGTTGAAACACTGGACAGATATTGAAAGCTACATGACAACACCAATGAAATAAAAATATTGTTTTAAGATTATTATTAATGGCAAATTTGGATTTAAATACCTACATAATGAATAAAAAATTCTGCTTCCTATTTTCAATTGTTTTATTTGCTTTATCAGGCTGTGTTTCAACACAAAACGGTAAAACCGATTTTAGTAATGACATTAAACCTTTTACCGATAATCCAAAATATTGGCAGTATAGAGGCGAACCAACTTTACTCCTTGGCGGGAGTAACAATGATAACCTGTTTCAATCTGCTGACATGAAAGAACAATTGGATTTGCTCCAAAGTGTTGGTGGGAATTTTATCCGGAATACCATGAGTTCAAGGGATTCCGGAGACGTATGGCCTTTTTATCTTCAGGAAGACGGGGAATATGATTTGGATAAATGGAGCGTTGAATACTGGGACAAATTTGAAAGCTTGTTAAAGTTGGCCGATGAGCGGGATATAATTATTCAAATAGAGGTCTGGGATCGCTTTGATTTCTCACAGAATTTTTGGGCTAAAAATCCGTTCAATCCGGCAATTAATATTAACTATTCAGAAGAGGAGTGTGGGATGGCAACGGAATATCCGAAACATCCCAGTGGTGATCTACAGCCGTTTTTTCATTCAATAAACGGGATGCCAAAATATTCTCCTGCATTGGAGTTGGTTAAAAAATACCAGGAGAAGCTGGTGGATAAGATGCTTTCTTATTCATTAAATTATGGAAATGTACTTTATTGTATGAACAATGAAACAAGCACACCACCAGACTGGGGATTATATTGGATAAACTACATTAGGAATAAAGCAGGTGAAAAACAGGTATTTACTACCGATATGTTTGACCGTTTCTATATGCCAAATTCATGCGAAAAGTGTAAAGAAGCCATTCAGAACACAGTAGATTACCTGTTTCTTGATGCGTCGCAGAATAATAGCCGGAATTTTAACCAGGCACATTGGGATACACTGCAATGGATTGTAAACGAACGGAACCATTATCCGATACGTCCAATTAATTGTACAAAAACATATGGCGGCGATAATTCAAGCTGGGGCTCAGGTTCAAATGAGGATGGTGTTGAACGCTTTTGCAGGAGTGTTATTGGAGGTTGTGCTGCGGTGCGACACCATCGCCCAACAAGTGGAAATGGATTAAATGAAAAAGCACAGGCAACTATAAAATCACTCAGGAAAGTAGAATCGTTAGTAAAAATGTGGGATGTTGAACCGCAAATGGAATTACTATCTGATAGAGAAGAAGATGAAGCCTATGTAACAGCAAAAGAAGGGGAAAAATATGTTGTTTTATTTCCTCGGGGAGGATCAGTAAAAATTGATTTAAAGAAATTTGATAAAGAATTTTTCGGTAAATGGATAAGTATAAAAACCGGTGAATGGGGGAAAGAATTTCCTGTTACAGGAGGAACAAATTTCGGAATAACAACACCTGATTCAAATGGCTGGTTTGTTGTGATAACCAAAAAATAAATCTCAATTCAATAACAAATATTTTATTCAACAAATAATTTTGAACTACTATGAATACTGTAAAACATATAGTTCTCCTCCTATTTATTTTACAACTTTTATTTTGTTCATCCTGCGTAAACAAAACGGGAAATAGGTTGAAAGTATCTGAAAATGGTCATTACCTCGTTTATTCCGATGGTACCCTTTATTGGATTGGCGATACAGGTTGGGCTATCTTCCAGAAGCTGAAGCGTGAAGAAGTGGATAAATATTTGGATAACCGTAAGGAAAAGGGATTTACTGTAATTCAGGCTGTTTTGTTCTGGTATCCGCACGGTGGGGGCGAACCGTTGGGCCCGATGAACGAAAGTAATGCATACGGCTTCAGACCATTTGCTGGAGAACGCAATAAACCAAATACTGCTGAACCCCTACTCGTTGAGGGTGGAACACCTATTAACCCAAACGATTACTGGGATTATATTGATTATGTGATTGACACGGCAACGAAGCGGGGGTTTGAATTGGTTTTATTGCCGTGCTGGGGGAATGCCTATATCAATAACAGAATGAAATACGCTGAAGTTATGTTTTCAGAAGACAAGGCGCGTAAATATGGAGAGTTTTTGGGAGGAAGGTATAAGGACAATAAGCATATTATTTGGTGTTTGGGAGGAGATGTGGATCCTGTAAATTTTGCGGATAAAGATCAACGTTCGGTCTACAGGGCCATGGGCGAGGGAATTGGTTGGGGAACCTCGGGCAACAAGGAACTGAAATGGAATATACCGCATAAAGATTGGGATAAAAGTTTGATTACTTTTCATTCAGTTACCATCCCCGAAGCAGGAGTAAACGGGCAGGAAGGTGGTTCTTCATCCATTTGATTTCATAATGATAAATGGTTGAATTTTAATATGATAGAAACCTTTAAATGGATGCACAGCATATACCCGTTGTTGACTGACGACTTTAATAAAATTCCAACGAAACCCACTGTTTTGGGAGAAGGTGCATACGAATTGGGCGCATACGGAAAGGATTGTGATTCAATTACTCCCCAGCGGGTAAGAATACAAGGATACCATGCCTTTTTTGCCGGTGCGGCTGGTTACACTTTTGGCAATTGGGCAATTTGGCCATTTAGGGGTAAGCACTTAGATGCTGTTTGGGAAGAATCGTTAAACACGCCCGGTTCGGTTCAGGTTGGGCAGGTAATGAAGAAAATCATTACGGAAATTGGCATTTTTTCGTTCCACCCCGATCAATCCTTAATCCGTTCAGAAAACATTAATTCCGATTTTCGGCAATGTGCCATGATTAAAAATGATAAAACAAAAATTATAGCTTATTTTCCCGAAAGAGTTGCTGCAACCATTGATTTTTCAAAACTGGACAATCAGAACAACCTGAAATGTTTTTGGATTGATCCGCGGAATGGAAATAAAGAGCAGGGTTGGAACCTGTGACAAATAATTTTCTTCCTCCCGGGAACTGGGAAGATGCTTTGTTGGTTATTGGAAATGATAAAGATTGAACTCAAAAAACCATTCGTTTATGCGCCAAAAAATAGTTTTAATTTTTTTCCTGATTTTTTTTCTACAGGATATCTCTGCACAAAAAACAAGGCTCATTGTACTTACAGACATAGGGCAGGATCCGGATGACGAACAATCCATGGTGCGGCTATTGCACTATTCAAGCGAGTTTCAAATTGAAGGGCTGATTGCAACTGGCGACAACAATGCATCGTATGAAAGTGCTGTTATCCGCGATGATATTATTCACAAAATGATCGACGATTATGCAAAAATCGAACATAACCTGAAAGTCCATGCCGATTTCCCGGATGCAAAAATGCTTCGAAGTATTGTAAAAAAAGGGAGCTACAAAGGTGGCGTGGATGTCCCACTCGATAAATTTATCGGAAAAGGATTTGACACCGAAGGCTCCGATTGGATCATCAGCGTTGTCGATAAGGAAGATGTTAGTCCTGTACATATCGCAGTTTGGGGCGGTTCTTGCGATTTGGCCCAAGCCCTGTGGAAAGTAAAAAACAGCCGTTCAAGCGAGGAACTTGCAAAATTTGTAAGCCACATGCGCGTATTTTTTGTGGGGTTGCAGGATCGGTCGAACCAGTGGATTATTGATGAATTTCCTGACCTTTGGTTGATTTTGGCCCTTGACCCAAATGATAAATGGCAATCTTCTTATCGCGGAATGTTTTGGGGTGGGAATATGTCTTTTACTACCCGTGAATGGATCGACGAAAACATACACAACCATACGGTTTTGGCAGATAATTATCCTGACAAAGCTTTTACCGGTGGAGAAAAAAGAAACCCTAACGGGGCGATGAAAGAAGGGGATTCGCCATCCTTCCTCTATTTTCTTGATAATGGGTTAAATGTGCTGGAACATCCGGAATGGGGCGGTTGGGGCGGACGGTTCAAAGAGGAATGCCCAGGTTATTATAGCGATGCCAACGACAGTTTTTATGATATTTCAGTTGGCAAAGAAGTCGATTCCCCGCGCGCTACAGTTTTTCGTTGGCGGGCTGATTTTCAAAATGATTTTGCCGCCCGGATCGATTGGGGGAAAAGTGGTTCTTATGGAGATGCCAATCATGCACCAAAAATACTTTTTACAGGACAAGCCAATCAAAATCCAATGATGCTTAAATGTAAAACGGACGAAGTCATAATGTTGGATGCCTCCATTTCTTTTGATCAGGATAACCACCAGTTGAAATGGGAATGGATTTATTATCGCGAAGCAGGGAGTTATGAAGGGGATTTGCTTATCGAAAAGTTACAAAACGGGAAAGCAGAAGTTCAAATTCCGAAGGATGCTACAGCGAAAAACCTGCATATCATTCTCCGTCTTTCCGACGATGGAGAACCTTCGTTATGTGCTTATCAGCGGGTAATCTTACAGGTGGAATAATTGGGAACAAATTAATGCTGTTTGACTTTGGATTTTAAAAGAAATCAATGTCAATTAGAAAATGTATATCAATATTTAGGGTCTGCTGAAAAACTCAAGTAGATTTATTTTGACCTCAGAGAGGTCACATATTTATAGAAAATGATGATTTGAAAGATATTCGACCCCGGCCAGGGGTCGCACATTCGCACGTTTGAACCATTTTCTATAAACATTTTATCCCTCTGGGATAACTTTTTAGAACAGACTAAAATTTAAAGTGCAAGCTTTTTTTGGTACTCTTTTTAAAATGCTTGCACTTCATTCTTTCAAATTGTCTGTTATACTATTTATTATCAATACTAAAGATATTTTTCAGCAAGCCCTATTTAGTTAATGCTCGTCAATCCTGTTCTATCACAGGCAACACAATGCACGAAGGATATTTTTCGTTGTGATAAATAACCTGATCTGCCTTTATCATCAAAGTGTCCGTCGCGAAATTGTTCCCTGTGTTAAGGTTCCTGTCAAATCGTGGGAAGTTGCTGCTTGATATTTCTACGCGGATTTTATGGCCTTTTTTAAACAAGTTGCTTGTTGCCCACAAATCGATTGTGTATTCATGGATTTCCCCAGGTTCAATGTTGGAAGGACTTTCATTAGGATTCCGGTGGCTTGCACGGATGATCCCTTCACATATTCGAATCGCCCTGCCATCAGGATAGACATCGACAAGCTTTGCAGTAAAATCTGTATTCTTTGCTGAACTTGATGCAAACAGAATTACTTTAACAGGCCCTGTAACTTCCAAATCATTTTTTAAAACCGGGGTAGTATAGACCAAAACATCTTCCCGATTTTCATTGGGAGTTTGGTCGTAAGGTCCCATCGTTTCTTTTGAAATCACGGGATTGGTAGGGTCGTAAGTAAATTTATCTGCCGGGTCGTTTTTTGATAGCTCACTGCTCAGCTTTCCATCGCCATTTAAGGTGTTGGCTTGTCCATTGCTTTTTAAGTAGTAGTTTCGATATTTTGTGCGGGCAAGTGGCCATTCATTTTCGAAACGCCATTTATTCACGCCCATCACAAATATTTTGACAGGCGGCTCTTCCATCGCTCCGTTTTCAATGCCTTTTAGTTGATTGTCGAACCAGCGAAGTTGGAATTGCCGTCCATTAAATGAGGCTTCTTCCCCGAAATCGAGTTCCCCGACTTCCCTTTTTCCCCAATTGTGCACCCACGGGCCAATCATCAATTTCTGTTTTTTCCGTATTTCGGGTGCAATATTTTCGGCTGTCATTTTCATATAGTTTTCGATAGTGCCTTTTAACAGGATATCGAACCACCCGCCAATATTATAAACTGAAGCGGTAATTTTTGAATAATTGTCCCCAACGCTCGTTGCATCCCAAAATATGTCGCGATCGGGGTGCGACAACCAATCGCGGAGAAAAGGAACCCGCCACCCCATTGCTTTGTCAATTTCATTTAGTGGAAGCGTCAGGAGAACACTGTCCATCCGTTGTTGAATATATTCATTCGGCACAAAAAAGGGTTGGGACATTTCGATACTCCAGGGACCAAACAAACTTAGGAAGAAGGCACCGTTTTGATAAACCGTGCTGTAAAAATCTGAAAAAGTTACTCCCGGTATCATGGTTTTTAGGTATACACTTGTTGCTGCGGGCATCCATTGTGTAAACCCAACATAAGAGCCTCCGGTTGTGCCAATACTCCCATTGCACCAGGCTTGGCTGCCGGTCCATTGGTGCATGTCGCAACCATCATCCCATTCAGATTGCATGGCATAAAATTGCCCTTCCGATTCATATCGGCCTCTAACATCCTGCACAATATAAACATAGCCACGCTCAGCAAAAAAATGCCCGTCTTTATTTCCAGCGCCACCATTTCCATAAGGCGTGCGGATAAGGATTACAGGGAAAACCCCAGCCGTATCCGGTCGATAAATATTTGTGGAGAGTCTAATTCCATCGCGCATGGCAATATTTATGTTCAACTCTTCTACAACGCTATGTTTGGTTTGCGATGAGGATACAAGTGAAGAAATCACAAAAAACAGAACAAACAGTATATTCATCGTGAACTGAAGAGATTTCTTCATAAAGGATGTTTTTATCAGTTTTTGAAGTCAGGAAATAAAGTAACTGCGTTTTTGTAATAAATTTTATCGATTACAGTTTTCGGAAGTTTCAGCCCTTTGAATTCGCCATCTACTTCCCACGAAGTCATAGGTTTATCTGTAGTGAGGAATTTCCAGTCGCGTGTCCAAACTTCGTGGGCATGTTCCTTCAGTTTTACTGGGTCGGATGGTGAGCCATGATAATCGCCACCATCGGTTGCATAAATTATACGATCCTGGTATTTGATGAAAAAATCATGCACTTTTTGCCAGTCTTGCTGGGTTTGTTTTTGAATATGGCAAATTCGGGCAGCCATATCAACTGTAAAGTTTTCATATTTGTCGAAATGTGCGGCCAACTCATCAACACTCCACTCCAAACTTCCGAGATGCGCACCCATGAATTTCAATTTAGGGTGTTTGTCGAGCATATTGTCCCGAGCCAAAATCTGCTCCTCATATGAAGGAAATTCAGGGTGCAGGTACATGTGGTATTCGGGATTATCCTTGAAATAGGCTTTGTCGTTGTTTACTGACATTGAATCAATTGGCAACCAACAATTCCTTGGTTCGCCCAAATGCCCACATAAGGGAATGCCTTTTTCTTCGAGAGATGTAAAAATGGGGTCGAACTTCGGATTGTCGATCATAATGAAATTGCCGTCTTTGTCTTTGTCCACCATTCCAATGTTTTTCCAAACTTTTACCCCGATTGCCCCGTTTTTGAAAGATTGCTCCAAATAGGCCATGGCATTTTTAAACCAATCATCGTTGTCCCAACCGTCCATCGAAAACGAAGTAAGGTATTCCAAATGCTGTGGGAAAGCCTTTTGCTGAAAAAGTGCTTGTTCTTGTTGCTCTTCAAGGGTGCCAATCGGCGCATAAGTATTTATTGTCAGTATCTTAAAATTGTCGGCAACCGCTTGTTCCATAAAATCAGTCCTGGTTGTGTTGATATGGCAATGAATGTCGATTTTGTCCACAGTTGCAAAATCAGTTTCGGTATAAAATTCATTTTCAGCGTTTTTCTTTCGAAGTACATCCCTGCACAAAAATCATAATTGAAATCAATACTAAATAGTAAAATTGTTTTCTTGTAGTTTTTAAATTTGTCATAATATGCTTTGTTTTATTCAATTTAATGAACGACCAACACTCCAGTCCATTGTTTTATCATTTGGTTTCCGGATTCGTCCATTGCTTCAATTTCAGCCTCATACAAGCCAAATCCCCTTTCCTGAATTTTTTTGCTGAAAACAAAATCTGAATCATTACGGTCGCCTTCCTTTCCATCAATGTATAGTTCCTTTTCAAAGAATTTTCCAGGGTCATCTTTTAAACGCAACCTCGTTTTCACGCTTGTAATTCTTCCTCCATCATAAATTTTTACCTGTATAGTGTTGTCTCCTGAAATTTTGACCCACTGCAATTCCGGTGGAGTTTCATCTTTTCCCTGTACATGAATAGTGACAACACCTCGCCTTATAATATGGTTGGGATATTCTGGTAGCCAGTATTCAGCAAAAAATTGAATGGCATGTTCTTGCAGGCAATCGGATGAGATTAGGGGTACTGAATATTTGGCCGAAGCGCCAACATGGTCGTACGCAGCCCAATTATCTGGTTCCCTGATTTGCATTCCGTGCGGATAGATACATGGGTCAGAGGAATGCAAAAAAGTCCTGAAATATCTTCCGTTTTCATTGGCCAAAACCACAATAGATTCGCCTGGATTGGCAATTCCGTCACCATTTCCATGACCTAAAAAAACAATTGTGGAATCGATGCCTGCCGCCGCAACAACATATTCTTTTCCATCTGCAACAACAACGTTTGTAAGTTCAGGGCCGTCAACCCTTATCGGCACTTCGATAAAATTGCTCCATTCATTTCCTGAAACATCTTTTATAGTCAACTTAAATCTTTCTATTTCAATACTGTCATTGTTTACCATGAATGCAAAAGAAGTTTTCGAACTTTTTATTTCCTCTTTGTCCAAATCGCCAAAATCTGAATTTGCTTGTATGACAACTGCACTTTTTCGTGTGGACTCCAATTTTGCAGTTACTAACTTTGCCGCAGTTGCACCTTTATTCAAAAGGTTGACTGACAATCTAATTTCCTTTTTGTGTGTCGCCCAATTCCTGTTTTCAACTTTAAAGGAAGCAACAGTAATGTTTGGGGCATCTGTTTCTTTGTTAATCCCAATGTCATGAAAGCCGCCGTCCAATTCAATTTTCAATTGCCCTTCGTTGTTGCTTTTCAGCAGATAAACAGAAGATTTTCCGTTTTCGGGAACTATATCGCAAATCCGGTAAATTTGGTTCTTTTCATAAATCGAAGGAGTTTTTAATGAAAGGTTCACAAAGGGCATCAATTCGCCGTCGGGTAAAAATGATCGCACGGAACATCTAAAACCCCGTTTATCGACGTTTTCAAGAATGGTAAATCCGGGAACATTCCGATCAGAATTTACCTGATAATCCCAAACAGCGAATGAAGGATAGACGTCGATATGATCCCACATTGCCGGTTTTGGAAGCGGATTTTCAAAGATACTCAACAGAAATTCAAACATTTCCCCAAGTCCGCAAGTCGAATGTCCGGCTTGATAGATTTTAAATTCGTAATTGTCCATCACCTGTGTCCAAACTTTATTCATATCACGGTGGTAGGACCTGATAAAATCCTGATCTCCATAATTCAAGCGTACCTTCATGCCGCCATAATTTTTATACATGTCCAGGTGCCGGTACTCCACAGGGAAATCTTTCGTCCCTACAACAAATTCAGTAGAACCGCAAAAATTTCCTGCTGCAGAAACCAAATCCGGATATTTTCCACCAATCCAAAAGGTCATAAAACCTCCCATTGACAAGCCTGATATTGCGCGGTGCCCGCGGTCTGCAATTGTTCTGTAATTCGAATCGATGGTTTTTACAAGCTCAGGAAAATAGAGTGGGAATTGCCGGTAAGTTTCCACCGGCCCAATATTGTACGGCCTCAAATAATAATCTTCATCGGGGCGTCGGTTATACCCGTCTGGTTTCACAACAATTACCTCATGGTTGGCAACAAAATTAGCGATATTATCTCCATTATTGCTTTCCCCTTCATCCGTCTTAAAATCGTTGATGCTCCCGAAATAGCGCTGTGACCAGCCATGGTAATAGTAGATGACCGGATATCTTTTGGACGAATTTTCATCATACCCCGGTGGTAAAAAAATACGGTAATCCCGAATCTCGCCCAAAACAGTACTGTAATGGTTTTTGTCGAGTATTGTAGCTTTTTGGGCCAAGGCCTGCCCACAAAAAAATAAAATGGTAAACAAAATAATGAATGGTAACTTGAATACTTTCATAGTCATTTTATAGCGTTTTCTATTTATCTTCGAATTCCTTATTTATAGAAATAAAAACTTTCATATAATTTCGATAAAACTACAAATAATTTCTTTTACTTACTAAACTGTATTATATTTGTTCGAAATATTTTAAACGACTCAATCGAAAGTATATTAATCTATGTCTTTACAATTGACTAAATTTTATCGTTTCCTGATTCTTTTGATGATTTGCCTGGCTTCGGAAACTATTGTAGCGCAGTATGCTCAACCAAAACACCGTTCGATAACTGAAGTGGTTATACCCGTGAGCACAGCAGGAAACTTTGCTGTTGCAGGAGCCACCTACATTCTGACCAACGACATCTCGAGCCCCCGAAGTGCAATATTTCTTGGCAAAGATGTTACACTCGACCTAAATGGATATTCAATAACTTTTGCCGACACCGCTTACGAACATCTTCCAAACTTCAGTTTTGAAGAAGGATTGAATGATTGGGATTTTTCAAAAGCCCCGACAGCAAGAATTGAAGACACAAAAGTCCATGTGTTTGTGGGCGATAAAATCTTGCGTTTATCACAAGGGGAAGAGATTGTTTCTCAATTCATTGATCTTCCGGTTTCAAACCGTTCTTATGTTGCCATGTGCGGCGTTGCAAAATTGGATATGCAGGTTAGTGTTTATGTTGAAAATGAACAGGGGCAATCGGTCGTGTGCAAAACAACTTATCGCGACGGAGTAAAACAAAGTTGTCCGATTGAAAAGAAATCCCCGCGATTGGGAGGCGGTTTTGTTTATGCGCACCTTACCGGTTTGAATGCCGGGAAATACAGGATTAGGATAAAAGCCGAAACCGACTGTTTGATAGATCATGTAGATATTCGGCCATCGATGGATGTTGGGATTGGAATTGTTGGAAAAACTGATGTCATTGGGCACAACGACCATTTATACGAACGGGCCCACAGCGCATTTTTTGATTATACCGAAGATGCTGCTTTGTCGGTACCGGTAAAAGATATTCCCGTGGTTACAGGAAAAGGAACTGTGACAATTAAAAATGGGATTATTAAAAATGGCACTTTGGGGGCTATTTCCTGGGGCATTCAATCAACTGCCGATGATGTTATGGTAATTCTTGATAATGTTAAGATTATGAATTCGGGAATTAACGCCACCGCAGCCGATTTGTTGCAAGGGACAATTACCAATTGTACATTTAATGTCGATAACCCATTTATTATTAACCGGCATGGCTCCGAATTTTATGCTGTTGACCTGTGTGGGGACCAACCTTCGGAGGTTTCTAATTGTGAATTTTATGGTGGTCAGGGATGCTTGGCCTTCAAAGGCAATTACTCGAAAATACACCATAACTTTTTTGTAAACCGTCAAACCGTTACGAACCATTACAGCATTATGGCAATGGGCGACAGTTCCCTCATATTCGAAAATTTAATAAAACCAGAAATAGGCTCGGGCATAGAAGTTTATGTGCACCGCGGAATGGAAATTTTCAACAATGAAATTCATATTGAAGCGGCACCACCAACTTCGGAATACGGACATGATGATTACAGTACAACTGCATTGCGCATCGCCGATTATAACGCAAAACCGGACTCGCCGAATAGTTGTTTTGGGAACAAAGTGTATAACAATAAAATATTTGTTACCGGAAAGGATTATCCTGAATATCCTGATTATGTTCCAATGGCATGGGCTGTATTTTACAGCGCAAGTGGCGGCGATAACTATTTTTTTGGAAATGAAATTGATGTAACCGATTTGTCGATTGGTTCGAAAAACGAAACTTCAGCATTTTATATTGGAGGAGGTACGATTGGCGGAGAATTTAATAATAACACAATCACTACAAATGTTGCTGCAGCTTGGGTAGCATCACGTTATGGAGGAGCAACCGGCACACGATTGTATAATAACAAAATCATCAAAAAAACAGATGCAATTGATAGTTTCAAACCTTTCAGGATGGGATGGGAGGAGCGGAAGGATTGCATCGCAAAAGATATTCAATTCAACTCGAATGAAATTATAGGTTCGGATTTCGGTATTGAAGCTACTGACCAGGATCACGAATATTTGGTGTATTGGACGCTTACCGTTCATGTTGTGGATAAAAAGGGGAAGCCAGTCAGTGATGCGGATGTTAAGATTATTGATAAAACGAGCGAAAGAAAACTCGGCTTAAAAACAAATGAAAACGGGACTATAACTGCCGAACTTTTGGAATACTCCTTTAGTAACTCGGTTAGAACTTACAACAGCCCATACAAAATTGTTGTTGGCAAAACGGAAGAAACAGTCAATATCAATCAAAACAAAACTATTATCATAAAACAAAACAAGTGATGAAAAATGAAAGTATTGTCCAGTCGCGATTACTGTCGCTGGACTTTTTCCGTGGTTTTACCATGTTTTTGCTCGTTGCCGAATTCACACACCTTTTTGGATATTTAATTGCCCCCGAATTAAAGGGAACATTCGTTTATGCGATAGGCATGCAATTTCACCATCATTCATGGAACGGACTTCGTTTCTGGGATCTCATCCAACCTTTTTTTATGTTCATAGTTGGGGTGGCCATGCCTTTGTCTTTTGCGAAACGCACGGCGAAAGGCGAATCTTACAATTCCATTTTGAAACATATAGTGGTCCGTTCATTGTTGCTGCTATTGTTGGGCTGGGCTTTGTACTGCATAGAACGTGGCAAGATTGTGTTTCTTTTTCAAAACGTGTTGGCACAACTATCGGTGACCATTTTAATCGCATTTCTTCTCATGCGGAAATCAACCCTCACACAAATTCTTTTTTCTGTGGCTTTGCTGGCGTTCACAGAAGTGCTTTACCGCACTTTCCCGGTTGTCGGCTTCGATGAACCTTTTGTGCCCGACCATAATTTTGGTGCATGGTTCGATATGCTTATTTCAGGCGAATTGTCCACCGGGCATTGGGTTTCGTTTAATGCTTTGCCCACTGCTGCCCATACCATTTGGGGAGTGCTTGCCGGGCAACTATTGATGAGCAAAAAAAGCAATAAACAAAAACTACTAACTTTGGCAATTGCCGGTGTTGTTGGTTTGGTAATAGGTTATGGGTTAAACCCGATTACCCCGATTATAAAAAGGATTGCAACTATGTCATTTGTGTTTGCCAGTGGTGGCTGGGCATTCTTGGGGCTTGCAGCATCGTATTGGTTAATTGATGTGTTGAAATTCAAAAAAGGGGTACTGTTTTTTGCTGTTGTTGGCATGAACCCATTGTTCATCTATATTTTTGCTCATGTGGGCGGCGCGAAATTAATTGACCAAATCATCAGGCCATTTACTTCCACCATTTTTAGTTTCGCAGGCGAACTATCTGTGAACCTTATTACCGGCTCTCTGGCAACTTTAAGCTTATGGTATATTTGTTATTGGATGTATAAGCAGAAGTTATTTATAAAAATTTGATTTTCAATGTAATTATATTCAGATCATGAAAAATTTGTATAAAATTTTCTTTTCTCTTGGCATTGTTTTATTGGCTGTAAACATATTTGGGTTGTTCAAAACTATGAGGAACCCTGAACTTTATACCGAAGAACAAACCCTGCACAACAGGTTAAACGATGTAACCATTAAATATCCCGAAATAAACGAAATGTTGAAAAGGAAAACACAGGAATCAGATATCGATTTTGCTGTGAGGATAAACAAGGTGGTAAATGACGGTTTTGCGCATTATTGGAAAAAGGAAGGAACAGAAAAATACCATTTAAGGGTACCAGTGTGGGAGAATTATATGCTATATACAGCTTCATTCTTAAATCCCGAACGATATGAACGCTTTGAATTCAGTAACTATAAGAAAAACCTGGAGCGTGGGGTCGGGCTGTGTTCCACACATTCAACAGTTGTAAAAGGTATTCTGCTTGAAAACGGAATAAAGGCGGAATTGCTCGATGTTGGCGGGCACCATGTTGTTGTGCGGGCCGAGTTTAACGATAACTCTGCTTATATGTTGGATCCGGATTATGGTATTTATGTACCTCATGATACAGCGGCAATTACTGCCAACCCCGAATTGGTCAGAGAACCATATGCAAACATGGCTGATTTGTACTATGCTGATGCTGTTGACCCATATACAACAGATTTATTGGTTAAAATTTTTGGAGACCACAAACATGTTTATTCCGTTGATAATTGGTTTGAGGATTTCTCCTATTGGGCGATTTGGGTTCTGCCTTTTATATTGATGTTGCCTTTTGGTTTAGCATTCTTCAGGAAAAACCGATAGCAATTGCAACGAGCCATAAAAAAAATCCCCGGCGGCAATATTTTTTTCAATGATGAGTTCCATGTGTTAAAACGAAAAATAAAAGATCAAAAAGAATGAAGAGATTTGTTACGTTGTTTTTTGCAATGGTTTTAGCAATAAATAGTTTTTCGCAATACCAACCTGTAGGGCATCGAAATATAAAAATGGGTGAAACTGCAGTAAAAACTTCGGGAAGTTACGACAAAGCAGGAGCAACATACGTACTGGCGAATGATATAACCAGCGAAAAGAGTACTGTTTTTCTTGGAAAAAATGTAACACTCGATTTGAACGGTTACACCATAAAATATGCGGATGCAAATTACGGGCACATTCAGAATGGCGGGTTTGAAAAAGGTCTTCAAGGATGGGACGTTTCGAAAGCGCCAGGAGCTGAAATAGTTAATACCGCTGATATACATGTGTTTCTTGGCGAAAAACTGATGAGTCTGAAAGCCGGCGATGAGATTATTTCAGACTACATTTATCTCCCGGTTGCCAACCGTTCTTATTTTGCAATGTGCGGTATTACAGGTCATTTTTACCATGACATGAAGAAATACCCAGATGACGAAATGCGGGTGAGCCTGTACGTAGAAGACGAACAAGGCAAGGAAATAAAATGTATGAATCAATATGGTGATGGAGAAAAGCAAGGTTGCCCGGTTGAAAATAAAAGGCCTCGTTTGGGTGGTGGATTTGTTTATGCCCACCTAACAGGTTTGCCTGCCGGCAAATACCGGGTTAGGGTAAAGGCCGACACAGATTGTTTAGTTGATGAGATTGATATCCGCCCAGCAATGGACGCAGCGATAAGTATTATTGAAAAAACAACACCGTTGGCTCACTATGATCATCTATATGCTGAAACACGCCCGGCAACAATTCCCGCTTTTTATGATTTTACAGAAGACATGACTAACTGGAAACCGCTTTCTTCATTGCCACAAGTATCCGGCAGCGGAACTGTTACCATTAAAAATGGTACTCTCGAAAATGGAGTGGAAGGGATTCAGTCATGGGCGATCCAATCTTCATCTGAAGATGTGAAGATAATCCTGGAGAATATAAATATCAAAACAAGTGGGATCAGTTGTGGCGCTGTGTATGTCCCTTATGCTGACATAAGCAATTGCCGGTTTGATGTGGATATGCCATTCTTGATTCAGCGGCATGTAGGATTTTGCGCTGTGGTCATTCGTGGAAAAAATCCAACCGAAATAGCAAATTGTGAATTTAATGGCGGACAGGGTTGTTTATCGGTCAAAGCAAAAAATTCACTGGTACACGACAACCTTTTTGTTAATAATCAAACGGTTACCAATCACTATAGCATAATGGGCACTGGCGATAGTTCCAAAATTTACAATAACCGTTTTGAACCCAAACAGGGTTCGGGGATTTACGTGAGCAGATATACCGAAGTATTCAATAATACTTTCGAAATAGAAACCTCTCCGCCAACATGCGAATATGGGAGGGAAGAATACAGCACGGCAGCAGTCAGGCTTGGCGATTACCATGCAGAGCCGGGATCTCCCAAAGCTTCTGTTGGCAATCGGATTTACCACAATAAAATAACCATCACGGCGAAAAATTATCCCAGCCCAGAGATTTATGTTCCGATGGCCTGGGGGATTTATTACAGTGCGAGTGGTGGGGAAAACTATGTTTACAACAATGAAATAACAGTAAATAAGGAGGATCCGGGTTCAAAAGTAAAAACGGCAGCACTTTATATATGTGGAGGCCCGAAGTATTTTGGAGGCCAATTTTATCAAAATCGAATTACCACCAATGTGCCGGCTGCCTGGGTTGCGACCATGTATGGTGGGGCGTCTAACTCAAAATTGTACAACAATACAATTGTTCCCTTAAACGGTGCCAATTTTAAAACTTTCCAAATTGGGCATTTGGGCTGCGATGATTGTGTGGCAAAAAATGTAGAATTCCGCTCGAACAAAGTGGAAAATGGCAAATTTGAAATTGATGCTACCGATCAGGATCATATTTATTCGGTTTATTGGACTTTCACAGCACATATTATTGATGGGAAAAATAATCCAGTTAAAAACGCAGAGGTAACTGTCTTTGATGCATTTGGCACATTAGCTCTAAGAGCAAATACTGATGGCAATGGGAAAGTTTCAGCAGAATTAATGGAATATTCGATTAATGGAAAGGATAAGAAAAATAGTTCCCCTTATACCATTACCGTTGGTGACAACAAAAAAATTATCAGTCTCAGCAGCAACAAGGAAATTACAATTGCGATTGTAAACAATTGAATAATCATTCAATTTTAAAAACACATTAAGACCTCCTTTTTGAACTGTTTCATGTTTTACTGAACTATTCAATGTGTTGCAGATATGCAGCTTTGTCAATGGTGGTTTATAGCACCGATTAAAATTATAAATCTTAAAATAGCTTGTACAGAGCTTGCATCGGGAGTTAATACCGATAGAGTTATTAAGAGCCTGTTCCGAATCGAGATGCAGAATTACTGAAGCGTAAGTATGCGACATTTAATAATATAATAAGTATTAGTCAATATCAATAAGAATTCATAGCAAATTTACTATAAACTTTCGTAACATTTCTTTTTAGCTTTTAAAATTAAAGTTTATGATATAAATAAATAACGAAACCTTGCGTTAATTAAAATATATTCTTATTTTTGGTGCAATTAATTTAATTGACATGGTTCTATCAAGCCAGAATTTAATTACTGAAAGAAATTTTTAATCATGGACAAATTGTATGATGTGATAGTTGTCGGGGAATTAAACGTTGACCTTATAATGGATAGGATTGACAAATTCCCTGAAGTTGGCAAAGAAGTACTAGCCCGTCAGATGACATTGACCTTGGGCAGTTCATCGGCAATTTTCGCAAGCAATATTTCAAGCCTGGGATCCCGTGTAGCTTTTATAGGGAAAATCGGTAATGACAAATTTGGTGAGGTTGTTATCGAAAGCCTTCAAAAGAAAAATGTTGATATTTCGATGATCAAAATTGATGAACGATTCGGGACTGGTGCAACTGTTGTGCTGAATTTCGATGAAGACAGGGCAAATACAACTTATCCCGGTGCGATGGATCACCTTACAATTGATGATATTTCGGATGAAGATTTGAGCAAAGCCAGGCATCTTCATTTTTCATCCTATTTTCTTCAGCCCGGAATGTGGGGAACTTTGGGCAAATTGTTCAGGAAAGCTAAAAAACTTGGATTAACAACTTCATTTGATATGCAATGGGACCCAAAAGAGACGTGGAATCTCGATATTGAAGATGTGTTGCCCTTTGTTGACGTTTTTCTTCCAAACGAAGTTGAATTGAAGTTTTTAACTGGTTCAAATAATTTGGACGATGCAATAAGCACTATCAAGAAGTTTACAAAAGTACTTGCTGTTAAAAGGGGTAATAAAGGATCGATTGTCCATTCCGGCGATCGGTTGACCGACCTTCCCGCATTTTTAAACGCTCAGGTTGTTGACGCTATAGGTGCCGGCGACAGTTTTAATGCAGGGTTCATCTTTAAATTTATCAATAGCGCAAATATTGACGAATGTCAAAAATTTGGAAACCTGACAGGTGCATTGTCAACAACCGCAGCCGGTGGTACCACTGCATTTGAAGATTTAAATAAACTGAAAATAACTGCAAGTGAGCAGTTTGGTGTCGATAATTTTTTTAATGAATCATAAACTAAAATCTATGAAACAAAAACTGTTTTTTACATTTATTCTAATCCTGTTTATAATAGGAAGCGTAACCGCACAACAACGTACCATTACAGGTACAGTTACTTCAGCATCCGATGGGCTTGCATTGCCAGGGGTTACTGTTGTGGTTGACGAAGATCGCAGCGTAGGCGCAATCACAGATGCCAACGGTATGTACACACTTAGGGTTTCACCTGGTGCAGAAAACCTTGTGTTTTCATTTATCGGTATGGAAACCAAAACATTGAACATTGGCTCTTCCACCGAAATCAACGTTGCCCTGGAAATGTCGAGTGAAGCTCTGGACGAAGTTGTGGTTACAGCTTTGGGTATCCAACGTGAAGTGAAAGCACTTGGTTTTTCAGCCCAAAAAATTGGGGAAGAAGATTTATCGGCATCACGGGAAACGAGCATAACAAATTACCTGACTGGTAAAGTAGCCGGGGTACAAGTATCGAAAACGGGTACAGGGGCAGGTGGTTCTACCAACGTGGTTATCCGCGGCAGCAGTTCTATCGCAGGAAGCAACCAGCCGTTGTATGTTGTTGACGGTGTACCGATCATAAATTATACAAATAGCAACAGCGGGTCGGGCGTAGCTTCAGCCGACATCGATTATGGCGACGGAATTGGCGACCTCAATCCCCAAGATGTTGAGTCGATGAACGTGTTGAAAGGGCCAGCCGCAACTGCATTATACGGATCACGGGGTGCAAATGGTGTTATCCTTATTACAACCAAAAGCGGAAAGAACGCAAAAAAAGGAATCGGCATCGAGATCAATTCAGGGATTACATTTGAAGAACTCTACCTTGTCCCGAACTTCCAGAACCAATTTGGTTCCGGTTATGACGATGAAGGATATGCCAATTACAGTTGGGGCGGTTTTACTTTTGACGGTATTTACTACAACTGGCCCGAAAATGGACAGTTGGATAGTTGGGGCGGACCATTGGATGGAAGCATTAAAATACCCAATTGGTGGACATTGCCCGAAGACGGCTCAATCCCCGGCAGTGTTTGGGACAACCCGATTACAGAGGCCGTACCTTATGTTGCTCAGCCAATAGATAATGTGAGGAATTTCTTTAATACCGGTGTAACTTATTCAAATAATGTTGCGCTGACTTCTTCAAACGATAAAAGCTCGATGAGGTTGTCGTTGGGTAGCATCTCCACCGATGGGATCGTCCCGAATCATGAAATATCCAAGAAATCGGTAAATTTTAGCGGGACAACGAAAGTCAACAAAATACTTTCGTTCAACGGGAAAATGAATTATATCCGCACCGATGGCAGTCAGAGGCCACGCACAGGATATAATCCTTCAAATCCGATGTATAACCTTATCAGCATGTCGAGGAACACACCCTTGGATTTTGTAAAATACCAATATGAAACAACAAAAGTAAATATTCGTTACCCTGGTATCAATTATAACCCATATTATATGGTCAACGAAGTGCAAAACAGCGATTTTAAAGATCGCGTGGTCGGTTTGGTTTCCGGTACATTGAATTTTACCGATTGGTTGAGTTTGATGGGCCGTGCCGGGGTCGATTTTTACAGTGAATCGGTAGAAACACGTTGGCCCCAAGATCCCAACTCAAGGAACTCTGCATCGAGGAAAGGGGAAATGACACAATCATTGAGCCGTGCGAGGGACTTTACCGCCGATGCAATTCTTACTGCCGATAAAAAAATCTCTGAGAACTTCAACCTAAACGGAGTGGTAGGGGCAAGTATCCGCAACTACAGAAGCGATGGGATGTATTGGGATGCACGGGAATTCAAGGCAAAGAATGTATGGGACATTTCAAATTTTGTCGATATACGTCCGGGGTCCAGCCTTTATGAGAAAGAGATGCAATCTGTGTTTTTCACCGGACAATTGGCTTACAAAAATTATTTGTTTTTGGATGTAACAGGCCGTAACGACTGGTCTTCGGCCCTTGGCGTCAATAACCAATCGTTCTTTTATCCTTCGGTTAGCACAAGTTTTATTTTTACTGATGCTTTCAATGTTGAAAACAACATTTTGAGCTTCGGAAAAGTACGTGCTTCATGGGCACAAGTTGGTAATGATTCCAACCCCTACTTGACACGAAACGGTTACTCCCTTGGGACCACCGGGTTCAACGGATTGCCCTATGCATCAAAAAGCGGGACACTTCCTTTGTGGGATTTGAAAAATGAGTTGACCGAATCTGTCGAATTTGGTGCAGACCTTAGGTTCCTCGATAATCGCATCAATTTAGACCTTACATACTATAACGGGAAAACCAGCAACCAGATATTGAACCTGCCGGTTTCAAATGCCTCAGGTTATGGTTCTGCGGTAATCAATGCAGGCGAAATAAAAAACAGCGGTGTTGAAGCAACTTTGCGTGTAACACCTGTTGACATGGCCGGATTCCGTTGGAACGTCGATTTCAATTTCGCGAAAAACAAATCGGAGGTAGTTGTCCTCGACGGCAAAATACAAACCTACAGGATCATCTCGAACGCCGGCGAACCTGCCTTGAGCAACATTGAAGCCCAGGTGGGTGCAGCATACGGCAATATTATGGGCTACGCATACCAACGTGCACCTGATGGCCAAAAAATCGTGAGTGCAGCCGGGAAATATCTTCGCGAAAGTGAATTGTCGGTTTTGGGTAACATTACACCCAACTGGATAGGAGGTTTAAACAATACTTTCTCCTATAAAGGGTTTTCGTTAAATGTACTTCTTGATTTTGTACAAGGTGGCGATGTTGTTTCGGCTACTAAATATGAAATGACACGTAAAGGGACGGGAGCCTGGACAGTAGAAGGGCGCAGGCCAAAAGCAAGGTATTCTGAAGGCGATGATATACCCGCAGGCTCCGCAATTGGCGACCCAATGCCTTATACAGGTGTTTTGGATGGCGTTGTTGAAGTAAAAGATGCCGCGGGCAATGTGACAGGATATGAAAAAAATACACTTGCCGTGCCAGGGCAAAGTTATTGGGCCAGCAGGGCTTGGGACGGAATTGGAGAGGAATTTTTGGAAGACGGAAGCTATATCTCTTTAAGGGAGGTGATGGTAGGTTATACTTTCCAACCTTCGTTGTTGAGCAATACCCCTTTTACTGGGCTGACGATTACTGCCTTTGGACGGAATCTGGCTTACCTGCAAAACAAGATGGATTATATCGGGGTTTCACCGGAATCGGCGCCCAACACATCGGGCGGCGCTTCAGGCATCGAAGCTCTCGGGGTCCCTTCTACACGTACCTATGGATTTAACGTTAAACTGACATTCTAATTCTTTAAAAAAATAGAAAAATGAAAAATTACTTAAAAATAATAGTTGCATTTTCAATGGTGTTGTTACTGGGCTATTCGTGTACCGATGATTTTGACGAGATGAACACTTCACGTAGCCTTATCACACAAGATTTGGTTGATGTTGACATGATGTTGACCAAAGTTTTGGCCAATGCAATCATCGACGACGGCGAATCTGGTTTTGGCACTACAGGCAACTGGGCAGGTATGTCTGTTTCAGGTGCCAACCGCCCTTTTGTTACAGGTGAAAGCAACGGAGTGTGGAACAGCACATATGGGAATTACGCACGGAACTTGAGCGACATAATATATATTTGTTCAACACGTGAAAATGCTGACGATCTTGTCAATAAAAAAGCAATTGCCAGGATCATGAAAGTTTGGGCATTTGCAAGGTGCACTGATACTTATGGCGATATCCCTTATTTTGAATCATGCCTTCCCGTTGACGAGGCGGTAACAACTCCTAAGTACGACAAGCAACAGGACATATATGCCGATTTCTTCAAAGAATTGAAGGAAGCGGTGGCCGAAATGGACGATTCAAAATTGAAATTCGGCAATGCCGACATCCTTTACAAAGGAAACCTCACAAAGTGGGAAAAATTTGCAAACTCACTTAGGCTTAGGCTGGCTCTTAGGATACGCTATGCCGATGCCGCTATGGCAAGCGAACAAATAGCCGACCTCACCGAAGCCGATTTGATCACAAGTAGAGCCGATGATGCTTTTGTCCGCAATATCACAGATTACCCAAACCATCAAAATGGCAGGTATAACGACTTGCTTGCAAGAAAAGCTACGGTGGACAAAAACATGGTCGCTAAAACATTTCTTGATATATTGAAAAACAACAACGATCCGCGCTTGCACACTTTTGCCGACACCGTTACAGCATGGTTCCCGCAAACACCGGGTTATGAAGATGTACCTTATTTTGGTTTTCGTGGACGTCCGTTGCTCAGTGGTGACAACCCGCAAGAGGGGTATGCCTATGGCGACAACACAGTATCGAAATGGTCGGACCTGTTTTGGGTAAAAATCCAGGAACAGCCATTGTACAAAGCCTCCGAAACCTATTTTAACCTTGCCGAAGCCGCTTTGTTCGGTTTAAAACAGGGCGATGCACAAGCCTATTATAAAAAAGGGATTGAAATTGCAATGGCACATACAAAGGAGATGTATGAGAATGCAGTCCCACAACTTCCGGAGGTAGCCTCCCTTTTCAAAGCGGGGAAACCACAAGTTGAAATTGATGCTTATTTGGCAAGTGTCCTTGCCGCAAAGGCACTCACACAAGCGCAAATCGATGCTTTTGTTGCCAATAATGCGGCGGTTACGTTGACAGGAACAAACGAGCAAAAGCTGGAACAAATAATAAATCAGAAAATTATTGCCTTGTTCCCAATGGAGCACGAAGGTTGGTGCGAACACAGGAGGACAGGGTATCCACGGATCCTTGTAGGTGTCGAAAATTCAGAACTGCAAGGCCACATGCCCCGAAGGATGCCTTGGCCGGGTTCAGAACAACTAATCAACGAAGAACAATATCAAATAGCACTTGACGCCATCGGTGGAAAGGAAAAAGATTCCCGGACCACAACGTTTTGGTGGGAAGCTAATCCAGATCCTTTCAAAGAGCATCCGGGAACTGTGGAAACACGCACTACACCTTGGGTTTCTCAATAATAATTGAAGCACATAAGTCGATGGGGAATGTTTAGTTTAGTATAGTTAGTTAAAGCTCACAGGGGGCAACTCCTGTGGGCTTTTGTGTTTATGTAAAATATCTTTCGTATTACTTTGAATGTAATGTTTTGAAAAGGTATTTTTGTTTCAAATTGAATCAATGGCTCATACATTTATTTTACACTAAAAAGAAACCGAATGGACAAATCATTTAGTAAATCAACTGTTTCGAGAAGGGCAAAAATTCTCGACGAACTTGAATCAAAGGGACAAGTATCGGTGGCTGAATTGAGCAAAATGTTCGATATCAGCGAAGTAACAATCCGTAATGATCTCGGGCATCTCGAAAAACAGAATATGTTGATCAGGGCGCGCGGTGGGGCAATCAAAATTAAGTTTCAGCGCATGGCTATCGACCCGTCTATTTCGGACAAACAAAAAGAATACCTTCAACAAAAGCAACTTATTGCTAAAGCAGCCATCAAACTTATTGAAGAAGGGGATACAATTGTGCTGGATTCGGGTACTACCACCACTGAAATTGCCAAAAACCTTGAGCAATTTAAAAACCTGACAATTATCACAAACGCCTTGAATATCGCAGGTATTCTATCGGAATATGAAGGGATAAATATATTTATGCCAGGCGGTTCTTTACGCAAAACATCGCTGTCATTGGCAGGTCCACTTGCTGACGAAAATTTTGAGAAGTTTTATTGTGATAAATTGTTTCTGGGGGTTGATGGCTTTAACACTTCTCATGGTTTGTCAACGCCAAATTCCGAAGAAGCCCACTTGAACCAGGTTATGATCAAAATCTCAAAAAAAGTTATCGTGGTTGCTGATTCAAGAAAATTTGAGAGAAGAAGATTTGCATTTATTGGCCCAATTACCGATGTTGACATGGTTATTACAGATCCAGGGATTAAAGAAGAGGACAAAGCCCGCCTCGAAAAAAATGGTGTGGTAGTTGTTGTTGCCTAACAAATATTCATTTTCATTAAGTTACATTTTTATATCGTTTGATATTTTGAAAGCACAAGATTCGTTTTGTGCTTTTTGTTTTATAGGTTTTATCTGATTATTATCAATCAGGTTTCCCCCTATTTTGGTGATAACCGACCTTAAAAAAGCCTTTTGCAAATTGCAAATAAATTTCATTCGAAAAATCTATAAATAACTATACGAAACTTTGTATATAAATTTAGAAAAGAAAATGAAATTTATTATATTTGTAACGAAATGTAAATATACTATTAATGAAATACCTGAACTTTCCAATTGAAGATTTAAAATCAAGCGGGGGCTTTCATACTGCCAAAGAAATAAGCAGTCAGCCCGAAATGTGGGAAAAAACATATTTGAAATTAATCAAGGAAAAAAAACATATTGCACAATTTCTTGAAAAAATACTTAAACGTGAGTTCCTGAATGTGGTTTTAACGGGTGCCGGTTCTTCAGCTTTTGTTGGCGAGGCACTTGCTGGAAAATTTCAGAAAGAGTGGCGGGTTTCGTGCAGGGCAATAGCTACTACTGATATTGTTACCCACCCTGAAAATTGTTTTATCAAATCAAGTCCAACCTTATTAATATCATTTGCTAGATCGGGCGATAGCCCCGAAAGTGTTGCAGCGGTTAAATTGGCAAAAGAATATTGCGATACCCTTTTCGAATTAAATATTACTTGCAATGAAAACGGCGAACTGGCCAGGAATACAGGAGAAGAAAATTCTTGTGTGTTCTTGTTGCCCGAAGAAACAAATGATCGTTCGCTTGCGATGACAAGTTCATTTTCCTCGATGCTTCTTGCTGGTCTGCTAATTGCAAATTTGGAAGATATAGACAAAATGAGGCCTGTTGTTTTAGAGTTGCAAAGTTTGGGTAAACACATTGTTGACTGGTGTTTGCCAACGCTTAAAAATATTGCGGATTTGGAATTTGAACGGATAGTATTTTTAGGATCAGGGCCACTTTTGGGGGTCGCACACGAATCGCACCTCAAAGTCCAGGAATTGTCGGATGGAAAGATTGTGGGCAAGTATGATTCTTTTTTGGGATTCAGGCATGGACCAAAAGCAATTGTTAATAATTCAACAATTATAGTTTACCTTTTTTCAAACAATTCTGGAAAAAATCGGTATGAATTTGATCTTGTTAAATCGGTAAATGAAACAGGTGCAGGCCAAAAATCTGTGGCCATTGGGCATGGATATGATATTAACGAGTTTAAATTTGATTTTTCAATTCATTTACCCAAACAAGTGCTTGATATTCCTGATGACTTTTTGCCTGTTTTCTATATTCTTCCAGCCCAGATTATTGCATTTTATAAATCATTGGGGCTTGGTCTTGCTCCTGATTCGCCTTCAAAACAATCCTCTATTTCGAGAGTTGTGCAAGGTGTAAAAATATATAGCACAATCGAGATCTAATTGAATGCTGATAAATGAAAGATGCAAGGGATATATTTCTTGAGATAATTGCGGAAAATAGGGCAGGTGTAAAAAAAGGTATATATTCTGTTTGTACCGCTAATGCTGATGTACTTGAAGCGTGCTTTAAACAGGCAAAAGCAGACAATTCTATTCTTTTGGTCGAGTCTACGTCAAATCAAGTCGATCAATACGGTGGATATACCGGGATGAAACCTGCCAACTTTGTAGGTTTTGTGAATCATATTGCTCAAAAGGTTGGATTTCAGAAGAATATGTTACTGCTTGGAGGCGATCATTTGGGACCTAACGCATGGCAAAATCTTCCTGCGAATGAAGCCATGAAACGTGCAAAAGTTTTAATCGAAGAATATATAAAAGTTGGATATTTGAAAATCCACCTTGATACAAGCATGTTTTGCATTGATGATGAGGGCGATAGGACTAAGCCATTACCAAATGAAATAGTAGCTGAAAGAGCCGCTGTTTTATGCGGGGTTGCTGAGGATTCCTGGAAAAAGTATCGCAAGAGTTTTCCAAAACCTATATATGTTATTGGTACTGAAGTGCCGGTTCCAGGTGGCGCCCAAAAAGAAGAACTGGAAATTCTGCCAACAAAGCCAGAAGATGCAGTCAGCACAATTGAAATCACAAAAAAGCGCTTTGCAGAGGCTGGTCTGGCTGATGCATGGAATAGGGTAATTGGTGCTGTGGTTCAACCAGGTGTTGAATTTGGCGACGATTATATTTTTAAATATATACGCGGAGAAGCCAAAAAACTCAGTGAAAAAATTATAAAGTTTGACAATCTGGTTTTTGAAGCTCATTCAACAGATTATCAGACAGAAACAGATTTGAAGGCACTTGTTGAAGATCATTTTTGCATTCTGAAAGTGGGACCTTGGTTGACATTTGCTTACAGAGAAGCCCTTTTCGCAATGGAAACTATGGAAATTGAGATATTGGGCAAAGATTATGACGATTTGTCAAACTTACGAGGAACATTAGAAAATCTGATGTTAGCAGAACCCAAATACTGGATTAACTATTATCCTGGTGATGAAAAACAAAAATTCTTTAAAAGAAAATATAGTTTTTCCGACAGGTTAAGGTATTATTGGCCAACGGAAGAACTCGATTCAGCTAAAAACAAGCTGTTCGAAAACTTACAGAAAAACAAAGTCCCAACTTCGCTATTAAGCCAGTTTATGCCAATTCAGTTTTATCAGGTTTGCGAAGGTTTAATTACAACAGAACCAAAAGAACTTGTGCGTAGTTATATTCAGGTGGTGACTGGGATTTATTCCAGAGCATGCGGATTATCTGGCGCAAAATAAGAGAAAATCCGCAAGCTGATTTACAAAACAAATCCCGTTGAAGGGTTTCATCGGCAGGTATGGAAAGTAACCAAAACCAAAGGTGCTTTTCCAAACGACATGGCCTTATTAAAACTGATATACCTGGCAACCGAAAACATCTCGGTTAAATGGACACAACCACTTCAAAACTGGGTACTTACCGTAAAACAACTCAGTATCAGGTTTGGTAAAAGAATGAAAATCGAGCTGTAATTTTTAATCTTTAAAAGCAAAGAAAGGCTGGGATTTGAAATCTGTCAAGGGTATATAAACGGCTCCATGCCTCCGCCGCCATTGCCCGAATTCAAATAACATTCAGAAAAGCTTTTACGATTGAAAAATGAAAAATTGAATTAAACTTGTATGAAAAAATAATCAGACAGAGTTTAAATTACATACCCGACCCTACTTACACTTTGCTTTTCTGATTGGTCTTCATTAAACGAAAATCTGTTTCTGCAGGTTCATCCTTTACAACAAGGGTGCTAAATGATTCCTGGGAACGCACCGGTTCTTCCTTAAAAAGTTTTTCCTGTTCAAATGCACTGATTTTGTAAGGGATAAGACCTTTTTCTTAACGAAAAAGGGTTCTTCCGCATTAATCCAACTTAATTTTTAAAATCTTACATTATTCGACATTATCCTGTTAAAGAATGGAATGTTTTAAAAGTAGATGATTTGGAATTAATAATGTATTTCGTTCTAATGATATTTATTATTTCAATTCCTGCCAAAGTGCGCTGCGCAGAATCAAACTAATTATATCCTGAAGGGATGGTGATTCTTCGTTTGACAATTAGATTATGGATGATGTTCATTATTTTTGATTTAGACTTAGATTTTCTTCTAAAATCAAAAACATCTACTCATGAATATTAACAAGGACAATGATTTAACTGTTATAGTTTAAGTTTTTTCTTCTTTGTTTCAGCATTTATATACTTCAATACAGCATCATAATCTTTAATCAAAAAGTTCGATACTTCTCCGGTTGGGTCAACTAAAAAACAAAAAGGAGAGCAAAGATTGTTCTCCTTTTTTTGTGTCTTTTTCTCGCCGGCGCCGATTTGCAATCAGTTCCCAGTCATCAAGCTGAAATTTAATTCAATTACCTGCCGGAAATTTTGAATTGGAATGAATGTTCCCATCAATAATTTTTATTTAACTTTTGCTTTTGCAAAGCAAGACTCAGAACATGATATTTTCTGCAAATGGATATAATAAAATAGTTTTTTTGACCTGCTTCTTAACCACGAGATGCAATCGTTCGGGAGCGGGGCCAGGAGGTATCTTAACCTTTTTGATGAAGTCAGGAACAACATTAAAATATCAGCTATGCATTTCCTTTCCACCATTTGGATGCATAATTTGCCCTGTAGTATACGATGCATCTTCAGAAGCTAAAAACACATATGATGGTGCAACTTCACAAGGTTGACCTGCTCTTTTCAGTGGTGTATTTTTGCCAAAATCCTTATTGTCTTCAAATGTGGATACTATTAGTGGTGTCCATATAGGTCCCGGTGCAACGCCGTTAACTCTAATCTTTCTTTTTGAAACACTATGCGCCAAAGCCTTTGTAAACGATGTAATTGCTCCTTTGGTAGCTGAATAATCAAGCAGATGATCGCTTCCGTAATATGCTGTGACACTTGTGGTGTTTATGATACAATCGCCTTCATTCATGTATTGAAGCACTGGTTTTGCCAGGTAAAACATGGCAAAAATATTTGTCTGAAATGTTTTTTCCATTAAATCAAGGTCTAATTCGCTAATGTCATTTGCCGGGTGTTGTTCTCCTGCATTATTCACAAGGATGTTTATTTTTTTATAATGCTCGTATGTTTGTTCAACTACTGAATTACAAAAATTCCTGTCGCGGATATCTCCTTCAAACAAAAGACATTTCCTTCCCTCCTTTTCAACCAAGCGTTTTGTTTCTGTGGCATCTTTGTCTTCACTTAAATAAACTATTGCCACATCTGCACCTTCCCTGGCAAAATGCACAGCAACTGCACGCCCAATACCTGAATCTCCTCCTGTAATCAGGGCAACTTTGTCAAGTAACTTTTCGCTTCCCTTGTAATTTTCACGGATGTAAACTGGTTCCGGGTCCATTGCAAATTCATGACCTGGAGTTTTCTGGGTTTGCTGTTTAATATTTTCTGAAGTTTTTTGATATTTTTCCATGATATTCATTTTAACAGATTTCTAAAATCATTTTTTGTATTTCATTTTTAAGAAAATAAAAATCATGCCATGAGATTGGTTGAATGGAAAACAGAAAGATGCTTCAATTAGCAGCTATGAATCAATTTGTTACTTTATTTTAATTTTTTCGGACAACACTTGAAATATAGATTGTTCTACATTTTGGGGAAATTTATACGCACCATTTTTTAATACGCAAATTTTGATCAAAAATGGATTTGCTGTTTTTCAAACTCAAATTCCTCCCGCTTCTCGTTTACACCTGGGAGTGGACTTTACACAATTTTATGATGTTATTACAAAGGTTGCATTTCTTCAAAGTTAATTGTCATTGCTTCACATTACATTCTATTACTTCATAGTCACATACAGTAAATTAATATAAATTTGCCGTTTATTCATTTCCACTATCTATATTTTCATTTCCACCATCCATTATTTCATTTCCACTATCCATTTATTCGTTTTCACTATCCATATTTTCATTTCCACTATCCATATTTTCATTTCCACTATCCATTTATTCATTTCCACTTGCCATATATTCATTGTCACTTGCCATTTATTCATTGTCACTTGCCATTTATTCAAAGTTGATTGCCATATATTCATTGTTACTTGCCATTTATTCACATTCACACTACATAATTTAAAACACATCAAATAATACACTACACAAAGGCTTTATCTCTGAACTCTTAATATGTATTGCTATAGTGTCAACCTTTATTTTTTAAAAAACAGATGATATTGCGGTTATTACAGGCATTGTTTTTCTTTCTCCACCCTTTTTGCAATCCTGATAAACTTTGGATTGCAATTTATAAGATGCAAATTATTCAAAGCAAGGCGGCAGTGCATCGCCTGTCTGATACAGTATAAAGTGAAAGTGGAAGTACAGATAAATTTTCAACTGAATTATTTTACCATTTTGCCACTTAAACAAATCGCGATTAAAAATAATTAACGAAACCATTTTTAACAATCAAACGTACCCATGCATACAAAAACCCGGCATGTGCTTAATGGATTGATTGGTTATCTGTAAATACTCAGTTTAAGGAGTAATTAATTGTTTGGTTTTTAGAAAGGAAAAGCGGTGGTAATCCACCGCTTTTTTTATTTCGTAATTTATTATTATTGCAGCAGTTTAATCCTGAACTCCCCAGTTTTCATTTGGCTCAGCTCCCATTTCAAGTTCAAGTTTTCCTCCTTTTAGCAATTCAGATGCAGGGAATTTAAAATCGATTAAAACATTGCCATTCAATTTTGCCGATTGCACGTATTTGTTTAATCGTGAGCTGTTTTTGGCTTCTATCGAAAAAGTTTTTCCCCGGCCAAATCGTTCTCCCAAATCAATTGTAACTTTTTCGAAAATCGGGCTTCCAATTTCATAAACCGGCTCAGCCCGGCAACCGCCATCAGTTTGAAACAATCCCAGCGCATTCATAATAAACCAGGCACTCATTTGCCCCTGATCCTCATCACCTAAGTAAGCGTTTGCAAGTCCGTAACCATAATAACGATCCATAATTGCACGGCTCCATTTTTGAGTCAGCCAGGGTTTTCCGACCCAGTTGAACAACCAGGCAAAATGCATCGATTGCTGGTTTCCCTGGATAACCGGATAGTTCCAATATTGATCATTTTTACCGTTATACCGGGTTTTGTCGCTTTCTTTAAAACCCCATTCCAAACGCTCAATAAACCGATCTTTTCCAATTGTTTCGGCTAAAGCGGGCACATCCTGTGGTACAAAAAAAGTAAGTTGCCATGCATTTCCTTCCACATAATGGTGGTTTGCCCCCGATTTATATGGATCGAAATCAGCCAGCCATTTTCCTTTTGAATCTTTCATTCGTGCATAACCGGTTTCTGTATCAATTACGTTTCGCCAGTACGATCCACGTTCATAAAATGTTCGGTAGTCCGACTCTTTTCCCAAAGATTTGGCAAACTGCGAAACTGTCCAGTCATCAAAAGCATATTCAAGTGAATTTGAAAAGCGACCCAAATCGTAAGGAACATAATGGTACTTCAGGTACGGAATTAAATCGCGGTTTCCGGCAAAACCGCCGCCTACTTTTTGAGCCGGTGTTGTTTGCATTTTTTTTACAGCTTCATAAGCTAAGTCCACATCATAATCCCGGATCCCCATTTGGTAGGCACCAACAATCAAAGGAATTTCGTGCTCGGCAACCATCACCGGAATGTATTCCATACCGGCCGGACCTTTTGCCAGCCAGCCACCGGCATCGTACATGGCCAGCTGCGATTTTACCCAGCGGTTGCTCCATTCGGGAGTTACAAGATTCCAAAACTGGTTGAGGTTCCAGAAGGTATTCCAGAAAGCATCGCATCCAAGTGCCGGTGAAGAAGGATCTTCAAGCTGACGGATCTTTTCATCGGCATCAACCCATTTCCCGTCAACATCGCTAAAAGTATTGCGGCTGCAAAGTGCTCGGTACATGTTTGAGTAAAAGCGCATTTTTTCGCGTTTGTCATTGCTTGAAATTTTTACCCTGTCGAAAATATTGTTCCATGTGTCGAGGTTATTTTTTCTGACTGCCTCAAAATCCCAGGCAAATGGTTTTGTGATTTCTGTTTCTAAATTCAAATCAGCATTTTCGATACTTACATACGAAATTGCTGTTCGGACCTGAACGGTTTGATTGTCTTTGGTATCAAATTCAGCAAAAGCGCCTGCATCATTCGGATTATTTATTTTTAGAATGGTTACATTTTGTTGAACACCGTTTTCTGTCCAAACGCCAAAGTTTTTTATGGGTTTATCAAACTCAACTACAAAATGAACCGTGTATTCCTGCGAAATTCCACCCGACCAGGTATTTGGGGAAAGTTGTTTACTATAACCTTCAATCCTGTTTTGGTTAATTTTTTCGATGTAAACTTCCTCAAGATTGTATCCATATTCTGCGGGATTTTGAAGATCAATAAGAATCCGCGAACCATCTTTATCTTTTGGAAAAGTGTAGCGCTGAAATCCGCATCTTGTTGTAGCAGTTAGTTCTGCTGTTATACCATAATCAGTTAGTTCGGCTTTGTAATACCCAATTGGCGCTTCTTCAGTTTCTTTATTTATTCGCGACCGGTAACCTTCGTCAGGTCTTTTTTCATCGCCAACTTCTGTAATTAATTTGCCGTTGGTTGGCATAATGGTCAGCCCGGCCATCGTCCATTCGTGAATATGGCTAAAACCGCCAACAGTTTCGAAAATTGGATCGTAACCTGCCTGCCAGCCGCCATTCTGATTATCGGGACTGAGTTTTACCATGCTAAACGGCATCCACGGACCGGGCGCAATCATCCAGCGTGAATGAGCAGTACCCATTTTCGTATCGGCATACTCAGCCGGTGTTATGGTTTTTTGTGGTGAGCGATCAACTTTATTTGTTTGGATTTTAATTCCATCCACCCAAATTTCAACCTTGCTTTTTACTTTTGAAATAACTGACGGCATAGGCGCTTCAAAAATGTAGCGGCCTTTTTCAACTTTTTCAGTAAAAATCTCATTTCCGTCCAAAACCACCTTTAATTCAGGAGTTCCTGAAAGATATTCAACATCCACAAGTAGCGGTTGTGCAGTTCCATGTTCTGTTTCAATTTCGTAATTTGCTGCTGATATTTTCCGCAGAAAAACAGGGTAATTGTCAATCAGTTTTGTTTTTGAAGGTCCTTCGAGCCTGATTTGATCAAAAAGCAACCACGAACCCTGAATAGTTGTAAAAACGATTTCGTTACCCCCTTTTTTTATTAAACCTGCGGGGATTGGAATTTCAATCAAATATTGCGATGAATCCACAGTTTCGCCATCAATTGAATTTTTTCCTGAACCTGCTGGCAATTGATATTTCCAGGATTTCCCGTTTATGGTAGTTTTAAAAACAGGTAAATCATCGGCATTGCAATCCTGTATATCTACAATCAGTTTCCAATCTCCTTTCGACGGCAATTTTTCCACACCAAACAAAACAGTTAGAGTGTGCGAGCGCCAGCCCGAAGTTCCCCACGTTCCGCCCCACTGGTCGCTTGGACCGGGCAAAACATATGGCCAATCAGTTTTCGGATTTGAAGTTCCGATAAGAAAATAACGGTCTTCCCAGCCAAAATCATTTTCAATAAAATTTTGATACTCATCGGGAGCCAGGGCAAACTCAGCAGAACTGTTGTCGGCTTCTCCAATTTGCCAGATTGTTTTGTTTTCGGTGGAACAGGATTCCAGGAATACAACCAGGATGAACAATGAAATCAGAATATTAGCCTTCATAACTTTTGTTTTACTTGTTTTTTTCAGCCCATTCACTAAACATTTCGATTGACTTTGCGAGTACCCCTGCAGAACCCTTAAATTCAGCCGAACCTGCCGGAGATCCGTCAATTTTATACCATTCGTAAAAATCACCGTTTATTAATACCCTGTTAAACATGGGTTGAGCTAATTCATAAGCATCTTCAACAAAATCATTTGCAATTAACTGCTGAATCATTCGTCCGCCAAACCAGGTCCAGTCGCCACCATTTTGATATTCGAAAGGTGCTGAAATATTTTTTCCCAAAACTTGGGAAGGATAAGGAGGATAAACAGTTAGCCCAATAGACGGGGCACCTGAAAGTTTTACATTTTCCTTCATTTGCGCCAAAACTGCGGCAATTTCCTCTTTATTCAAAAACCCGGCTTCAATTGCAATTGCGGTTCCTCCGTGATAATGAATGGCATTTTCATCGAAATCCTCAAAAAAAGGCGAGCCATTGATATAAAGGTGCGGGATGAATTTCATTTTTTCGGTATCCCATAAATATTTCTTTGCATTGGTTTGAATTTGTGTGTGCAGCTTATTCCAGCGCACTTTATCCGCCTGATTATTGGTCATCTTTTCCAAATCAGCCAGCGCAATTGCAAACATTGCATTATCGTAAATATCGATGCTCCAGTGGGTGAGTGAGTCCACGTCAACAACTGCTCCGCCTTCTACTTGGACGTCGCCCCAGTCGAAAGTTGTAGCGCCGGTTATCAAACCATATTTTTCAGAATAACGTTCATTCAGCAAATAATCGATAGCAAAAACCAGCCGTTCGTAAACTGTTTTGCCAGCCACAGTTTCATCAAGAATGCTTTTATCCCCCGTTTTCTGAATGTATTTTGAAATGGCCTGAATAAGCGAAGTTTCCTGGTCGGTTTCCACTGTATTTTTAAATCCGATATGCCCGGGAGCAGTTGCTGATTCGTATGTGTTTGGGTCGCCCCAGGTAAATGCTTCGCGCGGCACATAACCATCCAGCAATTCCCCGTTTTCCTGCTGAAAATGAAAAAACATCAGCAGATTTTCGCGAATTACTTTTGGGTCGTATTCCTCACAGGACAATTCGATGAAAGTATTCATGTCGCGCACCCAAACCATTTGATAACCCGAACCGGCATAAAACCCTTTTTTCATGAGGTTACGAGCCATTTCATCTACTTTTTGCATGGATGTGTCGGAGAGGATTTTCGCTGCAAGTTCCTTTTTACTATCAACTTTTGTTGCGCAGGAAAATAATACTAAAAGGAAAAGTAAAAGGATAATAGTTTTATTCATTTTTTTCGCTTTTAATTTATTGAATCTGGCACATTGTAAATAACACCAAATTTCTTAACCATAATTCTGTTCGACCCTGGCCAGGGTCGCATACCAACTTGTCAATTACTTTCTATAAACATTTTAACCCGCTGGGTTCAATAATTTTTCGAGTATCTATTTAGTGCTTAATTCAATTAATTTATTTTCAGTTTTGGGAGTTGGAGTTTCCAAACTCCAACAAAACCGGACTTAGGAAAGTCCGGCTCCCATTCGCAATCACTTCACAAACGCTTTTACCACCATAATTTCATTTTCTGATTCATTTACAATTTTGTAAGAACCTGCTGCCGCCGGAATCACAAATGTTTCGGCATAATTAAAACGTTGTTTTACACCATTTTTTGTTTCGATGACAATGCTTGTTCCTTCAACCAAACTTAAAACATGGCATTTATTTTCGGTTTGAATTTCCACCTCAGTTTTCAAATGAATTCGGTGCACGTCGTACAAATGATTTTTATGTGTTGGCAAGTGAAATAATTTCCAGTCGGCACCGGAATCAATCAAAACAGGTTTGGCAATCAGTTTCTCTTTTACATAATCACCTTTCCGGCCAAAACACAGGTTGTCCATTCCGCGCTGAATGTTAATCGGGCGGGGTTTGCCATCCAAATCGAGCCGCAGCCAGTCGTACATTTTAAACGTAAAAATGTATGGTGTGGAACTGATTTCAAGTACTAGATTATTTTTCCCGGAACCGTGAATTGTTCCCGGCGGAATCAAAAACAAATCATGCTTTTTGGCTGTGTGTTTTTGAATATATTTCGAAATATCAATTTCTTCCGAATCCTGATAACTTTTTATCAGTGCCCGTTCGAATTTACCGGGCTGAATGTCTTCCTGAAAACCCAGGTAAACATCGGCATCTTCTTTCGTATCGAGAATGTAGTAGGTTTCTTCCTGTGTAAAATCTTCGTTGAAATGTTGTTTGGTATATTTTTTTGTTGGATGACATTGAATGGAAAGATTTCCTCCGTCAAACGTATCCAGAAAATCGAAACGAATGGGGAATTCAACGCCAAATTCCGGAAATGCTTTTCCCAGCACATTTTCCCCTTCCTGAAACATGATGCAATCGAAAGAGACTTCCAAAAGATAACCGGAGCTTTCGAAGACCAAACCGTTTTCAGGTACAATCAGTTCAAACGACCATGCATAATTTGGTACATTTTTATTCAAACCATCAATGTGTTCAAAACTCCAGGTTCCGCCCCAGGCGCCAGGTTCAAACCACGGGCGTACACGAAAAACATTTTGGCTGATTTCTTTCAATCCGTTTCGCAAATCACTGCCTTTCATCCATGTAATTTCATCGGGGCGCTGTTCGTCAACCACAATATCAATTTTCGGTAAAATGCTTTGTTTGTGTTTATTCAAAACCACCCAATCGACAAAATAGAAGCGTTTGTACATGGGTTTGATTTCATCGGGTTTTGATGCACCCAAATTGCAAACCGCTCCTGCCCGTGCCCGAAACTGGATTTCGTTTTTTGGTAAATCGATATAAATTAAAGCGCCTTCAATATTGGTCAAACTGGCACCAATTCCATACACTATATTTATGTCAGCTCCATTGTTTAAACTGAAGTTTTTAATTTTTTCAGGTCGAAAAAAATCGATTAAATCCAAAGTTGTACGGGAGCCGAAAACCGGATCGTTTCCACCCAAAAACGGGGCGATTAAATTGTCAATTTCAGATTCAGGTTTTAGCGCTGTTGAAATATCAATCCAGTTTGCTTTCAATCCATTTTTATCAAAATATTGCTGAAGTTCATTCCTGATGTTTTCGAAAAACACACCGATATAACCATCGATAATTATTGTTTTGTCTAGCTTAATTTCTTCTGCCAAACCTTCAAAACCGATAAATATTTTATTCTCGCCAACCGGATGAGATGGATACAAACTATATTTACCAATACTTTCGGGCTGTTTTGATGAAGCCATCAAAAACTGGCTCGAATTTCTCCACTTTGTTTTTTCAATCATTTTTGTGAATCTGTGTAATTTTCAAACATTAATATTGCCTTGTATAATACTCCGGCCTCACCTCTGAAAGTTCCCGAACCCTTTGGTTTATTGTCAACTGTATACCACTCAAAAAACCCATCGTTTTCTTTCACTCTTTTTACCATGGGTTGCATTTGTTGGTAAGCTTCTTCAACAAAACCATTTTTTATGAGTTGCTGAATCATGCGCCCGCCAAACCAGGTCCAGTCGCCACCATTTTGGTAACCATACGGGTACATTCCCTTGTTTTTAAAAAATCCTTCGGGATAGGGCGGATACATGGTAAGTCCGATTGAACCGGCGCCGGACGCTTTAACATTGGCAACCATTTTATCCAGCGAAATTTTTATCTCCTCTTTTGAAAGAAGTCCGGCTTCAATTGCGATGGCAGTTCCGCCGTGGTAATAGATTTCGGTCTCGTTGAAATCTGACGGAAATGGCGTACCTTTTTCGAGATAAATGTGTGGGATATATTTTTTATTTTTTTCGTCCCACAAATATTTACGGGTGCTTGCCACAATATTATCCCTAATATTTGTCCACTTTTCAGTTAATTCCGGAAGAATTTCGATGAGATTGTTAAGGGCAATTACAAACATGGCGTTGTCGTATATATCAATTGCCGGGTGTGTGTTTTCATCCCAAGCAACTCCCCAATCGTGTTCCGGCTGAACATCGCCCCAGTCGGCAGTTGTGGCTCCAATAATTAATCCGTAGTGTTCGTTAAACCGATTTTCCATTAAAAAATCAACAGCCCACTCTAACCGGTCACGAACCGTTTTAACACTAACATCCTCATCCAAAATTGACCTGTCGCCGGTGATTTGAATGTATTTGTAAACCGCCTGAATCAGTGAACTTTCCTGATCGGTTTCAACTGTATTTTTATGACCTGCATAACGTGGTTCCAAATCAGAATAAATGTAATCATAACCGTGACCGGTAATTTTTTCTTTAGGAATAAACCCATCGATAATATTTCCGTCTTCGCCCTGCATTTTGAAGAATACAAGCAGATTTTCCTTTAAAACTTCAGGTTCAAAAACCTGTGCCGATAGTTCGATAAATGTGTTGTAATCGCGAATCCAAACTTCACCATAACCATCGCCTGCATTGAAACCGGTTTTAACAATTTCGAGGGCTTTTTGCTTTGTAAAGGCAATGTTCTCGTCTTGCTGAATTTTTTGAATTAGCATTTTGTTTGTTTTTGATTGTTGGTTACAAGCTCCGAAAAAGAGAAGCATAAACGACAAAATAAAGACAGAAAAATTGGTTTTCATAATCGTAATTTTTATTCATTTCTTTTATTAAACGCTGACAGGTCCGGGGACGCTGTCAGGTTTTTGCTCCTGACTTGTCAGCGTTGCAGACCTGACAACGTCAACTGGATTAATAATATAAACATACATATTTATAAATCCTGTTTAATCATCGTTCCATTCCATGTTTCCAGTTCCAGCTGCAAATTTTCCAACTTAATTTCCGGCGATAAATGAGATAAATCGATTGTGATTTTCTTTTGTTCGTCTTGAAAAAAAGTCAGGTAATTGTCTTCGAAGAACACAGGAAGAACCAATTCATTAGTTTGCTTATCGGTTACTTTTAAGCGGGTAAAAAAGGCTGTTTCTTTGTGGTTATTCGTAATTACTGCTATTCTCTTACCAGGTTCACTTTTTTCAATTTGAAGTTGCAGTGATACGGGCTGCAGTTTTTCCAAATCCTGCATATCTGAATCCTGATTGGTAAGCCAGTACAAATTTTCATCCACTACTCTTCCGCTTTCGTTTTTCAGGATTAAGCGGGCAAAATACAGTCCTTTTGGTTTTTCTCCTGAAAATAATTTGCCTGCAATTTGATGTGAATTTGTCGCAACATTAAGCTGAAATTGTACCTCACTTATTTTGTTTCCGTGCAAATCAAAAAGCTGAGCTTCAACATTTAAATTTTTTACATTGAAAAAAGTCTGGTTTACAACACAGATGCTTGAATCATTCAGGTTTAACTGCACATGCAACGGAACTGCACCATGTTGAAAACCATAAAAGCCACCGGTTTGGTCGAGGAAAACGTCATAAAACTGACCTCGTAACGCAGTCCATGGATTCTGGTTTTTCCACACCAGCATGCCTGTGTATTTGTCCCACATTCCGGCACTAAAACCTTCCTGCAAAGCCCGGTATTGTTCGTAATTTACCACCTGTGCTTTTTTACAGAAATCTTCGATTCCCTTAATTTCGCCAAAACGTTCGATATGGTCGCCATAACCAATGTATTTGTGGTATTGCCAAACCGGATTAACCCGTTCACCACGTGGTGGGCGCAAATCTTTTTCTTCCATTATTTTTCGCATGGTTTCCACATTGGGCATACCAACCGAACCCAGTTCCGGATTAAAAGGGAAGGATTGTGTTACAAAAAACCGCAACGGATTTTGAATTCCATAAGGTCCGTCACCCACACCTCCAATTGTATTCCTGAGGATACTATCTGAAGTTGAATAATTTACATAAAAGCGCGTTCCGTCATATTCAGGAAAAATACGCGTTTCCAGTGCATGATTAAGGTCGGCTGGTGGAGGGGTTTCGTTGCCGCCGCACCAAAGATACAGGCTGGGGTGGTTGCGCAACATTTTTATTTGGTCGATAGCTGTTTCGAGGAACAGAGAATGGTTGTCGGGGTAAGCTTTCCGCCGTGCCTGCGATTCTTTTTTCCTGGGGTCGAACCACTCGCCGTTACAATCGCCAGAAACCCATAAATCCTGCCACACCAACATGCCATATTTGTCGCAGGCATCGTAAAATTCAGGCCTTTCCGGCATCGAACCGCCCCAAATCCTAATCATGTTCATGTTCATTTGGGCGTGCATTTTTACTTCAGCTTCGTACCTTTCAGGCGAAAGGCGCAGTAACGCATCAGAAGCAATCCAGTTTCCACCTTTGATAAACACTTTTTGTCCGTTTATTAAGAACACGCGCCCACCAACAATTTTATCAAAATAATTATCGGTTTGACGAATTCCAAAATTAAGAGATTCGTTGTCGGAGCTTGTTCCGTCTATTTCAAAACGCAACTCCAGCCGATGCAAAATCGGTTCACCCATCCCGTTTGGCCACCACAATTCAGGATTTTCCATTTTAATTTCGGGAAACGAAACGCTTAAAGTTTCACCTGACTTGACTATTGCGGGAAGTTTATATTGTTTGTCCCCAATTTTGGCAATTAAAGTTCCCTTTTGCAATACTTTTGAAACATTTACCAAATCTGCAGAAATAGAAATAAAAGCAGGGTTTTGTTTTCCTCCTGGGGTCCGTTTTCCCGGCACCGAAGTTTTCACAAAAGGATCCCGTAGATCAACCGGACCTGTAATTTCAATTGAAACCTGATCCCAAATGCCTGTATTTCTATCACGGATAGGGCAAATCCAGTCCCATCCTGCTGTAAATTGCATGGTTACCGAACGGGCAATTGTACCATCGCCACCTTGTCCGCCATTAGCTTCGCCAACAGGATTTGGAGGTTCAACAATTACTGCCAGATTGTTTGGTTTGGAATCGTTTAAAAAAGGTGTAATTAAATACTTTTCACGCAGATACATGCTTTTGTGTGTATCGGTATTTACACGCTGTCCGTTTAAAAATATGTTTGCAGCATAATTTATTCCCCTGAATTTCAGCCAAACTTGCTGGCCGGGTTTTAATTGAGGCAACGAAAAAGAATTTTGAAACCAGTAGGTATAATGTTCAGCGCCAACGTTATAAATGTCCGGTATCAATTCGTTGTTCATCCCAAAAAAGGGGTCAGGAATTTTTTGGTTGTGCAGCAAAGTGGTCAATACTGTTCCGGGAACCACTGCTTCCATCCAACCTAAAAATTCAAAATTGTTTGATGAAACAATCGTCCCATCCGCAACTACTTCGTTTGCAGGTTTGGCTTTCCAGCCTTTATTCAAAAGAATTTCCTGGTTTTGTGCTACTGAAATTGTTGTGGCTAAAATAACCAGGAAGAGTGTTGAAATTAAATGTTTTTGTTTCATAATATTTATTTTAATGCTAACGCTGACAGGTCTTTGGACGCTGTCAGGTTTTTATTCCCTGACTTGTCAGCGTCACTGACCTGACAACTCAAATCTGATTAATCATTTTTCCATACTCATCGAAGGTGGTGGTGTTTTTACTCCCCAATTCATATTCGGTACTGAATCCATTTTGAAAATTAGTTCACCTCCATTCATAATTTCTGTGCGGTCAATCCAGCAATTTTCAATTAAATTTCCATTTAACTGAATTCCTTTCACATAAAAATTTTCCTTCGAATTATTTTCAGTTTTGATTATTAGTTTTTTTGCAATGTCATTTGAAAGTTGAATGGTTACTTTTTCAAATTGCGGGCTGCCAAACTGAAAAGTTGGATTTGCAGAGGCGTGTCCCTGAACATCAAATAATCCGAGCGCAGCCATAACATACCATGCACCCAGTTGTCCCTGATCTTCATCCTGACCAAAACCGTAACCATGCAAAGGTTCGGTCCCGTAAAATTCCTCGCAAATCAGGCGGGTCCATTTTTGTGTTAACCACGGTTTACCCGAATAGTTAAACAACCACGGTTGGTGCAAACAAGGTTGATTCCCCTGGTTGTACAACTTTTCGACACCCGAGAAACTGTCGATTTCCTTGCCGCCGCCAAAACCTGATTTTTGACTTTCAGTGAATGTAGTTTCCAGTCTTTCGTTAAAATGATCAAGTCCCAGTTTTTCAATCAATTCAGCCGCATCGTGCGGAACGTACCATGTATATTGAAATGCATTTCCTTCCTGAAAACCATCCCAGGGTTTCATCGGATCGAAATCTTTTATGAAATCTCCGTTTGGAAGTTTTGGCCGGATAAACTTTGTTTCCGGATCAAAAAGATTTTTCCAGTAATCCGCCTGTTTCATCAACTTTTCGTAATCATTGGTTTTGCCAAGCGCTTTTGCCATTTGAGCAACTGCATACGAACTGAAAGCATACTCAAGTGTGTGTGATGCTCCAAAATTATAAACCCAACCATTTGATACAGTTGTATTTTCGTAAGGATTATATCCGAGTTTCATAAACCTGTGCAAATCATATTTCCCGTTTCCAAGGTTTCTGCCAACCGAATCGACTTCGTTTTTAAACGCAGCTTCGTAACCCGTCTGCCAGTCGAAATCGCGGATGCCGCAATTGTAGGCCGAGGCAATCAGCAATCCCTGGAAATTAGTTTGAACGCCATTTGTGTAAGCCCCTGCAGCAACTCCATCGTGCAGCCAGCCTGTTTCTTTGTAGAAATCGATATTCGATTGCAGGTACTGACTAAAATAGTCGGGATAAACCATTGCCCATAATTGGCTCAGGTTCCAGAATCCACCCCAGATTCCATCGGTATTGTAATGCGCGTATTTTGGTTTTCCGTTTTCATCAAGTGGAATTTGCCCAATTCCTTCGCCATTTAATTTGTATTGCCCATTTACATCGCTCGCCAAACCCCGACCAAGAAGCGCATGATACAATCCGGTATAAAATTTTGTTTTATTGGTTGAATTTTCGTCTTCAACCTGAATGCGACCGAGCATTTCATTCCATTTTTTAGTTGCCGTTTTGTGCACTTCATCAAATGAAATATTTGCGGCTTCGGTTTCCAGGTTCAGCCTGGCATTTTCTATGCTTGTGTATGATAGACCGACCTGCATTTCAAGCACTTCGTTTGCTGTGGTTTTAAATGTCAGATAAATTCCATTGCGAATACCTTTTGTTGACGATTCGTTTTCCTGAATTATTGAATCCCGAAAAGTGCCAACTGCTTCAGGAGTTTTATTGATGCGGGCCACAAAATACATTTTTACACGGTTTCCGGGGTCGCAGAACTTTACATATTCCGGATTGGTTTCAACGAAACCTTCTACTTCATTTTCATTCACCAGTTGCGCAAAAGCTTCGGTGACATCGCTGCTTTCCCCCTGTTTGTGGCCGATATCAAAAATCAATCTCGAATTTTCGGATTGAGGAAATGTATAGCGATGAAAGCCGACCCGCTCGGTTGACGTAATTTCAGCCTTAATATTATAATCTTTTAAAAGAACAGAATAATAACCGGGTTCTGAATGTTCATCCTTTTTATCGAAATCGTGAACGGTAACCGGCATCCGGATTTTCGAGCGTTCCCGGAACAGTTTTCAGCTCACCAACAGTTGGCATCACTACAACTCCGCCAATCTGAAATTCATGAAAATGTGCAAATCCTTCGATTGAGTTATGACGGTCATCGTAACCACCCGGAAGCCAGCTCCCAACACTTTCGTAAGCGTTGGTATTCGGCGCCAGTTTTGCCATTCCAAAAGGCAGTGCGGCAGGTGTGTAAAAAAACCAGCGTCCGTGTACCGAGCCAATTTGCGGATCGACATATTGAACGGCGTTAAATTCCGGTTTTTGTTCTTCAGTTTTGTTACAGGAGAACAAAACCAACATGCAAAAAATTAGAAAGGTATTTTTCATAACAATCAATTAAAAGTGGATTTATTGAGATAACACCCTTCGACTACGCTCAGGGTGACAGTCACCCTGAGCGTAGTCGAAGGGTGTAAGTACCGAACATTAATCGAAGAATTAAGTAAGCAAAACGGCATTGATATTTATTTAATAATCTGTGAATCAACTAATTTTTGATAAAACGCATCATCGCACAAACGTGCACTGCCAATTAACGCAGCATTTTCATCCAATTCAGAAATTACTATTTCGGATTGGAAATCTAAAGTTGTAAATTCACTCAACAATGCAGACTTAAAAAGCGGGAAAGTATTTGAAATATTTCCGCCCAATACGATACATTCCGCTTTAAATTTTTGAATCCACGGAATCATAAAACTTCCCAGGTTTTTCCCGAATAACGAAAACATTTCTTTTGCTGTTTCGTCATTTGCAGCCATTTCTGCCAGTTCTTTTACGCCTGAAATTTCTTTTTCAGTTTGATTTTTATATTCATTCAAAAACCAGCGGGTAGAAAAATATTCATCGGCAATTGATTTTTGAAACGGAATGTGATATAAAAACCCGTCTTCGGGAATTCCTTCTTCCCCTGCAACCGGCAAACCGTTTTTTATGAAAGTAGTTCCAAATCCGGTTCCCAGCGTGAGTGCGATTATTCTTTTGAATTTTGAGGCAGGTTCAACATTTGCAACACCAACCGCAAAACTTGCAGCATCGTTTAAAAAGCGTATTGGGAAATTGACAGGTAAATCAAGCTTTTGAAGTAATTCTGTTTTAACATCAACACCTGTCAGGTTATGGAATTTGTCCACATTTTTATCGAACCAGGCAACACCGTTCAGATAATCAAAAGGGCCGGGCATGGCAAAACCAATTCCTGCCAATTCATTTATATTAACTTTTGAAGCAGTTTGCCTGATGGCATTTACCCAACTTCCGATTATCGAATCTTTTGACCTGTTTCCGTCAACTTCAACCCGCACTTTTGTTCCTTCGAGTAAATGGTTTGCCTCAATGTCGAAAAGCTGGCAGGTAATATGGCTGCCGCCAATATCGATTCCCATAGATAGTTTTTGCATATTATCTTCTGATTTCTATTGAATAGGTAAATTTTTCAGCAATATAAAACCCGATATTGTATTCAATGGGTTTGTCGCCCGCGCCCGAAACAAACCGTTCGCGAATCATTATCGGTTCACCTGTTTTTATTTTCAGGCGACTGGCTGTGATTTTTGTGGCAAGCCGCGCTTTTATTCTTTCCCTCGAAACTGCTGCATGTGTGTTGTACTGTTTTTCAAGCAATTCATAAAGCGGAAGTTGAAAATCGGCTTCGGGAGTAATCCCAATTCGTGGGTGAAAATAGCTTTCAAAATAGACAAACGGGCCGTTTTCATCGCCACGCAACCTTGAAAGTTTCACCACTTTTGTGAGTTCGGGAATATTAAAAAACGTGGCAATTTTTGCGTCACATTCAACCCACTCAGCTTTAATCAGAAAATTTGAAAATGTAATTCCACTTTGATTCATTTCCTGTGTAAACGAATGCCAGCTGTCTAATTGAGTAGTAAATGATTTTTCGGCGACCTTGGTTCCGTAGCCTTTTTTGCGAAGAATTAAACCTTCGTATTCAAGTTTATTTGTTGCCTGTCTGATTGTATTTCGACTGACACCCAATAGTTTGGATAATTCAACTTCTCCGGGAAGAAACTCGCCTTTTTTATAATTGGGCTGTTCAATTAACTCGCGCAACAACTCTTCAACCTGAAAATGAAGCGGAAGTTTGCTTTTGTGGTTTATCGAAATATCCATATTTGTTCAAATGTTCAGACATTTGCAAATGTAGAATTTTATTTTGAAATGAAGTATCAGGGACCCGGACTTTCCAAGTCCGGGTTTTTAAGATGACGGACTTGGAAAGTCCGCCTCCCGGTGCTGCCGTAATCGTCAGACAGTTAAAATGGGACTTTGACTTTCCAAGTCCGGGGTTTTAAAATGACGGACTTGGAAAGTCCGCCTCCCGGAGTTGCCGTAATCGTCAGACAGTTAAAATGGGACTTTGACTTTCCAAGTCAAAGTTTTTAAGATGACGGACTTGGAAAGTCCGGCTCCCGGAGTTAAACTCCCCGCTGTTTTACCTCTTTGGCATCAACCAATTTGTAAAGTTTATCGGAACGGCGGATTATTGTATCCGTTTTTATTGATATCTGTTCACCTTTTTTGGCTTCTTCAACGGGTTCGAGGTTAACACGGATTTCGGTTACGATTGTCTGTACCACGCCAGTTGTTGTTCCTGAAATGATGATTTCGTCGCCAACTTTCAGGTTGTTTGTTTCGAGTTTAAATTCGGCAACCCCGATTTTTGTGAAATAGTTGGTACATTTTCCTATATACAATTTGCGTTTTGTTGCCAGCGAACCGTAGTTTTTGCTCCACTCACCCAAACGTTGACCAAGATAATAACCATCCCAGAAACCGCGGTTGAAAACCTGTGCCAGCCGGGTGTTCCAGTCTTCCACTTTCTCGTCGGTAAAACTCTCATCAAAGTATGCATCAACTGCCTCGCGGTAACATTGCACAGTGGTTTTTACATATTCGGCAGAACGGGCACGCCCTTCGATTTTTAAAACAGAAACCCCTGCATCAAGAATTTTATTCAAAAAATGAATTGTTTTCAAATCCTTTGGCGACATAATGTATTCGTTGTCGATATCGAGTTCGGCGCCGGTTTCTTTATCGGTAACGGTGTAGGCGCGGCGACAGGTTTGCAGGCAGGCGCCCCGGTTGGCAGAGGAGTTCATTTCATGCAAACTCAAATAGCATTTCCCGCTGGTAGCCATGCATAACGCGCCATGTACGAACATTTCCAAACCGACTAATTCGCCTGAAGGACCTTTTACATTGTCGCGTTTTATCTGATTGCTGATTTCGGTTATGCGTCCCAAATTCATTTCGCGGGCAAGTACAACCACATCGGCAAACATGGAGTAAAATTTTACTGCCTCAATATTTGTGATATTTACCTGAGTTGAAATGTGAACCTCCAATCCTATTGAACGGGCGTGCTGAATTACAGAAACATCGGCAGCAATTACAGCAGAAACCCCTGCATCTTTTGCGGCCTGTAAAACCTGGTGCATGAGTTGTATTTCGCCATCAAAAATTTCAACATTTAAAGTGAGGTAGGTTTTTACATTATTTTTTGAGGAGATTTCTACAATCTTCCGCAAATCGTCGAGGCTGAAATTATTTGACGAACGTGAGCGCATATTCAGGTGTTCAACACCAAAATAAACCGACCCTGCACCTCCCTGAATAGCCGCCATCAACGATTCATAGGAACCCACCGGCGCCATAATTTCCACAACTCTTCTCTCCATACTTTTGAAAATTTCAGGGGGCAAAGTTAATTTATTTTGAAAAACCTTTCCGATTACTGAATCCTTATTCCTTATTCTGTTATTTTCCCATTTCACCTGGTGACTTTTCGTCACCGGGTGAATTTAGAAGGCTACTTTTAGTCATACCATCACTTTGAGTGATAGTTTGACCGACCTTCGTAAACTAACTGTTTTTTATCTGTTCTGCCAGATTTTTGGATTACGGCTGGTATGTAAAACCGCAGAAATTACAATGATATTCTTTTTTTCATCGATGGTGTAGTGGACTAAAAATGGAAAGGTATTTAAAACAGCAGTTCTGACATTATCATACTTTTTGGCACAAGCCATCGGATTTCTCTCAATAAAACTTACTTTACTGCGAACCTCACCGGTAAATCTTTTGCCAAGTCCTGGTTGTTTTGTTTGATACCATTGAGCGGCTTCGTAAATATCTTTCTTCGCCAGTGGCAGAATTACTACCTTAAACTTTACAAGCCTTTTTCGATTTCATCGATTGAATCATCGAAATCCAAAGCCGAATCGGGATTTTTTTCATACCCCGCCAAACGCTCTCTTACTAAATCCTTGTGCCAACCGGGAATATCATCTACTTCCAGTTCAATGCCCTTATATTTCTTTCTTAGTTTGTCCCATTCTTTAATAGGAATAAAAACACCTGTTGTTTCGCCTTCTCCGTTTGAAATATATTGTAAGTTCATGATATTTCAATTTTGATTGTAATTGTTTACAAATATACTGAATCGGAATTAAAGAATTATCCGGCAAAAATGTAAAATAGGCTTAATTTTTTCTCTTTCAAATATCTTTCCAGTTGTTCAATAACCTTGATTAATATCAATAACTTTTGTATTATCCAATATTATGCTGTCAACAAAACTTATCATCTTTTCAATGCCTTTTAATTCAGCTGGATTGAAAATTTTTTTTTGTAGTTTCATCAATTGCCAGTTTTTGATTTGCATGTAAGCTGCCTTGTAACATTACCAAAACTGCGAATACCGGCACAATTAAGTTTTTCATTTGGTTGATTTTGGCTCAGAAAAAAATGCCAATTTTTGGTTAATTGCGTTGAAATATTTCATCAATTCATTTGTTGGGGTAAAATATACTGTGTGCGGGGTAGGAATATTCCCTTCTTTTACAAAGTAGTTGATATTGCTGCATTTTAACTCTTTCAACTGTTCTGTTGCCACTTTTACTTTACTAACAGAATTAGCAATACTGATAAAATAAACTGAATCATTCTTCCCTCCAAACCTTATGTATGCTCCTGTTATAAATGACAGCCTTTCGGAATCATTTTTAAAAATGTCACTTTTTATGCACCCGGTATAAATCGTATCAAAATATGTGGTATAAAAATCATCCGTCTTTGACAGTGAATCAAAATTAAGTGTTTCGAAATCTGTTTCACCAACATAGGAACTTCTACCTGAAGGATAGAATAGGTAGAAGTCAGTCATTTTTTGTGCTAATGTTTTTGATTCCAATTCTAACCTACCACTTTTATTGCTTGTTATTAGTTTCAAATCAGGGTATTTATCACTGAAAAGCGAATCAAGAAATAAAACAAGTAATTTATCATTCTCATAATATTCGTCAACCCGGTTAACAGTCTCTTTATATTTTTCACGCCCCATGTAATCGCTTAATGTTCCAAGAAGAAAATAATCAGAATCAATTTTTACCTCTTTTGCTTGTCCGTTGCACAACAGTGTAAACGAAATTAAAAACGGGATAAAAAATAACTGTTTAGTATGTATTTTCATTTTGAGTGTTTTACCGGTTTGTTTACTTCCTGCGAATACAGATAACATAGTTTTTACTGATTTAAACTGATTTTATTTCAGTGAAAATCCATGTTATCCATTGTCTTTCATTGTTTGAATTCGTTTAGCAATTTATCAGTATCCTTCATAATTTCCGTTTGTGATATGTTTACCCCATTTCCCAATGAGTAAATGTTGTCACAAACCTTAACCAATCTTCCGAGTAAAGAACTGTCATTAGGCGACCAGGTTTCACCAATTTTTACCTGTCCATTTTTGTTAGTAGTAGCAAAATAGTATGTTACTCCATCAGCTCTCTTTATTTTTTCCTCGTAAGTTACTCCATCTATTATTTTAAAAACAGGTTCTGGCTTCTTTGTCTGTTCTTCTAATAGTTTGAACAAGTCAACTATTTTGAGATAAAATTCGTTGACCAATTCTGTCTTGTTTGAAACTAGTTCAACTTTCTTTCTGTTTTTTGCATACCAATAATTTTCTGACATTCTGTTACTCACAACATAGTTTTTACCCTCTAATTTCTCAATGGAAAATGAGTATTCATAAGTGAAAGATGGCGTTGAAATGTATCTCGCAATTGGTTTTTCAGAATATCCTTTATACAACAATGGGAAAACATTGTCGTAATATTCTTTTAAAACTCCTTCGTATTGGTTAAAGTCCCTTCCTGGTTCCAAATGTTGTTTTTGCCCAAAACAAAATAATGTCGCCAAAACAAAAGTTAATGTTGAAATTGCTTGTCTCATTGTCTTTTTAATATTGTGCATAACATTTGGCTAACCCAAAACATTTGGTAATTTTTTCATTGTAAAGTTGTGTTATATCTTCAATTTGCAGATAGTACCCAAATTTTTCACTAAAGTAGTTCATCCTGAATGTTCTTAAAGTTTTGAAAATGATGTTCTGCAACATAAGTTTCAGAAGGTGATAAACCGACTTTGAGTTGGATGACGATTTAAACCGGTGCAAAAGAAAAAGAACCGTTCCCTTTATACATAAAATAAAAGAAACGGTTCTTATTGTAGTAATTGACTTTGGAAAGTTTCCGGGCAATAATTTCAACAACTCTTCTCTCCATACCTTTGAAAATTTCAGGTGGCAAAGTTAGGCCTGAGTTTCAAAATATCAATCTGGCTTTATGAAAGCTGTTGACTGTAAATTAATGTAAAATGAACGAAAACGGGTTTGATTGGTTTTATAATGAAATAGATTTGCTGAATGGTAAAAAGGTATTTTCATAATCTGGTATTGGTATTCGTTTGTGTTGTTGCAATGGGTGTAACCACGGTTGCCCAAAGCTACAACACCAAAGCACATATTGAATTGTCGATGCGAATGATTGGCCACAAAATTCTGCTACATTCAGAAGATAGTACATCGCTTGTATTACCTGTTGAACAAGACGCAAATCAATATAAAATTCAGTTTGGCAGTAATTTTCAATTCGAACCCGAACAACTTGTTGCAACAATCGACAATGTGGTAAATGAAACTGAAATTGCCGAACGTTACCTTGTTGAAGTAAAGGATTGTTACACCGGTCAGGTGGTTTACAGCTACGAAAAAGGAAATTCGGTTCATAAGAGTATCGTTCCATGCACGGGGAGAATTCAACCAAAAGCTTGTTACACTATTTTGTTTACCATTTTAGAGCCCGTTTCCCCTATTATTACATCGAATTATGATTATGTAAATTCTGCGCAAGTAATTTTATCGACCCCAAAACAACCCAAATATTTAATGATTGCGCTCCTTATACTTTCTCTTGTATTGTTGTCGGGGTTATTTGCTTTTTTTCGAATCAGAAAGCCGGTAATGGAAATTCAATCTAATATCATCTCGCTTGGTGAATACCAATTTGATAAACGCAATATGGAACTCATGCATCAAAACAATAAAATCGAACTAACAGGTAAAGAAGCCGAGTTACTCTATCTTCTGTACAACAAAGTTAACTCAACCATCGAGCGGACAATTATTCTAAAGGAAGTGTGGGGTGATGAAGGCGATTACATTGGCAGAACACTCGATGTTTATATTTCGAAACTGCGCAAAAAATTAGAAGCTGATGCCAATCTTAAAATCGTAAATATCCGCGGAATCGGTTACAAACTGGTTATGAATGCCTGACTCGTTATCAACCATTTTAAAACGAAACTAAAAATTTACATTCCATTTTACATCATTTTACATTCTGTTGCATAAAGGAGTTTCTAGTCTGTATTAATTTTATTCCGAAATCAATTAAAAAATTAGAAAAATGAAAAGAATTGTTTTTGTGGCAGGATTAGGAATTGCGATAGTAGGATTAACAGCTTTCGTATTTGCGATAAGAGTTGATGACGGCGATATAAAAAAACCGGCATCAGAAAACAAAACCGGCACCAAAATGGGGGCTTCATTACCCGGTAAATCGCTAGATTTAAGTAAAATTTACGCGCCAAATATGGATATCAACTTTCGCGTGAGGGGAAAAAATGAACGCCCGGTAACGAAACAAAAATTAAACAGTGCAATTGCGCCTAACGATATTTTTGACCGTTACCCTGATAATTGGTTAGACCATTATGAATCGGTTGAAATTTCAACAGAAATAAATGGTAAAATTGAAAAAGCAAGTGGTTCAAACAAGGTTCTGAGTAAAGAACAAAAAAGAATTCTTCATTCGGCAGAGATTGCACACAATATCAATGTAGTGTTATATTACAAAGTAAAAAACTACAATACAGGCCAATTTGATGATAAGCATAAAAACTATATCATGACAGTTATCCCTGAAAAGGAAGCGGAATACGAAAGTGGTTATGATGAATTGATTCGGTATTTCGGAGAAAACAGTAAAAACGAAATAGCAGCAATAAACACCGGTCAGCTTGAAACAGCCTATATTCAATTTACCGTTACCGAAAAAGGGGAAATTTCAAATATCGACCTGAAAAAAACATCAGGATATTCACAAATCGACAAACTGATGTTTGAGCTGATTCGTGATATGCCCGAATGGAATCCCGCTGAAAATTCAAAAGGAGAAAAAGTAAGCCAGAATTTTGAGTTTGCCCTTGCCGTTCCTGGTGATGGTTGCTAGTTCATGTATCAATATTAAAAAGAAAAAAATAGATACAGTTTCCTTTTTGAAAACCGATATTTCTGAAATTCAATAATATTTGTAAAAACAATAAAGGCCGAATTAACATTCGGCCTTTATTGTTTTATACAAACTTCTCCCTTTTCTGCATATTGAAAAGCCCGTAGAGAATAAATACGATCATTCCAACCCCAAGGAAAATGCGGTTTTTGGATATAATTCCCTGCCAGATGACTTGATTCATGCTGTTGGGGATTTCAAACGGGTTCAGGAAAACATTCCACTGAGTGCGCTCCAAAGCATCGGCAAGAATGATTAATGCAACCCCGATTAAAACCATCACAACGGCAGTTCCGTTACCGTTTTTCACAACCGTTGAAAACATAAACGCCATGGAACCCATAAAAACTATGGGGTACATTAACTGGTACGACATTTCAATAACATTGATTTTGTACAATACGACAGATGCAATACCTGCGAAAAGCAGGATTATGAAAAAGATGAGCACATAAATCATTATGAGCCGAACCAACCAAACCTTATAGCGGTAATTGGGAATGCCAAACAAAATTTCGAGCATCCGTGAATCGTCATCATTTTGAATGCCAAAAGCGGATGGGTAAAAAATGAGCAGGATTCCGGGGAAAATAAGCAGGTTGTAAATGGTTCCGTCAACAATATTGTTTCTGTTTAAAACCGACTGAATAGCAAAAAATGCAAAAAATGCAAAAGCAGAAACCAGAAACCAGATAAACCGGTTGGCAAATATTATTTTGAGGTTGTACCTGATCATCCGGGTTAAAATTATCAGTTGATTTTTTATGTTAGCTGTTTTACTCATTTCTTACTGTTTTTTGAAATCTTTCAATAGGCACAAATAGGCATCTTCGAGGTGTGGTGAAACATTTACTGCATTTTCGGCAGGTTTATCCATCGAAAGGCAACGCACCCTTATATTTTCTCCATCGCGCATGTGGTGTACAATCAGTTTTTTATCGGCAATGCTGTCAAAATCCTTTGCCGGAATGGTAAACTGCCAAACAAAACCTTCGCCCATATTTACCATATCGCCGGGTGTTCCGAAATACTTTAAATCGCCTCGGTTAATTACAGCAACCTGGTTACACGAACTCGAAATATCTTCGATAATGTGTGTAGAGAAAATCACAATCCGTTCGCGGCTCAATTCTACCAACAGGTTTCTGAAACGAATTCTTTCGCGTGGGTCAAGACCGGCAGTAGGTTCGTCAACAACAAGGATTCGCGGCAGGTTTAAAAGAATTTGTGCAATCCCGATTCGCTGTTTCATACCGCCCGAAAAAGCGCCGATTTTATCGTTCCGCCTTTCGAACATGTGAACGCTTTTTAATACATAATCAATTCGTTCATCGCGGGTTTTTGTGTCCTTTATACCTTTTAAAATGGACTGATAATCGAGGAATTCCCATGCTGACATATTTTCGTAAGTACCAAATGCCTGAGGCAGATAGCCAATTAATCCCTGCAACTCTTCGCGGTATTTTTGTGTGTCAAGACCGTTGATCCAAATCTTCCCGTAACTCTGTTCAAGGATTCCGCAAATAATTCGCATCATCGTTGATTTTCCTGCACCGTTCGGGCCAAGTAAACCAAACATACCGGTTTTTATTTCCAAGGAAACTCCATTTAAGGCACGGAAAGGTTTTTTGCGTTTTCCGATAACAGGAATTTGCCGCACCAAATTAAAATATGCACGTCGCAATCCGCTGAAACGCCCTTCGATACGGGCAATATTTAAACTTTTATTGTGAACATATTCACCTGAACTGTTGATGACAAGCAACAGATACCATATAACTCCCACAAAAATCAACATCCCGATATTGTCCCACTTTGTATAGAATATCCCTAAAAACACAAGTGGTACAATCCAGTAGAAAAAGTTATTTACGATTTTATTGATTTTCAGGTAAACCGGTTTTGAAGTGGCTTCGTTTTTATTAATAAGTACCTGGTTTAAAGGTGTCCTCAACGCCAAAAGGAAGAAGAAAACAAAGTGCGATAATATCCACATCCAGAAATTACTTTCGATATAGATAAAGGTAAAGTAAATGAGAAAACCGAGTAATGGGAGTTGCCAAACCAAATCGTTAAAGTCGCGGGCTTTTTTGTAATCCTTTGAAAGTCCGGCACGTTTCCTGATTTTTATTCCTGATTTCCACTCGCGCACAAAACGGCTGTCGCGGTCATATATCTTCACCAGTTTACGAACTTCTATTTTTATCGAATCTTTATCGCCAATCACTTTTGCACTTGCGTTGCGTAAACTTGTCATCACAAAAGCCACAATGCCGGGTACAAGTACAATGAGCAACATGTAATCGAGCATTTGCCAAATAAATGTTTCCACTTCAAAATACACATAAAGCGAACCGGCTACAAACACCACGGCCATACCTGTTTTCAATACCCAGTGTAATGATTTCATCCAGTCAATTGCATTTTCAAGCCCGGCATAAAGTGTAGGAATAAAAACCAAAGTAAGTAAAGTACTTAGCGACAATCCTCCAATAACAGTAATTGCAAAAGGGGCGCCAATAGCTCCTACATACTCTGAAGTTCCCATTGCCAGGGGGAATAAAGCGACAATTGTTGTTCCGGCAGTAATTAAAATTGGCCTAACGCGTGAGAGTCCTGCAGTAATCAAAGCACGTGATTTCCGGTGGCCTTGTTTGCGGAGGATATTTGTGTAATCGATAAGAATAATCCCGTTGTTAACAACCACTCCAAGCAGAATTATAAATCCCATTAAAGTGTTTGCGTTAAATAAACTGTTGCCGGTAACAATTAAACCGATAAATGACCCGATTGCAGCAAGTGGCACCGAAAACATCAATACAAATGGGGTAACCACCGATTCGAAAACGGCGGCAAGCACCATGAAAATGATAATAAATGCCGCACCAATCAGAAAATAGAATTCAGTAAATTGATCTTCTTCATGAATCACTTCAACCGCTACGCCGGGAGGAAGTTTATAAGAGCTGACAATATCATCGATTTCCATACGGTAGGCTTCCAACAGGTCTTTTGACGATTCGGCTTCGGAAACAAAGCTGTAACTTAGTTCAATCTCTTTTTCCTGATCGATGCGCCGGATACTCGAAGTTCCACTTGCATAAACCAAATCGGCAATATCTTTTAAGTCGTAGGTTGCGCCTTGTGCATTGCTGATTTGCAAACGCTGCAAATCTTCAATCCCCTTTTCAGTTTTTTCCTCTTCTTCTTTTTCGGTTAGTTTTTGTTTGATGATGATTTCATATTCTTCAGTTCCCTGGTTGAAATTAACGCCAGAAGTAAATTCACGCGAAAAAGATCCCAGTTCAGAGGCAACATTATTTAAATTGATACCATATTCTGTCAGCAACATTTGATTAAAGTACAGATGGATTTCAGGGCGGTTGCTGGCCACACTGATATTTGCGCGGCGGATTGATTCCAAATCTTCAATATAATATTCCAAATCTTCAGCTACACCTTTCATTACTTCGAAATCTTCGCCTTTGATTACCACACGTTCACTGTTTGACCCAATTCCCATAAAGTTGCTAAAACCTTCGGTACCCGAGCGGCTGCCACCGCCAAAACTGGCGCTGGAAGTGGGTGCCGTTAAACTGATTTCGGCATTGCCAATGTTTTTAATCCTGCCTTCAACATCCGATTTTATTTCGGCAATTGTGCGTTTGTCAATTTTTTTGTAATCTTCCTTTAAAACGAAGGTCAAAATGGCCTCTTCCTGTTGGATTTTCGAAACTAAATCTTTCTTTTCAGCAATTTCGGCAAGTCGTGATTCAACATCGGCAACAACAAGGTCGGTACTTTCCAAAGTTGATCCGGTAGGCATGGTAACATAAATGGAAAACTGTGTTTCTTCCACCTCATCCAAACTATTTACGCTGACCGCCAAAATGATGAAAATTGTGAGGAAAAACAGCATAATTGCACCAATTATTGTTGATGCCGGATTGCGCATGCTTGATTTTAAAAGCAAGACGTAAATTTGGACTATCCGGTTGTTGGTGGTAACTTTTTCGTAAAAAATGTTACCCGAGCGTTTTCCTTTTAGCAAAACATGGGCTCCAATCGGGACTAGCAGTAGCGCTACGAACAGCGAAATGATGATTGTTGAAATTACCGAAACTCCAATGTTATCGCCCAAAAGGCGAATCATAAACTCGGAAGAAAAAAGGAAGGGTAGGAAAACAATAATTGTTGTGAGTGTTGATGCGATTATTGATCGCATAACTTCTTTAGTCCCCTGGGTAACGGCGAGATCGGCATCATACCTTTTACCCGCCAGCCGGTAAATGTTTTCAAGTACAACCACACTATTGTCGAGCAGCATGCCTATTGCCAGTACCAAACCAACAAGTGTTAAGCTGTTTACAGAGATGTTGTAGGCATAAAAAAGATTAAAGGCAGTGAAAACCGAAACAGGTATTCCCATGGCCATAAATGATACAATGCGGAAATTTTTGAGGAACATCCACAGAACAAAAATGGCCAGCAAACCACCCACCAAAGCCAAATCTATCATTTGGTCGATGTTTTTTTCCATTGTTTCGGCCTGGTTGGTTTGCACAACGATTTCAACATCCTTTGATGCAAGTTTTTTATTCAGCTCTGCAATTTCTTCAGCCACGCGGTGCGAAAGTTCTATTTTATTTGCCTGAGAATCACTGACGAGTGTCATCGACACAGCATCCAGGCCATTTACGCGGCTTATTGTTTCTTCTTCCTTTACACCAAAATAAACATCGGCAACTTCTTTTAAATACACCGGTCCCGGTGCAACTATTATGTTTTCTATGTCAGAAACTTTGTCGTACTCTGCTGTAACATGCACAAAATATTGCTTGTTTGAATCGTGCAAATATCCGGTAAATACACGGTTCCGTGAGTTTTGGTTGATTGCATTTCTTATTTGCGAAGGCGTAATATTATAGGCATCACAGGCAGCCAAATCGTAGGTAACTTCAATAGAACGTTCTTTTCCACCAAAAACTGTAACCGAAGCAATTCCGTCAGTGTTTTCAATACTTGCGAGAATTTCCTTATCCACTATATTTCGCAGGCGATCTGTTCCTCCGGTTCCCCGAATTTGCAGTTCCATGAATTGATTGGTAAGCTGTTGTATATCAACTTTATTTACCGTTACAATAAAATTTTCATCAAGATTATCGGTTACCTGATCGATTTTTTCCTGAAGTTTGAGGAATGTATATTTTGTATCAACATTCTGTTCGAAATTTACCTGGATTGTTGCCGATCGGTTGTTCAAATTCGATTCGATACTTTCAATTCCTTCCATTGTACCAATTGCCCCCTCGATTGGAATAACAGCCTGGTTTTCCATATACTTGGGATCCACTTCGATACGCGACTGGATTTGGACAAACAGCATTGGTAATTCGGCATTGGGCAATAACTCCACCGGCAACCTTGTATAGGAGACATACCCGAGTATGGTAAGCCCCAGAAATACCATGCTAATGAATATTTTTCTATGTATAATGAATTTCATTTTTCAAGAATTAGTCGGAAGACCGAAGACGATAGACCGAGGTTTTGTTGTTCGAATTGAAACTTTTTTCTTTCAAGTTTTATCATATTCATTATAAAGTGTTCTATTCCTGAATTTTATTTCTAACAAAAATACCTTTAAACCTGTCGAGCACATCGAATACACAGGGGATTACAACAAGTGTTAACAGGGTGGAAGTTACTAAACCACCAATTACAGCCAGTGCCATGGGCGAACGCAGCGAAGCGCTTTCGCCAAATCCAACTGTCAATGGCAACAAGGCAAGTATTGTTGTTAAACTCGTCATTATAATCGGCCTGATTCGCTGTTGTCCGGCTTGAACAATTGCATTTTTTCTATCCAGCCCGTCCAGCATCAACTGGTTTATACGGTCAACAAGAATTATGGAGTTGTTTACTGCAATACCCGCCAACATAATTACCCCGATAATTGCCATTATATTAAATGTTTTACCCAGAACAAGGAATGTTACTACAGTACCTACAAAAGCTAGTGGAATTGTCAGCAAAATTGTAAATGGGTGAATCAATGATTCAAATTGAGAAGCTAAAACCATATAAACAAGAACTACAGAAAGTATCAATGCAAATCCCAGGCTATTCATTGATTCCTGTCGTTTTTCTTCTTCACCCGTAACCTGTATGCGGTAATTGGGTTGAAGATCAATAGTGGCGACAGCCTCGCGAACTTCAGCAGCAACTTTGTCAAGGGCAACGCCTTTATCGATTTGAGCTGTAACTTTTCCGATGCGGTTTTGGTTGCGCCTGATGATTTCCTTAGGAGATGTTTCCAAAACAATATCGGCAATTTCGTTTAACCTAAAAACCTGATCGCCCGAAGTAATCATTAAATTATTTACCTGGTTCAGGCTTTTTTCGGGTACTTTAATTGTGATATCACGCATTTCGCCGTCACGCTCAAGTTGCCCCGCATTTTTCCCTTCCAGCTGATCCTGTATTTGTGTTACAACAGTATTAATGTCAATGTTGTACATTCCGGCCCGCATTCTGTCAACTTTAATTTCCACTTCGGGCGCACCGTCTTCAATAGAAGTTTGAACGTTAAAAAGTTTATCAATACCCAGCATTTTTTCTTTTACGTTGTTTACTACCGATTCAATTTCATCCAGCTCTTCTCCACGCACTTCAACAACCAAAGGCGCCTCGCTCGTTCCGAGAATTGAGCTTAACGAACTTTGTTCCTGTTTAAACACAACTTCCAAACCTTCAATATTCGAAGTCAATTTATCTACAGAAGCAATTACGGATTCAGTTGAAATTGTTGAACCATTTTTTAGAATAACCAAAATTTCAGCAGTATTTTCACCTTCAAAAACAGAGCTTTCATCACCCGAAATTCCGGTTGAGGGTCCGGCCTGGGAATAAAGTGTTTCAAGGTTTTCGCCCAAATAATCAGTTAAAACCTCTTCTATATTTTTTACCATTGCTTCGGTACGTATCAATTCTGTGCCTTCCTGTAATTTCATGTCGATAGTAAATTCACGAGATTCAGTTTTTGGCATAAATTCGGTTCCGATTAGTGGAATCAATAATGCTGAAGCACCAACCAACAATGTGGAAACGATTATTACCAGCCATTTAAACTTTAAAACATCTTCGAGAAACCGGCCATACCTGCCAACTTTTACTGATTTAACTTTTCGTTTCAGGGTTTTGCTCCTGTAAATCCTGTAATACATCATCGGGATGAGGAAGATGGCTACAAACAGCGATGAAATCAATGAAAACGCCACTGTCCATGCCTGGTCTTTAAATAGTTCTCCCGATGCGCCGTGTAAATAAACAATCGGCAAAAAAACCACAATCGTAGTTAATGTTGATGCTGTAATAGCACCGCCAACTTCGGCAGTTCCGTTTATTGCAGCATCGCGCACACTCATCCCGCTTTCGTGGTTTCGAAAAATATTTTCCATAACCACAATGGCGTTATCAACCAACATACCTGCACCAAGCGCAAGTCCTCCCAATGTCATTATGTTAATTGTGAGGTGGTTGAAATACATTAAATTGAAAGTAGCTATAACCGAAATCGGGATAGCAACACTTACAATCAAAGTTACACCAATCCTTCGCAGGAACAGGAATAAAATTACAACAGCCAGCAAAATACCAATCAATGCTGTGTCCTGTACTTCGCCAATGGCATCGCTGATAAATTTCCCCTGGTTGGTAACCTGAGTTAGTTTGTAACCCGGCAAGGCTTTTTCAATATTAACCATTGCCTCTTTTATCTGCTCAACCGACTTAACAGTGTTGTATTTTGTTTCTTTGTAAATGGAAAGGCCAACACAACGTTCGCCATTAATATGAACAATATTAAAGGGCTCTTTATTTCCATATGATACAGTTGCAACGTCTTTCAAAAAAATAGGCGCCCTTTCAAAGGAAGTTTGCCCTTCGGCCACAACACGGGTTGCTTTGTATCCAACTATCAGGTTTTCAAAATCTTCCTTATCGCGCAACATACTCACACCTTTTACAATATATTGCATTCCGAGTTCGCTGATGCGGCCACCGGAAACATTTCGGTTGAAATTCTGTATGCGTGTACTTACCTCATCGAGCGAAAGATTTTGCGCCTCCAGCCGATACATGTCGGTAGAAATAACAACCTCACTCTCTTCCTGTCCGGCAAGTTCAACTTCGGCAACACCTTCCAAACGAACCAATTCGTTGCGGATATAACTTTCGGCAACTTTGCGGATTTCGTTCATGTCTTTGATTTCGGAATGTGTTAGCCCAATAATCATTACAGGCGAAGTATTTGGATCGTGTTGCGTGATTTTTAATTCTTCTATTTCGGAATTCTGCGTGAGTGTGTTCAGCGATTTTTGCAAATCAAGAAAAGCTTCGTCCATGTCTTTGTTCCAGACATATTCAACAGTAATTTGTGCCGAACCGACCTTTGAAACAGAAGTTACCTGCGTTACGCCCGACTGTCTCATCGAAAGTGCTTCGATACCCTCAACAAACTGTTTTTCCATTTCCTCGGGGGGTCGTTCGCCTGATTTGATTTCCACAAAAATGCGTGGCGAGTTCAAGTCGGGAAAAAGGTCAACTCCCAGTTTATCAAATGAAATATAGCCGAGGAGAATGACCCCCAAAACCACCATCATTATTGTTACAGGGTAATTGACAGAAAATTGTGTTAATTTCTTCATCTTTTTATTTTTCTAAAAAGGGGTGCAATTCTTAAAGAATTATTTTCACTTTTGAATTGTCACGTAAAGTTTCAAATCCCTTGATTATCAACCTGTCGTTAACCTTCAACCCTTCCAAAACTTCTACATAATCTTTATTTTCTATGCCTGTTACAATCTGGCGATCATCGGCAGCACTGTTGCGTTCAACTACAAACACATATTTGCCACGGTTTCCTGTTAAAATAATATTTTTAGGAATTACAATTACGCTGTCCTTTTTTGCCGTGATAATGTCGGTTTTCACAAACATTCCGGGGCGCAATGTTAAATCGGGGTTGTTGATTAACAATTTGCCGCTAAAAGTGCGCGTTTCAGAACTAATTACAGGGGAAAGTTCGCTAACTGTTCCAACCAAAGTATCTTCAGAAATTGTATAATTTGTAATTAATGCTTCGTCGCCAAGTTTCACTTCCGAAATGTTTTTTTCGGGAAGGTTGATATCGACATACATTTTGTCGTAACTCATCAGACTTACCATTGGTTGGCCCGCTGTTACGCGTGTTCCTTTTGTATAATAAGGCAATTCAACAATTACGCCTGAAAAAGGTGCAACAATATTCATTTTAGAAAGCCTTATTTCAGCACTTTCAAAATCATATTGGGCATTGGTTGTTGAAACTTCAGAATTACGGAGTTCACGCAAAGTAACTCCACCTTTTTCGTACAGCGATTTTTGTTTTTCGTACTCGTCTTTAGAGATGTCAAGGTTGAGTTTTTTGGCATCGATTGCCAGTCCGTTTACATATTCTTCATCCTCAAAACGGATAATAACCTGGCCTTCTTTTACTCTGTCACCTAATTTAAAAGGTTTTCCGGTTGCAGGGTTTGTTTGCAAATTATATTTACCGGTAACTTCTGAAGTTAAAGATGCTTCATATATTGCCATTGCAGTGCCGGTTGTGTTAATGTACTGACTGATACTGCTCTTTTTTACGTTCTCGATAGAAACCGGAACTGCCAGTTCTGTTGATTCGGTCTGTGGCTGATTGTTGCACGATACGGCAGCCACACCAACTGTGGCCATCATTAAGAGTAATTTTATATTCTTCATTTTCTAATTATTTATCAGTTTTAATTTTTTTTGGTTAAATACAATTCGGCAGGTAAAATTGGCTGGCCGGTTTCAAAATCGAATAGCGATTGAATTTTCAAATTTAAAAGTTCTATTTTGTAATTAATAAGCGATTGTGCCAGTTCAAGTTTTTTTGAAGAAAGCTGTGTTTGAAATAAATTTAAATCCATACTTGTGAGGTCGCCGTTTTGGTATCTTTCAAGGTTAATTTCATAGGTTAACTGGGCGTTGGTATCACTTTGTTTTGCAATTTCAATTTGATTTAACTGGTTGCGTAAATTACGATAAACCTGTCTGATACCAATTATGATTTGTTTTTTCTCTTCTGATAAATTTAACTCCTGCGACTTAATTGTGGCTTCCTGCGCTGCAATGCGGGCTTTCTTTTCGCCCCAGTCGAAAATCGGGATATTAAAGCCAATATTAACAGAGGGGCTTCGAGTTGGGGATTTGTAAACTTGTCCTATGTTTTCATTGTCTCCTGAAAATCCGAAGCGCAAATTCATGTCGCCACGGAATTCATTAAGCGATTTTGTTTCTATCAAGGCAAATTGGCTTGTTTCAACGTCAATTTCACGTTGGCGCAGTTCCATTCTTGAGTCTAATCCATTTTCAATGGCCTTGTCAAGATCTACTTTTACAGGGTTTGCTTCAATATCAGCCAATACAATAATATCTTCATATAAATCCATTCCCAGATAAAGCTTTAACTGGTCTTTAGCATTTTCGTAATTTACTTCATTGTTCTGCAAAGTTGATTTTGAAGTTGCAAGGTTCAGTTCTGCCTGGTAAAATTCTTCTTTAGCAGCTAATCCGGCATCAACTTTATTTTTAATTATGTCGTAACTTTTTTGCGTATTTGCCAACTCTTCTCTGGCAATTTCCAAGTTTTTCTGCGACATAAAAACGTTGTAAAAAAACTGGGTTACACTTCGCTCAAGGTTCAGGCGTTGTAAAGCATAACTGATATTTGCATTTTCCAGATTCAATTCCAGCTCTTTCAGCTGTAATTTAAGCCTGTTGTAAGTAAACAAAGGCTGGTTCAGGTTTAAATACAAATTGTTATAGAACCTTTTTGAGGTAACATTATTTGCATCGGAAGTACTGTTTTGCCATCCAAAGTCGTTTGACAATGAGATTGTACCATCGGTTGGTAAAATGGGTTGTGATATAAGGAATCTCGCATTCGACGTCCAACTTTCGTTTGTATACCACTCAGAAACCCTTGTATCAAACCTCCTTTGATTGCTGTAATTCACAGGAGTAACGTCAAGAGAAAAGCGGGATTTCAAAGCAGCCCGCTGAGCCTCAAGGATTTTTTGCGACCGTTCAAGATTCAACAGCGACAGTTGAAGATCGGGGCTACCGGTTTCCGAAATTTTCAGTGCTTTTTCGAGGGTTAAGGCTTCCTGAGCCTGCAACCCCAAAAAACCAAGAAATATTAACACTCCCAATAATACTATTCTTTGCATTTTATCGATTTTTAATAGATTAATTATGTACAAAATTTATTGTTCGACCAATTTTACAGCATCGGCAAAAAGTAACTTTTTTGCATCCGATTTATTTGAAAGTTCAATCAATGCTGTGTCCGAAGTAAAATAGTAGGTTCCCAAATGGTTCCAACCCGGTTCGGCGTTTTTTCCATCTAGTGTTGCCAGCTGAGCGCCTTCATCACCATGAATGGTAAAGTTATAATCTCCGTTAATATCGTTATTGTCGCCTCCTCTTCCCCAACTACGGGCCTTGTATACATGATAGTAAACATCAAAATAACCGGGCTTTTTCAGCGGAACACTCCACGTGGCCTTTAAATCGCCGGTACCACCTTTTATGTAGTATGCCGAACGTACATATTCGCCATAAAAATCGCTGTTTGTTATTAACGTCCAGCTTGAAGGCGGCCTCCAGAAATTCATTCCCGAATATTTACTTTGGCTGGGTTTCTCTTTCAAAATCCATTTTTCGAGCAAGCTTATGTTTTCAATTTTTGTTATGCTAAATAGCGGATCTTCATTGTCAACGATGATTTCGTTTGGTAACTCCATTTGAACCGGGGTTTCTGAAACTGTCTCACTTTCAACCGGGGTTGCTTTTGTGTCTTCTTCAATGTCCCTGAAAAATACCATCATTGTTTGCGGTATGTTTTTCGATGTCAAAGTGTTTAATATTACCATTCTGGGATCAACGTTGAGCAAATAACTCAAATCCTTGGTTTGATGCGCTTCGAGATAAACAAGTTTATTTATCATATCGCTGCCACCTGATCCACCGCCACGCCCGCGACCCGGACCACCTCCGCCGCCAAGCCTAAATGAGACTTTTACAAGACCCTCGGTATCAGAAAAGTTGGTTACTTTAAAAGTGACCATCGTTTGCATTTTATCTTCTGATTTCACTTTAACTGCCTTAACCGTAGAAAACAGGTAACCGGGAAGTGTTTTTGCTTTAAACCATTCGTCCATAAGCGGAATAAGTTCGAGACCAAACCGATCATATATTTTTTGTGAGAAAACCTCGAACGTTATATTTTTATGGGTGTATTCGTTGAGCAAATTTCTTAAAAAATTCTGAAATTCTTCCTGTCCTGCTTTCCACTCTATCATTGAAAAAAGAACGTCGCCTTTTAATTTGATTACATTTTCTATTATCCCTTTTTGTTTTGGATCAGCAAGAATTTCTTCGAAAGTACTATCCTGAAGTGCAATATTGGCAAGCTCATCGGCACTTTGTCCCTGCGAACTGCTCATAAAAACCGAACGCATATCGGTGACCTGGTTTTTCAGATATGCTTCAAAAATACGGTTTGTAATCGGCCATTGATCCGACTGAATATTGTTTTGAAAGTTGTAAAGCAAAGGAAAAATAAAGTAGGGATTTAGCTTAATTTCCTGTGTTCCGCCCCCAGGCCCACCGCGCCAGTTGCGTTCCTGTTCTGTCGTAAAAGTTCTCAGAAAATCACCTAAAACGCGCAATTCCAAATCCTGGGGAGTTAAATTATCATCGCGGTTCCAGCGCTGCTGATTTTTCTTTTGTGCTTCGAAATCAGCATTTCTAATCATATATCCTTTTTCGGGAATTAATACTTGCTCGGGCTGCACATATTCCTGTGTTGATGCCCAACTGCGTTTAAAGGTTTTGAATTGTGCCGGAACCTCGACAAGCGAAAGTTTGTCGCTGGCATAATTCAGTTTGTATGTTCTTTTGAAATCTTCAAACTGTTCTGTCACAACACTTGCAAGTGTATCGTTTATTTCTTTAAAAGACTCTGTAAAATAGTCGTGGCCGTCAATGTACCAAAGGCCAAATTCGGTGTTTTTACCTTGAATTGTTTTTTGTTTGTAATTTCCAACCGCCAGCGTAAGCTGTGTTAAAGCGTGGTTGTTTTCAAATGAAAAATGCCCAGCTGAAATTTCTTTTATGTTTCCCTGCGAAACAGCCTGCAAGCCGTCTTTGGTTATAACTTCGAGATTAAAATTAATAAATTGTGGCTGGTACCAGCTGATATTTTCAGAACTAAAAGTAACCCCGGTTTTGGGATACCAGTTGGCTTCGGGTGTAAGTAACAAATAATCGGGAGTGATAAATGCGTATCTTTTATCGACATTGATAACAAATTCACCGTACTTCTCCTGGATTACTTCTTCATCAATATCCAGGTAACAAAGTGCTTCATCTATTTTTCCGGCATAGGTAAATTCAACTTTTATTTCTTCATCAGGATTTAAATTCACTTTATCTGAAACGATTAAAAGGTGTTTTTCACGTAAAAATGGTGTTTCTGTTCCGTTCAGCTTGAAATTAGTTACTTGCAATCCATCATTCAAACTAAAAACTAATTTTTGAATCGGTTCGGCACTTTCATTTTTCAATGTCATTACTGAAGAAGCCTCAATGGTTTCTTCTTTGTGTTGAATTGTAATGGATTGTGAAATTGTTGACGGAGTTTTTACTTCAACATATTTGTTGTTCAATTCGATAGCTTCTGCCCTGAATTTTTCGATTTGCTTAAAATTATTAATGTGGTTGTAAGCAAGATATCCGCCACCGGCAATAAAAACAATACTCAAGACCAAAGAAATCCAGGTTGTTGATTCTGATTGTGGCAACCTTTTAAGCAGGAAAATTGTGGCAAAAATAAATCCAAGACCCAGTGAAAGATAAATTCCACGGTGAACTATTATGGTTTCAAGATTTCCAAACCCTACTATATCTGAATTGAGCATCGGGATGTTAAATGCCATATAATCGAAAATGTAGTAAAATTTGGCTTGCAGAAGAAAAAGTGTGATACCGATATATCCCAAAATCAAAACAAAGGTGATAGCCTGGTTGCGTATTACACTCATTAGCAAAAAAGAAAGCCCCATTATAAAAATAAGAGTCGGTACACTTATAGCAAGTAAATAAAACCCATATGATATCCAACTTACGGAAGTTCCTTTTGCAAGTAGATTAAAAATAAGAGCAAGGATTACGACCATTATATTAAGTACCAGAAAAACCTGAAGGTTTCCCCAGGTTTTGCCAATTACGTATTCGCCGTTTGTCATTGAGCGCATATATATTACCTCGGTTGTATCGAGTTTTTTGTCGCGCTTTAAAAAGTCGGAAGCAAGAAAAACTGCTATTATTGCTTGTGCTACGTTCAATATCAACAGGTTAAAATATGGAATTGCGCTTGGTATTGCTTTGATTGCCCAACCTTCCCCTCCACCTCCTTCGATGATCATCCCGAAATTCATTCCAAAAAGGACAAGTAGAGACAGAATACTGAAAATCCTGAAAAACCAACTCCGTAATAGCGTTTTACGCTCGTATTTCGATATGGATATTATGTTGTGTATTGATATCATTTTCGATTTATAAAAAAATTAAACTTTTGTCCATTGATTTAGTTTGTTCTCCATGAAATGAACATATGCATGTTCGAGATTAGGAGCAATCTGCTCTCCATAATATCCGTTAATTTCTGGTGAAACCACTTGAACCTCCCAGCCACCATCAATTGGTATAGTTGAAATTACAGGGTATTTTTCGTTTATTTCGAGATACTCTTTTTCGGTTGCTTTAATTAACCAAACAAAACCTTCGGCTTCTTTAACCAACTGTTCGGGAGAACCGGCAAAAGCAAGTTTACCTGTATTTAACAGCGCCATGTTATCACAGGTACTCGAAATATCACCAACAATGTGTGTTGAGAGGATGATGATTACGTCACGTGTACTGATTGTGGAAAGCAAATTCCTGAAACGGATGCGTTCTTCGGGATCGAGGCCGGTTGTTGGTTCGTCAACGATGATAATTTTAGGGTCGTTAATCAGTGCTTGTGCAATCCCTAAACGACGTTTCATACCTCCCGAAAGTTTATTTGCATTCCGGTCGCGGGCTTCAAACAAACCTACTTCTTCAAGCATTTGTTCCACTGCCGTGCGGCGTTTCGCAGAGTTTTTCATACCAGCTAAGCGGGCTGCATAATCCAAAAATTCATAAGTTTTCAGTTTCGAAAAAAAACTAAAGTCCTGTGGTAAGTAACCCAACATTGAACGAATTTCACGCCTGTTTTTTGCCAGATCCAAATCGTTTACCAAAACCCTGCCACTGCTTGGTTTCATAAGAGTTACAAGAATACGCATCAAAGTAGATTTTCCTGCCCCGTTTGGTCCAAGTAAACCAAACATTCCATTTGGAATTTCAAGGTTCAGGTTTTTTATGGCGTAACTACCCCCTTTGTATACTTTGTTGAGATTTTCGATTTTTATTTGCACTGTAATTGATATAATAGTGTTAAAACAGTGGCTTTGACAACTGTGCAAGGAAATAGTTTAAAACAAATTTCAATTAATATCAATTAATTTTATGTAACTAATGAACCAGAAAAACACAGGATTACTTCGAATTAAAAATTATTTAAAACAAAAGGCCGCTCCAATTTTGTTTTGAAACGACCTTTTTAATTGATTTACCTTATATATTCTATTTTACCAATCTGTAGATATACTCATTGTTTAAACTGGTTAAAACCACTTTGTAGTTTCCTTTCTCTTATTTAAAAAGATCGAAATCTTCCTGAATGGCAAAAGATTTTTTACCTATTTTTTTGTTGTAAATGTAATAATTCTTCTGATCAAAATTATGGTATGTAAATTTCAAAATTCTCTTTGATCAAAATTAAGGGACATATTTCATTTTTGAATCTACCAACGTGAATTTTTTTGTGCTGACTTCAACCTCTCTGGAAACCTTTGTACCATTAACCAACAGCAACGCATATGTTAAGTTATTTTTTTTACTTTGCATAAATTTTTTTTAATGGAAATAAGAATTCTGCAATTACTTGATGGAGCGAAAGATGCAAATGGCTTAACTGTAATTATTGATGTCTTTCGGGCATTTTCAACTGCATGTTATGCTTTTGGTTGTGGTGCGTTGAAAATATTTCCAATAGGTGATATTCGGGTTGCTTATGAAATTAAACGCAAGAACCCTGATTACGTGCTGGTTGGCGAGCGAAACGAGCAAAAACCAGCGGGATTTGATTTTGGAAATTCACCTTCGCAATTGTTAACTGCCAGATTAGAAGGAAAAACAATTGTTCATACCACAAGTTCAGGAACCCAGGGAATCGCCAATGCCAAAAATGCCGACGAAATTATTACAGGAAGTTTTGTTAACGCAGGAGCAATTGTAAAATACATTCAGCAAAAACAACCCAAAACTGTTTCATTGGTGTGCATGGGTTATGCATGCGAATATCCAACAGATGAAGATACTTTTTGTGCCGAATGGATTAAAAACGAATTGGAAAACAAATCCAATAATTTTGATAAAATGGTAGAAACTATACGCACCGGTTCAGGAGCGAGATTTTTCGATCCTGAAAAACAAAGCTGGTCTCCGCAAGCTGATTTTGAACTTTGCCTCGATCTCAACCGTTTCAATTTTGTTTTGAAGGTAGAACAGGAAAGTGGATTGAAATATTTAAAACTTATACCAGCTATGTGATGCAGGATACTCAAATTGCTTATGCTTGTTAATCTGTTTAAATTAGTAAATACGCTGTACTTTAGAATATGAAAAAATACAATTTTGACGAAATAGTTGCTCGCGAAGGAACCAACAGTATAAAATATGATGCTCTTGAAAGGTTTTTTGGCAGCAAAAATGTTTTACCCTTGTGGGTTGCTGACATGGATTTCAAAACTCCTGATTTTATTGTAGATGCCATAAAAAAACGTACTGAACACGAAATATTTGGCTACACTTTCCGGGGCGATTCATACTACAATTCGATAATTGGATGGATGAAACGCCGTCACAATTGGGATATTCAGAAAGATTGGATTTCATTCAGCCCCGGTGTTGTGGCAGGATTGACTTTTGGAATTGAAGCATTTTCAAAACCCGGCGACAGTGTTATTGTTCAGCCACCGGTTTATTTTCCTTTTTTTGATTGTGTAAAAGGTACAAAACGCAATTTGATAGAAAATCCACTAAAAATAGAGAATGGTCGTTACACCTTCGATTTTGAGGATTTGAAGACGAAAATTGATAAAAAAACAAAACTCCTGCTTTTATGTAACCCGCAAAATCCAGGTGGTACAGTTTTTACCAAGGAAGAGTTGACAGAATTGGCAACAATTTGCCTTGAAAACAACATCATGGTTATTTCAGATGAAATTCATTCTGATTTGATTTTTCAGGAACATACACACGTTCCATTTGCTTCACTTTCCAAAGAAATTGCGCAAAATTGCATGGTTTCAATGGCGCCAAGCAAAACTTTCAATGTAGCCGGTTTTTCGTCGTCAATTGTCATTATTCCTGATAAAACCAGGTTTGCACGTTATGAACGGGCAATTGGTGTGGCGCATTTATACATGGGAAATATTTTTGGATCAGTTGCATTGGAAGCTGCCTACACTCATGGTGATGATTGGTTGGGCCAAATGCTTGATTATTTATGGGAGAATTACCTGTTTTTGGAAAATTTCTTCAAAAACAATCTCCCTAAAGTAAAAGTGATGAAACCGGAATCTACCTATTTAATCTGGCTTGATTTCAGGAATTATGGGATGAAAAACGCTGAATTAATGAAATTCACTATTGATAATGCAAAAGTAGGATTAAATGATGGCGGACGATTCGGAACGGGCGGAGATGGCTGGATGCGCATTAATATTGGCTGTCCGCGCAGTGTTTTGGTTGAAGCATTGGAAAGACTTGCGAAAGCGTTTGGATAAGAAAGTCAAGGCATTTTGAATGCCATTGGATTGGAAGTTAAAAATTCCACCCTCTATTCCCAATTCAATTCTATCCATTTCAAAGCATCTTCCACCCGAATATCATTCATACACCTGAAATGTTGTTTTGGGCATTTTTGGTAGCCGAGTTTTGAGCAGGGGCGGCATTTCAGGTTTTCAATTTCGAGGCGTTGTGAAGCAGCGTGCGGTTGGTAAGGAGTCATGCCAAAATCAGGAACTGTATTTCCCCAGAACGACAAGATTTTCTTCTTGAAAGCCGCAGCAATGTGCATCAATCCCGTGTCATTGGTTAAAACCACTTTTGCATCGCGAACAAGTGAAGCGGATTTGTTCAAATTTATTTTACCCGCAAAATTCAATACGTTTCCTTTTGATTGCGAAAGCACTTTTTCACCTTCAGCAAACTCCTTTTTACCACCGAGAAGAATGACAGGAAAATTCGTTTTTTGACAGATTTCCGATATTTTTTCTACAGGAAGTTTTTTTGTGCTATATGTTCCGGCAATTACAAAAGCTACATAACCTTTTTGAAAAGGAGCGGGCAAATCAGTTTTTTTAAACTCATCTTTTTCGGATATAAAATAATCGAGTCCTTTACCGTCGTTTTTAATCTGAAGCGGAGCTGCTGTTTCCAGATATCTGTCAACAACATGTTTGCGTGGTAATCTGTTAATTTTGAAACGGATGAGCAGCATTTTATGCCAGTTTAGTTTATTGACTGAAAATGCTTTTGCTTTAATATTTCGTTTTAACCGTGCACTCCTGAAATTATGGTGCAGGTCGATTATGTAATCGAATTTTTCTGAAGCAATTTCCTGGATAAGATCTCCAATATTCTCTTCGAGTACATGAACTTTATCAATATAAATATTTGAATTTAAAATGGATACAAATTGTTGTTTGGTTACAAAATGGATTTCAGCATTTTCAATCTGATTTTTCAGACAACGGACAACAAGTGATGTTAACACTATATCACCGATTGAACTTAACCTTATTATCAGTATTTTAACCTTCATATTAAAATTATAAACCCCGGAGAAGCAAATCTTCGAGGGTTATTACGAGGTAAATTTTCTAAACTGATTCAACCAGCACAATTACTTTGTTTGATGAATTTTCGATTACCCCACCTCCTACATTAAACTCATATAGCTTTCCGTTGATATCCTCAACTTTTATAGTTCCTTTTTCGAGGGTGGAAATTATTGGCGCATGGTTTTTAAGTATTGTAAAAGAACCTTTACTTCCAGGGAGTTGAACAAGGGTTACTTCTCCTTCAAAAACCTTTTTATCGGGTGTAATTATTTCTAAATACATAGACTGTAAGTGCTGTTTTAGTTTTCCGATAATAATTTTTCACCTTTAGCAATAGCTTCTTCTATGGTTCCTACCAGGTTAAATGCAGCTTCAGGATATTGATCCACTTCACCGTTCATAATCATCCTGAAACCTTTAATTGTATCTTCTATTGAAACTAATTTTCCTTCAAGACCGGTAAACTGCGTTGCTACAAAGAATGGCTGCGACAAGAAACGCTGTACGCGACGAGCACGATGTACAACCAATTTGTCTTCTTCCGAAAGTTCATCCATTCCCAAAATTGCGATAATATCCTGTAACTCAATATATCTTTGAAGCAGCATTATCACATCCTGTGCACAACCGTAATGTTCGGCACCAACAATTTCAGGAGTTAAAATTCGTGAAGTTGAATCCAGTGGGTCAACAGCCGGATAAATACCAAGTTCCGAAATTTTACGGCTTAAAACTGTAGTTGCATCAAGGTGTGAGAAAGTTGTTGCAGGAGCTGGGTCAGTAAGGTCATCTGCCGGCACATAAACTGCCTGAACTGAGGTAATGGAACCTCTTTTTGTTGAAGTAATCCGTTCCTGCAACGTTCCCATTTCTGAAGCCAGGGTTGGTTGGTAACCCACCGCAGAAGGCATCCTGCCAAGTAGTGCCGATACCTCGGATCCTGCCTGGGTAAACCTGAAAATGTTATCAACAAAGAAAAGTATATCGCGGCCACTGTCAGTTGAACCGTCACCATCACGTAAACTTTCCGCAATTGTTAAACCCGAAAGCGCTACTCTTGCACGGGCTCCGGGTGGTTCATTCATCTGGCCAAAAACCATGGCAAGTTTCGAAGTTTTCAGTTTTTCCTTATCTACTTTCGAAAGATCCCAGTTGCCTTCTTCCATCGAATGCTTAAATTCTTCACCATAATCAACAATGTTGGCCTCAATCATTTCACGCAATAGGTCATTTCCTTCACGGGTACGTTCGCCAACTCCGGCAAAAACCGAAAGTCCGCTGTGAGCCAGTGCTATATTATTTATAAGCTCCTGGATTAAAACTGTTTTACCTACGCCGGCACCCCCAAACAAACCAATTTTACCGCCTTTTGCATAGGGTTCAATCAAATCAATAACCTTAATTCCTGTGTATAAAACTTCAGTTTCAGTGGTTAAGTCTTCATATTTTGGTGGTTCGTTATGAATATTTAAACCTTTTTTAGGTAAATTTTCCATTCCATCAATCGAATTGCCAATAACATTAAGCAGCCTGCCCAAAGCAGCTTCACCTGATGGCATTATAATAGGCGACCCCAGTGCCCGTACTTTTAAACCACGTCGAAGCCCATCAGTAGCATCCATGGCAATACAACGAATTGTATTTTCACCCAGGTGCTGTTGGCACTCAATTATTAAGTTGTCCTTTCCTTCACGAATGATTTCCAGTGCATCGTTAATTGCCGGAAAATCACTGCCTTCCCTGTCAAAACTTACATCAACTACAGGACCTATTATCTGTATTATTTCACCAACATTTTTAGCCATAAAATTTCATGAATTTTAAGTTTGGATTTTTTTACAATCTATTACCGCGAACAAATTTAGCATTGTTTTTAGTTTGACCAACCAATTTATTTCTTTTTTGAAACCCTCTCAGTTCACTAAAAGGTTCGGTTTAACATATTGTTGCTAACCTCAAGTAACTGTTTTTTTCTAACTTCATCAGCTGCAATTAGCTGAAAAACTGTTCTGCATTTTTGAAAATAACCATCTATTTTTTGTTCAGTTAGTTGTCTGATATCCAACTGATCATATATTTTCAGCATTGCCGATATTTTTTGTTCAGGCTTGAACTCTCCATTGTTCATCCAACTTATTAATTCTCTTTTTTGTTCGGATCCGGCATTTTGCAGCGCATTGATTGATAGGTATGTTTTTTTGTTGGCAAGAATATCGCCACCTATTTTTTTTCCAAATGTTTGCTGGTCTCCAAAACTATCCAACAAATCATCCTGTAATTGAAATGCCATGCCAAGGTTAATTCCGAATTCATACAATTGATTTGCCACAGTGCTGGTTGCGTTTGCCAAAAGTGCCCCGGATTTTAGTCCACAAGCAAGTAAAACAGCGGTTTTCAGCCGAATCATTTCAAGATAATCGTTTTCCGAAACATTCTCCATGGTTTCAAATTCCATATCCAATTGCTGGCCTTCGCAAACTTCTATAGCGGTTTTTGTGAACAAATCGAGTACTTCAGTGAGTCGAACCGATTTACATTCAAGAAGGTATTGATAAGATATAAAAGCCATAGCATCACCAGAAAGAATTGCGCTGTTTTCGCTGAATTTTTTATGAACTGTTGGTCTGTTTCTTCGCATTTCGGCTTTGTCCATAATATCATCATGAAGCAACGTAAAATTATGAAATACTTCAATTGCTATTGCTGCCGGAATTGCCTCCTGCACGGAATCGGAAAAAATATTGTAACTCAACAGAAGCAACACAGGGCGCAACCTTTTGCCACCCATTTCCAGCGAATAATCAATCGGACAATACAAGTTTGCCGGGGTCAGTTTTTTTAATTTGTGCGACCGTTTTTGAAGTTCTGAGTTTACAATTTCCTGAAGTTGGGTTATAGAATACAAAATTAATCCTCCTTGTCTTTATTTGTTTGTTCAATTTCCAAATCCTCGAGTTCAATATCAATTTCCTCATCGTAAATATGCAGCATCGGTTCTCTAAATGCACGTGTTGTAATTCTACGATCAAGACTAAACAGTAAAGTTGGCAATAAAATCAAATTGGAAATTACGGCAACTACAAGGGTTAATGAAACCAACACACCCAGGGCACGTGTACCTCCAAAACTTGAAACCGCAAAAATCCCAAACCCAAAGAACAATACAACTGAAGTGTAGAGCATACTTACGCCTGTTTCTTTTAACGCCAATATTACAGATTGCTTAATATCCCAGCCGGTTACTATCAATTCCTGCCTGTATTTTGCTAGAAAATGGATGGTATTGTCAACCGAAATCCCGAAAGCGATGCTAAATACGAGAATTGTCGATGCCTTTATTGGAATTCCCGTAAATCCCATTAGTGCGGCAGTAAAAATAAGCGGGATGATATTCGGCGTTAGCGACATGACAACCATTCGCCATGACGAAAACATTAGGGCCATTATTAAAGAAATAAGCAAAATTGCGAGAGCCAGGCTCGAAAACAGGTTCTTTAGCAAATAATTGGTTCCTTTAAAAACAGTAATGCTTGTGCCTGTAACGGTTACATTGTAATCATCAGGATTAAAAATCGAATCAATATCGTTGTAAAAGTCTGTATATAATTCCTCCATCCGATTTACACCAACGTCTTCAACTCTAATACTGATTCGCGCAAATTGTCGGGTACTATCGAGAAACGAATGGAGCAGTTCTGAATTTTTTTCGCCGGTAGCTGCATATTGAAGGATAAAGTTTTTTTCACGATTGTTGGGCAAACTGTAATAATCTTCGCTGCCGTTGTAAAAAGCCTGTTTCGAGAATTTCAACAGGTTTAGTATTGAAGTTGGCGTAGACAGTTCATGGTATTTCTCCAACTTATTTTCAAGTTTATCTATTTTTTCAAAATTCGAAAGTTGCATTGCACCGCCTGGTTTTTTTGTGTCAATCATAATTTCGAGTGGCATGATTCCCTCAAAATTCTTTTCGAAAAATTTCAGGTCTTTATAAATTGGGTTGCTTTTGGGTATGTCATCAACCACATAACCAGAAGTTTTCATTCGTGAAATCCCCCAAAAACCCAGCAACAAAATTACTGCCGTTGAAATGTAAACCCATTTGCGGTAATTTTGAGTTATGTTGATAAACCAGTCGATAATATGCGACACTAAATTATAATCCAAATGCTTGACGTGCTTTGCCGACGGAGTTTTTATAAAACTAAATATTACAGGAATTAAAATAAGAGAAAGCACAAAAAGTCCCAGAATATTCAAGGATGCCACAATACCAAACTGTTTTAGCAATTCGCTTTTTACTATAATGAAAGTGGCAAATCCAAGCGCAGTGGTTAAATTGGTAAGAAACGTGGCATTCCCAATTTTAACAATCACTCTTTGAAGCGCCTTTACTTTATTCCCATGCTGCACAAATTCATGATGAAATTTGTTCATCATGTAAATGCTGTTTGGTATTCCTATTACAATAAGTAAAGATGGAATCATGCCCGACAAAACTGTTATTTTGTAATCCAGCAAACCCAGTGTGCCAAGTGCCCAAACGACACCTATGAGGACAACAACCACAGGAAAAAATACAGCTTTGAACGAACGGAAAAACAAATAAAGGACTATAATGCAAATAGCAAGGGCAAGGGCACTAAAAAGGTAAAGTTCGCTGCGGATGATAATTGCAGTAATCACTCTGATATAAGGAAGACCGGAATAATGCAGTTTTACATTTTCTTCTTTTTCGAATTGCTTTCCAATTTTCTGTATTGATTTGACCATTTTCTCACGTTCCTTCGTGAGCATTTTGTCTTTATTGACAGTAATGGCAAGCAGATACGTATTATTTTCATCGTTGTACAACAGTTTGCGGTAAAACGGCAATTTCCTGAAATTTTCTTCTGCCTGGTTAAGTTCTTCCTGGTTTGTGATGGTATCGGGGAAAACCAGTTGAACTTCAAACTGTTTTTTTTCCGTATTTTTAATTAGATTATAGGAATTTGAAACTGACAAAAGATTTTCAACTCCTTCAACTTTTGAAATGTCGTTGCAAAGTGTTTTCCATTTTTCAAATTTTTCAAATTCAAAAAATGTGGAATCCTGAATACCAATGATAATAAGGTTTCCCTCTTCGCCAAAAACTTCAATAAATTTCTGATTATCAATGTATGCCTTGTCTTTTTTGGGCAGCATCGATGCATATTCGTATGACATTTCCACCGTCCGGGCATGGTATCCAAGGAATATGGTTAACAATGCAAGTATGGTGAGTAATAAAATTTTGTTGCGAAGAATAATGCGGGAAACCTTGATCCACATATACAATAAAATTGATTAAGGCACGAAAATATAATAAATAAGCGGAATATGAAAAAAGCGATTATTTCAAGCGACCAAGTCAAACGAATTGTAAAGTTCCTATCGTTATATGATATTTAGAATGATTCTTTCCGGTAAAAATAAAAGCTAAAAGGCTGAAATGTTGTAACTTGAAGGCCACCTTTAAAACTACCACAATGGAAAAACTTGTTTCATCCCGCCTATTTACAACAGATACCAATTTTTCCGCAAAAAAATCGTTAAGCACCATCTACACCCATTTAGTTGGCAACGACAAAGATTTTAAAGCCGAACACCAGTTTTTTAACCTGACTTGTTTGTTCACTATGGCCGGTTTTTCAACTTTTATCGTCATTAATATTATTTTTAAGATTGATTATGCACTCACGTTAATCAAATTGTTTGTAGTTTGCTCAAGTGCAATCCTTTACTATTATTCCAGGGTGAAACACATATTTTCGTGGTCGCCTGTGCTGTATTTTTTGATGATTTTATTCAGCTTGTTGTTTATTGGGATTAAAAATGGGGGTGTAACCGGTGGCATTGCCCCAATTTATACTGCAATACTGGCACTCATGTTGTTTGTTACGGGCGGAATGAAACGAATTGTTCTTTTGTCCATTTGGTTAATTAGCATTACAAGTTTATTTTTTTTGGAATATTACAGCCCCCACCTGATTACACCCTATGAAACTGTCCAGCAAAAATATGTTGACATTTTCCTCAGTTACTTCTCGGGAATCATCATTGTGGCTTTTGTGGTGGTGTTGGTTAAAAAGATGTATAAAAAAGAACAGTTGAATGTGGAAGAGTTGATTGAAAAATACCGTAAGAGCGGATTGGAACTAAAGACCATCATACGTGAGAAAATGAAATTATTGTCCCTGCGCGAACGCGACATTTGCAACTTGTTGCTTCAGGGACAAACGAACCAGGAAATAGCCGACAACCTGTTTATTACGGAAGGCACAGTGAAGGCGCACCTCAACAAAATATACAAAAAACTGGGGACACACAACCGCCTCGAAGTAATCAACCTGATGGGCAAAATCTAACTTTTTTATAACCCCATTAGTTTGGCTTTCAAAGTATGATGAAATAGCTTTACCGATAACAATTAGGGAAATCTACCAAAAAAATATATCCCAATTATTTTGCTGATAAACGATCCAGTATTAGTGGAACATAGAATTTAATTTATAATAAAAACCAAAAATCGTTTATCATGAAAAAATCAACTTTTTTAAGGACAGTAATTTTAATGAGTTTAATTTTGTTTACTCATTCACTATTTTCTCAAACTCATGTTTCTGGCACAATTGATGGTAAAACCTGGAGTAAATCCGGTTCCCCATATATTGTAGATGATGACCTTTTTATTGCAAATTTAGCAATTGAACCCGGCGTAAAGGTTATATGTAATGGGGATTATGTGATTGAAGTAGCAGGCTTGTTAAAAGCAATCGGTACCGAACAGGAACCTATTCTTTTCACAACTATGGAAACAATTACGGGATGGCAGGGAATATTTTTTAACATTACAACATTTAATTCAATACTCAGATATTGTGATATTGAAAACTCTAAAAACAGTGGTGTCCGCGTTATTAATAGTACTCCAACTATTGACAATTGCGTATTTTCTAATAATTCTGCTTCCCAAGGTGGAGCAATTTATTTTTTGAACGATTCTGAAGTTGGCAGTGAATTCACGCTTTCTGATTGCTCATTTTATAATAATAAATCACTTGGACATGGAGGTGCCTTATATGTCTCTCTAAATGGTGGAAATTTAATTCTTACAAATTCTATATTTGAAAAAAATCTATCCAATCCTTCTCAAGCTACGGGCAACTATGTCGGAGGCGCTCTAGCTCTTTCTAAAGGGGATGCCACAATTATGTACAATAAGTTTTTTGGCAACCGAGTTGATTCACGTTGTGCAGGAACTTTTGATTGCAGTGTAAACGCAAGGGGAGGTGCCATTTATTTAGGAAGTTCAGGGAATGTAAAAATCAGTAACAATATCTTTAGTGAAAATCAAACCCACGCAACAAATAGTGGGAATTGCTTTTTCGGAGGATCAAGCCTGAGCTATGGTGGAGCAATTTATGTAAATTTAGGTACAGTTATTTTATCAAATAATATTATTGCAAATAACAGAACAACTCGTACTAATTGTGGTCCTTCTGTAGCCGGTGGGGGTGTTTATGTAAATGGAGGAACTGTTACAATGGCAAACTGCAATGTCATTTATAATCCAGATGCAACAGGTATTCATTGCGCCGGTGGTACATTAGATGTGATAAATTCTATAATTTTTTTTAACAACAAGGAATCAACTCAGATAGGGGGCAATTGCACAGTGACGTACAGCGATATACAGGATAGCTATACAGGAGAAGGAAATATTAGCAATAATCCCACATTTATTAAAGATGACATCCAATTTCATCTTACCTCCATTTCTCCATGCATAGATGCTGGCAATACTGATGAAATATATAAAGACGTTTGTTTTCCACCTTCATTTGGAAGTGAAAGAAATGATATAGGAGCATATGGTGGCCCTGGAGCTTGTGATTGGTCAGAAATAATTTCTAATAGAACCAATTTCCTGTCTTTTGATTTCCCAGAAAAGCTATATCCTGCAATTATTGATATGGTTTCTCATAGTATTAATATCGAGTTAATGGATGGAACAGATTTAACTCAGCTAGTTTCTACGTTTAAGCTTTCCTCAGGAGCAACTGCCAAAATTAACGGTGTAACCCAAGTAAGTGGAATTACTGAAAATGATTTTTCCAATTCAGTAACATATATGGTAATAGCAGAAAATGGAACAACAATTCAGAATTGGGTTGTAACAGCTACAACAAACTCCGACAAGAATGATGAAACTGAAATTTTAACGTACTCGTTTGGAACCCCACCACAAACAGGCGATGCAACAATCAATACAACTGCCAAAACCATTGACATTGAAGTTGAAAACGGAACAGATTTAACAAAACTTGTTTCAACTTTCACACTTTCGGATGGCGCAACTGCAAAAGTTGGAACAGAGGCGCAGGTCAGCGGAACAACTGCAAATGATTTTACAAGTCCGGTAACTTATAAAGTAACTGCCGAAGATGGAACAACTGTCCAGAATTGGGTGGTAACTGTTACTGTCGCTCCATTCATTAATAATAAAGCAGAAATACTTACTTACGGATTTGGCATCCACCACAAACAGGCGATGCAACAATCAATGCAACCGCAAAAACCATTGACATTGAAGTTGAAAACGGAACAGATTTAACAAACCTGATTTCAACTTTTACACTTTCTGATGGCGCAACTGCAAAAGTTGGAACAGTGGCGCAGGTCAGCGGAACAACTGCAAATGATTTTACAAGCCCGGTAACTTATACTGTAACTGCCGAAGATGGAACAACTGTTCAGGAATGGGTGGTTACTGTTACCGTCGCACCATTTATAAATAATGAGGCAGAAATTCTTACTTACGGATTTGGCACTCCTCCACAAACCGGCGATGCAACAATCAATGCAACTTCAAATACCATCGATATTGAAGTTGAAAACGGAACAGATTTAACAAACCTGATTTCAACTTTTACACTTTCCGATGGCGCAACTGCAAAAGTTGGAACAGAGGCGCAGGTCAGCGGAACAACTGCAAATGATTTTACAAGTCCTGTAACTTATAAAGTAACTGCCGAAGATGGAACAACTGTTCAGGAATTGGGTGGTTACTGTTACTGTCGCACCATTTATAAATAATGAAGCAGAAATTCTTACTTACGGATTTGGCACTCCACCACAAACCGGCGATGCAACAATCAATGCAACTGCAAAAACCATCGATATTGAAGTTGAAAACGGAACAGATTTAACAAACCTGATTTCAACTTTTACACTTTCTGATGGCGCAACTGCAAAAGTTGGAACAGAGGCGCAGGTCAGCGGAACAACTGCAAATGATTTTACAAGTCCAGTAACTTACATAGTAACTGCCGAAGATGGAACAACTGTTCAGGATTGGGTGGTAACTGTTACTGTCGCACCATTTATAAATAATGAGGCAGAAATTCTTACTTACGGATTTGGCACTCCACCACAAACAGGCGATGCAACAATCAATGCGACATCAAAAACCATTGACATTGAAGTTGAAAACGGAACAGATTTAACCAATCTGATTTCAACTTTTACACTTTCTGATGGCGCAACTGCAAAAGTTGGAACAGTGGCGCAAGTCAGCGGAACAACTGCAAATGATTTTACAAGTCCCGGTAACTTACAATGTAACTGCCGAAGACGGAACAACTGTTCAGGATTGGGTGGTTACTGTTTCCGTTGCACCATTTATAAATAATGAAGCAGAAATTCTTACTTACGGATTTGGAACTCCTCCACAAACCGGCGATGCAACCATCAATGCAACTGCCAAAACCATTGACATTGAAGTTGAAAACGGAACAGATTTAACAAACCTGATTTCAACTTTCACACTTTCTGATGGCGCAACAGCAAAAGTTGGTTCTGTGGCACAAGTCAGCGGAACAACTGCAAATGATTTTACAAGTCCCGTAACTTATAAAGTTACTGCGGAAGATGGAGCAACAACTCAGGATTGGGTGGTAACTGTTACTGTCGCTCCAAATGGCGAAACCAACATCCTTTCATTCGGTTTTGGAATTCCACCACAAACCCAAAATTCGATAATAAATGCTTCATTACACACGGTTCAAATCAGGGTTGAATCCGGAACTGATTTAACCAACCTTGTGGCCATGTTCACTTTATCTGACGGCGCTTCTGCAAAAGTTGGTTCAACAGAACAAATAAGCGGTACCACAAGCAATAATTTCAGTTCAACAGTAACTTATCAGATTACCGCTGAAAACGGGACAACTGTTCAGGATTGGAAAGTTACTGTTATGGAAATTATTACGCTTAACGATGAAACCAAAATTTTGACTTTTGGTTTTGGGACTCCACCACAAACAGGCGAAGCAACAATCAATGCAACAGCAAATACAATTGATATTGAGGTAGGATTTGGAACGGATTTAACAAACCTGATTTCCACTTTTACACTCTCCGACGGAGCAGCGGCAAAAGTTGGGACGGTGAATCAGGTAAGCGGGACTGCTGCCAATGACTTTTCAGCACCTGTTACATATTCAGTAACTGCCGAAGATGGGACAACTGTTGCAAATTGGGTCGTAACTGTTACGGTTGCACCAAATTCTGAAACAGAGATAATCGATTTTGCATTTGCTACACCTCCTCAATTAAGTGATGCCATAATCAATTCAACAGAAAAAACAATTGATATTGAAGTTGAATACGGAACAGTATTAACAAACCTGATTTCAACATTTATTCTTTCGGAAGGAGCAACTGCAAAAGTTGGAACTAAAGCTCAAATAAGTGGTATTTCTGAAATGGATTTTTCAAACCCGGTTACTTATTTAATAACTGCTGAAGACGGAACAACTGTTCAGGATTGGCTTGTAACCGTTACTGTTGCACCAAATATTGAAACCGATATAATTGATTTTGCATTTGGAACTCCTCCCCAAACCGGAGATGCAACTATCGATGCAACTGCAAAAACCATCGAAATTGAAGTAAAAACAGGGACTGATCTTACAAATCTTGTTTCAATGTTTACACTATCTGACGGTGCAACTACAAAAGTTGGAACGGTTGAACAAATAAGTGGAACTACTGCAAATGACTTTACAAAACCTGTAAATTACACAGTAACTGCTGAAGATGGTACAACAAATCAGGAATGGATAGTAACAGTTACATTGGCTACAGGAATTAATCAGATTGCCCTACACTCACTGAAAATTTATCCAAATCCCTTTTATGACAGGACAACAATCGAATTTGACAATTTTGAAAATTCGGAATATAAATTGATTATGTTTAATATGGCAGGCACAAAAGTCCTTGAAATAAAAGATATAACTTCTGATAAAATGGAAATCGAAAGAGGAAACCTTTCTGCCGGAGTTTATATTATTGAATTAAAAGGTTCAATAAACTATGGCCATCAAAGGATTATCGTAAAATAATCTGAAACAAACTTTTTTATTATAAAAATGGGAAGTTGTAAATAAATAATTGCAGCTTCCTTTTTTAATTTGAAACCGCCACCAAATGCCCAACGGTTTTAAAAAACAAATAACCATCAGCAATTGCTGGTGTTGACATGTAAGTTTCTCCCAAATTATTAGTTTGAAGTAACTGAAATTCAGTACCAGCTTTTACCGAATAACCAAGCTCCCGTCATCAGCAAATAAATCCCGTTGGCAGCTGAGGAAGTTGCAGTTTAGCTATTTCTATTGCCTACTTTTTGAGAATAAAGCCGTTCTCCGGTAAAAATCGAAAATTTTTAAAACTCCTAAAGCGGGTTACACAAAATCAAATGTCATTCGCACATTTTTGATATTCCATTGTTTAAGCTTACGGTAAGTTTTACCACGATGTTTTGGCAACAGGCGGTACCGTTCAAAAAATATTTAAGTGTTTTTTATAGCAATATAATTTTGACTATTAATGTTTTTTAAAAAACAATTTATGATTACTACTTCGGAACTCGCTCCTTCGTCCGCATTAAGCCCTTTTATCCGGTGTTATGCTTTTAGGGAATTCGACACCAAAGGCAAGGACATGGAAAAACCATTGCATGCATCACATGAAATGACATTGGTATTTTTCTTTAAGGAAAAACCAGTTAAACTATTCGATCCCAATACAAACAAAATTGTAACTCATGGTACCTATTGTGATGTAGCAGGTCTAACCACACACAATATAGGAATAGCAACCTTTAACGGTGCTTATTCTTTTTTTGAAATATGTTTCAGGCCAAATGGATTCAATAAAATTTTCGATTTTCCTGCAAACTGGATTACGGATCATATAATTCCGACTGAAGATATTTTAGGTTTGAATTTTAAGTTTCTATTTGAACAATTATGCGAAGCCAAGGATTTAACAGAAAGGTGCACTTTGACCGAAAAATACCTTTTGGATAATTTAAAAAGACAAAAACATGTAGTTTACAAAGATTGTATTACGGTTATCTCCAATCTCATCCTAAAAAAATCTATTTCAATGAGTGTAAAGCAATTAGCGTATTCTGCGAATATGAGCACAAGGAATTTTGAACGCCATTTTTCAGAAGAAGTGGGCATGTCGCCAAAGCTTTTTTCAAGTGTAGTAAGGTTTAACCATGCATTTGCTATGAAGTTAAAATTTCCTCAAAGCGATTGGACAAGCATAGCCCTGGAATGTGGCTATTTTGACCAAATGCACCTGATAAAGGACTTTAAAAGATTTTCCGGTAGCGTGCCATCAACTTTTTTAAAGCAAACGCCCATAACCAATGAGACCTATATATCCCGTATCGACGCATAGGCCAAATATGTATGACACATGTTGTGAAAGTCTCGGTTTTTCAAGAACAAGGGCCCGGTATTGGATGGATAACGGTTACAAATAAATGCGGATATTTTGACCAAGTACATCCTGATTATTCCGGCATTTGGAAGCGTTTGCTCAAGATATTTAGTTCGGTACTTTTACAAACGCAATAAAAAAATGTTTACCCAGTTAATTGGTAATACGTACAATATCCATCAATTTCCCCCGAAGCTTTTTCAGCATGAAAGGAATCAAATCCATCCTCATAGCTCATTTGAGATTTAGCAAAATTAGGGTTGAAATATTCGATTTTTACAAGGGACGTAGAAATTTGTACACAAAAACAGACTCCATTAACTGAACAAGAATATATCAGCAGGGTTGAATCATAAACCTAAAATTGTCGTTTTTATACTATTATTCAAGGATGTACCTGAACTACATTTATACAAAGTAAGAATCATAAATTTTATAGAAAAAAATGGCAGATAACATTGTTAGCGGGACCTCATCACAAGTTGGTGTACCTGCAGTAAAGGGAGAATTCACAGGGAGTGGTGCAACGTATATCCATAATGGGGGCAAAGGCATTCAGGGACATAGCCAAAATGGGTATGGAGTGCATGGCACAAGTGAGGTTGGAAGAGGTGTTGTGGCCGAGAGCGACACCAACTATGGCCTAAGGGCAGTAAGCAGAACACTTTCGGCTGCCCGGTGCAGTTCAAGTGAAGGAACAGGCATAGAAGGTGAAGCAGGTGGTGCCGGTGACGGTGTTCGTGGAACAAGTAAAAGAGGCAACGGTGTGCATGGGGTTAGTGAAACAGAATACGGAGTGAAAGGCGAATCAATTAAAGGACGAGGCGTAGCAGCCGTTAGCGATACAAATTACGGATTGAGAGCCGTTAGCCGAACACTTTCAGCTGCAAGGTGCAGTTCAAGCGAAGGATCTGGCGTAGAAGGAGAAGCTGGAGGGAATGGAAACGGTATTAGCGGATCGAGTGTGGGTGGAAATGGAGTTGTTGGTTTCAGTCAAAATTGGCGGGGTGTGTATGGTAAGAGTACAAAAAATGCCGGAGTAGTAGGTGAAAGCGATCAATTTGACGGGGTGTGGGGCATCAGCCATAATCCGCAACACGCAGGTGTATCGGGTCACAATCCTGGTGGCATGGCCGGGTTCTTCGAAGGAGATGTTGTTGTAACAGGTGATATTAAATTAGTGGGGGGCAATGATGTTGCCGAAAACTTTTTAGTTTCAAATCCCAATTTAGTAACCCCGGGCTGCGTTATGACTTTTAATGAAGATGGCACTATACAAGCGTGTTCGAAACAATACGATAAAAAAGTTGCAGGCGTTATTAGCGGGGCAGGCGACTACAAGCCTGGCTTAATCTTAGGAATAGATGAAACAGAAGATGACAAAATGCCAATTGCCCTGATGGGGAAAGTGTTTTGTTGGGCAGATGCCGATTTTGGTCCTATTGAAGTGGGAGATATGCTAACTACATCATCTACAATGGGACATGCGATGAAAGCGAAAGATCCATTCAATGCTTTTGGTGCTGTTATTGGCAAGGCTTTAAAACCTCTATTGGCAGGGAAGGGGCTGATTCCAGTTTTAGTGGCATTACAATAATCTTTAAAAAAATGTTTTATGTTAAGTTTGCGTGATACCGGTAAAATTCAACAGGATGATGCCAGCATACTTCATTTGGGCGGATTGTGTGGCTTAACCCCACCTTTTTCGTTGACCGATTTTATCCTAAAAGATTGCCTTGTTCATTCTGAAATTTTCAGGATAGGCGTAATGTTGATTAGTTGGTCGCCTCAAAACACTGACCTACCACAGGCTCCTGATTTTCCTCATGATAAAGATTGGTACGCGAATTTTTTTTTAAACTGGGGATATGAACAGGGCGTTGCAAATTTTTGGTACAAACAAAGTTTTGGTAAGCTTAAAATAGAAGGAAAGGTTTTAAATATGGTCAATCATCAGGCTCAAAAAGAAGATATATTTTCAGGACCTGATGAAAATAATTTACTTTATATACCACGTGCAACAGCCAGGAGTATTTTAGATAAAGAAGCGGCCAGCCAAGGTGGCTTTCCGGAAAATTTTGATGCCTTTATAGGGGTTTTTAACTTCCCCATGGGATATAGGATAGATGGGGGAAGTACTGGCAATTTTTCTGCTTTTGGAATTGCAGACCCATTTGCATTCCACACACATGAAGTAGGCCATTTAATAGGCGGAAAATATAATTTTCATCATTCGTTCGGTATTGAAACACAGGATTATAGTACCGGAATGTATGGGCACCCGTATTGTGTGATGAGCGCACTAACATATGGTGCAAAGAATGTAATACTAAACGATTCAGATGCTTACCCAAATCCGGAAGAAAACTTACGAGGTCCTGGTTTTAGTGGAGCATCCCGTTCTGATTTAGGATGGGCAAATAGGATAGAATTTAATGTTGAAAATAACAAGGAGGAGTCGTTTAATCTACTGAGTTTAGGTTCAAATAAACCAGGGAATTCAAGTCATACGGATTAAGGACAATGACAAGATTTTTTGTGTTGAATACAGATCGTCCAAGGATAAAAACGATGCAGGGTTATTGAATTCAAATTTTGAAGCTGTAGTAGTGATAAGTGCTGTATCAGGTGGCATTGCAACAAAATTGGCTGCTTCAAGCTCAACTTTTCTGGGTCAAATTCCAATAAGCTTTTTAACGGATGATATTCCAGATACCATTATTAATTTTAATAGTTTTTGGGGCATAAAAGTTCTCGGCATTAACGTTAAGAAATCCACGGCCCAAATCGCGATTATTAAAAACCGGCTTTTGAGCCTAAGGACTTATCGACGCACCCACCACCTGATGTTGGTATCCGACGGGGTAGATTCGTGGGATATAATAAATATTGTAAAACCGGAAGATGACCAAAAGCGACTTCGTGCAATTGACGAATACAATCGAATAAGGGCATGGCGGCTAAATGGGCAACCAATAAGAAATCTTCGAGAGCTTATAAATACTTAATTTCGGAGTTGCAAATTAAAATTTTGCAATTAACTGAAAAAATTGAACGAAAGATTGTTTTCATGAGATGTAACATCTGCTCGTATCATAGTCAATAAGTTTAATATTTCCGCTTTACCGACAATATCTTCTGCTGTTTGATTTTCCATCTCCATTTTCCAGCAAAACAAGTTGGAAATCGAATCGGGAAAAACATGCTCAATTGCAAATTGTTTTAGGCCGGTGTTTTTTTTGAGGTTGCAGGCATTCGTTACCGACAACAGGTTTTCAACGCCATCAACTTCAGTTAGTTCGTTACACAGTTCCCGCCACTTATGGAAGCGCTCGAACCGAAAAAAATTGGAATCCTGGATGCCGATGATAATGAGGTTGCCTTCTTCGCCAAAAATCTTTACGAATTCCTGATAATCTTTGAAAGCTTGGTCTTTTTTTGGGAACAATGATGCGTATTCGGACGACATTTCCACCTTGGTGGCGTGGTAGGCAAAAAATGCCGTAATCAGTGCAAGAAGCGAAAGCAGTACTATTTTATTCCGTAGAATAACGCGGGAAACCCTAATCCACATAAGCCCTTTTGTTAATGAAATCCCAAAAATAAGACAATTATTCGGAATGCGAAAAAGGGCTGAAGCCGTATTTAGAATGATTCTTCTGGGAAAGCAGATAAGCTAAAAGACTGAAATGTTGTAACTTGAAACCTTACCATTAAAACTACGGCTATGGAAAACCATCTCTCATCCCAGTCAATTGCTACGGACAGCGACTCTCGCCAAGAAAAAACATCAAGCTCCCTTTATACGGTCCTGGTAGGCAACGATACTGATTTCAAAGCCGAGCACCAGTTTTTTAACCTTACCTGCCTGTTCACTATGGCCGGTTTTTTGACGTTCGTTGTTATCAACATTATTTTCGATATTGATTATACCCTTACCTTGACCAAATTGTTTGTGGTGTGCACCAGCGCGATTTTGTACTACTATTCCCGCGTGAAGCGCATTTTTTCGTGGTCGCCCGTGCTGTATTTTTTGATGATCCTGTTCAGCCTGTTGTTTATCGGGATCAAAAACGGAGGGGTTACGGGCGGCATCGCCCCAATCTATACGGCCATACTTGCGTTGATGCTGTTTGTGATGAGCGGGGCAAAACGTACGGTTCTTCTGTCCATTTGGGTGGTAAGTATAACCAGTTTGTTTGCATTGGAATATTACAGCCCCCACTTGATTACCCCTTATGCAAACCTCCAGCAAAAATATGTTGACATATTCCTCAGTTACTTTTCGGGGATCATCATTGTGGCTTTCGTAGTGGTATTGGTCAAAAAGATGTATAAAAAAGAACAGTTGAACGTGGAAGAACTGATCGAGAAATACCGGAAGAGCGGTTCGGAACTAAAGAACATCATCAGCCAGAAAATGAAATTGCTTTCCCTGCGCGAACGCGACATTTGCAACTTATTGCTCCAAGGGCATACCAACCAGGAGATAGCCGGCAATTTGTTTATTACTGAAGGCACCGTGAAGTCGCACCTTAACAAAATCTACAAAAAACTGGGAACGAACAACCGCAGGGGAACAATCGATTTTATGGCCGAAATATAACTTTTTTATAACCCTTGTATTTTGATATTCGCGGAGAATTGAAATAGCTTGCATCGGTTAAAACATACCGAAAAATTAAAACATACCAAAAAATGAAAAAACTAATCTTGCTATTTCTCGTTGGCATTTTCTGTTCAGCAAATGTTTCTGCACAACAGAACGATTCTTTAAAGATTGTAAAATTCCAGGTTTATCAAAACGATGTGAAGTTAAGCAAGGAAAAGCTGAAAACGCTGTTTTCAAATTCCGCCGCCGCCTCATCAGAATTTGATAAATACAAATCAAAAAGCACCATCGGCTATGCCGCTTTGTTAGTAGGTGCCGGTTTTGGTGTTTATCTCGGAGTGCTCAGTTTGAGCAATTCTCAAAGCGACATTAACAACTTAAACTCAGGCAAACTTGAAACTTCCGACCAAAAGAACCTCATTTTTCCGGCTGCCGCAACCATAGGGTTTATCTCGGTTGGGGCAATTTTGAGCCTCGGTGCCAGGGACCATTTAATAAAAGCCGTTAACATTTATAATTCCGGTTCCACGGCCAGTCGTGGCAGCACAAAACTTGAGTTTGGGCTAACGGCAAACGGGGCAATGTTAATACTCAAATTCTAAATTCAATAAGAGACTTTTGTTTAAAAATTATAAATCCATATTATGTCAAATTTAAAACTTTAAATCATGAAAAAACTGAACAAAACAATCGCATTATTTTTGATTTTCGCAATGGCTTTGACAATCAATCCGTTGAAATCGAATGCGTCATGGGGACATGAAAGTACTAATCTTCCTGGCACTGTGAGTGACGGCACAATTTATGCCCTTGCCGGTGTGGCGGTAGTGGGGCTGGGGGTTCTGGCTTATGTGTTGATTAAAAAAAGCAAACAGAATAAGGCAATCGGCACCATGGAATACCACAAAACCATGGAAACTTTGCAATGGGAAAATCAAATCAAAAAAATGTTGGAAAGCCGAGAAAATGTTGTAACAACCTCGGAGAGCAGCGAAACGTGCGCTCCGTCAGCATTTTCCTTCTTACCTGAAAACACACTGATGCAACAAGTTGAAAATGCCCAAAGAACAATCCCGGTTGATTTAGTGGTCGCCCCGTTAAGCCACACCAATTTCACCATGGGGAAGATGAACGGGGTTCAACTTGGGGTGAGGATACGGTTCTGATACATGCAATAAACAGGAAGGATTCTATCCGACCTGATTTTAACGTATACGGATAGAATCCATAAAAACGAGATACGAAAAAAATAAGTTCAAAATTTATAATGAAATATTTTTTGTTTATAAGGGTGTAGGACATTATGACATTATGGATCTCGTATATTCGCCAATGCTACGGTATTATGTTGCACCTGGAGATTTTTACTTTGCTGGAGGATTAGGATACAACTATAATTTATCTTGTAATTTAACAAAAAGTGCATTACCATAAAAAGCAAGGTTCTTTCTATTTTTTATTTGGGATCAAGTTTTAGAATTCAAGATTCATATGCAATAATTTAACTTACCGCTATGCAATACAAAATCATTACCGACAAAAAAGCAAACACCACCCAAATCAAGATTAAACTTGATGCCTCAAAAATCACAGAGCCAAAGTTTGGAGTTTTAGTATTGGCAGGCAAATACGGGCATTTAATAAGCCGAACCCGGACACTGGGGCATTTTAAAATGGATACCTCACCGGGAGTTTTTTTGCTGGCAAGGGCCGATGGCCACGCTGAACAACTAAAAACAGCTCCGCTCGAATTGGTGTACTCATTTTATAAAATGCCATCCGGGGCTATTTTCGGAATGTTCCTCCATGCCGACTCAAAAGTATTTGCAAAAGCATCCCCTCACGGATTTCCCATCATTGAGGGCATATTCGGGCTGGATTATGAAGAGACCAAACGATTGATTGCCGTAGCCCTGGAGCAATATAAGGTACATCTTTGTGTTGCCGACAAATCAGCGAATGCACATACCAACGCAAGGCTCGCTGACGGAAGTTGGGCTACCCATAGCAACCCTGAATGTATTTTTGATTTGGTACAAGAAATTACTTCTGAATTGAGAAGTGCCCTTATCGAGAACTTTAAAGATTTACTCATGCACCATTCCAATAGCCCCGCCGACTTTCAAAAAAGTTTGCAGGAACTGGATGGTTATTTCCCTATCAATGAAAACCCGCTACTGGAACCTAAGAAGCCGGGGTTTTTCCAAAAGTTATTTGGATCTAAAAAGACGGATGAAATCATAGAAGCTAGTCCCTTTGATTAAAAAAAGAAGCATCGGGCAAAGCACATGGAAACTCAATATTAGTAATTCCGCGTGCTTCAATCTGGGTTTTTACAATTTGTTGGCGCAATCCTCTAAAATCTGTATTCTGGGCACACGATTGAAACCCAATAATCGACATGAGTAGGATGACAATCAAAACACAGAACTCTCAGTAATTGGGCAAATTAAAAGAGGCATGTTTAGTACTTCCCCCCTTCCTCATCAATCATCGGTACAAACCTAACCGGCAAAATATTTTTCTGTTCGATTTTTCCTTTTCGTTTTTCGAGCAAAACAAGCGATTGCGATATGAGTTGAACCCACCGGAATAATCATTCTGCCTCCTTCGGCAAGCTGTTCTTTTAAAGCTTTCGGGATTTGTGTTGGCGAACAGGTAACAATAATTGCATCAAAAGGCGCATATTTGGTCCAGCCTTTATATCCATCGCCAACTTTAGTGAATATGTTTTTGTAATCCAATTCTACAAAAAGATTATTTGCTTTCTCACCCAGCTTTTCGAAAATTTCGATAGTGAAAACTGAATCACAAATTTCGGCTAAAATGGCTGCCTGGTATCCGGAACCGGTGCCAATTTCGAGAATTTTATCGGTAGGTTTTAAATCAAGTGCATCAGTCATAAAAGCCACAATGTAGGGTTGCGAAATGGTTTGTCCTTCCTCAATCGGTAGCGGGTGATCGTTGTAAGCTTTTGAAATAGTTTCAGGTAAAACAAACTTGTGCCGCTCCACTTTTTTAAACGCATTTAAAACTTCCGGATCAGAAATTCCACGTGCTTCAATTTGGGTTTTTACCATTTGTTGGCGCAGAAATGTAAAATTAATCTCCTGCGCATTGCTGCCGGCAACCAATGCAAATATTGGGAATATTAACGCCCACAACCGCAACTCCATAATATCAAAAACCACTCCGTTCATTCAATACCTTTTTAAATTTGAACGAACTGTTTTTGTGTATGGTTACTTTTTCCGAAAACTATTCCTTTATAAACTTTCTAACTTCTACGGAGTTTGTATTCCAAAGTCTTAAGAAATATAAACCCTTTACAAGTTGACTTACATCGATTTTTTTAAGACTGTTTTCTGCTGTATCACGATGTACCGGTTTTCCATTTACATCGAAAATGGTAATGTTAACTGGTGATTCAATATTGCTGACAATTAATTCATTAAAAACCGGATTGGGGTAAATCTGAATCTTTTTTGCAGTTGTACTTGTATTCCCTACAAATCCACAATTGCTTCCCACCTTGTATGATAAGTATTTTGTAACCGACAAACCACCGGCAAAAGCGAATTTACAAGCATAGTTGATAGATGATCCCGGAGTTTGACCACTGATGGTAGCAGTGAATTTTTTACCACCGGTATTTGTCATTTGTGACTCTGAAAAAGGTGATTGCTTCCACAAATAAGCTACCAGACCAGTTTTTGAATCCAGCAGTTCAAATGTTATAATTACATCGTTCCCAATTGTTTCGAAAGTTGCGATGTAACCTTCAGAAAATGAACCTTGTGTTGCATCTTTCGAAGTTTCGGAACATCTCATTAATGGCGCAATAACTACTGAAATGGGTTTTGAATAACTTTCAGCGCCTTCATTGTCAATAGCTTTGACTACAATATCATAATTGCCTTCTGCCGGATTCCATTGAACACTATAAGGTGGAGCATTTACTGTTGAAATTAAAACATTTCCAGCATAAAATTCAACCTGCTGAATGGTTCCGTCAAAGTCGCCGGCACTGGCGGTAAGTGTAACCGGCTTACCTTCTGTAAAAGTTGAATTACTGGAAGGCACAGTCAATGAAACTGTAGGAACCGCATTACTCAAATTGGTTACCAAAACCAAAACTTCTGCATCAGCGAAACGCGATTCCGGATTTGTAACTTTTAATTCAAAGCGGTACATTCCTTCCTCCAAACCGCTAACAACAGGGTTTGCTGAATTTGTTTCTGAAAACATCACTTTCGTTGGTCCGTAAATTTGTGACCATTCGTAAGTTAATATTTTTCCGGTTGATTCAGAACTTGCAGAACCATCTAATGTAACTTCGGTTTGTGGCAATACAACTTTTATATTGTTACCTGCATTGGCTGTTGGATAACTAAAATCCAAATCTCCGGTCCGGGTAAAAGTCATTTTTCCCAAATTAAATTCTCCATTTGAAAATGCTACACGCAATACATGTTCCCCCGCAGTAAGTGGAATGGAATTCACTGTTTTAGTAGCCCACACGTTCCACGAAGTTGTTGAAGTTGAAGGAACAACAATTTCAGCAGAAATTACCTCACCATCTGATTCAAGATGAAAAGGACCGCCGCCATTTGAATTTCCGGAAGCATAACGAAAATTAATTGAATAAAATCCGGATCGTTCAACGTTTACTGTATATTCAAGCCATTCACCGGAAGCTATATTTTCAATCACTGCTCCTTCTGTCTTATTGCTGGATGCATCAACTGATTCATCCAATCTAAAATCACCTACATTGGCTGTAGTATTATCCAGGTAGGTTATATTCTGCCCCGAACCACCTTCAAACTGATCAAATTTTCCTGCTTCAATTGTTCCGGGTATAACAGAAAAAGTGCCGTTATATGGAATCTGTTCGCCAACCTGAACCTGTACATTGTTGCTTACATTGAATTTTTCACCGTCGAAGACACGGATATAAAAGCTATGAACACCCAATTGTAAATTTGTAGCTTTCAGTTCATAAGGCTCAGAAATTACAGTTCCGAGAGAAGTGATACCATCCATAAATTCGATTTTATCGGGATTGCCGTTTAAATCACTCACTTTTAAATCAACACTTCCACCCAAAAATGCCTGCGGAAATGAAGCTGATATGATTGCTGTGTACTGACCATCAAGACTTGTAACCATTTTACGTGCCGGAACCTGCAGTTGATAACCATCAGAGAAGGTAACGCTTATAGAATCATCTGAATAATTATGAGCCACATAATTTCTTTTTTCGTTGAGTTTAAAAACTGCAGCAATCGGGTAGTCGGCTGTAATGGTTGCATCAAGTTTTCCAAGTGCATTCATTGCGTGTATCCAATGGTACGTTTGTGCATCAGAAATACCAAATTTAATATCACGGTTTGGATATGAATTATACATCTGAATGGCTTGTTTAGGATCAATAAAGGCAAGGTATTCCCACCACATGTCGTGCCACAGGTTGGGATTTGCCTGATTGCTCATAATTCCCGTGTTGGCAACAACTTCATCCCAAAGCTTTTTAACATAAACAGTATCTAGTCCGAGATAAAACGAACCCCCATGAATCGGGTAAATCTCAATTCCGTAAGAAGCAGCAATGTCGCCGGTCCAAAAAGTGCCGTTGTCAAAACTATTCCCCCAAACCCGCGAAACCAGGCTGTATTGCTGTGAAGGAGGAAAATTGCGGTTTTTGGTGTCCATAAAATATTCTTCAATTCCGGTTTGTTCAGAAGTGTATAAATAAATTCCCAAATCCCGAATGTTCTTATCGCCGGTTATTTCGCCCCAATGAATCAGTGAAGTTGCAAACAACATGGCTTCCGAACTTGATTCCTGGTTGTTTCCCTGCGGATTATTGGCAAATCCATCGGCCCAGCTATGCCCGGCATACGGACTGAAATTTCGTAAATATGGAAACAATGTATCATTGCGATTGGAATTGGCTGCATCACGGACAAGCATATTCACCATTTCTCCCCAGTTTTCTGCCCAGCCTGGTTCATACTGTTCCATAAAAGCAGCTGCATGAATAAAGTATGCCCAGTGAAAATGGTGATCGTTCAAACTCCCGTCTTGTCCATAACCACCGGGATAACCAATTAAAGTTGTCCACTTCGGAAAATAATAGAAAAGAAAAGCAACTTCGCCTTGTTTGTATGTCAGCCAGTCTTCAAGTCGTGTTTTTATGGTTGAAACAATTTTATTGAGTGAAGCTGTATTGCCCATTTCGTCGGCAATTCGTGCTGTTTGAATCAGTTGGTTCATCACCTGTCCTTCGTTATAAGAATCTGTCCAGGTAGCCAATGTACTGTTTTCAAGGTTTGCAATTTTTTCACTTAGGGCCGGGGGCGAAAAACCTTCGCTGTAATTATCAACATAAGGCAAAGTGGGTAAAATGCCATGAAAAATATTTTCAACACTGAAACTGTTTCCAGCCATTGTTTTCATTTCTCCGCGAATGGTGGCATAACTGTATTTGTCGGGAAAGGGCGAATCGGCGGCTAAATGTGCCCATTGGTGAGGAAGTAAACCAATCAACATGTTAGTTTCGGTTCCTTCTTTTACATCTGTCTGCACATTAAAATCTGTTCGTAATACCGAAATATTTTCGTTGTAGCTGTAGGAAGCTGTTGTATTTATCGGGAAAACATAGGCATATTTTTTATATTCCTGCGCTACACCATTTACATTTGTCGCTGTGAGTGGAATAAAAGCCAACGACCAATAGTTTTTCCCGTTTAATGTAGAAGTATAAACATCTCCATTTTTTGTCCAGGTACTTCCGGTAGGTGCATAAACTGCAAAGTCGGCTCCGTTTCTTACATTGGATGCTATGAGCATTTCATCCAATAAGGTAACTATTCCTGCTTTTATCGTCACCTGAGCTATATCGGTCGGTTTCTTTGTGAAATATAAAAATGGCATTCCCACGCCTGAAGTTGCCTGAAAATTATGAGTTCCATCGTTCCAATCCATGGTAACTGTCCAGTCTGAATAATCTGAAACCCTGGTTTTTGGGACAGACATTCCGGATACGCCAACAGTTAAAGGTTCCTGATCGTCAATTACACCAAATGGTATGTAGCTTACAACCAAACCATTGTTTTTTGTTTTCATGGTAAAAGGATAGTTGAAAAGATTACTGGCTTCACCATTTTTTACCAGTGCCGACCACCAGTCGCTTGTTGGAACCGGTTTCCCGACTGCATTTCCACTTAAAAACGGAGTTCCGGAAGGGAAAGCATTCCGTCCTGCAGCATCCACTCCCGGATAAATGGTTGTGTAACTTCCACTGCCAACAGAAACAGTTTGAGAAACTACAGATTTACAGAAAAACAGAATAACAGGTATTGCAAACAACAGAAGTAAAGTTCTTTTAAACATAGTTAATTATTTGGATGTAATTTACTCCAAATGAATTCAAACCAGCATGAAATTCAACATTTTTATTGAAATGTTTTTGATTCTGTTCACTGTATTGAACAATCTCACATTCAATAGTAACTTTCAACGCTTTCTTTTTATATTCGCAAATAGCCAGTTAGAAATTGCTTCAATGAAAAAAACAACTATCATTTATATGTTTTTGTTTCTTCTCTCTTCATGTGAAAACAAAACCACTATATCAACGAAAGTTTTTAATCCCGATTGGGAACAGTCGTTCCCGGGAATTTGGAAAGCCGAAATAAATCAACCTGAAGATTTTAACCTTTTATCAGTTGCAAACAAAAAACCACGAAGCGAAACTTTAGATAAAAAGTCCGGACATGAATTTCCAATATCAAAAGATGAGATAAAAACTTTCACCAAAAACGGTAAAACATATTTGCGTTTTCCACTTGAAAAAGATGAACAGATTTATGGTTTTGGACTGAATTTCAAAACCGTTCAGCAACGCGGGAAGATACTTCGTTTGCACATGGATCATTATGGTGGTAAAGATGACGGAAGAACCCACGCCCCTGTCCCCTTTTATGTTTCATCGAAAGGGTACGGAGTTTTGATAAATGTGGCCCGATACATTGACGTTTATGTGGGAACAGGCGTTCGTACCGACAGCAAAAACCCACCCGTTGCTCAGGATCGAAATACCGATAAAAGCTGGTCGGCACAACCATATTCTGATAACCTTGAAGTTGTAATTCCGGCAAATGGTGTGGAACTGATACTTTTTGCCGGCGAAAATATGCTCGATGTGGTTCAGCGTTTTAACTTGTATTGCGGTGGTGGCGTTCTTCCTCCAAAATGGGGATTGGGTTTTTGGCAACGCACGCCAACGCTTTACAATACCACAGATATTCAAAGTGAAATTGACGGTTTTGCCGAAAATAATTTTCCACTTGATGTGGTTGGTCTGGAGCCTGGATGGCACAGTAAATCTTACCCCTGTACTTTTGAATGGGATAAATCGCGATATCCAAATCCGGCTGAATTTCTGGAAAACTTAAAAAAGCAGGGAATCAGAACCAATCTTTGGATGAACCCTTACATTTCGCCTGATGGAATTTTATATGACAAATTGCTGCCGTATGCAGGCTCGCACACAGTCTGGAATGGGATTGTTCCCGATTACACAATTCCCGAAGCCCGCAAAATTATGCAGGATCATTTCAAAAAATATCAGCTCGATATTGGTGTCAGCGGATTTAAAATGGATGAGGTTGACGGCTACGATCGCTGGCTTTGGCCTGATGTTGCTACTTTTCCTTCTGGTTTGGATGCTGAACAAATGCGTCAGACTTACGGAACGCAAATGATGACTTTAACCGATGAAATTTACAGGCAAAAAAATGAACGAACATATGGATTAATCAGGGCTGCCAACGCGGGTTCCGTTTCTTATCCCTATGTAATTTATAACGATTATTACAATCACCGGGATTTTATAACAGCCTTGATCAATTCGGGTTTTTGCGGTGTGTTGTGGACTCCCGAAGTGCGGGCAAGTGGTTCAAGTGAAGATTGGCTGCGCAGGATGCAAACCACCTGTTTTTCGCCGTTGGCGATGATAAACGCCTGGGCAGACGGAACTAAACCATGGACTTTTCCGGATGTTTACAGGCAATGCCGGGAAGTAGCTTTTTTGCGCATGCAACTGCTGCCCTATTTGTATTCCACTTTTGCTGATTACTATTTCAATGGAACTCCACCTTTTCGGGCAATGAACCTCGAACAGGGTTTTGAAGCAAACGTTCAGGCTGTTTCAAACGATTTTGATGCCACAGGAAATCCCTATAATGAAGCATTAAAAAAGGAGGTAAAAGATCAATACATGATGGGCGAATTTTTATTGGTAGCGCCACTTTTCGATGGCGATGAAGGACGAAAAGTAATACTTCCCAAAGGAAACTGGTACGATTTCTACACCGGCAAATATGTGGGAAACGGCGAAATTATACAAGTTGATAATGGTTTTGAAAATATACCGCTTTTTGTAAAGAACGGCGGAATTATTCCCATGATGCCTGCCATTCGTCAAACTTCAGAATGGAAGAAAAATACACCCCTCGAAATCCGCGTTTATGGAAATACTTCTTCAAAATTTATCTTATTCGATGATGACGGCAAAACTTTCAATTTTGAAAACGGGGAATACACGACAAAACTTTTAAATGTTGTGAATGGAAAAGGTACAATTGAAGATTTGCACAATTCAGCAATTTGGAATTACGGTAAAGTTGAATGGCGATTTATGACGGAATAAATTTGAAGTTATTTTGAACCCTTTTAAAGAACCGCTCAATTTGTGTTTATACAAATGGAACGGTTCTATCTGCAAGTGAGGGTTTCACTAAAAGAGATGCCCTCAAAATCTCGTACTTTAACAACAATAAGTTAACATTTGAATCACTTTTCAGTGAGATTTGGAAAAGTTATTTACTTTTGTATCCAAATATATAGATAACTGCATATATTGAATTAAAACAAAATTAATCAGATTTTAAGTTGAATTATAAAATGGAAAAAATACTAATCATTGGAGGTGTTGCTGCCGGAGCTACAGCCGCTGCCAAAGCTCGTCGTTTATCACCTGATGCGCAAATTACAATGCTCGAAGCCGGGCCTGATATTTCATTTGCCAACTGTGGATTGCCATACTACATTGCAGGCGATATCGACAGTCGCTCGAAACTAATTTTGCAAAGCCCTGAAAGCTTTAAGGAACAGTATAATGTTGATGTTTATACAAATACTGTCGTTACCGGCATTAATAAAGATGAGCATTCGGTTCAGACAGTTGATAGTCACGACGGTGTAAAAAAGACATTCGAATACACTAAATTGATTTTGGCACAAGGTGGGCGGCCAATCCAACCCGATCTGCCCGGAGCTAATGCCGATCATGTTTTTAGTTTGTGGACGTTGGATGACATGGACAAAATTGATAATCATTTAAAAACAAAGGAACCTAAAACTGCAGTTGTAGTTGGCGGTGGTTTTATTGGCCTCGAAATGGTTGAAGCTCTCGTAAAAAGAGGTTTGAAGGTACACGTGGTCGAGAAAATGCAACATGTAATGTCGATTATGGAAGGCGAAATTGCAGGATTTATTACCCGTGAGCTGAAAGCTTTTGGAGTTGGTGTTCATACCGAAACTGCCGTTACAAAAATTAATGCCAATTCCGTTGAATTGGATAACGGGAAAACCCTGGATGCCGATATGGTTTTACTTTCAATTGGTGTTCGCCCAACATTACAACTTGCCATTGATGCAGGCTTGGAAATTGGAGAAGCTGGTGGTTTATTGGTAAACGATAAACTTCAAACTTCCGACGCAGATATCTTTGCTGCCGGTGATATGGTAGAAATCGAGCATCGCGTAAACGGCAAAAAAGTACGCATTCCGCTTGGCTGGTCCTGCAAACCGTCAGGGACGAATTGCTGCTGAAAATGCACTTGGCGGCAACCACAGTTACAAAGGTGCAATCGGTACTTCGGTTGTTCGTGTTTTTGATGCTGTGGCCGGAACAACAGGGCTTTCGCTGAAACAAGCCCGCGCAGCCGGAATTGATGCAGATGCAGTTGTGGTTCACAAAGAACACCACACCTCGTATTATCCCGGCGCTGAAACAGTAACTGTTTTGCTGGTTTTCGACAAAAAAACGGGAGTAGTGCTTGGCGGACAAACCGCAGGTTATAAAGGTGCCGACAAACGTTTGGATGTTATTGCAACTGCAACTGCAGCCAAACTGCGGTAAGTGAAATTGCAGATATTGACTTTGCCTATTCGCCACCAATCGGAACTGCAAATGATGCAATGAACATGGCTGCTTATGCTGCTGAAAATAAAATGTCAGGTTACAGCCCGAGTGTAATGGTTTCGGAACTGGACGATTATATTGAAAAAACACAGCAGGTAATTGTATTGGATGTGCGTGATGTATTTGCAAATCAGAAAAGTAAACTGAACGGTGCGTATCATTTGCCGCTTGAAATGTTGCAGGAAAATCTGGAACGGATTCCTAAAGATGTCGCCATATTGGTTTATGATGAAACCGGCAAAAAAGGGCACCAGGCTTTGCGCACACTTGTTGGTGCCGGATGTAAGGAAGTTGTAAATATCTCAGGTGGCCACACTTCTTTGCAACGTCATGCTGTTACTGTTGGATTTAAGAATTTTAGCGTGATTCCTCTGCCTATCGATAAAAAAAATATTGGTGAAAAAGTGTTGGAAGAAACTGAAACCAACCAAAATGTAAGCGCCGGCGAATTGGAACGATTGGTTATTGACGTGCGCACACCCGGCGAATTCAGGAGCGGTGCATTTCCCAATGCATTGAACATTCCGCTTGACGATTTAATGTCAGGAAAAGTAGATTTGGGGAGCAACCCCGATCGTGAAATTATCGTTTATTGTGCTTCAGGAGCCCGTTCGGCTTATGCACAACAAGTGCTGATGAGCCATGGTTTTACAAACGTTAAAAATGGTGGTGGGATTTCTGCGATGATGGCCAGGTATTAAAATATTGGAATATTCCTTTTGGAATATTAAAAGAGCCGGAAGCTTCAAAGAACTTTTCGGCTCTTTTTGTTGCGTATAAGTTAGCGAGGGTTTCACTCCAGGTAAAGCTCTCACTATCGGGATAAACGCTCCTCCTAAAACTTTGGGAATATATCTACATAGTGTGAACGAATTTCCCCAAAACCAAACATGTTGAAAACCAATACCTCCGGTAAATTCTTCAGAAACTTCTATTATTTATATTGTTAGTGAAATTCTTTCATTTTCTGGCACATTTTTCCCATTCACCTTTTAAATGTATAAATACAAATCATGAAATATTTAGCACAACAAGGTTGGGAAGTAGCCATGGAATTGTGGTGGATTTTTGGTTTGGTGATATTTCTGTCTGGTATTTTTTTGATTCTGAAAACAGGAACCAGCAAAAGGAAACGCAAAAAACAACGGGAAATTTTGAAACAACGATACTCCAATGGTGAAATTGATAAAATTGAATACGATAGGCAAATGCAAAATATAGCAGAAAAAGAAAGATTTTACCAGCATTGATTTTGAAGCATAATTATAATATCAAAACGAAAATTATTCAACAAAACATTAATTCATAACTACATGAAATACTATATTGAAACAACACTCGAAATAGATTTTGAAACCGCAGTCAACAAAGTAAAAAAAGCCCTAAATGATGAGGGATTTGGTGTTTTATCAGAAATCGATATACACGAAAAACTGAAAGAAAAGTTGGACGTGGATTTCAAAAAATACAAAATCCTTGGTGCTTGCAACCCACCAAAAGCATTCGAAGCACTCCAGGTCGAAAATAATATTGGGCTGATGTTGCCTTGCAATGTAATTGTGCAGGAATCGCAAGCGGGCAAAATCGACATTGCCGCAATCGACCCGGTGGCATCGATGAAAGCTGTTGAAAACGAAAATATTGAACTCGTTGCAAAGGATATAAAAGAAATGTTGACCCGCGTTATCCGGGCATTATAATATGACCGATTATAAAAAAAACAGCCTTTCGTTAACCGGTGCCGTATCAATGGGTTCAGGTGTTATGATTGGTGCAGGAATTTTTGCTCTGTTGGGACAGGTTGCCGAACTTTCGGGTAATTGGTTTCCCATTGCATTTGTTCTCGGGGCGGTAATATCAGGTTTTAGCGCCTATTCATATATTAAATTGTCGAATGCCTTTCCTTCGGCAGGAGGAATTGGTATGTACCTGAAAAAGGAATTTGGCAAAAGTACATTTACAGCTTTTGCCGCTTTGTTAATGGCTTTTTCAATGGTTATAAACGAAAGCCTGGTTGCACGTACTTTTGGAACATACACATTGCAATTGTTTGATGTTGGCGAAAATACATTTTGGGTACCTGTGCTTGGTGTGGCACTTATTGTGTTGGCATTTATCGTAAATATTTTGGGGAATAAATTCATCGAAAAGTCCTCATTTACTATGGCAATATTGAAAATCGGCGGTTTGGCAGTTTTAGCTATAGGCGGTTTGTGGGCATCGGGATTTGCCTTCAAAGAAACAGTCCCAACTTCCCTTCCCGACAAATCAATAGCTAATTTTATCGGTGCACTTGCCCTTACAATTTTGGCTTACAAAGGATTCACAACCATTACCAACAGTGGCGATGAAGTAAAAAACCCCCATAAAAATGTTGGTCGCGCCATAATTATTTCCATTGCTATTTGTGCCGCACTTTATTATTTGGTTGCCATTTCAGTGGCTTCTTCGCTATCTATCGACGAAATTATCAATGCACGCGATTATTCACTTGCCGAAGCCGCCCGCCCCGCTTTTGGGAAATATGGTGTTTGGGTAACGGTTTTTGTGGCTATCATCGCGACAATATCCGGCATAATCGCCAGCATTTTTGCCGTTTCCCGGATGACTGCCATGCTCACTGAAATGAAACTCATCCCGCATAGCCATCTCGGAATGTCGGGCAGTATTCAAAAACACATGCTGGTTTACATTGCAGGTATCGCCATTGTGCTAACTATTTTGTTCGACCTTTCGAGAATTGCATCGCTGGGTGCGATTTTTTATTTGGTCATGGATATTGGTATTCATTATGGGCTTCTCAAGAACCTGCGCAAGGAAGTTGACTTTAATCCCGCAGTTGTTATTACAGCTATTGTTTTGGATGCAGCTGTTTTAACCGGTTTTATCTGGACAAAAGCCAAAAGTGATTTGACTGTTGTCATAGTTTCGATAGCTGCAATGCTTGTTATCTATTTTGGTGAAAAGTGGTTTTTGGCGGCTCAGAAATAAGTATCAATTTCTATGGTATTCAATAATAGTTTCACTAAATGTGAAGCCTTCAGTTAAAACAAAAAATGTTAAACGAACAATCGCAAAACGAAAATTAAAACTTTTTTAGCACCTTTGCGTTTTATTAATAGTCGAAAAAAGAGAATGTTACGAAAATTCAGCCATATAATTTTATCTTCTCTGTTGTTGATTTCAACAATTGGAATGGTTGTGTCGAAACATTATTGCGGAGATTCTTTTGTTTCCAGCTCAGTTTTTCATCAGGCAGAATCATGTTGCGGAGACAGCGATTGTTGTCACAACGAAAATAGTTTTTACCAGGTAAAAGATGATTTTTCGGCACCGGCTGTTGTTGCCACACCTGTATTGGCTGAAATTGACATTCTTGGTCATGACCTTTTTGCTGAAATTTTTACAACAATTCCTGAAACCGAAATATTAAGTTTTGAAATTTCAGATTCTCCACCGCCACCTAAAATTCAAACTGTTCTTTCTCTTGAACAGCAATATCTTTTGTGATTATATTGTGATTAACAGAATCTTTTTTTGAATAGATTCTGAGCTTTTTGCCATAAACATTTTGGCATTAATCATTCATCAATAATCATAAATAAATGAATAAAATCATACGTTTTTTTCTCGAAAACAAGATGATTACCATTTTGGTATTTATTGTTTTCATAGCGTTGGGAACAGTTTATGCTCCCTTTAACTGGCATACTGGTTTGCTGCCCCGCGACCCGGTTCCGGTGGACGCCATTCCCGATATTGGGGATAACCAGCAGATTGTGGCCACCGAATGGATGGGCCGGTCGCCAAAAGATATCGAAGACCAGATAACTTATCCGTTAACTACTTCGCTTCTTGGAATTCCGGGGGTAAAAACCATCCGCAGCACTTCCATGTTCGGAATGTCGTTTATCTACATTATTTTCGACGATAACATTGAGTTTTACTGGAGTCGGTCACGTATTCTCGAAAAACTTAACTCGCTGCCTTCGGGAACGTTGCCGCAAGGGGTGCAACCTACGCTTGGCCCCGATGCCACAGCACTCGGACAGATTTTCTGGTACACGCTTGAAGGCCGCGACCCAAAAACCGGAAAGCCAACCGGTGGCTGGGACCCACAGGAATTGAGGACTGTTCAGGATTACTACGTCAAATATTCACTTTCGGCTTCCGAAGGAGTTTCTGAAGTGGCAACAATCGGTGGGTTTGTAAAAGAATACCAGGTTGACATCGACCCAAATGCCATGAAAGCTTTTGGCGTTTCGGTAATGGATATTATGCAGGCCGTTAAAAAAAGTAACCTCGACATTGGCGCAGAAACCATTGAGTTGAACAAGGTGGAATATGTAATCAGGGGACTTGGATACATAAAAACGCTGGATGATTTAAAGGAAGCAGTGGTTACCGTGCGCAATAATGTTCCGGTGAAAATTGGGGATGTTGCAAAAGTAAGTTTTGGTCCTGCACCACGTCGCGGAGGTCTCGACAAAGACGGGGTGGAAGCTGTTGGTGCGGCAGTAGTTGCGCGTTACGGCTCCAACCCCATGGAAGTCATCAATAATATCAAAAAGAAAATTACCGAAATTGCCCCCGGGTTGCCACAAAAAACTTTGGCCGACGGAACGGTTTCAAAAGTAACCATTGTCCCGTTTTACGACCGCACCGGTTTAATCAAAGGAAACAATCGGAACACTGGAATCAGCCTTGTCGCACGAAATTCTTATTGCGATAATCGTCATTATTTTCCTGGTTTTAAACCTGCGCGCTTCGATATCTGATTTCGTCGCTTACTGCCAGTAGCTGTTCTCATGACTTTTATTGTGATGAAATGGGTGGGTGTTGAAGCCAATATTGTTGCACTTTCAGGAATTGCGATTGCAATTGGGGTGATGGTTGATGTGGGAATTGTATTTGTGGAAAATATAATTCGGCATCTCGAAATGCCAGAAAATATTAATGCAAAAGGGAAGAACCTGATTTCTGTTATTTACACGGCAACAATTGAAGTTTCATCGGCAATAACAACTGCCCTGGGAACAACAATTGTAAGTTTCCTGCCGGTGTTTGCCATGCAGGCTGCCGAAGGGAAACTTTTCCGTCCGCTGGCTTTTACCAAAACATTTGCTTTGCTGGCCTCTTTCATTTTGGGGATAATTGTGCTTCCAACTTTGGCCAATATTATTTTTTCAATTCGATTTGACAAAAAAAGAATTAGCCGGATTTTCAACACAATCCTTATTGCCGCCGGAATTTTATTTGCCATTTTCTGGGGGCAAATTCCTGCGCTTGCGTTGGTGTTAATCGGCCTCAATAATTTATTCGAAAACCGCTGGCCCGAAAACCGGAAAGAAATGACCAACTACATAAACATTGGTATTACTTTGTTGGTTGCGGTTTGGTATCTTACCGTTGAATGGCTGCCGCTGGGTGCGGGAAACAGCAACATTTCAAATTACCTTTTTGTGGCTGTTTTAATAGCAGTTATCCTGGGTGCTCTTTTATTGATTGTCCATTTTTACACTCCAATACTTCGCTGGGCTTTGCGAAACAAATGGACTTTTATGACTTTGCCCATAATTACCATTCTCTTTGGAATTTTAGCATGGCAGGGTATAACCCGTATGTTTGGATTTATGCCGGAATCGGTTAAAAGAACAGCAGTCTGGCAATCAGCGGAACACACATTCCCTGGAATTGGCAAAGAATTTATGCCGTCGCTCGATGAAGGTTCTTTCTTACTGATGCCCACAAGTATGCCTCACAGCGGGATTGAAATGAACAAGGAATATGTTGAATTGCTCGATAAACGACTTTCAACCATTCCCGAAGTGGAACTGGCTGTCGGGAAATGGGGACGGATAAATTCAGCACTCGACCCGGCACCTGTGCAAATGTTCGAAAACACAATTAACTATGTTTCCGAATATATTTTGGATGAAGACGGCCACCGAATGGGATTCAAAGTAGATAAAGATGGAAATTTTATGCTGAAAAACGGGACAACCTATAATCCTGAAAAAGATGGGTTCCGTAAAATAAAAGCTGATGAATTGATACCGGATAAAAACGGTGATAACCTTCGTCAGTGGCGGCCCGAAATAAAAACTCCGGATGACATTTGGGATGAAATTGTAAAGGTTACAAATATTCCGGGTTTGACTTCCGCGCCAAAACTACAGCCCATTCAAACGCGTTTGGTCATGCTTTCAACCGGAATGCGCGCGCCCATGGGATTAAAAGTTTATGGCCCCGATCTTGAAACCATCGAAAAAGCCGGGATAGAACTTGAATCGGTTTTAAAGGAAATTCCTTCTATTCAATCATCTTCGGTATTTTACGACCGTGCCGTGGGCGCTCCTTATATTGAAATCAAGTTGAACCGAAAAGCAATTGCCCGCTACGGCATGACAGTTCAGGATGTTCAGGAAATTTTGCAGGTTGCTGTTGGTGGAATGGCTTTAACAAACACTGTTGAAGGCCGCGAGCGTTTCCCTGTCCGTGTGCGTTATGCACGGGAATTGCGAAGTTCATCCTGAAGAAATCAAAAAAATCCTTATTCCTTCGATGACAGGAGTTCAGGTTCCGCTGGGCGAACTTGTAGATATTGGTTACACCCGCGGTCCGCAAATGATACGCAGCGAGAATACCTTTCTTAACGGGTATGTTATTTTCGATAAAATGGAAGGGAAGGCAGAAGTTGACGTTGTGGAAGAGGCACAGCAATTCCTGAAAGATAAAATCGATTCAGGAGAACTGGTTTTATCGCCTGGGGTAAGTTATTCTTTTGCCGGAAATTACGAACAGCAGTTGCGCGCCACAAAAAGGCTTGCCATTGTTATTCCCATTAGTTTAATGCTGGTTTTTCTGTTGCTTTATTTTCAGTTTAAAACTTTTACGGCTTCGTCTATTCACTTCTCGGGAGTATTTGTCGCCTTTGCCGGGGGTTTTATCATGCTTTGGCTGTATTCTCAACCATGGTTTTTAAACTTTTCGGTAGCCGGGGTTGATATGCGGCACCTGTTTCAAATTCATACAATTAACCTGAGTGTGGCGGTGTGGGTAGGTTTTATTGCCCTGTTTGGTATTGCCACCGATGATGGTGTGATTATGGGAACTTACATTCACCAGGTTTTTGAAGAACGAAAACCATCAACCGTTAAGGAAGTTCGCGAAGCCGTTGTAATTGCGGGGAAAAAACGGGTTCGCCCGGCCATGATGACAGCGGCTGTTGCAATTATTGCTTTGCTGCCTGTTCTTTCGTCAACAGGAAAAGGGGCCGACATTATGGTTCCAATGGCAATTCCAACTTTTGGTGGAATGATAATCCAAATCATGACCATGTTTGTAGTGCCTATTCTGCAGTGTTTTTGGCGCGAAGGAGAAGTTAAGAATAACCACATAGACACATAGAAAACATAGTTGAAGTTTACGTGTCCTGTTGTGCCTGTGTGGTTCAAAAAATAAATATAAATGAAAACATTATTAATAACGTTCCTTTTATTCAGCTCATGTTTTTCTGCTTATCCACAAGATTCATTATCTGTGTATATGGAAATTGCGGCTGAAAACAACCCGGATTTAAAAGTTGCATTCAACCAGTATCTGGCATCGCTTGAAAAAGTTCCGCAGGTTGGGGCACTTCCCGACCCGCAGGCATCGTTTGGGTTTTTTATAAAACCAATGGCGATTTTGGGTGGAAATCAGGTTGGAAATATCCAGGTAATGCAAATGTTTCCGTGGTTTGGAACGCTCAAATTGGCAAAAGATGAAGCTTCGGAAATGGCAAAAGCGAAATATGAAGTTTTTAATGCAGCCAAAGCCGACCTGTTTTACCAGGTAAAATACAATTGGTACCAAATCATGAAAATCGACCGCGAAATCACTCTGGTAAAGGAAAACCTTGAATTGCTCGAATCGCTTGAAAAATTGGTGCTTGTCAAATTCCAGTCGCCGGTTACGGGAGGAAGTTCGGCAGGTTCTACAAATTCCGGATCAATGAATTCAACTTCAGGTGGAAGTATAAACGCTTCAGGAAATGGTATGAGTGGAATGAATTCAACGCAACCCGGAACAGCATCGGCAGCAGGAAACATGCCTGCAACAACAATGTCGTCAGGAATGGGAAATAAAGAAACCGGACTTCAGGATGTGCTAAGGGTAAAAATGGAAATCCTGGAACTGCAAAACAAACTGGCAATTTTTAGCGACCAGCGGAAAACTGCGGAAATCACTTTTAATTCCTTGCTCAATCGCGACAAAAATGTTTCAGTAGTAATCGATGATTCTCTTGAAATTGAAACTTTGCCAGCCGAAAAATTATCCATTGCCGATAGTATTCTTGCCAACAATCCCATGCTCGCGATGCTCGAAAGTGAAATTTCTTCGTATGAAATGATGGAGCAAAAAGCAAAGAAAATGGGCTTGCCAATGGTTGGCGTCGGTTTGAATTATATGATTAACCAAAAACGCGGGGGAAACACTTTTATGATGAACGGGAATGATATGGTAATGCCTATGTTTTCGGTTTCAATTCCAATTTACAGGAAGAAATACGATGCCATGCAAAAGGAAGCTCAACTGATGCAGGAAGCAGGAAAACAGCAAACCATCAGTTTACAGAATAACCTGCAGGTGCAGTACCAAAGCTTTGTACAAAACCTTGATGACGCGGAAAGACGTATAAACTTGTACAATCAACAGGAAGAACTGGCACGAAAAACTACCGATCTCTTGCTGGCTGGTTTTGCAACAACAGGAACTGATTATGATGAGGTTCTCAGGATGCAGTACAAAGTCCTTGACTACGGTTTTAAGCGCGTTGAAGCAATTACCGATTACAATACTTCGGTGGCAATGGCCGAAAAACTGATGAATTCAACAAGTATAAAATGAGTTTAGTTAAGACAAAATATAAAAATTTAAAGAGTAAACACCCTTCGACTACGCTCAGGGTGACTGTCAGACTGAGCGTAGTCGAAGTCTGAAATTACTAACAAAGCAACATTGAAGTATAAATTCAAAACAAAATAAAATGGACACAAAAAATATATTCTCCAACAATTATTTGAAAGCCGGGTTGCTGATAGTTGCCGGCATTTTCCTGGGTTGGCTGTTCTTTCACAACTCCGGTTCAACAACAAACACTGAAACTGAAGTCCATGAACATTCAGAATCAGAAAAAACGATTTGGACTTGCTCGATGCATCCACAAATCAGGAAAGACGAACCGGGAGATTGCCCGATTTGCGGCATGGATTTAATTCCTTTAACAAATTTAAATGCCGTAATTGATGACCAGGCCATTGAAATGAGCGAATCGGCAATGAAACTTGCTGAGGTTCAAACCTCGGTTGTTTCAAAAGGTTCTGCATCAAAAGATATTCAGCTTTATGGTAAAATTCAGGTTGACGAACGGCTGAAACAATCGCAAACAGCACATTTTCCGGGGAGAATTGAAAAACTGATGATAAACGTAACCGGCGAGCAGGTGCGAAAAGGACAGCGGATTGCGACAATTTATTCTCCCGAACTTGTAACGGCTCAAAAAGAATTGGTGGAAGCCCTGTCGTTGAAAGACAAATATCCCGCCCTGGTTGAAGCTGCCCGCGAAAAACTGCGCAACTGGAAACTTTCGGAAGAACAAATCAGCGATATTGAAAAATTGGGAGAGGTAACTTCCACATTTGACATTTTCGCCAACACTTCGGGAATTGTTGTTGACCGAAAAGTAAACGAGGGCGATTACGTTTCGAAAGGAGCTGTACTCTTCGAAGTAGCCGATTTATCAAAAGTTTGGGGTGTTTTTGATGCTTATGAATCTGATTTGCCGTGGATTTCAATCAACCAGCAAGTTGAATTTACAACACAATCAGTTCCCGGAAAAACCTTTACAGGGAAAATAACTTTTATCGACCCGATTATCAATCCAACAACACGAATTGCAGGTGTGCGCATAGAACTGAACAATTCGGACCGCCAATTGAAACCCGAAATGTTTATCAATGGCACAATTCATTCAACATTAAAAGGCAGTGGTGGGCAATTGACAATCCCACAATCGGCAGTATTATGGACGGGAACACGCTCGGTTGTGTATGTGAAAATTCCTGATACAGAACAACCGACTTTCAAAATGCGTGAAATAACGCTGGGAGCCGCAATGCAAAATACGTATGTTGTGGTTGACGGTTTGTCGGAAGGCGAAGAAATAGTGACCAACGGAACCTTTAGTGTTGATGCCGCTGCCCAGTTGGCCGGTAAAACGAGTATGATGAATCCCGAAGGTGGTGATTCCGGGGCTGGAAGTATGCCTGGAATGGATATGGGATCCGGAAATAAAGAAGAAAAGTTGTCGAACCAAAATACGGGGGAACCGGTAAATACAAATCCTGCATTTAAGAAACAGTTAACCGACGTATTTGAAAACTACCTCAAAATGAAAAATGCCTTTGTGGCTACCGATGCACAGAAAGCAAGCGAAGAAGCTAAAAATGTGGAAAAATCAATTGGGAAAGTGCAAATGGAATTACTAAAAGGTGAGGCACACACGGCTTGGATGGATGAGCTGAAAACACTGAACAGCGAGATAAAAACCATAAGTAATTCTTCGGATATCGAAGAACAACGACTGGCATTTTCGAAGTTCAACCTTGCATTTTACAAAAGCCTGAAAATGTTCGGACTCGAAAATGATACGGCTTATTTTCAATACTGTCCGATGGCTTTTGGGAATAAAGGCGCTTATTGGCTTAGTAAAACAAAAGAAATACGAAATCCTTATTTTGGGGATGAAATGTTGCAATGCGGAGAAACGAGAGAGACATTGGAATAAGAAATGAAAAGATTAAATGAATTTAAAAATAAAATATAATGATAGTAAAAACACTTATCGCATCGGTAATCCTTGTGGCCATTGTTATGCTGGCACTGGGAATCAAAATGCTGTTTGACAAAAATGCCCGGTTCACAGTTCATTCCTGCTCTCTTGAAAATGGAGATAAGGACATCGACAGTACTTGTTACAAATGCCAGTTAAAAGATGTTGACGATTGTCCAGAAGTTCTTGAAAAAAGAAAAACGTAAATCAAATTCTAAAAATGTAAAAAATATATTCCATGGATATCTACATTAAAAACATGGTTTGCAACCGATGCATTATGGCAGTGTCAAAAATTTTTGAAGAGGCAAAAATCAATGTGACAAAAGTACAGCTGGGTAAAGTTGAAACTTCGGGACAAGTTGCTGCAGAAGAGCTGGAACTGTTAAATAAACAGTTGAATAATGTGGGATTCGAAATAATCAACGATTCAAAAAGTAGAACAATTGAAAAGATAAAGAACATTACAGTTGAATATGTGTATAACCACACCGGAGAATACAAAACAAATTTTTCGGAATACCTGACCGATAGGCTCAACCTGGATTATCCTTACCTGAGCACGCTCTTTTCTTCGGTTGAAGGTACAACTATTGAAAAACACCTCATCAACCTAAAAATTGAACGGGTAAAGGAATTACTGGTATACGATGAAAAAACTTTAAGCGAAATTGCCTGGGATTTGGGGTACAACAGTGTAGCTTATTTGTCGGGACAATTTAAAAAAGTTACAGGATTTACGCCGTCACATTTTAAGAATCTGGGCGAAAAAAAACGCAAATCAATCAACGATGTTTGATAATCTGAAAATAACATAAATCAATCAATGAAAAGTGTAACATTCTGGCTTAATGCAGGCTGTATATTTGTAAAAGGTTAAAAATTAAAATTTATTGTCATGAAAAATTTAAAAGAAATATTCGCAGGTTTTGGAGCAAAAAGCGAAAAACATGAAGCGCACAGTTGTTGCAGCACAGGTGTTCACTCTCATCATCATTCAGTTAATTCTGATGCGAAAATACATTATCAATGTCCGATGAAATGTGAAGGAGAGAAAATGTATGAAACTGCCGGGAAATGCCCGGTTTGCAACATGTATCTATCTGCAGTACGTTGAAAATGAATTCGTTTTCAGGAAAAGTTTCTACAGATATTTTACCATTTGAATTTCTGCATTATGGACAAAAAGACAAGATATAAATATTACTGCCCCATGAAATGTGAGGGTGATAAAACTTACGATCAAACCCGGTGATTGCCCGGTTTGCAATATGCACCTTGTCCCTGTTGGAAAGCAGGAAATGAAAGTTCATGGGCATCAACACGTGCATGAAGATCATCTGCACAAAGAAATACCTGATTCAAATAATAATGGCACATATTACTGCCCCATGCACTGCGAAGGCGACAAAACCTACGATAAACCCGGTGATTGTCCGGTGTGTAATATGCATCTTGTTCCTGTCAATGGTGATAAAAATGAAAGTCATAAGGATGGGCATAAACATGAAGACATCCATGAGCACAAATCGCAAAAAAAAGGAAAATATTACTGCCCCATGCACTGCGAAGGCGACAAAACCTACGACAAACCAGGCGATTGTCCGGTGTGCGGGATGCATCTGAACAAAGAAGAAAGTGCCTCGTCTTCAAATTCAAAAGTTATTTACACTTGCCCGATGCATCCGGAAATCAAGCAGGATCATCCGGGAAATTGCCCAAAATGCGGAATGGATTTGGTTCCTGAGAAAGGGGTAGAATCAAGTGAAGAAGATAAGGCTTACAAAAATATGACAAAGAAATTCTGGATTGCCGTGGCTTTAAGTATTCCTGTTTTTATCATCGCCATGTCCGATTTCTTTTCGTTTTTGCATTTGGAAGATCTTGCAACCAAAAAGGTTTGGAGCTGGGTAGAATTTGCTCTGGCTTCACCGGTGGTTTTCTATGCAGGTTGGGATTTTTTCAAACGCGGATGGAGTTCTGTTATACGCAGGTCACCAAACATGTGGACTCTCATATCCATTGGAGTTGGAACAGCTTATATTTTTAGTGTTGTTGCCCTTCTGGTTCCATCTGTTTTTCCGCCACAATTTAAAGATATGAATGGCAATGTTCACATCTATTTCGAGGCAGCTGCAGTTATTTTAACACTGGTTTTGCTTGGTCAGGTGCTTGAATTGCGTGCACACAGCAAAACCAATTCAGCAATAAAAGCATTGCTTGGTCTGGTTCCTCCGGTAGCACGTGTAATACGGAATGGTGCAGAAGAAGAAATTCCACTGGAAGATGTAAAAGCAGGTGATATTTTAAAAGTGAAACCCGGTGAAAAAATTCCTGTTGATGGCTCAATAAAAGTGGGTTCTGCCGTTATCGATGAGAGTATGATTACAGGGGAACCCGTTCCTGCGGAAAAATCGGAAGGAGATAAAGTTACGGGCGGAACCATTAATGGAAAAACAGCTTTTGAGATGAAAGCTGAAAAAGTGGGCAGCGAAACTTTGCTGGCCCAAATTATCGAAATGGTGAATACAGCCAGCCGGTCAAGGGCGCCAATACAAAAACTGGCTGATACTGTGGCAAAGTATTTTGTACAGATTGTAATTTCCATTGCTATCATCACATTTATAGTTTGGGCAATCTGGGGGCCTGATCCGGCATATGTTTATGCATTTGTAAATGCAGTTGCTGTTCTGATTATTGCTTGTCCATGTGCACTGGGTCTTGCAACTCCAATGGCTATAATGGTCGGTACCGGACGCGGGGCACAATCAGGTGTGCTGGTAAAAGATGCCCGCGCTATTGAGGAAATGAATAAAGTTGATACACTCATCATTGATAAAACAGGAACCATTACCGAAGGAAAACCCAGTTTGAACCAATTTAAATCGTTCGGAAAGCTGAGCGACAAAAAAATTCTGCAACTGGCAGCTTCCGTTGATGCAAACAGTGAACATCCGTTGGCAGATGCCATTGTAGCCGGTGCAAAGGCCAATAAACTGGAGCTGTTGAAACCTGAACATTTTGAATCGGTAACCGGAAAAGGAGTTCAGGCAATTTATGAAGGGAAAAAAATTGGTTTGGGAAATCACCGGCTACTTGAAGATTTTCAAGCCACGCAAACCGATGAACAAAAGCAGCTTGCAAAAGAATGGCAACTTACCGGACAAACTGTAATGTATTTAATCATCGGAGATAAGATTGAAGGTGTAGTGAGTGTTTCCGACAAAATAAAGGAGACTTCTGCAAAAGCCATCAAATCGCTGCAAGAAATGGGAATAAAAGTGTACATGCTCACCGGTGATAATAAATTCACTGCCAAAGCTGTTGCCGATGAACTGGGTCTTGATGGATTTGAAGCCGATTGTCTGCCCGGTGATAAATATGAAAAAATAAAAGAGTTGCAGAAACAGGGTCATATTGTTGCCATGGCTGGCGATGGAATAAATGATGCTCCTGCCCTCGAACAAGCCAATGTTGGAATTGCCATGGGCACAGGCACCGACATTGCCATGCAAAGCGCAGAAATTACACTGGTAAAAGGCGACTTGAGCGGAATTGTCCGTGCCCGTGATTTAAGCAATAAAGTGATGCGAAACATCAAACAAAATTTATTTTTTGCGTTTGTGTATAATGCGCTTGGAGTGCCAATTGCCTCCGGAATATTATTTCCATTCTTTGGTATTTTACTAAGCCCGATGATTGCCGCAACAGCTATGAGTTTTAGTTCCGTTTCGGTTATTGCAAATGCATTGAGATTAAGAAATAAATGACAGAATGATAATCTGTTGAATTACATATAAATGATTTATTAACCATTAAAAATTAAAAAAGATGAAAACAAAAGTTTTAAGTTTAGTAGCCCTGTTTCTAATGGGCGCGGTTTCGGTTTTCGCAGGAGATAAAACCGAAAAAATTGAAGTAAAAGGAAATTGTGGAATGTGTGAAAGCCGTATTGAAAAAGCGGTAAAAGCAGTGGATGGAGTTTCCAAAGCCGATTGGAATAAAGAAACCAAAAAGCTGGAAGTAACTTACGATGACACCAAAACCAGTTTAGACAAAGTGGAAGTCGCAATCGCAAAAGTAGGTCATGATACTCCGCACCACAAAGCAAAAGACGAAGTTTATAATGAACTTCCCAGCTGTTGCAAATACGACCGTTCTGCTGAAAAATCAGACAAGAAGTAGAATATGCACGACGGGCACGTTTAATAATTCAGGATTATAAATTTTTTAAAAAGAGGAACTGTCACAAAAATTTCATGTGACTGTTCCTCTTCTTTTTTAAATAAACCGGGTTCGCAACTGCCGTTCGTGCAACTCCTGCACAATTACAAAAATGTCTAATTTCAATATACAATTTCCTTGAGAAAAGTTATTGAAAATCAGGTTTGCTCACCGGCAAGCCAAGCGTTACCCAATCGTGCATACCACCTCTGTAATACAATATCTTATCTGCCGGATAACCCGCTTCAAGAAGATTTTTAATGGCAGACGGCGATTGCGGGCATTGTGGCCCGTTGCAAAAGAAAATGGCCGGCTCATTACGGTTTAATTCATTCATCCGTTCGACCACTTTATTGTGTGGTATGTTTTTAGCCCCGGGAATGGTTGATACTTTGTAGAAATCAGGTGTGCGCCCGTCAATTACCTGCTTTCCTGCTTCCAGAAAGTCATTTAATTCAATCTCATCTACAGTTCGAACACCTTCGGCAACTTTGATTGGCTGTATTTTTCCCCAGGTGGTATCAACCTGTACCAAACCGGTTTCCCCTTTTAGGGGTTGCGGCACCATTTGCGAATTGTCTCGTTTATGATTACGTTTTTTGTCAATTTCCATATTGTAATTCTTTTTATATTAATTCTTTCTTCTGTTCTTCAAATTCCTGTGATTCTGTTGTATTCCTTATATCTGTCATTTTTTTACACAATATATTCTTATGTGTGAAAGTGTTTGATTTTCCATTTGCACATTCTAAATCAAACCACTTTAATTGCATATAAAATATCGTGCCTAACAGATTTAATGCACAATCTCTATCTGAATGCCTTATTATTCAAATGATTAAAGAAAATCTCAACTGAAATTCAACAAGCTTTGAGAAAAAATGACACACACTGGGGAATTACATTCCGATAATTTAGATATGATAAACCTGTAAAAACAAAAAAATTGTTCGAGGTTTGAAGTTGTGGAATGTATGAAAAGCGCATCGAAATTGCTGTTAAAGCTGTTGAACGTGATTCAAGAGCCAACTGAACTAAAGAAACCAACAGGTTGAAAGCAGAAATAAAACACAGGTAAAATAAAGCTTCTGCAAATTATCATTTGACATCTTTTTTGCTGTCATATTTCAGTCCTTTTACCTCTTTATATGTTTTGTTGTAAATTGCTGCACTGGCAGGTTTGAGATACTTTTACATTTCTTAAATTGAGCAAATAATGAAACATTTTTTGATTTTGGGCGGTGGTTTTGCAGGTGTTGAAGCTGCCATAAAACTGCGAAAAATGGGTTATAATGTAACCCTGATTTCCGATAGGGATTACCTTTTTATTTATCCCATTTCTATCTGGATACCGACCAAAGGCATTAGTTTTGAAGACAGCAAAATGCCACTGGCCGACCTTCAGAAAAAGCATGGTTTCAATTTGCTTATTGACAGTGTTGAAAGTATCGATGTTAAAAATAAAACTGTAAAACTCCTGAAAGGAGTGGAATCTTACGATTATCTTTTTATTGCTTTAGGTATGCATAAAGTTAATGTAAAAGGTGCCGAAAATACATTGTCGATTTGCGGAAAACCGGAACAGGCGGTAATTATAGGTGAGGGGTTGGACAAACTTGTGCAAGCCGGCAAAGGTAAAATAGCAGTTGGATTTGGCGGCAACCCAAAAGATACAAAAGGTTCTGCCGTGCGTGGTGGTCCTGCTTTCGAGTTGCTTTTCAACATCAGTACCTATTTAAGGAAAAAGGGACTTTCGGATAAATTTGAAATTAACTTTTTTGCCCCAATGGCCGAACCAGGGAAAAGAATGGGAGCAAAGGCTGTGGAAAACTTAGGGAAGTTTTTCAAACATTACGGAATTAAGGAACATACAGGTGTTAAAATTGCCGGCTTCACAAAAAATGAAATTTATTTTGAAAACGGCAAAATATTGGAAAGTGACCTGATTGTGTTTATTGCCGGTGGAAGTGGACATTCGGTCTTGCAAAATTCAGGGTTGCCATTAACAGAAGCCGGATTTGTAAAAACTCTTCCAACTTGCCAGGTTGAAGGCCATCCTGATATTTATGCCATTGGTGATTCTGCAGATTTACTCGGGCCGGCCTGGGGTGCAAAACAAGGTCATATGGCTGAAATTATGGCAGATACAGCGGCTTATAATGTACATCAGCAAATCACAGGTTCAGGAAAAACAAAAAGTTATATCGATAAAATAAGTATTATTTGTATTATGGATTCAGGTGATGGCGCGGCCTGGGTTGAACGAACCACAAAAAAAGAAACAATGATGATGCTGCCGATAGTTGGTCATTGGCTGAAAAAAGGTTGGGGATTTTATTATAAGAATTCAAAAATGAAACGGATACCCAGGGTGCCGGGAATGTAAGGAAGAAAACAGGAGATTGGGAGATTGTTGGTGATTTAAAGTTTTGGAGAATAGAAAAATAATTCATTTCCAACAATCAATTTTGAATTTACCAGTTGAAGAAAATTTGGAAATTGCAAGTTCGATATTGGATATTTAATTTATGAAAATTGGAAACAGACTGAAAAACTAAGAAAATGGAATTTAAAAAATTGGAAATAGAACCTGAAGAAAGTTGGCTAAAACGGACAATTACTTCACCCCACACTAAAAAGACAGTCATTTACATTTTAATTGGTGCGGTTGCAGGATTTGCATTTACCTATTTTTCAGCCGGAAAACCATTTGCCGAACTCAGTAACGGAGAAATTTTTCAAAGCTTGATAATTGGTGGTTTCTTTGGGTTCTTTATTACAAATAGCCCGTGTGCAGGAAACAAATGTTAAAGGGTTTCTTTTTTAATATTTGAACTCCGGATTTTTAAGTTATTCAAACGCCTGCATGTTTCCTGACTGGATTATACAACAAACCGGAACAATAATTTCAAACATCACTGCAACTTGTCACGGATGAATGGCAATATTTTGTGTGGCAACCAGTTATATGTTTTACATAAGTCATTGTAAAACAATATGTTTCATTTTTCAGAAGTTACTTCATAGCAGTTTGAACCGGGAGTTTATGTTTGCCGGTTGTTGATAGGAAATCTGAAAGAAAATTCACGACAACTTCTTGTGGTAAAATAGTCAGGGCATCGCGGTTACTATGTATCATTTAATTAATCCAGTTTCGGCATTAGCTTAACAACAGTTCCAGGATCGTTCAACACAACATAAATAGCCCCATCAGGACCCGTTTGAACATCGCGCACCCTGCCATGGCCTTTCAATATTATTTCATCGTGCATCACGCGGTCATTCTCAATATCGAGCAGGCGAACTTCTTCGAACTTAAGAGCACCCACCAAAAGTTTGTTTTTCCATTTTTTAAAAAGATCGCCTGTGTAAAAATCCAGACCACAAACTGCAATTGAGGGGCGCCAGTATAACGATGGTTGTTCCATTCCGGGTTTGTGTTTTACATCGTTTATAATCGTTCCGTTGTAATTTATTCCGTAGGTAATGGTTTCCCAGCCATAATTTCTCCCGGGCAAAATCAGGTTTAATTCATCACCTCCAAACGGCCCGTGTTCGGTTGCCCAAAGTTGACCGGTTACCGGATGAATTGCCAGTCCCTGAATATTTCGGTTGCCATAGGAATAAATAGATTTCATGGCCTTCTCGTCATTTATGAACGGATTATTTGCAGGAATCGAACCATCTTTGTTGATGCGGTGCACTTTTCCGTTTGGAAGTGATATATCCTGTGCTTCGAATCCCGAACCACGTTCGCCAATGGAAAAATATAAATAATCCCATGGATCAAAAACAATACGACAACCATAGTGATGGCGGGTAAACCTGTACATTTCGTGTGGAGCTTCAAAAAGGGTTTCCTCGTTTGTCCATGTGTTATTCTTAATTTTTCCACGAACGATTTTTGTCATTGCACCCGATTTTTCCTGACCAGCCCTTTTTTCAAGTTCATGGCTAAATGCCAGATAAATCCACCCGTTTTCCTTGTAATCAGGGTCAACAGCAACATCCATTAAACCACCCTGTCCTTCGTTTAACACTTTTGGAATATTTTTTACAGGTTCAGATTTAAGACTTCCCTTTACAACCATTCGTAATCTTCCTGGACGTTCAGTTATCAATGCCGTATCGGTATTCAAAAAATCAATAGCCCATGGAACTTCAAGTCCTTCGGCAAAAACCTCAATGTTGAGTTTGTAATCCAGGGTTTCATTTTCTTTTACAAGCACGGATTTTGCAGTTCCTGTTCCCTTTTCTACATCACCCATATATGCTACAATCGCCGAAATATCTTCGTTGCTCAGAATACTTTCGTAAGGTGGCATTCCGAGTTGAGGAAAACCAGTTTTTATGTTTTTGATTTTGTAACTTTCGGTAGCTCCAAATCTCCAGATTCCATCAACCAGGCTTGTGCCATTTCCACCTTTTAAATCTATTCCGTGGCAAGTGGAACAATATTGCTGGTACAATGCGGCCCCATTCAGGCTGGGCAAATGCACTCAAACTGAAAAATAAAAGTATATAAAAACTGACTTTAATTTTTTGCTTACTTTTTTCATAACCGGTTCAATAAATATATTCTGTCTATAAAAAGAATAAAAGCACGAAAAGTTCAATCTTTTAGCTGTTTTTCCCTTTTAGTTGTTTCGAATGAACACTTTTTCTGTTGCCACTATTCGCTTTTCATTTTTTAGAATTGCCATAAATAATGCCGTCTGAAATATTTTTAGCATTTACTTCGAATTCCGGTTGTTGAATATTGTTAATCTCCAATACTTTTTCACCACTCATTCCAATCAATTCCAAGGAATAATTTTCAGGCTTAAAATCTTGAATTTCAACATTAAAACTGCCGGTTGACGGGTTTGGAAATACTTTCATCCCTTTTTCTGTTTATTTGGATATTGCCTGTATGGGTAGTGTTTTCAAGCACAACATACATTGCATTTACCGGAAGTGTTATTTGTATTTCATTACCTGATTTGATAAATTACAATGGTTCGATTTTCACATATCCTGCAGCATCAAGAAGAGTAGCCTGGTTGATAACTGAATTTTTCAGTTTCAGTGTTACCTGAGTGTTGGCACATTTCCATGGCATTTTGCCTGTATTTGTTATTTTGAAACCTGAAATAGTTTTATCCCCGGCTTTAAAATCTTCAGGTGTTTCCTGCCATCCTGAAGGTTGGTAAACTGTGCCTACCTGAACAAGTATTTTTGATGATTCTCCAATGTTTTTTTCATCCATTGCTACCAGCTGGATTGATGCGTAATCATTTGAAGTTTCAATGGTTACATTGCTCAATTCGAAAGTGTTTTTTGCACCGGCAAAGCCACAAATTCCCTGTGCTGAAGGAGCATCCATAATGCAAACTCCATTTTTATAATCCCAGCTCAGCTGATTATTACTTGCAGTTATTGTTTTGTTCTGATAATCAATAAAATCCTCAATTTGTTCCGATACTTTCGAACTGTCGGGTTTTCCATCATATACAACTTCCACTTTTCCGGTTAAATGGGCAAGTGGTGAAACAACAGTTTCTTTTGCCGGGTTAATTTTATCATAGCTATCGCGGTTTGGGTCGAAGCTGTTTTCTTCACTAATCAACGGCATTTTATGGTCGTAAATGGATTGAAGCGTGCGTTCTTCATGCACCACCGTTTCGCCCGGACTAATGTATCCTTTTCTAAATAAGAGTGCATTTGCCGGAAACATTGCCATTTGCCCGGGTGTTGAAATGGTCCACCGATACATCGGATGTTGTCCGCCGGGAAGGTTTGCCCAGGTAAAATATGGATTTGAATCGAAGGATGAAGAAGTAGGCGAAAACCAGTAATAAGAATCAACGCCTGTTAAGGACATAAATGCCGAAACCAAAAAAGGTCCTTCGGCCTGGTATTTATGTGGCAAATTCCAGCCGCTTTCGGTAACAAGCATCGGATGACCTTTTACTTGTTTTATATTTACCGGTAATTTATGGGGTTCGAATAAAACAGAATTTCCAACATAATTGTCACCCGGATCAATACGCCAGCCTGCATTTGGCCCTACATGCCCCGGATCAAAATAGCGGTTGACCGCCAATACCTCACAGGAAGCATTCGCATATCTTTCAGCATCAAAAAGAAGATTGGCGTCGGCAGTTTTCCAGTTGTTGGCGTTTATCAGCTGGGGGCAGTGCAACGTATCTCTGTAATAATCATGAATTTCCTGATAAAAATTTCGTTCGGTTTCGGTAAGGAACTGGATTTGGTCGCTCAGGCGTTTTGATTTTCCGCCCGATTGTGGTTGTGTGGCATCCCAAATATTGTACATGGCCAATTCTCCTGTAGTCCAGTTGTCTTTACTTTGCGAAGCATTCAACCAGGCAGATTTGATTGCGGCATCCGATCCATATTTTGCAAACGTCCATTTGTAAAATTTTTGCATTATTATTTTTTCAAGCTCAGGTTTTACTGATGAAATGGTCCACCAAAAAAGGCCATCTTCATTTTTAACTTGAATTAAAGCAACGGCAGATTCATCTTTTAACGCAATTCCTGTGAGTGGATTTATTTCGGTGTAAAGATATTTTACCCAGTTTTTATATGCATTTTTCAATGTGTCGCTAAAAAACATAGCAGCCCATAAATCGTCGTTGTTTGAATAACCCGGAATTCCCCAATCTTTAATAGCCGGGGTTCCCATGTGTCCATTGTGCGCCCAAAATGGTGAAATGGTTGAATATATCCCCTCTTTTTTCATGGCAGCAACCATACGCCAGATTGCATTTACATCGGCTTTGTCAACATCGTTGATATTTGACCCGGTTGGGTTGATACTGCCGTGATAGCGGATCATATTCACTCCCATTTTTGCAAGAAAACGTGCAAATTTTGCAAGATCGGCATCGCTCATGTCTTTTGTGCCATCGCCGCCATTGATACTCCAAAACCGGATTGGTTCGCCATTTTCAGTTTGAAAGGAATTACCATCGGGAGATAGTTGGATAAACCCATTTTCACCGGCTGCTTTTTCGTTCAGATAGCGCAAATCGAGAACTGCGTTATCTGTAAATTTATCGCCGGGGTAATTGAAACTCCAGCCATCGGCGGGGAGTTGGGCATTCGAAACAATGATGTTGAGCAAGAGGGCTAAAGTGATCAAAGATTTAGATTTCATCTTATTGAAATTATTTATTTTTTATTTGTATTCGATGTAACTCCCTGTTAGTGATGCTGCTTTCTGCAGAATTCCTGCATGGTCCTTTCAAAAACATTTCAATTATCAAGGTATTTGTTGCTTTTCAGGCTGGCAAATTACAAAGTAAATTAAGATAACATGAATAAAATATTTATATGATACATTACCAACCGTGTTCCTCAAGTCCATCAGATTCATTATAAAACGGGGTTTGGTAAAGGTCATAAAAACACTAACAGCGGTTGATGATAGTTTTAAACTCCACTTTTATTTACCCATCATTTCATTTACAGCACAACCAAGGTGCAGGTAATCTGCGGAACCACCAATTGTAACTTCATTTTCTCCCCATAAAAATGGCCAGTCATCTTTATTTTCAAGATAGTCGGGTTTCAGTAAAATCAAGCCTGGAACAATACCTCCGGCTATGGTAGTAAAATCGGCCCTGTTATTTCCATAGGCTATTTTTTTGGAACGCATCCCCACATCATTTACAAACGAAATATTTGAATAGGGATGACATCCGAAAATGTAGTTTAAACCCTTCAAAACATCTTCCTTGCTCATTACATCAGGAAATGCTTTGTAGGCGTAATAATTTGTAATGGCCCAGTTTGTAACGCCACCCGTTCCGCCCCAACCACCAAGCGTAATTGGCACTCCGTAAGGATTTTGCCTGTCGGTTTCGGATAATGTTTCTTTGTATTTAACTACAAAATCCCTAAGTTTTGATTTATAGGCAGCATCCATATAAGGCAAGGCTTTCAAGGCAGTGCCAAGACTTCTGCTGACAAAGAAATTTTGGCCACCACCAATTCCTGGTTCAAGTGCTGGCCAGATTTTTTCAAGAAACCTGTCAGCATATTTTTGTTCTTTTGTAGTGATGTACAATTGAAGTACAGTATTAATATCGCTTCCTCTCCCGAATCTCGCCATTGGATTATTTGCATCAGTTGAAGCATTTTTTGACGCTTCATCAGCCTCTTCCAGTAATCTTTTTGCAGAGGCAAGACTCCTGTCCGCAAGTTCGTCATTATACCCTTTTAATGCCCGGCTTGCTGCAGCCAACGATGCTGCGGTTTGGTAATCCAAAAACGAACTGCGGTTTGTGAAAGCCCAGCGGTCATCGGGAGTTCCACTTGTTTTACCATCGGTTTCGAATGGTTTTAGATTTGGATTATAAGGCAAATTATCGGTTTCGGTCATGGCATCACCCAGATGATGGTATTGGTGAAGATTTGGAACAATGATTCCCCGAACCGGGTGACCAATATTTTCACACTGGGCAACTACGTTTAGGGTACCATGTTCTATTTGCTGTAAAATATCCGGTAAGCCATCCGGTCGATGAATATCTACAAATCGGTTTTTTTGATCGATAAAGGTTTCATCCCTTGTTATTTTGAAATTGTCCCATGTTTCAACAAAATTTGAAATTACACTGTTATGCGAACCGGTTTGAATATCGAAATCGCCTGCATCGAACCAGCCGCCAACCGCCATATTGGGAATGCGTTCCAAAGGTTTGTATTTTGTATCTGTAGTCGGTCCTTGTTTGTACCCGTCGAAATGCTGGTGATTTAAAGGAGCCTGAAGACAGTCATCTTTGTAAGGTTGGCCATGCCAAACGCGGTAGGCCTCGTTCACTTCCATGTGATCCATTTGTACCGGAAACCAAACATCCAAAGTTGCTTGCCAGATATTGTCGTAAACATCGGGTCCAATTGTGAATGGATTTGTTTTTTGATTGCCGTATTGAATAAAATAAACTCCGGGTTCTTTCACTGAACTAAAATCGAATTTAGCGTAATTATACCGCAGAAAATCACCCCAAACTTTTACATCGCCTTTAAATTTTTCAACAATTTTACCTTCCGCTGTGACCTGAAATACAGAAGAAGTTTTTAATGGAGTGTCATTCTTGTCCAATTCGATAACTGCAACTTTTTCCTGAGCAGGAGTATAACCGACCTGCGAAAATCCGATTACGGGTTCCCGTTTCCAGTTTGAAATTGCTTTCGGTTCGAGGTACCAGGTTAGTACTTTTCCGGTTTTATTTGCCGGAAGTAAACTGCGCACAATAAACCAGCCATTTTGTGCCTGATTGCGACCATCAAACAACATTAAATCAGCGTCAAGGGCTTTGATTGTAATAAGGCGTTCAGGATCTTCGGGAGCCATTACAATTGTTTTACCGGTAACAAGTGGTTCAGTTTCAATAAATTCTCCCAGGCCACGGTCATCAAAAGTAGTGTGACCTTCAAATTGAGTGATTTTTTCACTTATCGGTTTAATTTTCGTATTGCCTGACGGATATCTTGGAAAAATGCCAGGATTTCCATCCACCAAATACGTCTTTTCGAAATAGGAAGAAGGTAAAAACTCAAGGTTAAAACCTGCCCGACCTTCCAACGTTTTTGGCAAAGGCTCATCCAGGTAAACACTTGATTTCCACACCATCATCTTTTGCTGTAACATTTACACGCGAATCGAAATTAAACTCTTCATACCGCAATTTAACTTCAATGCTGTTATTTTCTTTGTCAACTTTACGGTCAAGTACTTTCGGTATTAAATCCCACTGTTCCGGTGTATTTTGCAATCGGATTGCACCTCCTGTCGAAGTTCTTACACCATGATGAATAATTTCAATCCCCGCAGTTTTCTCGTCGAAAAACATCCCGTTGTATTCGTTGGTGAAAACCAAAACATTAATTCCCCGGGCTTCAAAATAATCCAAATCGTTTATCTTGAGTTTTTGTCCAAAAGCTAAATTTGAAACTGAGAAAAGGCTAACAATTATAAAAATAAATGTAAACGAAAATGTTCTTTTAAGTTGGGTAGGAAAATTGGATTCAAACCACCCTGTAGCTTTTTGTTTCATAGTAATTCTTTTTTGATGTTTATTAAGTAGTTGGTTTATAAAATCTTATTTAGTGAATGAAGTCTGTTCGCTGATATGAAAAAAGTCGAAATCAGCAAATCCACCCGGATTTTTTGTGGCGTAATTGAACAAACCAAAACGATAACCCATGAAATGTTCCATTAAGGTGTATTCCATTTTTAACGGACCTCCAATAATTGTCCATGTTTTTCCATCGAGGCTGTAATAGAAATTGGCAACATCAATTTTATCTCTGAAATCGCATTCAATTTTTAGGTAAACCGAATTTTGCGAAAGGGGTACCTGTTGCATTTCTGTGGGATTGTCGGTTTTGTTGCTCACCATAAAAATATACTTTGCACCATCCTGAACTTTAACACCCACCTGTCCGAATTTTCGCTGAAAAGCACATAAACCGGCAAAATCGCCCTCTTTCAAATTCGAAACATCAATAAAAGTTGAACCTGAACAAACCGGTCCGAAAGTGCGCTGGGTCAATGTGTTTCTTGATTTTAGAAATAAAGAATCGATGCGGCCGGTTTTAAGGCGTAAATACCCTTTGCGTTCTGAAACCGACCACAAATTGTTGTCGGGATTGTGGTTCCATTGCCAAACCAGCGGAAGTGCCGGTTCTCCCGATTTTCTGTCAAATTCATCGGAATTCACGATTCCGGGAATTAAGCTTTTATTAGCAGGCAAAGCTTCCAAAATTTCAGGAACTTTACCGTCGATTCCCAACACCGGCCAACCGTCTTCCCATTTCACAGGAACCAGGTAAGGGATTCGTCCAACAGAGCCATAATCGCGGAAAAGGTACGAATACCATTTGCCGTCAGGAGTGTCAATCAAACCTCCCTGGGCAACTCCCAAATCCTGCAAGCCAAGTCTGCCTTCCCATGTTCCATTGATATTATCGGCACGGTGAATGACAACAGTGCGCATTCCGCCGCGTGGCCAGGTAATGTTGAACAAGTAATATTTTCCATTAACCTTAAAAAGCTGCGAACCTTCTCCTAGTCCGCCATTTAACCCGGAAGGTGCACATACATCTTCAATAAGAATCCTTTCAGTTCCTTCTTTGACTCCTGTTAGGTCTTCTTTTAATTCAGCTATACTGAGTTTTCTAACTCCCCAAATCATGTAAATACTGCCCGTTATCGTCGAAGAAAATAGTGTAGTCATGATATGAAGGTGAAAATGTTATTCTTTTCCATTTTCCTTTTTCAATATCCTTTGTCGAAAATATATAGGTTTTTCCGGTTGTGCTTGAAAAAGTTGATACATAATAGGTGCCGTTGTGATAACGAATACAACTTGCCCATGTACCTCTTCCATAACAACTTTTTCCATTAACAAGATTCAATTCATCCATATTGCCAAGTGTATCATACGCATAACTCACCATTTCCCAGTTTACAAGGTCTTTGGATTTCATAATCGGAACACCCGGACTCATGTGCATGGTGGTACTGCTCATGTAATAAGTATCGCCAACGCGAACCATGGACATGTCAGGTACATCGGCAAAAATGATTGGATTGTGGGCTGAATTTAATTGGGCAAAAATTGAGTTACAACATGAAAATATTGTAAGCATAGCTAAAATCAGTATTTTCCTTTGTATTATTTTTCTTTTCATAGTTGAGAATTATTTTATTGTACTGATTCGAATAACTGTTAAAGACATTGCTGGAGCATCATATTCAAATCTTTTACTTAATGTAATTTTCGACTGAGTTGGGATAATTTGGTGTGGATTTTCGAAAGTATTTTCTAAATCCGGATTTCCGGAAAGAACTGTTTGTTTAGCTTCGTCAGCAATTTTACCGAATCTGCTCAGATTCACTTTCATTGTCTTTTCGGTATCCGAATGGTTCACCATTTTAAGAATAACATCTCCCGTTTTGCTTTCCTGAACACAGGAAGCGGCGAGAGTTGTATCATTTTCATTTTTCGAAATGATTTTTTCGAAGTAGTAATCACCCTGATTGGCCGAAAACATTTTTTGCACATAATAATTGGGGGTCAGGCAAATAGTGGTATTGTCAAAAAATATCATATCTGTTTTCCACTGAGTGAAACGCTTTTTTGCTAAAAGAGGTGCGTAAGAAGCCATTCGCACCACATCTCCGTTGCGTTCGAGGCCAATCATATATACAGCTTCGGAAATGGCATTGCGCAATTTGTTTCCCCACGAAGCGTATTCCCCCAAATATACTTCGCTTGTTTTGCGGTTGTAAGCATCATAACGATGCTGGTTACTTATAAACCATGCCGGATCAGTGTAGTAATGTTCGTCAACAATCGGCACTTTTTGTTCGTTTGCAATTTTCCAGCCTTTGTCGAAATCTTCGCCGCTGTGAAAAGGACCAACCGTTCCAATCACAGTAATTTCCGGGTGTTTGGCTTTTATTGCATCGAAAATCATTTTAAATCGGGTATTCAAATTCAGGAGTTATTTTGTCCTCGTTTCCAATTCCTATGTATTCGAGATTGAACGGTTCGGGATGCCCGGCAGCAGCGCGTTTCGCTCCCCACTCAGAACTTGACGGACCGTTTGCCCATTCAATCAAGTCCAATACTTCCTGAATGTATTCATCCATTTCATTGGTTGGCAGCGCTTGTTGTCCTGTTCCACCAATTCTCCATGTACCTCCTGAATTCTGGCAGCTTACAGCAGCTGGTAAAACAGGAAGTGCTTTGGCGCCTATATCTTCGCAAAACTGGAAATATTCGAAATAACCCAACCCTGTTGTTTGGTGATATCCCCAAATATTCCGTTGTGCTTTGCGCGTTTCAATAGGACCAATTGTATTTTTCCACCGATACATGTTTCCCAAACCATCACCATGAACAAGACAGCCGCCGGGAAAACGGATGAAACGGGGCTTCATGTCGGCTAGCATTTGAGCAAGGTCGGCACGCAATCCGTTTGGTCTGTTTTTAAATGTTTTTTCAGGAAATAAGGAAATCATATCGAGCGCCAGGGTACCCGGAGTTTTTGCAAGAACTACCAACTTTGCACTGTCACAATCAGTGTTCGCATTTAATGTGACTGTGTATTTTTGCCAGTTATTTGAGGAAGTAAAAACTGTATTTCGAGCCATAATTTCGCCTTTGCGATTTTCAAGGCTAATCATTAACTCCATCGGATTGTCTGAGAGTTGCTTTGCAAACAAAGAGAAATTATAATTTTCCCCTTTGTTAACTGCCATTCCATCGAAACCTGAGTTTTTAATTCCTACTCCCGATTCGCCCTTAAATTGTTCATAACTACCAACAAACTCCACAGTTAAAACCATGTAATGCGGATTGTTTGGGTGAACAGGCGTTGTGGTTTCGACACTTATTTTACCATAAGAATAACCCGGACTAATGTATTCCCAGTATGAAAATGGATTCCATTCGCGGCGTTCCGTTGGATTGTATTCAAACGAACGGTTTTGCACAAGTTCGGCGTATAATCCGCCATCGGCAGCGTAGTTGATATCTTCAAAGAACAATCCGAATAAATCGGGGCTGATTGGTTTGCCGCCTTTGGTGGGTTGAGCAACTGTTTTTCCAACTGACAGGAAAATAAATCCTGCAAAAATGATTGATATTAAGAACAATACTGGTTTTCTCATTTCACTTTTTCCATCTGAATTTCGTTCCTACGGAACTTTCAACTTCCTGATAATAATTCTTTTTCTACCCACATTAAGTTCCTAAAGGAACTATCACGTAGTGATAAAATATGGGTAGATAATAAGTCCCTCATCACGTGAAAGTCCTGTAAGGACGAAATATTATTACCACAATTAATTCATTCATCATTAAATCATATTTTTCCTTATTCCGGCACAGCATCGTTTGCAGAAGTTGCATACAAACCCAGCAAACAGCCCGTGAATCCACCTGCTACATCGGTTGAAAGAATATCCCCCGAAACAGGTTCCCCCAAATTCACTAATTCGGTTCCGTTGGTGGAATAACTAAACATGTATTCATCTCCTTTAGCTGATACCTGTAAACGGACAGGTTTGCTGATGTCAATTTTGGTGCTGGCTACAATTTTCGATTCTGTTTCCCGGCTTCTGAACTTTCTCTGGTTTCGCTCAAGCAACAGGTAGTAGTCGTTACCTTTCTTTGTTATTCCAAAAACATAATTTGAGCTTTCGCTTTGCAGGGCTACAATTCCTGCCAAATCTTTTTCTGATTCGGGTTTATAGTCCATTGTAACCGAATACGAAAAACTGTTATGCATCTGCCGGTAAAATAGGGTAGAAGTAGGTTTCACTTCCTTTATATTCGCCCCTAACGGTTTAATCTGCAATCCTTTTTTTGTAACTGAAATAAAATCTTCCCGTGGCCCCCGTAAACCAATCCAGCTATAATTGAGTTTTTCTGAAGTAAAATCGTCGTTAAAAGTAAAATTGCCGTTGGGAAAGAATCCATCCTGTCCGGTTTTGTTTTCCACTCCTTTTGGCATTTTCTGTTTCGGTTCAATTGGAATCAATCCGTTTTCAAAAACAGGAAATTCACCCGACCAGTCAACGGGCAGAATAAATGTTTCGCGGCCTGTATTTACACGCTGTTCTTCATTTGGACGAACAGCAAGAAAAACGCCGTAATATTTTCCATTAGGCCCTTCAATCAAATCGGCATGACCTGCCCAATCCACTTTATTTTTACGGTCTTTTGCAAAATATCTTTGCGTTAAAATTGGATTATTTGGTGCAGGAATATATGGTCCTTTTGGACTGTCGCTTTTAAAAATAACCTCGCTGTGCCAACCTCCGGTGCCACCTTCAGCACACATTAAATAATACTTTCCATTTTTTTTATACAAATGAGGCGCTTCAATCCAAATTGGTTTTTTTGAAAGATCAACACCGCCATCCACAATAATTTTATCGGTACCCGGGATAATTTTATCGGTTTTTAAATCGTATTCCCAGATTTTAATAACGCGGTGACCATTGTACAATTCTTTGCCCTTGTCAGGAGCATCGTTGTGTACTATATATCCTTTCCCGTCATCGTCAAAGAAAATACAAGGATCGATACCGCCGAAATCCAGTTTAATGGGAGCGCCCCATCCTTTCATCGGGTCTTTTGTTTTTACTATAATGTTTCCCAATCCACCGGTGAACGCTGTTACTATCATGTAAAAAGTATCGTTGTGCGGATTGTAAGTTATTCCCGGCGCATATACCCCGCCGCTTATACCACAGTCATGCGTGTCGAATTCTGTAGCATTGTCGAGAACACCTCCCAGCGAAGTCCAGTTCACCAAATCTTTTGAATGAAAAATTGGTACTCCCGGAAACATGGCAAAAGATGAACATACCAAATAATAATCGTCTCCCTTTTTTGTAATGGCAGGATCGGGATAACAGCCCTGCAAAATCGGATTATAAAATTCATCCGACTTCAGGGGATTATCTTTATACACCTGGTCGTCGCCCTGATAAACAAAATTTGAAAACACAGGCATATTTTCTTCCGACGCATTTTTCGGTTTATTATTGGCGTTTACCAATGAGTTTGAAAGAGTCATAAACACAGCCAATAGCAATATTATTCGGCCTTTTAGAAAATTGATTTTGAATTGCATTTTTTTCATTTTAATTTATTTATTGATTTTTTATTTTTTTACCAACCTGACATAGTAAACAGCTCCGGCTGTATTTCCAGGAAGCGCCTGGAACTTTACCCTAACATGGCTTTTCCCCTTTACTATTGAATCAGGGATTGAATATTCCACGTCCTGAAAACTGCCCAAATTCCATCTACCTGTATTATCTTCCGAAATTAGTTTTTCATTGTCAATATAAATATTGAATTTCCGGTTTCCCCACTCGGCGCCCCAATAGCGAACCATCAGACTTAAATTTGTTTCACTGTTTATTGCCAGCTTGTAGCTGAAATAGCCTTGATTTCTGGCATCCCTCCAAAATTTATCCTGGAAGTTCCCTGAATTCGATCCGGATGTTTCCATGGCATGGTCAGCTTCAGGCTGTTGTTCGCCCGGTGCGACAAAATCAATAGTTCTCTTCTGAAGGTCCAGCCTTTCTTTTTCAAGGATGGCCAATGAATCGAGGTATGATTTATACCCTGAATTTGATAACGCCATCCAGTACATCATGTACCTTGCGTCATGAATTTGATAAAATGGTTCGAATTCCGCATTTATTCGATTTACCATTTTTAGGCCAGGAGCAGTAAAATGCATTGGCTTATTTTCAATCGGAACTAATTTCTCTCCAATTGTTGAAAAATCATCTTCTAAAATAATCGGGGCTTTATCAACCGGAAGCTTTTCACCACTGGCGATATGCCCCCAGCGACTATCATCGGCAATCAGTCCTTTTAAATCTTCATTTCCTGTTTTGGCAGCAAGTAAAATTGGGCCATGAAGAATCGCAATATAGTTGGGAACATTTGGCATTTTTTCTATCGATGTATTCATTGGCAGGTAAACTTGAACTTCATCGCCTTTCTTCCAACTTCGGTCAATGGAAACAAACGAAGAAGGATGAGCATCGAATTCAAAAGGTTTTCCGTTGACCAATATTTTCAATCCCCCATTTTTTACCCAAGATGGAAAACGAACCATCAGTTTAAACTTCGCGCTACCTTCAGTTATCTTCAGTTTTGTTTGTTCTTCGTCCGGAAAATTTGTTTGCTGAACAATTTTAATCCCTTTTTCGCGCCAGTTAAGTTCCGAAGCCACAAACAGGTTCAGAAACAATGAATCATTTTGATGTGTATAAATAAACTGGCTGTATTTTCCGTGATTTTCCATTCCACTGCCAACGCAACACCACATGGCTTCGTTTGGTGCTGAATAAACCCGGTAATGTCGCGGACGGGCCGGTGTAAAATAAACATACCCACCGTGTTCAGGGTGCTGGGTTGATAAAATGTGGTTGTATAAAGTTCTTTCGTAATAATCAACATATTTCACCGATGGATTCATTCTGTACAATCCTTCGGTTAACCGTAACATATTATACGAGTTACATGATTCCGGGCCTTCAACATCATTCACAAAATCAATACATGACGATTCACTTGGAAAATGCTCTCTTCTACTGTTTCCTCCAAAAGCCAGTGTCCGGTTTCCGGTAACGGTTTCCCAGAAAAAGATTCCTGCTTCGGCATATTTTTTATCACCCGAAAGCTCTGCTATCCTTTGAAATCCTATGGCTTTTGGAACCTGTGTATTGGCATGTTTGTTATCGAGGTTGTCAACATCTTTTGCCATGGAATCCAGCAGCATACGATGTGAAAATCGATTTGCAGCACTTAGGTATTTTTCATCACCGGTTATCTGATAAGCATCGGCAAAAACTTCATTCATCCCGCCATGTTCAGTATCCAGCATCGATTGCATCTGTTCATCAGAAAGAGCAGAAGTAATTTCAATTCCCCAATCACAGAATTTCAGGAACATTTCTTTTGCATCTTTATTACCGGTATATAGCCAGGCATCTCTTAGTCCGGCATACATTTTATGAAGATTGTACCAGGGGACCCAGGCTGAACGAAATGCCCTAAATTCGCCTTTTTTAAACGAAGGCCAGATATTTTTGCTGTTTGGGACACCTCCCACATAACCCACACCCCAGTCAGGATTATTCTTCCCACCAGCCTCCTGGCAGGCTTTCAATTCCATAATCATATATTCCATTCGCCTTTTGCAATCGTAATTACCCGTTGCCGCATTCATGGCCATGGCGGTTAAGTAATGCCCTCCGATATGCCCATCCAGACCTTCCCAGTTTTTATAACTCTCGCCCCTAGGAGTCAACCCGGCTTCTTTTCTGTAAGGAGCCAGCATCCTATCCACATTATAATCCAAAAGTATTTCAATATTTAAATCGCGGGCATGTTTAAAAGGACCATCCAATAATTTGACGTCCTGCAGCTGAAATTCGTTGGGATAAAGTTTGTCCTGTGCCTGAGCAGAAGTGAATGCTAAACAAAATAGTAAGAGGATTAAACGATTTTTTACTGTTGATATAATTTTCATATTCTGGATATTTTAATTTGCACTATTTTGAACAAACAATTAATTCGTAAGAATATCTACCTCTGCATATCCAATGTTATTATTATACTCCGTATTGCTTAAAGCCCGAAATTTTAAAAAGCGGACCTTTTCAGTTTCGAACTTTTTGACCTGCCACAACGGATTGTTTTTGATATTTGAAAATTCTCCTTCACTGACCAATTCCCAGTTTTTATTATCGGAAGAAACATAAAACTCGTAATTTGTAATAATTCCGGGCCCCCAAAGTGTCATATCAGGGTGATACCTGAATCCAGTGATATTTTCGGTTTTACCCATATCGATGACCAAATCAACAGGCAATTTTTTATCACGACTTTGATGCCATGCTGTTTTTGTATTTCCATCCAGAATCTGATAAACCTTCTCATCATCTATGCCCACAATTTTCCATGTTTTGCGCGAAATATCAAAATGTTCAGTAGTTACTGGACTACTTTTATCCGTTGTAGGATCGTAAGCAATAGCTTTAACCTGAACTTTACCATCATCGGTTTGAATTGGGCTTGTGTATTTATTTGAGATTGAAGTTGGCTCACTATCATCAAGTGTATAATAAATTTCTGATTCATTGTCGGCTGGATTAATATTTACAACACCCGATTGTTCGCGAATAACAGTTGGCAGAGTAAGAATTTGCGGTGCATTATATACGCCAATGTTGGAAATCACAGGGCACGCTTTTGAATCGGTAATATTGAAACGGAGTTTTGTTGCCTCAACGGTTGGAAAACGAAGGATGCGTTTATACCCGACAGTGGTTGCCTTTGCCAGCTCTTTCCAGTTACCTTTGACAAAAGCCTCAACAGTAAAAGTTTTTACGCGCTGTCCCAGACGAATATATTCCTGAGCCATAAACCGATTGAAAGTTGTTGGCTTGCCAAAATCTATGGTCAGTGAAGCTGTTTTTACTTCATCATCAGTCGTCCAGTATGTTTCCTTATTATCATCGATTACTTTGTCTGCTCCAAACTTTCGACTGTTACCACGAACGTTTGTGGCTTCCGATTTTGTATTTTCAACAAGATTTACGGCAAAAGCTTCTTTAACGGCTGCGGCAAGTTCAAGAGCAGCTTTTTCGTCGTTTGGATGGATCAAGCCATTTGGCATTATCGGGAAGTTAAGCAAAAATGTACCGTTGCGACCAATGGAATTGTAGTAAGTTTCCATTAATTGAGGCAGGGTTTTCACCTTGCTGTCTTCACCGGGATGATAAAACCATTCAGGGCGTATTGAAGTATTTACTTCTCCCGGAACCCACGAGTCACCGTTTTCCACGCCATAATGGAGCATTTCAAATGGCACATCGCCGGTGGCATTCAGCAAACTCCAGTTTGTTTCGCCAATATATCCTGCTTCGGTTCCTACCCAGCGTAAATCGGCCCGGTCGCCACCATCGTTCCAGATTACAATATTGGGTTGAAGTTCGCGAACCAGTTTGTAGGTATTCTTCCAGTCGTAATAAGTGGTGCGGTCGATTTTACGGTTTTCATTGGCACCACCATAATAGCCGGTTCCTCCATTGGCGCCATCATACCAAACCTCGAAAATATCGCCGTAATTGGTCAGTAATTCCTTTAATTGATTCCTGAAATAGGTAATGTATTCGGGCTTTCCATAATCAGCATAGTTCCTGTCCCATGGCGACAAATAAATACCCAGTTTCAAGCCGAATTCTTTACAGGCATCAGCCAGTTCGCGAACCACATCGCCTTTCCCATCTTTCCAGGGAGCATTTTTTACCGAATACTCTGTGTATTCCGAAGGCCAGAGACAAAAACCACAGTGGTGTTTGGCGGTAATAATTATTCCTGTCATCCCAGCTTCTTTGCAAATTCGCGCCCATTGACGGGCATCCAATTCGGTAGGATTAAACAGATTGACATCTTCATCACCATAACCCCACGACTGATCGGTATAGGTATTCAATGAGAAATGTATAAAAGCGTAATATTCCATTTCCTGCCAACGCATTTGATTTTCTGATCGGGACAGGACCAAAAGCTTCTGGAGCCTTGGTTTGATTGCAGCTTGAAAAGATTGTAAATACGAAAAGAATAATTCCGCAGATTGAATATTTCGTCATACCATTGATTTATTTGAATTCAAAAAATTCAGGTTACTTTAAATTACGTCGATTTCAAAGTAAATTTATTATTTAGTTTTATCAATTTTATAATCCTGAATCGAAAGCATTTTCTCTGCATATCGTTTCCCGAGTTCACGGTAACCAGCTGCACTAAAATGCAGGTTATCAGGTCCGCCGGCACAACCCGCCGAAGAAATTACATAAGAATTTGGCAGTGTTTGCGGTAATGTTGCAATTATTGTGTTCATGCCTGCACAAATCCCTTGCTGATCTGCATTTACAGTTTCCCCTGCAAGAAGTGGAATATTTTTAGGATTAAGGTTCAGGTCTTTCATCAGATTATCGTAAACACCTTTTACTTTTCTTGTCCACAAACTGTCGTTTGAATTCGATTCTCCCTGGTGAAGAAGAATTCCCTTGATTACGCCATCTTTCTGTGCAAGTTTGGCCATTTCAACCAGTCGCCCATAAGGATTCCCATCGTATTCCTTAATCATTCCTTTCATCCAGCCCGGAGCTGTTTCCACATATGACACATAGTTTTCCTTGTCGAAAAGCTCGATTTTACAACCGCCAACAGCAACCACAATCACTCCCACTTTTACATTTTCAGGAAGATTTTCAACCATCGTCCGTCCGAAATAATCAGCCGGACCAAGATTTGTTTTACATCGGCACAAAGGTGGAACGGCCGGATACCAACTTCCCATTTTACGGTCTAAATTATCACAGCTAACTGCTTCCATTACCTGAAAACGCGGATTAACAGTTGAATCCTGATGTTCTGCGCGTGCAGCACCTTCCATATTCGATTGTCCGAAACAAAGATAAATCTGGAAATTCGGATCCTGCGAAAAGGCACTAATACTTGTAATAAGAAATCCTGCGATGAGGATTAAACCCAGTTTTACATTTATTTTCATATTCATAATTTATTGTTGTTTAGTTAGTGAATTATGCTGTTTTATTCTTGAGACGTTGTCAGGAGCTTCGCACACTGACAAGTCTTTTCAACCTTAACCTGACAGCGTCCATAGACCTGTCAGCGTTAACTAAACGACATTGATTCATTATTTTTAATTTATTCCTGTTATTTCGCCCAGGCTTCACCTTCAGGCGATCTCCTCCATTCGAAATAGTCGTCCAGGACTTCCAATGATTCAGCACTTGGAACCGGACCAATAAATGGCGTTGGACCTGTAAGGTACATTACTTCAGGATTTGCATCACTAAAAGCCGGCCATTCAGGAACACCTTCTCCGTTAGGATCGCCATATAAGGCAAAGTTGGTCCAGTAGGTTCCCATGGCATCTGAGAGTGCTACATCCGATTCATTGTCGGCATTAACATGCATAAATACATAAGCTACATCCTGTCCATGCGGAGAACCATATCCATATTGTGGCGAATCCTCCGGGTAATCTGGGTGTTGGTCAAAGTAATAATAGTAAACCTTCGATTTGCCGGTTTGAGAATGAAGACGTGCCCAGCTCCAGGTTTGCCAGCCAAATGCTGCATCACGAGCCAAATCACGCGCAGTTTTGGGTACCGTGCTTTCAGAAACAGGATAGGCTTCGAGCAGTGCATCGGCAAATTTGCCATATCGTTGCTGAACTGCTTCAGTAAATGCTTTAGGGTCTTTGGTTCTTGTAAAACTCGCTCCTTCATCCGAATTATATCCAACCAAAATTGGTGTATCGTTATAATTTCCGGCTTCATACATTTTGTATTGATCATCTGGAATTACATAACCATCAACAATCGGCCACCCTCCGCCCATTCCCATTCCCATAGGAAGTTTTTCTGCCGGGATTTCACGTAATTCTTCGATTGACTTAACACCAATACTTTCGGCATAAGCCAATCCTTCAGCTTCGGCAACCTTTAGTGTTTTCATATTTTCTCCGGGATAGGTTGTTTCGCGTGTTGGTCCAAACGATCCGCCACTTTGTGAAATAGCTCCATGAAACAATCCTTTGGCCAACGGTGAAGCACACAACATGCTAACTGCAATTCCTCCTGCTGATTCGCCAAAGATTGTTACTTTACCCGGGTCTCCGCCGAAAGTTGCAATATTTTCCTGAATCCATTGAAGTCCGGCAATCATATCCAATAAACCATAATTTCCCGAAACATGATTTGGGTTTTCAGCACCCAATTCAGGATGAGCCAGAAAACCGAGTTGTCCAACCCGATAGGCAATACTGACAAGTACAACACCTTTTTTAGCCAGTTTTGTACCATCATAACCAGGCTCACCGGTAGAACCGAAACTAAATCCACCACCGTAAATCCATACCAGAACGGGTACTTTTTCCTTAGCAGATTGTGCCGGTGTCCAAATGTTCAGGTATAAACAATCTTCGCTTTTACCCGATGGAGGATTTCCACCCTGCATCGGAGCAGGCGCATATTTATTTGCAAGAAGAACTGTATCCCAATTCGCAGCAGGTTGCGGGGCTTTCCAGCGCAATTCACCTACCGGAGGCGCGGCGAATGGAATTCCTTTAAAAACTGTCAAATCATTTTCAATGATTCCCTGAACGAAACCTTGCTCTACTTTTACCTGATTGGGAGGAAGAGTGGTACATGAACTTATTGAAAAGAAAACAATTGCTGCAAAAAGGAATGAAATATTTTTCATACTTGTGGAATTTATTGTTTTAGGTTAATTGTTTCTCCATAAGTTTGGCAAAAACCGATAATAAAGCAGGTGACGCCAGGTACTCCAGTCATGGCCGCCAAAGCCGCCAACATAATATTCATGTTTTATATTGTGATTGTCAAGCGCTTCGTGCAAAGCAACACAGCGGCCTCCCATAAAACCGTTGGCCTCTTCTGTTCCCTGGCCTACAAAAAGATAATCCACCTTATTGCTGATATCGGGATCGTTTAACAAGTATGCGATTGAAGTTTCTGCTTTAGTATCTCCGGCACTGAGCACGCCAAAATTTGCAAACAGGTCAAGCGATCTGAAACCAACGAACATGGTATGTCTTCCGCCCATCGACAAACCGGATAATGCTCGTCCTTTTGGATTTTTAACCGTATTGTAATTGTTATCGACCAAAGGAATAACGTGATTTCTTAACTCTTTTTCAAAAATGTCGAAAGTAAGTTCAGTGTGTTTGGGATTATTGCGGTGAATTACCTGGTTGTTTGGAATGGCAATAATCATCGGAACGGCTTTGCCTTCCGCAAGCAGGTTGTCCATAATCAGGTTCGCGCGGCCATCGTAAACCCAGTTTGATGGTAATTCGCCACTACCGCCAACCAGATAAAGTACCGGGTAACTTTTGTCCGGGTCGTATCCCGGAGGTGTGTAAACATACATTTCGCGTTCGCCATTTGTAACATCAGAATGATAAATATGTCGTGTTACGTTTCCATGTGGAACGTTTCGGGCATCGTAGTAGGCCGGGCCATCGCCATGAACAATCAATTCACTGTAGGGAGGCATTGCTGTAAAAGCAGCCATTGTATTGCTGGGGTCTGCCATTTGAACGCCATCTACATTGATGTGATAAGCATACATATCGGGCTTAAAAGGACCAACTGTGATCGACCAGATTCCACCTTCCCCTTTGATAAGAGAAAGTGGTTCACGTCCCCTGCCAAGGGCAGTAAGTATAGTCCCATCTGTTATTTTAACTTCTTTTGCTTCGGGTGCTTTTATCCGAAAAGTAACCGTTTGGTCGTCGTGTACTTCCGGCGAATTTAACGGAGCACTAAACGGAATCAGCCCTTCGGTGTCTTTTTGCGGATTGTAATCGAGGTTGACGTTGGCTTGCTGTGCCTTAACCTGTGTTGAAAATACCAGCAAAAAGAAAGTTACAATCACATAATAATTTAGTTTCATTGTTTTAGATTTTATTTGAAGAGTAACTGTGCATATTGGTATAGGCTCCGACGCCAACTCTGCCATTCGTGCGCCGTTAGCGGTGATACATAGAAATGGGTATTCATACCTGCTTCTTTTAAAGCTTCAGTATTCTCTTTAGGATCACCCCATGCACCTCTTCTCGGATTATCGAGTTCACGACTGCCATAACTTATAAAAACCATCTTAATCTTTTCCTTAAATCCCGAAGCATTATTGACATCCTCCATGCTATAGCTTCCACCGCTGAATATGCCAACATATGAAAATACATCAGGATTGGCAAGAGTAATTACGCGGGTTTGCATTCCACCCATCGACAACCCTGCCATTGCACGGTTTTGCGGATCAGCTTTAGTACGAAAATTCCCGTCGATCATGGGAATAATATCCTCCAGCAAGGTTTTTTTGAAACCGTCTGCCCATCCTTCAGGTGGCCATGGCCCGGCAGGACGTTCACCCTGTGGAGTTGTGCGGGGTCTTTCCGGCATTCGCCAGCTTCCGTTGTCCATTACAATGATGAACGGTTTGGCCTTTCCTTCGGCAATCAGGTTGTCCATGATAAGGTTTGCGTGTCCCTGGTTTGACCAGCCGGTTTCATCTTCACCACCGCCATGTTGAAGGTACAGAACAGGGTAGCGTTTTGTAAGGTCCTTATCGTATCCTGGAGGTGTATATACAAAACAACGTCGCATAGTGTTGTTGCTTTTTGAAAAATAAGGAACATCACGCACCTGCCCATGTGGAACATTTTTCAGGGCATAAAAATCCTGGTCTTTGGCCGGAATTTCAATACCGCTGCCCCAACGGCTGGCGCCATAAAAATACAAACTGCCGGGATCGGGAACTGCTGCCCCGTCAACCCAAAGCTGATAGTAATGAAATCCTTCGTCCTGCGGTGCAGATTCTCCGGTCCAGACACCACTTGTATCTTTGGTCAAGTCGTATTTTACGGCGCTAATATCCAATTGAACTTTATGTGCCTCGGGAGCCTTAATTTGAACTCGCACGCGGCCTTCGGAATTTACTTGTGGAAATTCTTTTCCGGGTTGATTTACAGATGAGGGCATGAAATCTTCTGCGATCTTTTGTTGATATGATTGCGCCACACATACAGAACCGGAAATAGTTAGCAAAAAAGCCAGAATGCTGTAATACTTTTTCATAACAATACGTGTTTAATTTTTAAATAGAAGAGGTGCAAATTCATTTAATGCCCTGCGCCAGGTGAGCCATTCATGCGCTGTTCCCTGTGATTCGTGGAAAACAATATTATTGATGCCGTTATTTTTCAGTGTTTCCACCAATTCCTTTGGATTTCGTTCTTCGGTTCCGGTGCTTACAAAAAATAATTTTATTTGATTGTTAAAAGCTGCAGCATCTTTAAACATTCCGTTAAATGCATTTTCAATTCCATCGTTTCCGCGCACAAATAAACCGCTGAACGTCCCCATCCAGCCAAATTTGTCCATGTTTTCTGAAACGGTTATGCAGGTTTGAAAACCACCTCTCGATAATCCGGCCATTGCCCGGTTTTCCTTGTCGGCTTTTGTCCTGAATGTTTTATCAATAAACGGGATCAGGTTTTTGGCGTAAATTTCAGAAATATCGCCCGAAGCCTCACGAACATCCGAATTGGTTTTGATATCGCCACTGGGCATTACCACAATCATGGGAACGGCTTTCCCGGCAGCAATCAAACCATCCATAATGTTGGCCATGTGTCCCTGAACCGACCATCCGTTTTCATCTTCGCCCCAACCGTGAACAAGATAAAGAACCGGGTATTTTTTAGCCGGATTTTGTTCATATTCTGCAGGAACATAAACGTTAATATGTCGTTCAATACCATTTATATCTGACCAATAGTAAATGGAACGGATTTGTCCGTGGGGAATGTTGGTGTTGAACCTGTAATATTTCCCTTCCGGTCCTTCCGGGATTTCAATTCCTGAATTTTCCCAGTTACTGCCAAAAAAAGCTTCACTGTTTCTGTCCATTACAGTTGCTCCGTTAATCCTGATACCGTAATAATGAAAACCAACTACCAGCGGATCTGTAGTGTACCACCAAACTCCATTTTCGTCTTTTTTCATGTCATGATTTCCAGCCAGGTTGAGCTGGACAGAATCTGCATCGGGAGCTGCAACTCTAAAAATTGCCTGACGGGTTTCTGCATTTACTCCTGGATATTGAGAAATAAATGTGTTGGTTGATGCAGGTTTAAATCCTTCGGGAAGTGGTTCGATCTTTGGGCCACTGCCAAACTGAGCAAAAGCAATTCCGCAAAGAATTGTTGCTGTTAAAGTAAAAATCAGTTTTTTCATAGTTCTTAAGTTTTAGTCAGATAATTTTAAATGTATTAATTTTCAATTGGAAATTACGTCTACTTCAGTATACCCGATATTGTTGTTTCCTTCACGCAATTAGAATTAATCCGGCAAGAAATATTATTAGACTTAATTTCAGGTTCATATTTTCTTAGGTTTTATCCTATTTAAGATTTGTTTTATTTAAAAATTAGTTGAACAAATTGGTACAATCCACTTTTCCAAACGTTGAAATCGTGAACTCCACCTGGTTCAACATGATAAATATGGGGAACTTTGTTTTCCTCAAGATAATCGTGTGTCCTTTTACTGAATGTTATCAGACCGTCTTTATCGCCACATGAAAGCCAGAGGAGTTTGAGCTGCTCTTTTGCCTTTGCAGGATCGGGAACCAATTCTTCAGGTTTTTTTGTATTGGGTGCTGAAGAAAATCCACCAACCCAGGCAAATTTATCGAGATTTCCCAGACCAAAGTTGAGCGACTGCCCGCCACCCATAGATAAACCTGCAATTGCACGGTTTTCACGATTGGCAATCACAGGGAAGTTTTTTTCAATAAACGGAATCAGGTCGTTGAGCAAATCTTTTTCAAAAGTCGCAAAAGCTTCAACTTTATCCTTGTCGAAAATATTGCCGGTTGCGCGGTCGTCCTTCATAGCCCTGCCATTTGGCATCACAACTATCATGGGTTCGATTGAATTTTGAGCGTAGAGATTATCCAGAATCACTTCGGGGTGACCGCCATTGAGCCATTCTTTTTCATCACCGCCAATTCCGTGTAATAAATAGAGCACAGGATATTTCTTGTCTTTTGAATATCCGGGTGGAGTATAAATTAAAGCTTTGCGAGTTGTTCCAACTGTGGCTGATTTATAGCTGATTGTATCAATTTTGCCATGCGGAATATTGGAATGAACAATATCGAAACCTGTTGGTGCAGGTTTTATGGAGTTTTGCGAATTGCCAACATAAGCAAACAATAATATTAGAACGATAATTGTGATTAGATTTTTCATGATAGTTGTTTGTAAATATATGATTTGTGAATTTTAAGCTTAAAAACAATGTTATTAAATTTTATGCAATTTGTTTTTAGTTAAGAGCTTCGTAAATATAAGTGTTGTGTAAACATTTAAAATTTATTGTCTTAATTATTTTTCTTTTTGTCTGTATTTATTTTCATGATAATTTACGGAAACATTGATTTACAAGGGAATGAAGAAGAAATGTAAATATTTTTTTTATTTGAATATTTATTACTTGATAACAGAAAGTAAATAAAAATAACAATCTATCTAATAGTTTATCTCTTTCATTTTGTAAGATTGATGGATTCTAAAATATTCAAAACATTAGAAAAATACATGTTTTCAGAGGTTATGAAATTTAATTTTCATTACAAACAATTCAGATAATTAAGTATTAAAACTGAAGAATTTCCCGAATTTTATTTCTGTTTTAAGTCGATAATTTCTTTCACCGGAATTTCGCCATAAGCAACCTGCAAATCTGTTTTGCCGTTTTTATAATCAACAGTTCCAAAACCAAACTCGGTTGAAATGAAGCTTTTAAAGTCGCCAATATTCGAATCTACATATAAAATCCTGTCAACAGCATCATAACGAACACCGGTTAATCCCTGTAATAAACCATAACTTGACATGGCGCGGGCATACCAGTGGCCGCATTCATATTCGTTAAACGGATTTCGGATTTTTCCGTCATAACGTTTGCGCACCTCCCTTACAATTTCAAGTCCCTTTTCAACTTCACCAACCGACATTAAATGCGAGGCCACCTGGTATTCAATACCTGTCCACACTTCATTGCTATAAACAAAAGGCAGTGTTAATTCGTCGCCTTTGGGCCAGGTGCAAAGCAATAAACCACCTTCATTTCCTACTGCATACGAAGGCCGTTGCGGATTAACATGTTCAGATAAATCTGTTTTCAGGTTGTATTTATAAACTGAATTCAAATGACTTTTCACTTTTTCAGGATCTGCAAAATCGTTCAGTCCACTCATTTTACCCATCCATGCACCAAGAATTCCATCCGATAAACATCCGTTTCCGTACTGGTATTTTGGACCTTCTTTTTGCAGAAGAGCAATCGCTTCAGGCGAATAATTCATGTTAATTCCCACTTTCGATCCTGCCACAGGATCTTTTGCACTCAATCCTTCCACTGTAATCTTCTGAATAAAATATTCACCGTTGTACAAATCATTTTCAAGAAATGACTTTCCTTTTGTTTCCAAAGCCTGGTATTCAGAAACATTGTCGCCTGTTGCTTTTCCCATTTCAACAATTGCTGAAAGAGCGCCCAGGTAAAAGCTTGTGCACATTCCTTCGGGTCCCCAGAATTCAATATCGTAGGTATTGTGATGAGGTTCTTCCACAATTCCTTTGTGTTTTGGGTCCCATGTTTCAATACAATAATCCATACTCTGTTTCACACTTGGGTAAAGCGATTTCATCCAATCTGTATTTCCCGAAATGCGCCAGTCGCGGTAAATTTTCATTATTCCTCCCAGTTGTCCGTCGGCAGCAGCGTGAAATCCATGAGAATCAACCGCCTGAATAGGCAAACTTGTGCGGAAATTCTGATGGCCGGGTTCGTTTTGGCTCACCGTAAATTCGGTTTCGCGCAATGTTCTTTCCAAACCCGGAAATAGATGCGGAATTGCCTGTGCATAATTCCAAACATGAGTACACGAACCGTAACAACAACCTGAATTATCGTGACAGCCTTCCCAGGCCCAGAGTTTACCGTCTTTTTGCCGCAAAACAGTTGGTGATTTCAGAATTGTTAAATTGGCGGCAACAGCTTCAACAACTTCAGGAGGTAAACTCGAATTGTAAAAGCTCGCGGAAAACAACTGCGATTTTTCCTTTAAATCTGAATAGTTCAGTTTCCAGTATTTTACAACTTCATCGATATTTTTAAAGCGTGATGAATACCAGGGTTCGTAATATATATCGCTTAAATCGGCACAACATCCGCTGCCCGGTTCACATTTGGCCAAATCGGCTTTTAACTGTTCATCGGAAACCGGACCCAAACCCTGTCGCAAATTTGAATGAGGAACATACCAGCTCATCATTAGCCTGACAGTTTTTTCTTCGCCCGGATTAAGTTTAAAAGGAACATAAAGAGAAGCTCCCGGAGAATTCATTGTAGTTGTATCGGCGGTAAAGGAAAAATCTGTAATATCTTTCCAGAATACAGTTCGCGAATCGAACCAACCACCCCGAAACCAGCACAAATCGGTTACAGTTTCCGGATCATCGCAGGTTATTGCAAAATCGCCCTTGAAATAGGGTTGCTCAGGTGTACAATTCTGTTGCAGCAAAAAACCGCCCGGAATTCCTGATATTTTGTGTCCCGCATTGTATTGTCCGCCCCATTCGTTTGGAATTTCAATCCGCATAAAATTTTCGGAATGATAGGAAAAACAAGCTTCAACTGTTTCTTTGGAAGTATTTTTGAAAGTGTATTCGATTCCACCAACCGGCAAACTTGAATTATCTTCATCGGTTGGAATAAAAGGACTCCAGCCGGTTACCGAAACCTCCATCGGAATATCTGCATCCTCAAGTTTTATCTTACCAAAAGGAAATTTTGTTTCGAATGACGCTTTTTCGAAATGAGGAAAACCATAACTTTTTTCGCCCGCACCATTTCCTGTATTTGGATTGCCAAAAACTTTCCAATCCGGAACGGGTCCTTCCAAAACTTTGGCGCCATTTTCCAATCCTTTTACCGAAAGTGCAGCCATCATAAAAGGTTCCTTGTAAACTTCGGGGTGATTGCGGACCGAAACATGTGAAATTGCCCCGCTGCCTTCAAGGCAAAACATTCCCGCACCAATTCCACCGATTGGAAAAGCCAGCCGGTTTAAATTATCGCCGTTGTATTCTGAATTAAATACTCTCTCTTTTGAAATTTGATTTTTTTGCTGACAGGAAGCAACAATAAAAACCGCTAAAACAAACAGTAATTTTGAATTCATGGTTGATTAGTTTAGTTGAGATATGATGTATTTTATAAGTCACTCATTATTCCTGAAATTAAAAAAACAGCGTGCCAGAGTAACGTATCTATCAAGCGTTAAAAGCCTTATTATTCCAAAAATTCATCAATCACTTTTGCCCAAATATCATAACCTTTTTTGTTCATGTGCAGACCATCTTCAAGAAAAACATCTTTATAAACATTGCCGTGGCTGTCGAGCATTGGATACCAAACATCAGCAAACCCAATGTTGTCCTGATTTCTGCAATATTTGCTTAGCTTTTTGTTGAATTTTATATATTCATTTTTAAGATGAACACGTGCAATACTTGGTTTTGGCGAAATAAAAATAATCCTTGTGTCCGGCAAATCCTTCCTTATTTTTACAGTAAGTTGTTTTGCCTCTTTTAATATTTTGCCCGGCTTTTTATTGTCGTTAATATCGTTGTCGCCCTCATAAATAAACAGGATTTCAGGTTTTGATTTTAAAATTACATCATCATAAAAATATAACATATCACTAAATTCAGAACCTCCAAAACCATTGTTAATCACATTGTATCCAGGAAAATAGGATTGAACATCTTTCCACATCCTGATGCTCGAACTTCCGGCAAAAACCACAAGTTTTTGGTTGTTGCTGAAATTGTATTCTTTACCGGCAAGTTCCCTGATGTCATTTTTAAGACGGTTCGGATCCTGCGCGTTGGAATATAATGTTGCGATTAGAAGAAAAATGATGGTGATTAAATAGGTTTTGATTTGATTCATTTTGAGTTAATTTATACGTTCAAGTTTTTAAATTTTAATTTATCCAACTAAAAGATTGATTTAAATTAACGGTTAAATTTTATTTTAAGCAAGTTTTTTAATGACTCAAAATAATCCGTAATTTTCAGTTTTTGTAATTTTTCAACACAAGCACAATTCTCAAAGCACTCTGCATCAGCAATACCTGAAATCGCATTGTTTCCAAAATCACTGATTTCAATGTTTATCACTCTTTTAAATCTCCGTAACCAATCAGTTTTATCTCTTTTTTCTGAATAATATTTTTGGCCAACAAACCCTTGTTTTGCTACTGGATTGGCTATTTTAACTTTTTTATCTGTAATCTTTCTCTTTCTTTTTCAATAACATTATGTAATTTCTTTTGCAGCAATTCTTTCGCAGGTAACTCAACTAAATATTCTGCTACTCTGATTCCTGATTCATCAAGTTGCAATAATTCAATTTGCTCTTTTGAACCTTCAGCACAAAGTATTAACCCAATTGGTGAATCTTCTCCCTTTTCAGTTTCATACTTTTCAAGGTAGCGAAGATATAATTCCATTTGACCTTTGTATTGTGCTTTAAATCTGTCCAGTTTCAAGTCAATCGCTACAAGTCTTTTTAATTTTCGGTGATAAAACAATAAATCGAGTTTAAAACTATCTCCATCAATTAGCATTCTTTTCTGACGTTCAACAAATGTAAAACCTTTTCCTAATTCAAGGATGAATTTTTCAAGTTCCCTTAAAATCGCATCTTCTAAAGATTTCTCGCTGTAATTGTCTTCTAACCCAAGAAAATTTAAAAAATAGGGATCACGAAATACGAGTTCAGGACTGAGTTTATTTTCATCCCTCAACTCTTTAAGTTCCTTTTTAATCAGTTCTTCAGGCTTTTTAGAGATTGCCGTTCTTTCAAACAACATCGAATCGATTTTTTTATTTAAAGTGCGGGTGTTCCAGTTTTCAATTCTTGTCATTTGAATGTAAAACTCACGTTTTATTTCATCGTTCAAATAGATAAATGTGCGGAAATGAGTCCAACTCAATTGTCTACTCAGTGGGTAGAGAATTTCTTTTTCCGGAAAAGTCTCCGCAAACCGTAGACAATGCCATATATGCTGTTCACTCCAACCTTTCCCGTATTCCTGAGTTAATTCCTGAGAAAGTGTTTTTACAACTTCCTTACCATATTCCCCACGCTTATTTTCAAGAACTTCAATTTTTATTCGATTCCCAATATTCCAGTAAAGAATTGTTGTCGCAGCGTTTACAGCGACTGCGACGGTTTGCCTTGCTTCTTCAATCAATTGTTTTATTTCATAAAACAGGCTGTTCATATTTAATGGTTTGCTTGCCATATTCTGATTTCTGAGTATAAAAATAAATAATTAATGAAAACAGCATAATTAGAATCCACCAATGGTTTCCGGCTGTGTTGCAAGGGTTTAAGTCCAGCAATCCTGATTTATTTCAGGAGAAGTAAATTGAAAATTATTTCCCCTCTTTTAAATCCCCGTAACCAATCAGTTTTATCTCTTTTTTCTGAATAATCTCTTTTACTTTTTCGCTTGTAAAAACACGGGTTACCCATTCGCGGTCGAGGCCAACATTTTCGTAACCTTTGTGGCCAACTGTTTTCATTTCTTCTGAATCTTTAGCCGGATGCTCAACAAATAAATATTTTCCGGGAGTAAGTTTTTCGAGGTTTTCGCAGAATTTGTCGATGCGTTCTTCGGGTTTGGCATCGCGCCCCCAGCCGCCAAAATATTTAAGGTCATTGGTTTCGGTATCCAAATTGTATTCTTTGGCCAGCTTTTCAACAAGTTGTTTCAATTTTGGGTCAAAACCCATAAAACCCATGTGGTTGCTGAGATGCGAAATGTGCGGCAGGTATTTCAACGACACTTCAATCTGGGCGCGGAGTTCCTGTTCAACTTCTTCTATTTTCCAGTTTGATTCCATGATTGAATTGTTGGGTGGAAAATTATCATTCTTCCAAACCATCGGGAAAAAGTACCCGTCTTTATCAACCAGGCTGGGACAATGAGTTAAAGGACGCCATTTTACTGTACTCCATTCACTTGTTAAAACAAGGTGAATCCCAACATCGAAACCCGGATTTTCAGCAAGCATTTTTACGGCTTCGGGAAACCAGGCACAGGGCGCCATCAACTCAACCGAGCGGGCAATCCCGTTTTTGTATGATTCAATACATGCCACATTGGCTGCGTGAAAAGAGCCAATGTCGTCGGCTCTTACTAGCAGGTAAATGTTGTTGTCTGGTTGGGCAAAAATCTCAAGCATTGTAAATAAAAGATAAATTGTGGAGAGTATTTTTTTCATTTTTATTGATTGATTTTAAGATTATTCAGAAATTTTGTAAAAATTCAGAAGGACTATAAATTTCAAGTGAGCTGCCTGTGAAATTCGATTTGTTTCTTGTAATTACTGTTTTAATATTATTCATTTTTGCAGCAAATACCTGGATTGCATCTTCAAAATCTTTCATCCCCGAAGTAAGGGCATTTAACACAATTTCTTTGTCAACCCCAATAAGGTTAACCACTTCAATCAAATTAGATATAAAATCCAATGCGACATCGTGTCCAAGCTCTTTTTTAGCTAAATAGTAAATGTCGGTTATTGTTGTCGCAGTAATATATCCTGTTATTTTCTTTTTATCAATTAATCCAAAAAGCTGCGATGCTTCATTGAAATAGGGATTTCGATTTAGCGCAATATCAAGGATAATATTTGTATCGAAAAGGACTTGAATCACTGATATTTTTCCTTTAAATAATTGAATTTTGCATCATCTGTATTGCTATTTTCTAAAAATCCTGCCCATTTATTCACAAAATCAGATGCACTTAACCCCTTTTTGTGCTTTCTACTCCTAGGTTTTATAATAACCTCTACTTCCTTGTCGTATAATGAACTATCAAAAGGGACCTGGATTTTTCCCGTTTCTGATATTCTCGCTATAAATTTTAATTCTCTCATGACTAATTTTTTTCTAAAATTACAAAAATAAATTATAGAGAACATTTGGAATTGTTAATTTACCCGTACCACTCTCTCGTCCGTCCCTGCAATTTGTCGAGCACGTCAATTGTAATATTTACATCGTTTACAATCTGGAAATCAAACATACCTACGCAAATAAAATCAGCGCCATTCCGGAATGCCCAGTTAAAGCCGTCGGAAGGTTCGATAGCTCCGGCGGCCAATACTTTAAACCCCATAACCGGAACTTTTGCACGCTCAACAAATGCGGCGGTTCGGTCGGGGAAAAGGCAAAATATATTGTTATGAAATTTGTTGTGATCGAGATATTCTTTACCATCTACTTCAAACGGCACGCGGTTTTCAATTGGGTGCGCCGACCAGTATTGGTCGTGGTGCATGGTTTTCATATAATAATCGGGGATAATTCCCTGTTCTTCACAAGCGATTAACGCATCAACTGTGTGCGATGCCAAACCGGCGGTATAACCTTGTTCACGGATTCGGCCAAGCATTTTTTCAACCACATCAATGCGGTTATCGCGAACCAGCCAGTCGCACCAGTTTCCTTGAACCTGAATAATATCAGCGCCCATATCAATCGCCTTATCGATGTTTACAAAATATTCGTTAGTTTTCATTTCAGGAGCTACCTGCGAAATGACCTTGATTTTGCTACCAGTCATTTTTTTGTATTTCTGCATTAATGCATTTGTAGGAAACCCAATATTGATTGTATTAATTCCGGCTTTTTCGGCAAGCATTAAAGTTTCAAAAATTTTCTTTTCGGTATTGTAGGCGCGGAAGAGTGACGATACATAAATTAAATCGCGCGAATGCGCCCAACCACCAATGAGGTTACCTCCGGCGATAAGACGGCTGATTTCGTGCTTACCAATTTTCCCTTTTGGTAGTTCGCCTTTTAACTGACTAATGTCAGTCTCCCCAATTTTTATTGTAGCTCCCGATAAGGTGTCAACGCCAAACTCCCGGGCTTCGCGGAAAGCGCCAAAACCGATAATACCGAGCGCAGGAATAGTTGCCAGATTTTTTAAAGCTTCGCGACGGGAATGGACAGCATTGTTTTCATTGGAAGTAGCTGGCTCTGTGGTTTTCATCCTTTTGTTCAACCAGGCAAGTGCAAAAATCCCATAACCTTTTTCTTTTAAAAAGAATATCACCAACAAAGCCATTGCTTCGATGAGATTTTTGTTTACGATATAAAGGCTTCCTTCAGCACCACCAAAAATATCGCCGCCAAAAGGTGGATAAGCGAAATAGTACAACAACAACATCAACACCCCGGAAATGGCTGACAAGCGGATAAAAACACCAAGAAACAATCCCAACCCGATTAGAACCAATCCGGCCATATTCAGTGGATCAATAATATTCATTGCGGTTTCTGAAGCAGCCAGTGAATGATAAAATCCGGAGAATGGTCCGGTGGCTTTGGCCAGATAGCCTGCCGCAGTCCAGTTTCCGGACATTAGCTTTGAAATTCCTTCATATAAAAAATGCCAGCCGATAGCAACCCTGAACAGAGTTATCATGAGTTTTTTCCAGTTCCAGTCTTTCATGTTTTAGTTTGATTTAGATATTGTTATGAAACAAAAATATCAAATTCAATTTTTAAAGAACGGCCACGAAGTATGATTTTTAGCAATTCATGTAATTTAGAATATTTATGGATAATTTAGCGTGGAATGTATTCAACGGGTGACTTCGAACCACCCAGTGAATAAACAAAAAAAGGCTGCCCGAAAATATCGGACAGCCTTTTGATTTTATTTGTCATGTGTATTTTTACAAACTGTTTATTGCGTTCAAATCATCAAATGCAATTTGTAAACGTGCAATTAAAGTTTCTTCACCTTTTCTAATCCAAACCCGTGGGTCGTAGTGTTTTTTGTTGGGTTTATCTTCACCTTCCGGATTGCCGATTTGTCCCTGCAAATAATTACGGTTTGCAGCTTCAAATTTGCGGATGCCATCCCAGTAAGCCCACTGTGTATCCGTATCGATATTCATTTTGATAACACCATATTGGATTGCTTCGCGAATTTCTTCGTGTGAAGAACCCGATCCACCGTGGAATACAAAGTTCACAGGAGTTTTGTCTTTCAAACCCAATTTTTCAACGATATATTTTTGAGAATTATCAAGAATTTTGGGAGTAAGTTTTACGTTGCCCGGTTTGTAAACTCCATGCACATTACCAAACGAAGCGGCAATTGTGAAATTTGGAGAAACTTTGCTCAGTTCTTCGTATGCATAACAGACTTCTTCAGGCTGAGTATAAAGTTTTGACGAATCAACATCGCTGTTGTCAACGCCATCTTCTTCGCCACCGGTGATACCCAATTCAATTTCGAGTGTCATGCCCATTTTACTCATGCGCTCCAAATATTTTTTGCTGATTTCAATATTTTCTTTGATTGGCTCTTCTGAAAGATCGAGCATGTGAGAACTGAAAAGTGGTTTACCAGTTTCGGCAAAATGTTTTTCGCTTGCATCTAATAATCCGTCAATCCAGGGAAGTAATTTTTTCGCGGCATGGTCGGTATGCAGAATAAGGCGAACACCATAAGCTTCGGCTAAAGTATGAATGTGTTTTGCACCCGCTATTGCACCCAAAACTGCTGCCTGCTGACCTTCCATTTTTAATCCTTTTCCAGCATTAAAAGCTGCACCACCGTTTGAAAACTGAATCATTACCGGAGATTTTGCAATAACTGCTGCTTCCATAACAGCGTTAACCGATGATGAACCTACTACGTTAACTGCCGGAATTGCGAAATTGTTTTCCTGTGCTACTTTAAAAATAAACTGTAAGTCGGAGCCTGTTACAACACCAGGTTTTACTTTGTCTGCTATTTTTCCCATAATTTTATTTATTATTTTTTTTTGAATGAAATCTATAACTGTGGAAGCAAAATTAAACTTTCGGGCTCGAGCTGGCAACAATAGCCTGTTAACTAAGATTAATTTCTTGAATATTTAATATTTGCATCACTTTGACATAAAACTGTATTTACCGCTTTTAACAACAAAAAGCTTATATCCATTTTCTTCACCTTCAAATTGAATATTTTTTGATTCAAGCGTGGAAATTCCATTTTCAAAAACAACTTTTCCTTCTTTTGCCGGCACATAAACTGTTGCCGTACAACCCACTGGCACAGTTATTTTCATTGAAAATTCCCCATTTTCTTTTTCCCAGAAAATTCCAGCTTCACCATATGAAGTTTGATTGAAGTATTTTGCAAAAGTCAAATCACCTGCAGGTTGTGGTTTGAAAATAATGTGCCGGTAACCGGGTTTTTCCGGATCGGCATTCATGCCTGCCAATTTGCGGTAAAACCAAACCAGTCCGCCGCCAAACATGGGGTGATTGTGTGAACCTTCTTCACTCCATTGTTCGCGTGTTGTTGTCGAGCCCAGTTCCAGCCAGCGTCCGTAACCCGGTTCATCGCGTTTGTTCATGGCTTCCCAGGCAAGTTCGTGCAGCCCGTTTTCCGACAGTACTTCAAAGAAAAACTGAGTGCCAAAAATTCCTGTATCCAGGTGTCCATTATTTTCTTTAATATCTTTTTTCAGCGCTGTAACTACATTGTCATATTGCGATTTGGGAACACCCATTTTCAGGGCAAAAATATTCCCGCCTGCATTTCCATAAGTTCCGTTTTTTTCATCATAAAATCTTTTGTGAAATGCCGATTTTGTTTGTTCGGCCAACTTTTGGAATTGTTTTGCTTCTACCTGTTTATTCAGCGCTTTTGCGGCTTGAGCGGTTAAATCAGAACAACGCCACAAATAAAAAGTATGCACCATTTCATCCGGTGGTAAATTTCCGGGTGTTACCCACTCGCCGAGGTTGAACCATTTCAACACTTTCCCGTCTTTTCCAACCCTTTCCGAAAACATAATCCCATCTTTGTCAACCCAGGTTTGCATATAACGAACATATTCCTTCATGCCTTCAAAATTATCTTCCAGTATGTCTTTGGCACCATAATGAAGGTAAAACTCCCAGGGCATAATACAAATTGCTGCTCCCCATGCCACACCACCGCCACAACCGGGTTGCCAGGGTGCACCGTTTGGCACGTAACCGGTTTCCACATTTTGCGCCCCGAGCATGTCGCTAATCCATTTCTGGTAAAAATTGCGGGCATCGTAATTGTGCATTACAGTAACGCTTGCAACCTGTCCGTCGCCGGTGTAGGGCGAGCGTTCGCGGTGCGGACAATCGCTGGCAATTCCGCCGTGCATATTATCCGTCTGGCTTCTTCGCCATATTTTGTTGATATCGTTAAAAAGCTGGTTTGAAGTTTCAAAAGTTGCTGATTCTTCAACATAAGTGTGAACAACTTCAGCAGTAATCATTTCCGAAGTGAGTTCACCCGGCCAGTTTGATATTTCCACTGCGCTGAAAATAAACCAGTTGAACCGTGCTGCATAATTTTCTTCACCCTTTCCGCTGAAAATATATGAATTGTCGCCGGAGTAAGTATTGCAGATGTATTTAATTTCAATTTTATGCCCGGCAGGACCTTTAACATTGTTCAGCCGAATCCAGCCTGAAACTTCCACACCAAAATCGACATAATAATTTCCGTTGGCTAATTTTTCAATTTTCAGGGGTTTTAGCCTTTCCATTACTTTGTCGGGATTGGCGGTGTGTGCAACCATTTTGCCTTCCGGCGCTTTCCTTAGTGCAACTTTTTGCCAGGCTGAATCATCAAAATTTGCCTGGTTCCAGCCGGGTTGTTCCTTTCGGGCATCATAATGTTCGCCGTAATAAACCATGTCCATCAGAATCGGGCTTTGTGAGGCTTTCCAGCTTTCATCGCTTACAATAATATCTTCGGAACCATCAGAATAGGTAATATAAACCTGCGTCAAAAAACGGGGTGTTCCATATCCTAAAGCCCAATATTTTGCCGGATTGTAAAAACCGTTTCCAAGGATGCTTCCCAGCACATTTTGCCCTTCTTTTAATTGGTTTTTAATGTCATAAGCCAGGTACATCACCTTGTATTCGCGAAAATTATCAGGCAATGGAATTCCCTGATTGATTAAATCGGGACGTTTTCCGTAATTCGTTTGGTTGGGCACCAGCACATCATCTCCAACTTTTTCCCCGTTTAGGTACATCTCGAAATAACCCAAACCGGTTACAAATGCAATGGCTTTTTCAACCTTCTTTTCAATTTTGAATGTTTTGCGGAACATGGGTGCCGGTGGGGGCAACTCATCGGGCAGTGCCGCGTTTGGATTATTGGGTTTTGGTAAAGTTTCTTCACCCTGCCATGGCGCGCCAATCCATTTTGCTTTCCATTCTTGCTGATTCAGGATACCCATTCTCCAAAAAGCCGGCTCACTCCATGCCGAAACTTCCCCATTTTTATCCCAAACCCGCACCTGCCAGTAGCATTCTGTGCGCGATTTCAGAGGTTTTCCGGCATATTGAATCCGGTTCGATTCATTACTTTCTGTTTTACCGCTGTCCCACAAATCGGGTTTTTCAAGATTAGCTTTTGAAGTGGCTACCTTGATTTGCCATGCACTTTGAGTTTGGCCGCGTTCACCTACATCTGCAATATTTATCCATGACAGTCTGGGTTGCAAAACATCAACTACCGCCGGATTTTTCAGATATTCACAGGTAAGTTTTGTGGGGGAAATTTTCCCGAATGAAATCAATACTGAAAAGAATATGAAAAGAGTTAAGATAATTAGTTGTTTCATTATTAATGGTTTATTAATTTATATTTTATTCATTACGCTGTCAGGTCTTAGGACGCTGACAGGTTTTCTGCTCCCCTGACTTGTCAGCCTCGCAGGCCTGACAACGTCACGAACGCATTTTAAAATTTTACCAATCGGATTGCCTTTATCAATCCCGCTTCCGAAGCTTTTTTATCGATAAGTTTCAATGATAGGTTTTCCTTTCCTTTTTTTACTGAAATTGTTCCGATTGGCATCCAATCCCATGTTCTTTCAACCGATTCAGCGCGGGGCACATAATCACGATCAGGCAGAATTTCAGAATTGAAAGCCTTATCAATTGAAAAATCAAATGAATCGTTTTTTGAAGAAAACTTAAACCGGCTGCCGGTTTCATCCGCCGGACAACCATACCGAAGCTCAACTTTATATTTTCCTGTTTGCTGCATGTCCAGTTTCCATGTTATCGAATCGCCATTTTCAACCCAATTTTCGGTGTGCGACTGGTTGGGGTGAATGCTGGAGAATTTAACTTTCCCCGATAAAACCGCATCCTGAACCGGCAGGGTAATGCTCTTTTCTTCAGGGAAACCGGCTTTAATTGTGGTTTGTACCTGATATCCGTCCACCATTTCCTTTTCCCATTTCAAATACGCTGCCAACAATTTCTTCTTTATTTCAGGTTGATTATCTGAAATATCCTGTTTTTGTGCCGGGTCATTCTTCATATCGAAAAGTAAAGTATCCTTCAGTGAAACTACCAATCTGTAATCATTATTTCTGACGGCACCGGCACATCTGCTCAACGGATAAAACCCCTGTCTCGAAAAAATAAAACGGTTCTGCGGTTTAGCGTTTTTCAATATTACAGGAGAAAGATTTTTTCCGTCCATAGGTAATTCAGGTCTGTCGCTGATGCTGCTCAAACTCAGCAAAGTTGGCATTATATCGATATCTTGTGCAAGCTGTTGGGTTACACCTGGCTTTATTTTGTCAGGCCACGAAATATAAAACGGCACCCGTACACCGCCTTCGTCAACCGAACCTTTTTTACCCTTCATTTCGCCATTGTAACGATAGGTATTTGGCCCGTTGTCAGACAGGAAAATAACAATCGTGTTATCCCTGATTTTCATTTCATCCAGTTTCGAAAGAATGAGACCAATATTATCGTCCATGTTTTCAACCATTCCGTGAATACAAGCCAGCTCATCATCAAGTCCTTTCGCCTTGTATTTTTCGAAATATTTTGCCGGAACCTGGAAAGGCGAATGTGGCACATTGTAAGGTATATAGCAGAAAAAAGGTTTGTCGCTGTTTTTTTCGATAAAGCCGAGTGCCTGGCTGGTAAAATAGTCGGTTGCATATCCATTGGATTTTACTTCCCCATCGTTGTGCTGATAAATTGCATCGAAATAGTAGCCCAAATGCCCCACCATAAAACCAACATATTCATCAAAACCCTTGCGGTTGGGGTGCTGCTGAAACCATGCGCCATTGTGCCATTTGCCAAAACAGCCTGTTGTATATCCGTTTTGTTTTAGAATTTGTGCAATTGTCGTTTCGCGCGGATCCATGTTTTCGTACCCTTGTGAAACCGATGAAACACCAGTTCGCAAAAAATATCTTCCAGTTAGCAATTCGGCACGGGTTGGCGCACACAGTGGACAAACATAAAACCGGTCGAAACTCAGACTTTTATCTGCGAGCCGATCAAGAACAGGGGTTTCAATTTCCATATTTCCGTTGGAACGAACATCACCCCAGCCCATATCATCGGCCAAAATCAGAACAATATTCGGCTTTTTAGGTTTTTGAGCTGAAAAACTATTTGTTGCTGCAAAAACGAATATTAAAATTGTAATTAAAAATATTGATTTCATTTTCTGTATTTTGAAGTTTTATACTCAGGATTTGGCAAAGGCATTTGCGCATCAACACTTTCCCGCCAATCTGTAAGCAGCTTGTACATTTCCCTGGTTTTGGGTTTCATTTTTTTCGCTAAATCATTGGCTTCCGAAATATCATCTTTTAAATTGTACAATTCGAGATTACCGGATTCATAGAGTTCAACCAATTTGTAATCGTCAACCCTGACAGAACCTGCCGGTCTTCCCAATTGGTTTGAAAAATGGGGATAATGCCAGTAAAGCGGTCGGTTTTGTGCAGTTTGATTTTCGGGATTTAGCCAAAGTGGCAAAATGCTTACTCCATCCACATTTTTTGGTAATTCAGAAATTCCGGTTATTTCGCAGAAAGTGGGTAAATAATCAATTGTGCTGAAATAGGTTTCCGAAACGTTTCCGGCAGTAATTTTTCGAGGCCAGTTAACAATTGCAGGGACACGGGTTCCTCCTTCATAGATGTGCCCTTTCCATTTTCGGAGGGGCGCCATATTAGTTGGGATTGGACCAAGTTCATCAAGACCGAGTCCACCATTGTCCGACGTGAAAACCACAAGTGTATTTTCCAGTAAACCTTGTTCTTTCAACGATTGCATAATTTTGCCCACACCATCATCAAGACTTTCGACCATTGCCGAATAGTAAGGGTTGAATTTTTCTTCGGAACTGCCGTATTTCAGCATATATTTTTTGAGTTTATCACCACGCGGAACAATAAAAACATGCGGCGCGGAATACGCCATGTACAGAAAAAACGGCTTGTCAGCATTTTGCTGAATAAACTCAACGCCATATTCTGTTAACTTATCTGTCAGATATTCAGTGCCATTATCTGTAAATTCATTTTGGTAGGAATCGATAAAAATGGAATAGTTGTAATAATCGAGTCCGTTTTTGCCGATTACGCGTGTAAAGTCAAATCCCTGTCCCCAGGGAGCAATTGAGTCGTGGCTGCCGAGATGCCATTTTCCAACCATTCCGGTTGAGTAACCTTTGATTTTCAGCAATTCGGCTATTGTAATTTCCTGTGCTTCCAAATACGGTTTCCAATTGGCAGGCAAAACAGGAGAGTTTTTATCAGTTCGCTCGCCTTTTATGTAATTGGTCAGCTGCAAGCGGGCAGGGTATTTCCCAGTCATTATTGAAGCACGTGTGGGCGAGCAAACCGGACAGGCAGCATAAGCTTCGGTAAACCGGATTCCGTTTTCAGCAAGTTTATCGATATTAGGTGTTTCGGTAAAAAGATTTCCGTAGCAGCCCAAATCTTTCCAACCCAAATCATCAGCAAGGATAAAAACGATATTGGGTTGTTTGTTTTGCGCCATTGCAGCCGTTGCAAAGAGAAGTAGGAATGCATGTAAAACTAATTTTAATGGATTGATTTTTAATCTTTTCATGTGATTCAAAATTTTCCTTTTTTATTGTTTTTTGTTGCATTGGTTGCTTTTCCGGGCATTTCTCCACGAATGCCGTTTTCGGATGTTTTTACATAGCCCGGCACTTTTTCATACCAGTCGGCAGTAAGTTTTTCAGGAATATTATCGCCGGTTTCGTCCATCCATTCAAGCAAAACCTGCTTCAATTCGTTTTGTTTTTCTTTGTATTTTTTCTGAAAAGCCAGATTATTGAATTGATTTCCATCGCTTAAGTTGAAATACAATTCTTCGGTTGGACGCGGTTTGATAAATATTTCAGACTGTTCCTCTGTCAGCTTCTTCTCATTATTTAGTTCTGTTAAGTCAGCAAATGAAGGACTTCCAACCGCATCAGCCGGGCCAAGATTGGTAAATTGAGGCCGCGAATTCAGGATAAACAAAAAATCTTTGGTTCGAACCATTCGTTCGTGGGCTTCATAATCATGCCAGTTGTGTTCCGCAAAAACAGTATTTCTGAAGGGTTTTTCGGGGTTTTTAAGAAGTTCGGCAAAACTCACTCCCTGAATGGTTTCAGGTATTTTAACCCCGGCAATTTCAAGTATGGTTGGTGCAATATCAATAGCACTGACAAGACTCATGCAAACCTGTTTTTTCGGCCCGATTCCATCAGGCCAAATCGCAATAAACGGTGTTTTCATTCCCCTGTCGTTTACCCTTGTTTTACTGTGTGGGAACGGGCGACCGTTATCGGCCATTATCAGAATAAGCGTATTTTCAAGTTCATTTTGCCGTTTTAGCTCCGCAACAATCAACCCGATATAATCATCAAAACGTGCTATTTCATCATAATAATGTGCCAAATCTGATTTAGTTTTTTGTCTGTTGACAAGATAATCGGGAGGTGTAATTTTTGTTGAATCGTGAGTTCCTGAAAAAGAATTTGGTCCCCAGGGACGGTGTGCATCAAGGGCGGCAAACCACATAAAAAACGGTTTTTCTTTGGGGCGGTTTTGAATGGTTTCAAGCCATTTTTCTTCGCCTCCATCGCCAATTTTTTTTCCTTCACTTGTGTCATCAAAACCACGCATCGCATATTTTCCCATGTGAAATTTCCCTGATTGGGCAGTGTAATACCCGTTTTGCTTTAGAATTTCTGGAAATGAAATCATCTCCAATGGAGGTTCAGTATGCAATTCGCAGGCGCCTGTATTATGTGGATAGCGCCCTGTTACGATGCTGTTGCGGCTGGGACTGCATGAACTTGCTGTCAGAAAAAAATTATCGAATCGAATTCCCTGTGATGCCAGCTTATCAATATTTGGTGTTTTTACATCGCGGTTTCCGTAGCAGCCCAAATCATCCCAGCTCACGTCATCAGCAATAAAAAGTATGATGTTTGGTTTCGTCTTTTGCGCTGAAATTAAAGTGACAAAAAACACTGTAAAAGCAACAATAAGTAATAACTTGTGTCTCATATTTATTAAATTCAGTTGATGTTTAAAAAAATGTTTTAGCCCTGAATGTTTATTAATAGTCCCGAAGATAGCTATTTCTGAGATTTTTTGGTGATCAGAGTTCAGTTTATTCGAAAGTGTTTAACCCGACAATTTTTAAGCGCTGATAACCGAAATTTTGTAAGTTTGGAAAATAGAAATTCCAAAACCAATTCAGATGAAAAATAACCTGATTTTATTGATTTGTACTTTTTTTCTGATTTCGTGTAATACAACACAGCCTGAAAAGAAAATAAACCCATCCTTAACTTTGTGGTACGACAAACCCGCAAATGGCTGGACAGAAGCGCTACCCGTTGGTAACGGACGGCTCGGGGCCATGATTTATGGCGGAAACTTAACTGATACAATCCAGTTTAACGAAGAAACTTTGTGGAGTGGTCAACCCCATGATTATGCACATCCCGGCGCTTATCAATATCTTGATGAAATCAGGCAGTTACTTTGGGCAGGAAAACAGGACGAAGCAACTAAACTTGGTAATGAACATTTTATGTCGCAGCCATTTGGGCAGCAATGCTACCTGCCATTCGGAAGTATTTTGCTAAACTTTCCCGGTCATGAAAATGCAACAAATTACAATCGTAAACTCGATTTGGAAGATGCAGTTTCAACAGTGGCATATGAAGTTGATGATGTGAAATTTAAACGTGAGGTTTTTGCATCGAATCCTGACCAGGCAATTGTTGTGCACCTGGAATCATCAAAAAAAGGGGCTTTAACTTTTTCAATCGCATTGAATTCACCCCATTCAGAATACACAGTTTCTATTGATGGCGATGAAATTATTCTGAAAGGAAAAGCAAACGACTACCCCAAAGAGTTGGATTTTATTGGGAAGCCTTATCCCGAAAGCAAACTCATTTTTGAAGCCCGTTTAAAAGTTGTAAATGATGGTGGTGAGTTAACCCGAACTGAAAATTCAATCATTGTTGAGAATGCGAAAAGTGCAACGTTGTATTTAGTTGCTGCCACCAGTTTTGTGAATTACAAAGATATTACGGGGAACCCGGAAGAAAAATGCCAAAGTTATCTTTCAAAATTAAAAGACAAATCTTATGAAACACTTAAATCTGAACATATTACCGATTACCAAAAATTATTTAAACGCGTGAATTTGGATTTGGGAAGTTCAGAAATTTCAAACCGACCCACCAATGAAAGATTGATTTCATTTAAAACCGATGAAGATCCAGGTCTTGTTGCTTTGCTGTATCAATATGGAAGATATTTACTCATTTCTTCATCGCGACCTGGCACACAGCCCGCAAATTTACAGGGAATCTGGAATGATAAACTCGCGCCACCCTGGGACAGCAAATACACGATCAACATCAATACCGAAATGAACTACTGGCCTGCGGAAATTACCAACCTGGCCGAATGCGCTGAACCGCTGATAAAAATGGTTGAAGATTTGGCGGTTACCGGTCAAAATGTAGCTAAAGAACATTACAACATGAATGGTTGGGTTGCCCACCATAACACCGATATTTGGAGAGGAGCAGCTCCAATAAACAATGCAAATCACGGATTATGGCCGATGGGAGGAGCCTGGTTGAGCCAGCATTTGTGGTGGCATTATCAGTTTTCAGGCGATACTGAATACTTAAAAAACACGGCATACCCTATTTTAAAAGAGGCATCCCGTTTCTTTTCAGAATATCTGGTTCCTGATCCAAAGAACCCACAATGGCTTGTTAGCGGACCAAGTAACAGTCCTGAGCTGGGTGGTTTGGTAATGGCGCCAACCATGGATCACCAAATCATCAGAGAGCTTTTTGCCAACACAATTGAAGCTGCAAAAATCTTAAATGTTGATACCGATTTTGCAGAAATGTTAAAAGAAAAGCGGGCGAAAATAGCTCCTAACCAAATTGGCAATTATGGACAATTGCAGGAGTGGTTGGAGGATAAGGATAATCCTAATGAGCAACACCGGCATGTTTCGAATTTGTGGGGATTGCATCCGGGCAGCGAAATTCATCCACTTACAACTCCCGGGTTGGCCGAAGCATGTAAGGTTACACTTGAGCACCGTGGTGATGGCGGAACAGGTTGGTCGAGAGCATGGAAAATCAACTTTTGGGCACGGCTGCTTGATGGCGACCATTCATTTCTTTTACTCAAAAATCTGATGGTTCCTTCAATCTCACTTGAAACGGATATGAAAGATAAAGGCGGTTTGTACATGAACCTGTTTGATGCTCACCCACCTTTTCAAATTGACGGAAATTTTGGGGCAACTTCCGGTATAACCGAAATGCTCTTGCAATCGCACCTTCGCGATGAAAATGGCGATTTTTATCAGGATATTTTACCGGCTCTTCCTTCGGCACTTTCAACCGGAAAAATATCAGGAATAAAAGGTAGGGGTGGTTTTGAATTTTCGTTAGCATGGGATAACAGTAAACTTGTTTCGGTTGAAGTAAAATCACTTTTAGGGAATAAGCTGAATTTGAGGTATTCTGGAAAATTGATTTCACAGGAAACCACAAAAGGGGAAACAGTTAAATTTGTTGTAGAAGATTTTCAATAGCCCAGTTAGCAAACATGAAAGCATTAGTTTTAGACGAATACAAACAATTAAATTATCGTGATTTTGAAGAGCCCGAAATCGCGCCAAATGAAGTACTAATAAGGGTAAAAGCCTGCGGAATATGCGGCAGCGATGTTCATGGAATGGACGGCAGCACCGGACGCAGGAAACCTCCAATTATAATGGGGCACGAAGCTTCCGGGAAAATTGAAAAAGTGGGTACTGAAGTAAAAGGCTGGCATATTGGCGACCGGGTTACTTTTGATTCTACCATCTATCCGCTGGATGATTGGTTTACCCGGAAAGGCAATTACAACCTGAGCGACAACAGAAAAGTTTTGGGCGTTTCTCCGGGTGAATACCGCAAACACGGCGCTTTTGCTGAATTTATAACTGTCCCTGCACACATTCTGTATAAAATACCCGAAAACGTAACATTTGAACAGGCTGCAATGGTTGAACCGGTTGGAGTGGCTGCGCATGCAGTTAATATTTCAAAAATTCAACCCGGACAAAGCGCTGTAGTTGTTGGTGCCGGAATGGTTGGAATGTTTGTGATCAACATGCTGAAAATCGCAGGGGCAAATCCGGTTATTGCAATCGATTTAGATGAAAATAAATTGAAACTATCCAAAGAATTTGGAGCAACCCACACATTAAAAAGTACGGATGAAAATCTATCGGAAGAAGTAAAAAAGCTTACAAAAAGCCGCGGTTCCGATTTTTGTTTTGAAGTGGTTGGAATTACTGAAACTGTAAATATTAGCATCAATAGTTTGCGAAAAGGCGGAACCGTAGTTTTGGTTGGTAACCTAAAACCCGAAGTTACCATACCGCTTCAAAAAGTTGTTACAACTGAACTGTCACTTCTTGGAAGCTGCGCTATTAATGGTGAATATGAATTGGTTCTTGACCTGTTGGCAACCGGTAAAATCAGTGTCGATAAAATGATTTCGGCAGTGGCACCTCTCTCGGAAGGAGCAAGTTGGTTTAACAGATTGTATAATAAGGAAGCCGGATTGAATAAAGTGATTTTGGTTCCATAAAGCCTCCCCCAACCCCTCCGAAAGAGGGGGGTAAGAAAGAGAACACTTATAAATGTACGTTTTGAAATCAATTAATTGAATTAAAATTCATAGACTTTGTCTTGATACTCATATCTAAATATCTCAAATCTAATTTTCTATGAAAATTTTTAACATCGCTATTCTCGGTTGCGGAAAAGTTGCTCACCTGCATGCAAAAGCAATACAGAATTTACCAAATGCAAAATTGGCAGGTGTTTGGAGTCGCTCAATAAATTCAGCTAAAATTTTTGCTGATCAATATAAAGTTCAGTTTTATACAGAAATCGAAAAACTGGTTATAGAGCAAAAAGTTGATTTGGTAATTGTTTGTACTCCCCATCCTTTTCATTTACAACCTGTATTGGAAGCCGCAGCAGCCGGAGCAAATATTTTGGTTGAGAAACCACTTGCATCAACTTTGGAGGATTCGGATAAAATTATTGAGGCCTGTAAAAATGCAGGAGTAAAACTGGGTGTAATCAGTCAGCGGCGTTGGTACGAACCTGTGAAACGGGTAAAAGAAGCTATCGAATCAGGGAAAATTGGTAAGCCTGTTTTTGGCACCATTAACATGTTGGGCTGGCGCGATAAAAATTACTACGATTCCGACGAATGGCGCGGCACATGGAAGATGGAAGGCGGCGGAGTTTTGGTAAATCAGGCGCCCCATCAACTCGACCTATTTCTTTGGTTCATGGGTGATATAAATGAAGTTTACGGTTTGTGGAGGAATTTGAACCATCCGTACATTGATGTTGAAGACACGGCAGTTGCCATTGTAAAATTCAAAAGTGGTGCAATTGGGAATATCATTGTAAGCAATTCTCAAAAACCCGGAATTTACGGAAAGGTGCATGTTCATGGAGAAAATGGAGCATCAGTTGGAGTGCAAACAGATGGTGGTGCAATGTTTATTGCCGGAATGTCGGGGATACTCGAACCTCCTGTAAATGATATTTGGTCGGTGCCGGGCGAAGAAAAAATGCCTGAACAATGGAAAGCAGAAGATTCTGCTCATTTTAATAACATCGACCCGATGGTTTTTTATATGGAACGGCAAATCGAAGATTTTTTAAATGCTATTCAAAATAATACACAACCTTTGGTTACCGGAGAAGATGGCCGCAGAACAGTAGAATTATTTACGGCAATTTACCGATCAACCCGAGACAATAAACCTGTGAAATTTCCGCTCCAACCTGAAAACAAAGATGATATGGATGGGAGGTTGAAATAAATTGTTTTGTTTTAACGGCGGATTTAGAAATTAACTTTTTTTCATCGCTTCCAAAACCCTTTCCGGTGTCATTGGCATTTGGTAAAGTCGCGCTCCTGTGGCATCGAAAATAGCATTGGCAACCACAGCTCCCATGCATATAATTGCAGGTTCGCCTCCTCCCTGTGGTGGTTCGTTCCGGTCGAGAATTAAAGTTTCAATTTCAGGCACCCAGGAGAACCTTGGTATTTCATAAGTCCCGAAATTGTGTGTTTTTATATCACCCCCGGTGAATTCAATATCTTCCGAAAGAGCATATCCCAAACCCATTGTAATACATCCTTCCATTTGTATTACTGAACCTTGCGGATTTACGCAAAATCCCATTTCCTGCGCACATACAACCCGTAAAACCTGAACATGCCCTGTTTTTCTATCCACTTTTACTTCAGCCAAATGTGCAACGTAAGTCCCTGCATCAAATCCACAGGCAATACCAAATCCACGGTTACCTGGCGATTTAGCGGGTTTCCAGTTTGTTTTTTCCTTCAGTGCCTCCAAAACGGCAATCATACGCGGATCTTTCAGATTTTTCAGTCTGAATTCAATGGGATCGATACCGGCTTTTGATGCCATCATATCAATTTGTGACTCACGCGCAAAAGTGTTGGTATTGTTGCCGGGTGCACGCCAGGCACCGGTTCCAAACGGATGAACGTCACGTGCCGAATATCCTGTCGTTTTTTGGTTATCCGTTTCATATATTGTATCTGAACCACGGGCTCCGGCATAGTACTGGTGATAATCCCAAAATGTAATATTTCCGTTTTTATCGATTCCTGAATTTATTTTTACCACAGCGGCCGGGCGGTAAGTATCGTAAAAAAATTCCTCCTTTCTGTCCCATGCTACCATTACAGGTTTTTTTGTGATTTTTGCAAGTCTTGCAGCTTCAACTGCCTGCCGGTGCGGTGATTTACCCCCAAAACCACCTCCTACAAACGGAGTTATTACCCGAACATTTTCCAGTGAAAAACCCAATTCCCTTGCAAGTGATTCCTGTGCCTGAAAAGGTGCCTGTGTGCCAACCCAGGCAGTTGCTTTTTCACCTTCAATAACTACTACTGCAGCATGTGGTTCCATGGTTGCATGTGCAACATATCCATCATGAAATTCGCTTTCAATAACTTCAGAGGAAAGCGCTTTGCCTGCGGAAATATCTCCCTTATTGTTGTTCTCCCTGGCTTCCGCATTGGAGTTCAGCAGATAATTGAAAATCGTTTTTTCATCCACAACTTTTTCATCAAAAGCATAAGTGGCTTTTACCCTTTGAATTGCCCAATCTGCTTTTTCAGGATTGTCATGCAAAACAGCAATAAAATCGCGATCTTTCACCACCTGAACACCTTCAATTTTTTCAGCTTCCAACGTATCGACACTTGTAACGGTTGCACCATGGGAAGGTGGTCTTAAAATCCGGGCATACAACAATCCGGGTAATCTGATATCGGCAGCGAATTTTGCTTCGCCTTTTACTTTAATTATTCCATCCTGATGCGTAAAAGATTTCCCCATGATTTTAAATTCAGAATAATCTTTAAATTCAGGTTTTTTATCGAGGTATCGGGTTATCTTTTGACCTTTGGCTAATTCAGCATAAGAAACTTTTTTATTTGGATTGTTTTTTACAGAAATTACTCCATCGTTAACTTCAAGATTTTCAACATTAGCCCCCAATTTTTTGGCTGCCATTTCCAATAGAACTGCCCGTGCCTCGGCAGCTGCTTTTCGCATAAATGGTGAAAAAGCCCGGGTTGTTAATGAACCATGTGTTCCACCATCCCAGGGACAAAGATCCGTATCACCCATAATCATTTTCACACGTTTCACATCTACATCCAACTCATCGGCAAGCATTTGCGGGAGCGAAGTAATAATACCCTGACCCATTTCAATTTTTCCAACCATGCATGAAACTTCTCCATCTTCCCCAATACGGAGAAAAGCATTGTAATCCTCTGTAAGACTGCGACGTTGTTCCGCTTCAGCACCTATAATTTCGAAGGGATTACTTATCTGAAGAAAGACATACAATCCGCCACCAATAATCCTGAAAAAATCTCTTCTGTGCAGTGGAATCATAATTCTTTCCTTTGGTATATATTCCTCGTAAGATTCAGCTTCTTTCATTGTTATTATTTTTTAAAAAATATTGAAAAACCCCCGACCCCTTTAGGTTATCGGGGAATTCCGAAGATTAAAATTTAATTTTTAAACTTTTTTAAGTGCAGCCAAAACACGGTCAGGTGTAAATGGCATTCTGTAAAGTCTTGCCCCGCAGGCGTCGAATATGGCATTTCCAACAGCGGCTCCAATACAAATTATGGCCGGTTCGCCTCCACCTTGTGGTGGCTGATCCATTGCATCTGCCAGTTCTACTTCAATAACTTCGGGAATAGTTGAAAAGAGTGGCAGGTTGTAATCACCAAAATTTGTCGATTTTACTTCACCCCAGTCAAATTCAACATCTTCGGTGAGTGTGTATCCGAGCCCCATATTAATGCAACCTTCAGCCTGAATAATTGTTCCTTCAGGATTAATAACCTGACCCATGTCCTGACCCACTACCGCCCGTGTTACTTTAACTTTGCCTGTAGCAGTATCCACATTTACTTCGGCAATTACTGTTACTAAAGTTCCTGCATCGGTTCCCACAGCAATTCCCCGACCGGTACCTTTTGGCGGTTTTGCTGTCCATCCAATTTTATCGGCAGCCAGTTTTAGGGAGTTAACAGCCCTCTTGTCATTCATATTTTTCAATCTGAATTCCAGTGGGTCCATCCCAATTTTATCTGCCATGATATCAATCTGCGATTCACGTGCAAAAGTATTTGAATAATTTCCAGGAGCACGCCATGCGCCGGTTCCAAACGGATGTACGTCGGATTTGTCAAAGGAAGTTGTTTTGTGATTTGGAATGCCGTAAAATAGTTCGGTTCCGCGGTCTCCCGCACAATATGTTTTAAAATCCCAGTATTTTATGGCGCCATCTTTTGTCACCCCCGAATTTACTTTCAGCACAGCAGCCGGTCTGAACATGTCATACATAAATTCTTCCTTTCTGCTCCACATTACCTGAACCGGTTTACCTTTCACCATCATTGCAATTCGGGCAGCTTCAGTTGCCTGTCGGTTGTATATTTTTCCACCAAATCCACCCCCAATAAAAATCTGTTTGATGTGCACACTTTCTTTTGGAAGTTGGAGTAAATCTGCCACTTCCTGCCGGGTGCCAAAAGGAGTTTGAGATGATACCCACATGGTAAGTTTTCCTCCTTCAAACAAAGCTGTAGCTGAATGTGGTTCCATTGCTGCGTGCGCTTTGTAGCCATCATGGTATTCGTGTTCAAAAAGAAATTCCGAATCCTTTTTACCGGCTTCAAGGTTCCCTCCTTCGTGGCTGACACTGCTGTCGGTGGCAGTTTTCAGAATGTGATCAAATATGGTTTCATTGTTTGCTTTTGAAGCCGGCTTTTCCCATTTGGCTTTAACCGCATTAACCGCCTGTTCTGCAATTTCAGGATGAGTGTGAAGAACTACAATAAAATCGTCATCCCTCTTAATTTGAACTCCCTGAATTTTTTCGGCAGCAGAAGTATCAACTGAAATCAGTTTTGAACCATGTGCAGGTGGACGTACAATTTTGGCGTACAACATTCCTGGCAGCCTTATGTCGGCAGTATATTTAGCTTTTCCTGTCACTTTTTGAACAGCATCAATTCGCAAATGAGAACGCCCGATAACTTTAAATTCACCTGGTTTTTTCAGCTTTGGTTTTTCGCTGATGGTCTGAATTATTTTCTGTCCATTGGTAAGTTCTGCATAAGATATTTTTTTATTGCTGTCTGTTTCGACGAAAATGTTACCATTTTCAACCCTGAGTTGTTCTACCGGGACTCCTAATTTTTCAGAAGCCAGCTTTTTCAAAACTTCGCGTGCTTCGGCAGCTGCAGCCCTTATCAACGGATCATGAAAGCGGGTTGTCATGGAACCCCAGGTGCCATCATCGTGTGGACAAAGTTCCGTATCACCCATAATCATATCTATTTTGTCGATACTTACTTCCAGCTCATCTGCCAGAACCTGTGCCAGCGAAGTATTGGCGCCTTGTCCCATCTCGATTTTACCTGAAAAACAATCTACACGACCATCTTCCTTTACACGTAAATACGCATTGAACCCATCTAAACCGTCACCATTTGCGGGTTTATCATCCATTAGAAAACTCAACTGGCTAAAGGAAAATACAATAATGACTCCCCCTCCAAGATTTTTCAAAAACTCACGCCGATTGAACTTTACCGGTGGTTTTTTAACATCGTGAAAATAATATTTGTGAATGTTTTCTGCTTTCATTGCTGCGGAACTCCTTTCATCACTTTTGATGCCGATTCAATTGCCTTTATAATCCTCGTGTGAGCTCCACAACGGCAGAGGTTGTCTTCCATTCCATCAATGATTTCCTGACGGGTTGGTTCAGGATTTTTGTTCAGTAAGCCCACTGCATTCATTATCATTCCCGGTGTGCAGTAACCGCACTGCAATGCATCGTTTTCAACAAAAGCCTGCTGAACAGGGTGCAATTTTTCACCCTCAGCCAGCCCTTCAATGGTTACTATTTTAGCTCCTGATACATCTTCCATGTATATACCGCACGATCTCACCGGTTCATTATTCATCAACACAGTACAAGAGCCGCAAAATCCTTCGCCGCAACCATATTTTGTTCCGGTTAGGCCAAGTTGGGTGCGAATTACCCAAAGTAAGGTTTGATTTTTTTCAGTCTGAACTTCAACCTGTTTTCCATTCAACTCAAATTGAACTTTTTCTTCCATTTTTTAAGTTTTATTGATTTTTATTTCTGATTCATATTCTTCAGGAGTGTCAATATCCCTGAGTATTTCAGGAATGTTGCATTTTACTTCCAATACATCGTTTATAAATTTTTCTGAAAGTGTCTTCAATCCTTTATCCGGATCAAGTTTTTCAATTTCAGATTTATATCGTGTTTCAATCAAAACAGGATGGCCGCGCCTGCCATTGAAAGTTGGCATAACAATTCCGTTTTGTGAGTGCAGCCAGGCGTCGATTACCAAACCGGTTGCCTGTGGCGGTATTTGTGGCTGATCACCCAAAAAAATAAGTGCTGCCTTAGCTTCCGGTGGCAAAGCCCGAAATCCGCAAATTGCCGATGACAACATTCCGTCCATATAATTTCGGTTTACGCAAAAATGCAAATTATGATTTCCGATTATACTTATTATCTCTTCGGAATGTGAACCTAAAACAACCATAATATTTGTAACAACAGTATTTGTAACATTTTCCACAACTGTTTCAATCATTGTTTTTCCATTGAACGGGAGGAGCAGCTTTTGCCGTTTCATGCGGGTTGAAGCACCTGCTGCCAGTATTATTGCCCATACTTCTTTCATTGATTATTTGCTTTATTTCTGACCTGAATATTTTTTGAAGCTATTTCGCCGATAGCCAGTTCAGCCGCCCCGCCACCAACAGTAACGGCAAGCAATCCTTTTTTGTTGAAAATATCGGAATAACCTGAATTTCGAAGTGTTGAACCTTGCACATTTGTAACCGTAGTCAAAACACAAGGTTGCATTTCCCTGAGTTTTTGAAGGAGTTGGAAGTAAATATGTTTTATATCCAGCGCAGCTTTCATGCAAACTCGAAGTTTAGGATTGAACAAATAGGAGCATTGACTTCAACCATAATATTTTTCAGATTTGATTTTGGTCCGGTATTTTAACCCTGTTGCAATCAAAGTTAACCTATTTCAGTAAAAGTTCAATATAGGAAATTTATTTAAAATGATTCTTAAAACCTTGAAAACTGAATGTTTTAAATGCATTCTGCAAATGTTTAAAATTTGAAATAGAACAAATATTCACCGTAATAGCAATAGTAAAAGAAAAATCAAAGGTTTTTCCATACATTACGAAACGGTATTGTAAATGCTAACCGATTTAATTAAATTCATCAAAAATTAAAACCAACTAATGGCAAAATGGAAAGAAGAAAGTTTATTAAAGGCATTACAGTCGCATCAACCGGTGCGGTAATCACTTCCCCAATTATTCAACCAACATGGGCAAATTCGCCAAATGAAAGTGTAAATATCGCTGTAACCGGCATTAGAAGCAGAGGGAAAGACCATATCAGGGCTCTTGCAAAAATCCCGAATGTTAACATTGTTGCCCTTTGCGATATCGATAAGCGACAATTACCGGAAGCAGTGGCTTATGTTGAAAAGTTAACAGGGCGGAAACCTGACATGGAAACTGATTTCAGAAAGCTGATTGAAAGGAAGGATGTTGACGCTGTATCGCTGGCAACTCCCAATCACTGGCATGCGTTGCAAACCATTTGGGCTTGCCAGGCAGGGAAGGATGTTTATGTTGAGAAACCTGTTTCTCATACCATTGAGGAAGGCCGGAAAATGGTGGAAGCAGCCCGGAAATATAACCGGGTAGTGCAGACAGGAACACAGGCACGTAGCCACACCGCCACTTTGAAGGCAATGAAATTTATGAATGATGACGGTTTGGGAAAAGTATTTATGGCCAGAGGACTTTGCCTTAAACCTCGCGGAAGTATAGGTCATGTAAAAAACAGCGAAATTCCGGAGGGAGTGGACTGGAATACTTTTCTCGGTCCGGCTCCATACCGCCCGTATAACGAAAATCGTTTTCACTACAAATGGCACTGGTTCTGGGACACCGGTTGTGGTGACCTCGGAAACCAGGGAATTCACCAGGCCGACATTGCACGCTGGGCTCTTGGAAAATTAACGCATCCCGTAAGAATAAAGGGAACCGGGAATTTCTTTATCTGGGATTCTGACCAGGAAACTCCAAACATGCAACAACTTGAATTTGAATATGAAGATGGTTCAATTCTGCAATTTGAAGTACGTGGTTTAGGTACTAACGAAGAAGCGGGAATAAGAATCGGTGATTTGATTTATGGTTCGAAAGGCTGGATGAGTATCGATAATGAAGATGTCGGAGATTCCAAAGTTTTCTACAGTGATATCAAAATTCAACCCGATGGATTTTCTTCATACAAGGAGATCGCAGGTCCTGTTTTCACAAGTGATGACCCGGCCACAGCCAATTCGGTTGTTAACCATTTTACTAATTTTCTGGATTGTGTAAGAACAAGAAACTGGCAAAACCTGAATGCCGAAATTATGGAAGGGCATTTGTCAACCTCACTTTGCCATTTGGGAAATATTGCTACAAGGTTGAATAGATCGTTGCATTTTAATCCGAATGCCGAAAAGTTTGTAAACGATACAGAGGCAGATTCCTACCTGACAAAAATGTACAGGGCGCCATTTTTATTGCCGCAAGTAGTGTAAAGTTGCACAGTCAATCATGATTAAAAATCAAACAAATAAAAATCCAAAATTGGCAAAATTATGGAATTAAGGAAATCTGCAAAAAAAGGTCGCAGAAACGTAGTTTGGGTGCGCGCCTACAAAGGCGATGCAATGACTTTTTTAGCCTTTGATCTTCACGAAAGTATGCTCGAAAACTTTGTTGGTTTTAGCATCCATATTAAAGCCAACGAGGTAAACGGAAAGTTTAAACTAAATTATTTTTTGTACAACCGATTGGCTTTTAATCAGGAAGTACTGGACAAAAACGGAATCGACAGCAAAGAAATGAAAAGTAGTTTATATTCTCCATTTCAGAAATTCAATTGGGTACATGTTCCGGCTACCGACCACAATATTTCAACACCCTATTTTGGAGACTATACCTATGAGGTTATGCCACGTTATGTTGTTGATGATATTTTGCAGCCAATTGATCCGGGCCTTACGGTTTTATTAACCATTGATGTAAGTCCATTCGACATGCATAACACGAAAGTTGGTTTTGCCCGTGCTTTTATTTCATCGCAAGCTTATGTCCGCCGTTTTGGTATGAACAACCAGGTGCGACCTGCGGGAAAAAATCTGATATTTGATATTCGCGATGTTTCCGGAAATGTTCCGGTTTGGAATTATTACAAAAAAAAATATGTTGACGAAGATTATACTTACGAACAGCAGCATAAATATTTAGGTTGGCAAGCACGCGAAAGAGTTTTGGAGTTTTTAGACGAAGCGATAAATGCACCTGCAGAAGATAATTTTTCACTGGAGGTTTTTGCATATGATTTGAATGAGCCTGTAATCGTTGACAGGTTTCTAAAACTGGCAGCTCAGGGAAAATTACGGATAATACTGGATAATGCCGGAAGTCATGGTGATGCAGATAGTTACGAAAGTCAGTTTGAACAACTTTTCAACTTGCAAGCCAAAGGAGAAAGTGCATTGGTGCGTGGAAAATTCAGTGCATTAAGCCATTCAAAAGTGATGATTCAGTTAAAAAATGGAAAACCGGAGAAAGTGCTCACCGGTTCAACTAATTTCTCTACGAATGGATTATATGTAAATGCTAATCACATTATCGTTTTTGACAATAAAAAGATGGCCGGCCTCTATTCGAATGTTTTTGCCCATAGTTTTGGACAGGATTTGATGAAGGACTTCAAAAAAACAAATTGGGCAATTGAGGATTTTGAATTCAATCCGCCCGCAGTTTCGGATATGACCGTCCGTTTTGCACCGCACAGCAAAGAGGTAGCCACCAGGATTTTTGATTCGATTTCTGCCAAAATTGAAAGTGCAAAAAGCGATGTGCTTTTTGCCATTATGCAAGATACAAGTGCAAGCAGCATCTTAAAAGCTGTTCGCGATCAGGTTGTAAACACAAGTATTTTTACCTATGGGATTACGGATACCATCAGCAGGAATAACGACTCAGTAATGTTGTATAAACCAAATAGTAAGCGTGGTGTGCGCGTATCTGCGCGAGGTGCGGGTGTAATGAATATTTTGCCCGAACCCTTTAATACCGTCCCAAAAATTGATGGTTATGCCATTCATCATAAATTTGTAGTAGTCGATTTTAAAGGACCAAAACCGGTTGTTTTTTGTGGCAGCAGCAATTTAGCTTTCTCGCCTGAACAGAAAAATGGCGACAACCTGATTGAAATTCGCAACCGCGACATTGTAACAGCTTTTGCAATTGAGGCTTTCCGCTTGACGGAGCATTTTCATTGGCGAAATACAGAAAATCAGGATAAAGCACTTTTCCTGCAAAACGACCCAAAACCAAAAAAAGCCTGGTATGAAAAGTATTATAATCCTGAAGATTTGAGGTGCATTGAACGGGAATTGTTTATCAGCAGTCCGAAGAGGAAATAAATAGTTGGATTATAGACAAGAGGTTAATAGTTAATTAGAAAGTATAAAAATATGAGTATCAATAATATGTACTTTTTGAGTCTCGCCTGTAAATAATATTTTCTGTCCATCATTTACAACGAAGGTCAAACTGTTTTTGATTTTTACTGATTTTAATTCACTATAAAACAAACTATATTTGGCAAAAAGAAATTCTATCGAATGTTTTCTATTGATCATATTCATCCAATGCTTGTGCATTTTCCAATTGCATTAATTTATGTTGGGTTTTTGTGTGAGATGGTTTATCTGTTTTTCAAGAAAGAACCGCTGTTATTTGAAGCAGGATTTTGGCTTTTTTGTGCAGGTGCAGTAACCGTTGCAGCAGCTTATGCGAGCGGGGCTTTGCTTACCAAAGAACTTTATGGTGCTGCCGGAGCTATTCAAAGTACTCATGAACTTTTTGCCGAAATAACCACAATTTCTGCTTTGGTGGGTGCAGCATTCAAAATCTATTTAAAAACTGAAGGAAAAGAACAAAGCTTTTTAAAATGGATTGGATTTGCAATTTATCTATTCACAGCAGTTACAGTAAGCATTACGGGATATTATGGTGGCGTACTTGTATATGATTATCTGATAAAGTAATTTCAACTATTCATTTATTCCGGCGTACAATCTTTTTTTAATGGTTTGTTGCCTGATCAAATACTTTGTGTGAAACTGTTTTAAAACGAAATTCTTTTCTGAACCTGTTCAAGCCACTCTCTTGTCATCAGTTCGTGACCAGCTACAGTTGGATGAACACCATCCCAAATCCAGTAATCAGCTGAAGCCTTTTCACAGGCTTTATTAAAAACTTGCTGAAAGCCCACAAAAACTGCATCGTAGCGATTTGCAAGTTTACGAACTATCTCCTGACGTTGAACAACATCGCTATGGTATTCTTCCCATTTGTCTTTTAACCGTCCAACTTTCAGAATAAAAGGCTCGCACAGCACAAACAGTATTTCGGGGAATTTTGACAAAGTTTGCTCAAGCAACTCAATATAAATTTCTTCGTATTTCCCGATAGAAATTACAGGTTCTCTTTGCAGAACCAACGAAACTGTTTCATTGATTCCAACAAGAATACTTAACACATCCGGTTTTAAATCAAGTGTATCTTTTGCCCAGCGTTCCTTCAAATCATTGACTTTATTTCCGCTTATTCCCCGGTTATAAAAATGATATTTTTTCTCCGGATAATCGGCACCAACTCTGCTGGCGATACTGAACGCATAACCATGACCCATAATGTGATTCGGGTCTTCGCTTCTTCCCCTGTTTCCATCGGTAATGGAATCACCTTGAAAAAGAATGACTGCACCATCCTTTAACTTTGAAGTATTTGTTTCATTTAGTATTGACGCAAAAGATTCTACCGGAGGCAAACAACATACAGCAATTCCACTTAATGATGCACTTTTTATAAAATTCCGGCGCGAATTGTTTTTCATGTTATATTCATTTTTTAATTGAACAGGAGAATTTGTTCTTTTAATGTAATCAGGTAAATTTTAAAATTTTAATTCCTTTGTTTTTCCTTTTTCAATTTTAAGGTCATGTGTTTTTCCTGCATATATTATTTTGCACGGATTTCCAGCCTTACTCAGAATTTTTGCCGATTTCAGTTTTCCCAGTTCCCATTCCATGGCAATTTCAAAACCACCTCTGGCACAAATTCCTTGTACCGAGCCAACTTCCCATGCATCAGGAAGCGCGGGCATTAAACGTATTTCGGTTTCAGATGACTGAACAAGCATTTCGGCAAAGGCAGCCGCGCCACCAAAATTACCGTCGATTTGAAAAGGCGGATGTGCATCGAAAAGGTTTGGATAAGTACCTCCACCGTTTGTCATGTTTGTTCGCAATCCGTCCGGATCGACATATTTTAGCAGTGTACGGATCATTTTATAAGCGTGATTTCCATCGCCCAAACGCGCCCAAAGGTTAATCCGCCAGCCTTTTGACCAGCCTGTTGTTTCATCGCCCTTTATTTCGAGTGTTTTTTTGCAGGCTGCGGCTAAGTCGGGCGTTGCATAAGGTGTAATCGAGTGCCCCGGATAAAGTCCGAAAAGGTGGGTTTGATGTCGGTGTTGTGGTTCGGCATCTTCCCAATCATAATACCATTCTTGCAAATTTCCTTTTTTACCGATTTGGTAAGGGTACAAACGGACAAGTGCATTTTCAATATTCCTGCGTAAATCGGCATCGGTATTCAATATTTTTGAAGCTTCGGTAAATTGCCTGAAACAATCCCGAATCATTGCCAAATCACAGGTTGCACCATATAAAGTTGCGCCTGTATAACCCTCAAAATTGATGTATTTATTTTCAGGCGAAGTGGAGGGTGAAGTTATTAGTTTCCCGTTTTTATCTTCAACAAGCCAATTGAGGCAAAATTCGGCTGAGCCTTTTAAAATCGGGTAAGCCTCTGATTTCAACCATGTTTTATCCTGCGTGAAAGTATAATGTTCCCAAAGATGCGTACTCAACCACGGTCCGCCCATGTACCAGTTTGCCCACACCGGATCGCCATTGCCAAAATTCCCGACTGGATTGCTCATTGCCCAAATATCAGAGTTGTGGCAAGCAGTCCAGCCTTTTTCGACACCCAAAAATGTTTTAGCTGTTACTTCGCCGGTTACTGCAATATTTTTTATAAATGAAAGCATGGATTGATGCATTTCGCTCAGGTTTGTATTTTCCGCCAGCCAGTAGTTTTCTTCGGCGTTTATGTTAGTTGTATAATTGCTGCTCCATGGCGGACGTATATATGGATTCCAGATTCCCTGCAAATTGGCCGGAACACCGGGAGTTCGTGAACTGCTAATGAGCAAATACCGGCCAAACTGAAAATAAAGGATTTCCAGATTTTTGTCCTCTTTCCCTTCTGCATATCGTTTTAAACGTTCGTTGGTCGGGAGATCAGGGGCATTGGTTTTACCGAGGTTCAATTCAACCCTTTTATAAAAACTTTGATAATCGGTAAGGTGTGCGTTTTTTAATTGTTCGAAATTTTTAGATGATGCCTTTTTTAACTGTTCGCGAGCAATCGCTTCGTTGTCCAAACCTTCCGTTGCCGGATTCTTGTCGAAACCGTTGAAGCTTGTGGCAATTGAAACTAAAATCACAGCTACAGTAGCATTTTTAACACCTAAAGTATTTTCGGTTTGAACCACTTCTCCATCCGTGTTTTGTATTGAAATAACCGAGCTAAAACGAGTTCCTCTGTTTTCAATAAAAACTACTGCATCTTCGCGATCGCCCAAATAATTTGGCAAAGCAACAATCGGTGCATATCCGGTCGCATTTATTTCATTTGCCGCTATGATGGTTTTGTATTTTAACTGGCTTTCAAACCTGATTTCGAACTCAAGTTTCCCTTTTTTGTCGCTTTCCAAACGAATTACAAAAACCTTGTCGGGGTGGGATACAAAATATTCGCGTGTGAATTTAACGCCATTCATTTCGTACTTAACAGTTGAAACTGCATTGGAAATGTCTAATTCACGATAATAATTTTGCGGTTTTTCTTCAGCATTAAAATCAAGGAACATGGTTCCCAATGGTGCATACGATTCGGAAAATTTGCCTTGTACTTTCCGTTGCAATTCGTCAGCAAGTTTATAATCTTCATTTTTTAAAGCTTCCCTGATTGCCGGTATATTTTTGTATGCTTCCGGATTCATTTTCGGGTCAACCGGCTCGCCCGACCAAAGTGTTGCATCATTCAGATAGATTTTGTCGGATTCAACACCGCCAAAAACTGAGGCTCCAACTTTGCCGTTTCCAAGCACCAAACTCTCCTCGAAATATTGAGCGGGTTGGTTGTACCAAAGTTTATCAGGCGATTGTGAAAATGCTGGAATATTTATAAACAAAAGTAAATAGAGGATTTGTTTTTTCATTTGAATTGGTTTTCAACGTTAATAAAAATATCTTACAAATTCGATCAAACAATTTTCAATAAATGTTTGATTTGTAAATATAACAATCCAATCAAAAGGATGAAGACCCACAACACCTAATTCAACGGCAAATCAATTATTTCATGCGCCCATTTATCCATTTCAAAATCATACGGTACATTTTTAAAGCAAAAAGCTTTGTTCCCTGTTTATTGACAAAAACATGATGTATGTCCAAAAAGAAATGGGATTGAATATTGATGTGATAACTACAAATTTTGGCTTTTGAGATGCAGTTAACGCTATTTAGAAACCATATTAATAGTCTTTATAAATTTTATATTTTTTTGCATTATTTCACATAAAAAGCAACCTTTTGTCAGGAAATATCTCAACCTAATCTTGTAAGTTTGCGCCTTGATTTTAAAAATTGAGAAAGTGAAGAAACTATTTTATTTAACAGTTGTTGCAGGAATTGTATTTGCCTGCAATAAATCATCAAAAACAACAGAGGTAATGAACCCATTTTTTGAAACTTACACGGCGCCTTTTGAGGTTCCACCATTCGATAAAATCCTGAACGCCCACTATTTACCAGCGTTTCAGGAAGGAATGAAACAGCACACTGCTGAAATTGAGCAAATAGCCAATAATTCAGCAGCACCGGATTTTGTTAATACTATTGAAGCGCTTGATCGCAGCGGTGATTTACTGACAAGAGTTTCAACAGTATTTTTCAATGTTAAGGAAGCCAATACAAATGATTCTTTAAATACAATTGCCGAGGAAGTTACCCCACAACTTTCGCAACACCGGGATGCCATGCTGCTAAATGATAACCTTTTTGCAAGGGTGAAGGCAGTTTATGATCAAAAGGAAAAACTGCAACTCAATAGTGAACAAGCTCGCCTTCTTGAAGAAACGTTCAGGAAATTTGTCAGGGGCGGAGCCAATCTTTCGTTAGACAAAAAGGAGGAATTGAAAAAAGTAAATGAGCAACTGGCAATGCTTGAATTAAAGTTTGATAAAAACCTTTTAGCCGAAACCAACAGTTTTAAACTTGTAATCGACAATGAAAACGATTTGGCAGGTTTGCCTGAAAACGTTATCGGTGCTGCGGCCGAACAAGCAAAAGCTGATGGTATTGAGGGCAAATGGGTTTTCACTTTGCAAAAACCGAGTTGGATTCCATTTGTGACTTATTCCGAAAAACGGGAGTTGCGCGAAAAGATTTACAAAGCAATGTACAATCGTTGTGATAACAACAATGAATTTGACAACAAAGAAGTTATTAACCAATTTGTAAATCTGCGTTTGCAAAAAGCAAACATTCTGGGTTACGAAAGCTGGTCGGCCTATGTGCTTGATGATTACATGGCTAAAACGCCTGAAAATGTTTACGCTTTGCTGCAGAAGGTTTTCGACCCGGCCATAAAACGTGCAAAAGAAGAAGTTGCCGACATGCAGAAAATGGTTGACAAAGAAGGTGGTAATTTTAAAATCGAAAGCTGGGACTGGTGGTACTATGCCGAAAAAGTACGCAAGGAAAAATTCGATCTTGATGAGGAACAACTTCGACCTTATTTCGAACTGACAAATGTACGCGATGGCGCTTTTGCAGTGGCAAGTAAGCTTTACGGATTAACTTTCACTCAATTGCAAAATATGCCGCTTTATCATCCGGAATGTCAGGTATTTGAAGTAAAAGATGCCGACGGCTCGGAGATTGGAATTATATATGTCGACTTTTTCCCGCGCGAATCGAAAAAAGGTGGAGCATGGATGAATAATTATCGCGAACAATTTACAACTACCGATGGCAAAAATGTACGTCCGGTAGTTTCGCTCACTTGCAACTTTTCGAAACCTGTAGGCGACAAACCTGCTTTGCTGAGTTACGATGAAGTTGAAACTTTTTTCCACGAATTTGGCCACGGATTACACGGGCTTTTATCGCAATGTTGTTATGTAGGCCTTGCGGGAACCAATGTTTCACGTGACTTTGTTGAACTTCCTTCACAAATTATGGAGCATTGGGCAGCAGAACCGGAAGTATTGAAAATGTATGCAAAACACTATCAAACGGGTGAAGTAATCCCACAGGAACTCATAGATAAAATGGACAAAGCCGGCAAATTCAACCAGGGATTTGTTACCGCTGAATTTATAGCGGCTGCATTCCTCGACATGGATTTTCACACCATTACAAAACCAGGCGATATTGATGTGAATGCTTTTGAAAAATCTGCTATGGAAAAAATAGGTTTGATAAAAGAAATTATTCCCCGTTATCGCCCTACCTATTTTGCACACGCATTTTCCTGGGGTTATTCCAGTGGATATTATGCATATACCTGGGCGGAAGTGCTTGATGCCGATGCTTTTAATGCATATAAAGAAACAGGTGATGTTTTTTACCCGAATGTGGCGAATTCATTCCGCAAAAATATTCTCGAACGCGGAAACACTGATGAACCTATGAAACTCTATCTCAATTTCCGTGGTAAAGAACCGGGGATCGAACCTTTGTTAAAAAATCGGGGATTGTTGTAATAAAAAGGATTTTCCAAATAAATGATCATAAAAAAAGGCTGAATTTTTCAGCCTTTTTTTATGAAGTTTTATTTACACTTCAAATGAATCTACTTCACGATAAGCCTGAATCAATCTTTTTTCGCCGTCAATTCCTTCACCCGAAATACCATGTTCCATGCCAAGGATTCCTGTAAAACCCTTTTCATAAATATGTTTGAACACATTTTTATAGTTGATTTCTCCGGTGGTTGGCTCTTTTCTTCCAGGGTTATCTCCAATTTGAATGTACCCGATTTCATCCCAGGTGAAATCTATGTTGGGGATTAAATTCCCTTCATTTTTCTGCATGTGGTAAATATCATAAAGTATTTTGCACGACGGGCTGTTCACACCTTTACAAATCATATAAGTTTGTTCTGATGTACGCAGGTACAAATCAGGAGAATCAGAAAGTGGTTCAAGCACCATCACCAAACCATGCGGTTCAAGGATTTCTGCTCCCCTGCGAAGTGCGTCAATAACATTTCCATCCTGGATACCTATGGGTAATTTACGCTCAAAACCTCCCGGGAACTACAGTCATCCATTTTGCATTTACGCGCTTGGCTACGTCAACAGCTCTGCGACATCCATCCAGAAAAATATCAATATATTCCTGTTTGCCCGCAGCCAGCGTGTTTGCCATATTTCCACCTTTTTCGACAACAAAAACACCCATTGTCATATTGAGGTCGGAGAGTGTTTTGCCAATTTTTTCCTGTAAAGTTATATCGCGTCCCATCATCCCATTGTCTTCAAACGCGGTAAACCCTTGATCTGCCATAAATTTTATCTGGTCAATCGGATCATCACCTGCACTGTTTTTAAACATTCCCAGATGGGGTGCATACTTTAACTTGAATTTTGCTTCGTTCGGGGCAAATGTTTCCGATGCTGAAACACTGTTAATTCCTGCCATTCCTGTAATTGCCAATCCGCTAATTGCAGCACTTCTCAGAAAATTTCTTCTTTCCATGGTCTTGTTGGTTTTAAGTATTTATTTTATTAATGGGCTAATTTAATGAAATGTTGCTGAACTTGGATTAGGGGCAACAAACTTCTTTTCAAATTCTTTCAAAGGTTGTGTAAACGACTTTTGTTTCCTATCAAAAGAGTTCTTAATTTTATCGGCACGATTTCTAAATCAACTAAAATTAAAAATATGCACAGAAAACTTCGTATGGGAATGGTCGGTGGAGGAACCGATGCATTTATTGGCGCAGTCCACCGCCTTGCCGCTTTAATGGATAATCAAATTGAACTGGTTTGCGGCTGTTTCAGTATCAACCCCGAAATTTCAAAATCATCAGGAAAATTGTATTTCATCCCTGAGAACAGGATTTATGAAACTTATCAGGAAATGTTCGAGAAAGAGGCCCAACTTCCGGAAGGCGAACGAATGGATTTTGTATCGATTGTAACGCCCAATTTTGTTCATTTTGATCCGGCAATGATGGCTTTGGACAACGGATTTAACGTGGTACTCGACAAGCCAATGACATTTACTTTAGATGAAGCACTTAAATTGAAAGAGAAAATTACCGAAACCGGGTTAACATTTGCCTTAACACATACCTACTCTGGGTATCCTGCTGTAAAACACGCTAAACAAATGATTGCAGAAGGCAAATTGGGTAAAATCCGCAAAATTTTTGTTGAATACCCACAAGGTTGGCTTTCATCGAAACTGGAAGATACAGGAAATCCACAGGCATCATGGCGCACCGACCCAAAACGCTCGGGAAAAGCCGGTTGTATGGGAGATATTGGTACACATGCGCATCACCTGGCAGAATATATGACTGGTTTGAAAGTGACAGAACTTTGTGCTGAACTTAACATTTTTGTGCCCAACCGACTGCTCGATGATGATGGTGCAGCACTGCTTCGTTTCGATAATGGTGCAAAAGGTGTTTTAATGGCAACCCAAATTGCAGCAGGTGAAGAAAATGCAATTCGTATCCGTGTTTATGGCGATAAAGGGGGTTTGGATTGGGAACAAATGGAACCCAACACTTTGCGGCTTAAATGGCTCGGTCAGCCCATGCAGGTTTTACGCGTTGGCACAAGCCTCGACAGTGCTGTTGCGGCGCATAACACCCGGGTTCCGGGGGGCCACCCTGAAGGATATCTTGAAGCTTTTGCCAATATTTACCGCAATTTTTCGTTAACTGTTCGGGCCAAAGCAAACGGCGAAACACCAACAGCCGAAATGCTCGATTTCCCAGGTGTTGAAGACGGAATCAGGGGAATGCAGTTCATTGATACTGTGGTAAAAGCCGGATATGATGATGAAATGAAATGGGTGAAATTTGGGGAATAACAGCCCCCTCTAACTCCCCCGAAGGGGGAAAACCTTGAGAAATTGGCAGCGAGTCAATATCTCAAATTAAAATAAACAACTATGTAATTAACAACTGTCTTTTCTTACTCTCCTCTCCTTTGGAGAGGGGCTGGGGGAGAGGCTTCATAAACTAAAAATATGTCACGACCAGTAACACTTTTTACCGGACAATGGGCCGACTTACCCATTGAAACCATTTGCCAAAAAGCCCAGGAATTTGGCTATGATGGACTTGAACTTTGCACCTGGGGAGATCACATGGAGATCGATAAAGCCGACCAGGCATATTGCGATGCCCGAAAAGCTCTTTTGGGAAAATATGAATTGAATTTATTTGCCATTTCTTCTCACCTTGTTGGACAATGCGTTGCCGATAATATCGATGAAAGACACAAAAGCATTGTTCCTGATTACATTTGGGGTGACGGCGATGCTGAAGGAGTTCGCCAGCGTGCTGCCGCCGAGATGATAAAAACAGCAAAAGTTGCCAAAATGCTTGGTCTGGATACTGTTGTAGGTTTTACCGGGAGCCCGATTTGGCATTTGCTTTATTCGTTCCCTCCTGTACCAAAATCAATGATCGAAAAAGGATACGAAGATTTTGCCAAACGTTGGATTCCTATTCTGGATGAATATCAAAAGCTGGGTGTAAAGTTCGCGTTGGAAGTGCATCCTTCAGAAATCGCATTTGACATACATTCCGCACATTTAACTTTAAAAGCATTGAACAACCATCCGGCTTTTGGATTTAATTTCGATCCCAGCCATTTTGGTTATCAGCATGTTGATTATGTTCGTTTTATTTATGAATTCGCTGACCGTATTTTCCATGTTCACATGAAAGATGCATACTGGAGCGATGTTCCAATGGGAATTGGTGTTTTTGGCGGGCACAGTGAATTTGGCGATAACCGTAGATATTGGAACTTCCGTAGTTTGGGCCGTGGAAAAATTGATTTTGAAAATATCATCCGTGCATTGAATGATATTGGTTACAAAGGACCGCTTTCTGTAGAATGGGAAGATAGCGGCATGAACCGAGAAGCAGGTGCCGAGGAAGCCTGCGATTTTGTGCGCTATTCCGATTTCGATCCTTCGGATGTAGCTTTTGACGATGCAATGCAAAAGGAGTAAGTTACAAAAGTGAAAAAGTCAATTCATTTAAATTAGTTTAAATATGATTACAAATGCCCAAAAGGAAATTATTAAAAATGCTTTTATTCCCTATGATCCTTCAATGATAGGAATTTTTGGGTCTTATGCAAGGAATGAGCAAACTGATTCAAGTGATATTGATATACTTGTTGATTTGAAACGGAAAATAAATTTATTGGATTTGATAGGTATTGAGCAGGAACTTACAGATTTGCTTGGAGTTAAAGTTGATTTGATTAGTTCTCGTTCCATAAATGAACATTTAAAATCCTATATTCATAAAGATCTTATCAGGATTATATAATGCCTAAAAATCAGTTAATATATTTATCATATAAAGGATTGTATCAGTCGGATTAAAATCATATACCGAAGAAATGGATGAATCTTCCTTTCTTGAAAATCAATTGATTCAGGATGCTGTAATAAGAAATTTTGAAATAATCGGAGAAGCAACAAAGCAATTAAACCAAGATTTTAGGAAGAAGTATCCGGGAATTGAATGGAAAAAAATTGCTGGGATGAGAGATAAATTGATACATGATTATATTGGAGTTGATTTATGGTCTGTTTGGGGTGTTGTTGAAGATATACTTCCTGATTTAGAGCTTTCAATCAATGAAATAATTTCTAAGGAGGAAATCCAAAATTGAAAAGAATAATTTTATAAAAAACAAAAGTTAAAACAAATAATGACCAACAGAAGAACTTTTATCAAAAATTCATCGCTTGTTGTTGCCGGAGTGGCAGTAGCATCAACGATGCCAATGGCTGCCTGTAAAGGTGCCAACGAAAAGTTAGTTTGCGGATTAATTGGCGCCAACGGAATGGGCTGGGCTGATTTAAACGCGTTCCTAAAACAACCCAATACCGAGTGTGCCGCTATTTGCGATGTTGACGAAAATGTGCTAAACCGACGGATTGCTGAAGCTGAAAAATTACAGGGTAAAAAACCAGTGGGGTTTAAAGATTACCGGAAGCTTTTGGAGATGCCTGGAATCGATGTGGTAATTATCGGTACTCCCGACCACTGGCACTGTTTGCCAATGGTCGAAGCGTGTCAGGCAGGCAAAGATGTATATTGCGAAAAACCGCTTGGAAATTCCATTGAAGAAATTAACATTATGGAACGTACAGCCGATAAGTACAATACAGTGGTGCAAGTGGGTATGTGGCAACGCAGCGATCCGCATTGGCGGGATGCAGTTGATTTTGTAAAATCGGGTCAACTGGGGAAAATACGCTCTGTGCGGACCTGGGCGTATCAGGGTTGGATGGAACCTGTACCTGTTCAACCTGATGGCGAAGCACCGGCAGGAGTAGATTATGATTTCTGGTTGGGACCGGCTAAAAAACGTCCGTTTAACCCAAACCGTTTCCACTTTAATTTCAGGTGGTTTTACGATTATGCTGGTGGTTTAATGACCGATTGGGGTGTGCATATTATCGATTACGGTTTGTTTGGTATGGGCGATCCGGTTCCAAAATCGATAATGGCAATGGGTGGAAAATTTGCCTATGCTGATGATGCATCCGAAACTCCGGATACCTTACAGGCTCTTTACGAATTTGACGGACACACCATGTTGTGGGATCACGGAACAGGAATTGATGGTGGTTATTTCGGACGAAATCATGGAGTTGGCTTTGTGGGGAACAATGGGACATTAGTTGTCGATCGTGAAGGTTGGGAAGTAATACCCGAGCAAAAGAAAGGCAAAGACCTGATAGAACGTGTTGACCTAATTAAAGGAACAGGAAAAGGGCTGGATTTTCATATGGCCAACTTTATTGATGGGGTAAAAACCCGAAACCGCGATTTAAACGCAAATATCCATGTAGCAGCCAACACTGCAAGAGTAGCACACTTTGGGAAATATTGCCCACCGGACTGGGCACCGTTTGTATTGGGATGCTGAAACCCGTCAGATTAAAAATGATGATGAGGCAAACAAGTACCTGATTCCGACATACAGAACTCCCTGGGAATTACCGAAAGTATAAGGATTTATAACATGCAAAGGTGCAAAGTATTATTTTATGCTTTGCACCTTTTTGTTTTTGTAAAATTTATAATTATCAGCTTTAAACCTTCATAAGCAAATTATCCTAAAACTGTTTCTGAACGTTTATTTTTTACATATTGAATCCCAAACGCTATCAGAACTAAAGTGAGTGCAACAAAATAAATAATCGTGGTAGAGCTTTTCAGAAATGAAAAAGTGCTTGTAATGGTAACAGTGTCTGCTGAATAATTTGGGTATTGGATGATCATTGTTATAATCCCGATATTTTCTATATAATCAGAAAGGGCAGCAATGAGGGGTAATAAACTAAAGTAAAAAATTGGGCTTGAAATTTTGTTTAACTTCTTTAACAGAAAGGCAAAAAGAAAACAATAACCCAGGCCAAAAAGTGCAGGAAAAACCAAATCCAGTGGTATATGATTGTAAATATAGGCATGACGGCCACTTTCACCAAGCGCAGCAAACAAGGAATCCACGTATTGTTTATCATACCCTTCAGGCAGCATATCCAGTATTTTCATGCCATTGGCAATTCCTGACAATTTGGGAATGGTAAAAGTCATCATTAATAAATATAGCACGCTTGACAAAATAAAATATATCAAAACTGTTTTCCCGTTACTGAAGGTGTAAATTAATTTTTTTAGGCTGTCTATCATATCAAAACTAAATTGGTAATTTGTATTTAAATGCTCTTTTTTTTATTCCATTCAACTGCCTGTTGTAAGTAATAAATTCTTTTTAAGTTTTGCAAATTGAAGCACAATAAATCCACCAATAAAAAACAATGACATAAAAATCATACTGTTTCGCATACTACCCGTAATCATATCAATCAACCCATAGGAGAAGGAGCCAATTACTATAGCCAGTTTTTCGGTTATGTCGTAAAAACTGAAAAAAGAAGCAGTGTCTTTTGTTCCCTCCGGTATTAATTTTGAATAGGTAGAACGGGAAATCGACTGTACCCCGCCCATCACAAATCCCAGCAATCCGGCAAGGCCATAAAACGACATTTTTTCCTTCAGAAAATAGCCTGCAATACACACAAATATCCAAATTATCAAGGTAGTACCTATTGCGAATCCATTTCCTTTAAATTTTGAAATTAATGCAAAAAAGTAGGCACCAACAATAGCTACTATTTGTAAAATTAATACGACAATTATCATTTCATCACCTGTTATCCCAACAACTTTATCTCCAAACAATGGTGCAAGCAGCATCACGGTTTGCACTCCCATGCTGTAAATAAAAAATGCTGTAAGAAATCGAAGCATCACTTTTTTATCCTTCACTACCTTGAAAACTTTTTTCAGTTCCCTTATTCCATTTCCTAAAATACCCAAAGTTATAGGTTTTCCGGTGGCCCTGTCTTCAAGATAATGGAATGCGATTTGCGCAAAACTCATCCACCACAAACCTACAAGGATAAATCCAAATCGTGTGGCAGCGCCACCGTCTTCAAAACCAAAAATATCTGATTTCATGTACAAAACAAGGTTGATAACAAGAAGTATAACACTACCGGCGTAACCCATGGCAAACCCTCGCGCACTTACCCTGTCCATCTTTTCTTCTGTTGCAACCTCGGGTAAAAATGCATTGTAAAATACAAGAGATCCTGCAAAACCGATGCTTGCAAAAACAGCACATGCTATTCCATATTCAACATTTTCTCCTGTAAAAAAATAGAGAGCAATGCACGAAAGCGATCCCAGATAGGTGAAAAACTGCATAAATCTTTTTTTCCTTCCACTAAAATCGGCAATTCCTGAAAGCACTGGTGCCAGAAATACTATTACAAGGAATGAAAAGGAAATCGCATAGGAATAGAGGACAGAATTGACAACCGGAATACCAAAGAATTGCACTGTATCACCGCCAAAAGCATTCTGTGTGGTACTTAGGTAATAAATCGGGAAAATTGCAGTGGTTACAATCAGGTTATACACCGAATTCGACCAGTCAAAAGAAGCCCATGCATTTATGAGTCGCGCATTGTTTTTTTCAAGCATTTTGTTGAATTTTTAATTGGCAGTAATTGGTTATCGTTTTAAAGATGCAATTTTTTTCAATAAAAAGTTAAAAACAGATTTGGTTATCCCAAACTTATAAAACTAATTGATAATAGCTCATTCTTCAGAGATATATAAGTATTTTGGATTTCATCCAAAAAAATCTACTTTTGGCATAAATCAATTTTTAAACCAGGAGCATGAATCCATTACTTCAAGCGGGGACCACAATCGTTGTATTTGCACTTGTATCTTATTCAATTGCTATTTTTACCGAACAGCGCAAAAAGATACTTCGCCGAAGAATTCTCGTTTTTTTGACATTGGGGGTTGCACTCGATATCACAGCAACGATTTTAATGATTCTTGGATCTTCCAAGGGGGTTTTTACACTTCACGGAATCATTGGATATTCTTCACTGGCTGGGATGTTTATTGATGCAGTAATGATATGGCGGCTAAAAATAAAAAATGGGTCATACTGCCCTGTACCTCATAAAATTCATATTTATTCGCGCTATGCTTACATTTGGTGGGTAATAGCATTTATTACCGGCGGATTACTTGTGGCGCTGCGATAGGAGAAATTGGGAATTTGTTACCCAATACCATGTGCCGGAAATTTATTTATTGTAAACTTCGTCATGCATTGTGAATTTCAAACCCCTTTTGATTTTTTATTTTTCGTTTTCGTTTGATTTGGGCAAGGAATAATCCAGCTACAACAATCAAAATGCCAACAATTTGCTGTCCTCCCAACTCTTCATTTAAAATATAAAAGGATAGGATTGCCACAAAAACCGGTATGAGATTGATGAATGAATTTGAACGGTTAACACCGATTTGACGGATACTTTGTGTAAAAAAAACAAAGGCCAGCGTTGATGCAAAAACAGCCAATAGAATGATTGCCATGAAAGCTTCGGGATGAAATGGACGAGAAATAAAATCATTAAAATCGACTATCAGCCAGACGGGAAGGAATAAAACAACACCAATAATATTTTGATAGGCAATAATGGAAAGTGTGTTGTATCGCGTTACAAGGTTACGCAAAACAAGAGAATAGGCTATAGCAGCAAACACAGCTATAAATTCAAGCCCAACTCCTAGTGGCGAAGCATCGAATTTGAAGGAGCCATTTAATACCACCAAACCAACTCCAAGAAATGAAAATGTTAGCCCTGCCACGTTCATCCATTTTAATCTTTCCTTAAAAAAATACAAAGCAAAAACGGGTGAAATCAGTGGAATTGTTGCAACTATTACAGCAGCAACTGTGGAAGAAACATATTTTAACCCATAACTTTCGCCGAGGAAATAAACAAAAGGTTCGAAGAAAGCCATGAGAATAAACAACCCGAAATCCCTTTTTGAAGGTTTTTGCAAACGTTTCACAAAAGCTGCAATAATTGTTATCAAAACAGCGGAAATGCTTAGTCTGAAAATCACAACAGTAATAGGATTGTAACCCAGATAAGCAACTTTAAACCATATAAACGAAAAGCTCCAGAAAAATGCGGCTCCCAGCGCCGAACCAAATGCAAGGATTTCTTTGTTTTTCATTGAATGTAAAAAGGAAACAAAAGTAAGGTTTTAGATGAAAGATTAAACATGAGTTTTAAAATGAGTATATGTGGAATTTGTTTAATTCTTCAAGCTGAAAGGACAAACTTAATGACATAAATTTTTAACGCATTTCTCATTAACTTTCAAAACCTTCTTTTCAGCAGAAAATGAAACAGCAGATAAACAGCTGCCGAAAAACTAATTCCGAAAGCATTTGCATCCAGGCCAAACGGCAACTCTAACCCGCTTATAATAAGCGATAAAGTCATTCCGCCACCAGCAATCATCGACCAAAATGCCCCGGCAGAACTTCGGTTTCGCAGGAAAATCCCCACCAAAACAGGAACCAGCAATCCCGAAACCATGAATGCGTAAGAATGTAGCATAAGTTCCAAAACATTTGGGACTTTCCACGAAATGAGCAAAGCAATTGCGCCGAGCAATAAAGTTACGATCTGCGAGAGCAGCATAATCCGCCCGGCTTTGTGCTGTTTCAGGATGTCGGTAATTACGTTTCCCGAGGCAGCCATTAAACAACTGTCGGCGGTTGACATGATTGCCGAAAAGTAGGCCGATAAAATGATACCCGTCAATCCTACAGGCAAAATCGTTCGCAGCAAAACAGGCAAGCCCATTTCAGGGTCGAAATTACCGGTAACACTGCCACCGATTATCCCGTTTTCAAAAGCAACTTTGGCAAACATTCCAAGCAAAACACCGGTAAAAGCCATTATTGGGTATTCGAACAAACCCGCTATAAACCAGGCTTTCTGTGCTGTTTTTCTATCACCAGCCGCATAAATACGTTGATACAAAGTCATCCCAACAAACCAAATAGGAACAATGGTAATGAACCAGTTAACGATTTGCTGCCACGAAATTGCCGTCAAACTGAAAAAATTGGCAGGCAAAGTTGCTTTCAGCGTTTCGTAGCCGCCAATGCCAAAATAACATACCGGTAATGCAATAAAAACAAGGCCGGTCATCAACAATATCCACTGAATTGTATCCGTGTAAATCACAGCTTTAATTCCACCAATCGCTGTATAAGTTACTGCAATCACCCCCATACTTATCAAAGCGGTTTGCATTGAAATATCGGGAAAAGTTGCTGTCGCCAATTTTGCTCCGGCCAGCAGCTGCGAACTTGTAAAACCCAAATAGCCTATTGCGGAAATAATACCAGCAATAATTGCAACCCTCCCATTGTAAAGGTTTTGAAGGAATTGGGGGAATGACAAAAAATTGTGCCTTTGTGCCAGCCGCGATACTTTTGGGATAAGCAAAACCGCACTCAGCCAGGCACCAACCAGCCCGGTAAAAAGCAGCCAACTGCCCGACAAACCCATAACAAAACCAAGTCCTCCCAACCCAATAGAAAAACCGCCGCCCACGTCGGTTGCTACCACTGACAAGCCGATATGCACCGCGTTCATTTTTCGTCCGCCCACAAAATAATCTTCGGCAGAGCTGTTTTTCCCCATAAAATAAAAACCCACACCCAACATTAAAACGAGGTAGGTGGCAAAAATGGTCAGGTCAATCCAGTGCATCTAATTATTTAGGATCTGTATTTAGTTCCAATTGGAGGGGTGGTGCACTTTGTTTTACAATGCCTTTTGTGAGCATATTGTTAATGTGTGTTTTGCCGTTTGAATAGGAAAGTTTCAACGCCCTCAATACTTCGCCCAAAATGCTCGGGCCGTTTTCCTCAAGATAATCTGCGATTTTTTGTTCTGTTTTTTCTTTAATTTCTGTCATTCCTGCTAATTGTTTCTGATTTGTTTTTTTTATAATTCGATTTTCAAATTTGTTAGTCATTTGGGACAATATCCGCTGGAACTGCCTCCCCTTTTTCTAACAATTCATAGCGTTTGCAGTTCGACCAACCTTTATAGCCCCGGTTACAAAACACGTTTCGCACCAAAAAAATGGGTTTTTTGATCCTCTTGTTTTCCTTTTTGTAAACCGGGCAATCTCCGGCATATTTGCATAATTTTCCTAATTGCATATTATAGGTGTTTATATAAAATGTTCATACTCTCAATGTTACCGCCAATGTTTGTGTTGTTCACAAGTGTGCCGGTGTATTTATAACCCGCCTTCAAAAAGGTTTTGTTCATGCCCGGTTGATTGAGCCGCGCAATTGTATAGCAAGTTTTAATTCCTACATTTTCCATTTCTTGCTCCATTTTTCCCAACAAACTTAGCGCGATATTTTGTCCGCGAAAATCGGGCAACACAGCAAAATCGGTCATTTCAGAATTTTTGTTTTCCGAATCGATTTCTGCAGTTGAAACAGCGATTAAATTTCCCCCTTCAAAAACCCCAAAATATTTAGTGCCGTATTGCTCCATGGTTTCTACGATATAATCAGGATCTTGCACAGGAAACGGATATGTTTCAAAAACCTGTTTAAAGATTTCTGTAATCGCTTTTGCATCGCTTTCACTCAAACATTTTATTTTGAATTTAAATCCGTCCTTTTGTTCTTCCTGCACTATTTTATCTGCTGTTCCAATTAATCTCTGCAACAATTCAAGTTCTTTTAACGGCATAGACTTCCGCTTTTTGTCAACAAATTTCGATACAAACAAACAGTCGGTTTTACCATTATAAAAGCGCGGAACAAAAGCCTCAATTTCGTAATTGTTTGAAATGAAACTCGGCAAAACATGTGACTGCACTTTTGCAAAAATTTTTGTGTAGCCGTTATCCAAAGCAAGCTTGTCGAGCTTTGGGATAAGCCGATTGACCATTTCCGGAAGCAACTTCATCAGGTAAATCCGGTCACTGGTCTTACCATGGTGGATTGTCGAGTTTTCAATTATCTCAGTTATATCTTGCTTCATCTTCTCGTCGATTGTGCCGTTCGTTGTTGTCGGGGACTAATGAAATTGTATCGTCGCTATCCGACAACAATTTTTCGATCCCTATTGATTTATACTCTTCATTGTTTTCCAAATTCAGCTCCAAATTGCATCTTTTACAGTCGCGGTCACAGAATTTCGCCTCGTAACTTTCTGGTTCGTTGTAGGTTGTAATTATGCCCTCATAATTCCGCAACACCACTTTGTTTGTTGACCACGAAATCAGGTAGTTGGGCATTACCGGGATTTTTCCACCGCCGCCGGGTGCATCAATTACGTAAGTTGGAACTGCAAAACCTGTGGTGTGCCCTATCAGACTTTCCATTATTTCGATGCCTTTACCGATTGGTGTCCTGAAATGCGACAGCCCTTCCGATAAATCACACTGGTACATATAATAGGGTCTAACACGGTTTTGGACAAGTTTGTGCACAAGGTTTTTCATAATGCGCGGACAGTCGTTCACTCCGGCAAGCAATACTGATTGATTTCCCAACGGAAACCCGGCATTTGCTAACTTTGCAAGCGATTCTTTTGCTGAAGTAGTGATTTCACGCGGATGGTTAAAATGGGTATTTATCCAAAGGGGGTGGTACTTTTTCAACATATTAACCAATTTATCGGTAATGCGATATGGTAAAACCACAGGCATCCTTGTTCCTATACGAACAATCTCAACATGTGGAATAGCAGTGATTTCAGAAAGCAACCAATCCAAATAACTGTCCGGTAACATTAACGGGTCGCCGCCCGAAAGCAGCACGTCGCGCACTTGTGGCGTGTTTCTGATGTATTCGATTCCCTTTTCCAACTGAGCCTTAGATGGAATTGAATCCAAATCGCCCACTTTCCGTTTCCGCGTGCAGTGGCGGCAATACATTGAACAGATGTTGCTTACGTGAAAAAGTACCCGATCAGGGTAACGATGCGTAATTCCCTCCACCGGGCTGTCATCCTCTTCGTGCAGCGGATCTGCGAGATCGGTTTTCAAAACTGTAAGTTCTTCAATAGCCGCAAATGCTTGTTTAAAAACTGGGTCGTTCAAATAATTGTCAGTGTCGATCAGCGACAAATAATAAGGGGTTATGGATAAAGGGAAACGGTCAAGTGTATTTTTCAATAACTTTTTTTCTTCTTCCGGAAACCTGATACCCGTTAATAATTCAAACTTTTCTAAGGTTTTTACAGCATGCTTTAATTGCCATTTCCAATCTTTCCAGTTCGAAATACCATTGTCCGAACCAATCTTTTCAGCAATTTCCTGCTGCAAATCATTAAATATCTCCATATATATTGTTTCTATACGAACAAAATTAGTATAAATAGTTGGTGTTACAAATGACAAACGACAGCACCACACTATACAAACAAGCATTTAATAATTGATATACAATTATTTAGAAGTATTTTAAAATATTAAATAAAAAAAAGCTTAGTAATAATATAAACTCAAAATGTTCTTACAGGTATGTGTTTTTTTAATTATTGCGAAAAGACAAATAAATGAGCTATTCTTAAAATGATAAGGATCGATTTTGAGTGCAATAAATATTATGGAGGTGAAATACAGAAAATAAGTATTCCTGCAATTTTAAAAGCTAAATGAATTGAACAAACAAAGCATTTTCCTTTTATAAATCGTTTGCCTGATCATTCAAATTGCTTTCAATGGTAATCATTGGAGATGCATCCAATTCGCTGATTTGCAACATGTCAATTAATAAATCGAGGCTTGTTTTTATTTGCATTATTGATTTGCTGTCGAGTTTTTGGAGTTTTTCGGTAAGTTGCTCGTGAAGCAATGAAGGTATTTTGTTTAGCAGTTTTGCGCCATTAGATGTGAGAACAATGTTAACTACCCGTTTATCGCCCGATTTTGGCAAACGTGCGATCAAACCTTTTAGTTCGAGGCGGTTGATAATGCCACTGGCTGTGCTTGAATTCAGGTTCATAAATTTACGGATTTCGCCTTGAGTAGATTGGTAATTGTTGGAACAGTGCAAATAATTCAAACACAAAACCTGTGGGATGCTCACACCATATTCTTTTTGGATTTTTTTTGACTCAAGGTTAATCGAGCGTACAATTTTGCGGATTTTGATAAGAATATCTGTGGTATCCATTATGATTAGCTTTTAAAAGTTTAAAAGTAGTACTTATTTTGTGATGATTTTGTTAACATTCCGGCAAGAATAGATAAATTTGCAACCAAATTCAATTCATCTAAATCAAAAAGAAATGTCTATTAAAAAAATCAGTTTGAAAAGTTTGTTGGTAGCAGTTGTTGCCATGATCATGTTGCAGGGATTTGTTTCTTGTAATTCAGCAAAAAAACAAGCACCAGCCGAAGAAAAAAGTGCCGTTGCGGAAAAATTTATTGGTCTGCAATTGTATTCTGTACGCGACAGCATGTCAGCTAATGTTCCCGGAACAGTTGCTGCTGTTGGTGAAATGGGCTACAGGTTTGTCGAAACCGCAGGTTATAGTGATGGTAAAGTTTATGGAATGGATCCAGTGGAATTCAAAAATTTGTGTGAAAGTAATGGGGTACAATTTCTTGGCGCACATTGCGGACAAGTAGTTCCTACCAAAGAAACCTGGGACGAAACCATGGCATGGTGGGATGAGTGTATTGCCGCACACAAATCTGCAGGAGTAAAATGGATTGTTCAGCCGTTTATGGGCGGAACAGCTTACGAAAGCCTTGATGCATTAAAAAGTTACTGCGAATATTTTAATGCAGTTGGCGAAAAATGCAACGCCGCCGGAATCCGTTTCGGTTACCACAACCACGACAAGGAATTTTCAACAGTGTTTGAGGAGAAACCAATTTATGACTGGATGCTCGAATTGACAGACCCTGCAAAGGTTATGTTCGAAATGGATTTATACTGGATCATCGAGGGCGGAAAACAACCCGTAGATTATTTCGAAAAATATCCGGGCCGTTTTGAATTGTGGCATATTAAAGACAAAGCAGAAGTTGGCGCAAGTGGTAACATTGATTTTGCAGCCATTTTTGCTGAAAAGGAAAAAGCTGGATTGAAATATGGAATTGTGGAAGTTGAAGAGTATAATTTTCCAACTCTTGAAAGTGCTCAAAAAAGTTTGGAATTCCTGAATGCAGCAGATTATGTGAATTTGACGGAGTAATAAGGCAAGTGATTCAATAAAAATGCCGGAACAATTTGTTTCCGGCTTTTTTTTTGCTGAATGTGAAACTCAGCGCCAAAAGTTATTTCATGATGTGCTGAATTCTAATTCAATCTTGCATTTATGTTAATCGCAATCATTATCCCATCACTATAAAACCTTGTAGAATGACGATTGACATCCAATTATTTCTTCAGCAACTTTATAAGTAAAGCATTCTCGATTTCAAGTTCGTGGAGTCGATCCCTTGTCGCAGTTTCCATTGTATGTTTTGGCGGATCATTTACGTCAATTTGGTCGGCCAGCGCCCTCAAAACATTATAACCCAGTAGTTCTGATATCAGTTTTAAACGGTCGAGTTTGATTTGGTCGGATGCCAGCATTTTAGCGACCGAACTGGGATGCATCCCTATCTTCACCGACAATTGCGAGTTGTTCCAGCCTTTTTCCTTTAACTTCTGCTTAATAATGCGGATAGCTTCTTTTTCAAGGTTTTCCATGATGAATATGAGTTAAGTTTGGTTTTATTAACCCAAATGTACTGTATTTTCATGATAAATTTTGCATGTTATGCACATTATTAAATCTAATTTGCATGAAAAGAAGAATAGTCTGCCAATTATAAGTAATCAATGCGTGCCTCGACGTGTTTTGTGGCAATGCTATGTTGTCGTTTCGTGTCAAGTTGTAATATATACCATTGGCGAGTTGCCATTGCATAACATTCTGCAAAATACACCATTAGCATGTAGACTATACATTTCAACAAGTATAATATACAAATGGCAAGTTGCTGTTTCATGAAAACCAGTTTATGTTGCTATTTACATATTATGTATTGCACAATTAAAAGAATATTATGAAATTAATATGTGAATTTTGCGCGATGTTATGTAAATACTGACAAACACCAGAGAAACCTGACTGGGATTGAATCCATTAATTGTACGAATAGATTGTAATAGATTGTTGGCGGTATGTTAATGCATCACAAACGAGGTAATAATTTGTTCTGGGGAATATAAATTTTTACCCGGATTAATCAATGTTAATCCGGGTAAAACCTTAAAATCGGGGTTGTTGTTATTTTCAGAACTTCCCAAACTTAAATGTCAAACCAAAATTAAAACCACGCAAAGCATCGGCTCTGGTTTGACTTGAAAGTTCAAGTCCTGTGCGTTTTAAATCGATATTTGAAGTGTATCTGTAACTCACAGCTGCTGCCATCCTGAAAAAGCGGGCAAGGTTAAACTCCAGTTCAACAGCAGGTTCGATTACAAAAAATGCATCATATGCATATTCATTTCCGGAATAATAATCATCCCAATAGTCATAATTGTACATATCAACAAGAGTAACACCACCGGCTCCTATCAATATTGGAAAGGCTACATGCACAGGTGACGTTCCTGCAATTATTGGTTCAATTAAAAAACCACCATATCCACCCGCAAGTGACAAATGGGTTTCATTCATGTTGTGATAATAATCGTAGTTCAGATTATTTACAAAACCGTAACCGCCCAATCCAATAGCCAATGAATGATCGAAAATAAAAGCACCACGACCGCCCGTTACAATGGCATCATAACCTCCAATATTTGAGTACGACACAGTTAAAGCACCATAACCGCCATTCGATTTATTTTTTGAAAAAATGGTTCTTACTTCGTCGTTTTGATATAAATCCTGAGCATTGACAAATAAAATTGCGAGCATAAAAATGAACAACAAACCTGCGTTTTTCATGATAATATAATTTTGATTATTAATATTTTTTTAAAAATGATATTTAACAGTAAATGCGAAATCAAACAATTGAAGGTCGAAAACCTGTCTTCCAAACAAATCAAAAAATGGTTTTACTTCAATTCCAAGAGAAATCGGTACTTCATTAAACATGTATTCAAGTCCGGCAAGACCGTCGATACCGGCAATAAAATCGGTGGTTGTATTATAGTAAACTGAGTTATAGCGGGAATATCGCTGATTCCATCGCTCATAGCCAATATGCACACCACCGCCATAAACGAAGTTAAGCTGGTCGGTGAAACTGAACAAACCGGGTTGATGAAATTCCTTAAGCGCATGAATGACAACCCCATTTTGGCGCGAACCAAGCAGGAATTTATACGAGTTCAATTCATCAGTATAAATCCTGAATTCAATTCCACCTGTATAACCCGCGCGAATTCCGGCTGCATATCTAAAATCTTGTGAAAAAGCTGAACAGCTTATAATTAAAAGTGCTGCTGTAAGTATTAATTGTTTCATAACCAGGTTTTAATTTTGGTGAATTATTTTTCCTGAACCTGAAACATTTAGTTCTGTAACCGGGTTGCCTGTGTAATAAACATTGCCACTTCCTGATATTTTGGCTTTAATGGTTTTTACAGCCTTGACTTGCATGTTGCCCGAGCCCGAGATATTTGCATCACAATAGTTAACTGTCATTTCAGAGCAATCAATATTACCCGAACCGCTAATCGATAAGTCAGATTCATTGGCATCACCTGTAACAAATATCCAACCCGAGCCTGAAATGTCTGCTTCAACATAGTTGACATCCACTGAAGTTGAAATAGAACCCGAACCTGATAAGGATAATTCCATCTTTTCTCCCGGGAAAAAGTCGGTTACAATGCTGCCCGAACCACTTTGTTTTACACTTGTCAATTCGGGGAGAGTTACAAATACATTCATCGGCAATCGGTTTTTCACATTGTGTATACCTTTGATATCGATGAGTAAAGTATTATTTGAAACAGTTGTTTCAATATACGGAAGGATATTTTCCTCGGCTGTTACAAGGACTTCAAATTCATCTCCTCTCGTAATTTGAACATCAAAATCACCCGATGTTCTTACTTTGCTGAACATTGAAATGGCTCTCGCCTCGGTTGCTTCAATGCCATTCCCGCGAATGTTAAATTCTTCGATACAACTTGTTGCAGCAAAAAGCAACAAAGTGTAAAAAGTAAATTGTTTAATTGTTTTCATGACTTTAAAAAATTAACTGTTTTGTTTTTCGAATAAATCATTTTAGATTATCCGGTTTTATTTTCTGTAATAGTATTGACAGGATTTATTTTTGTTGGTTGCAAAATCTGTGAAAAAAAGTGAAAAAATATTGCGGCAGGTAAAAACCTGACAGCGTTTCAGGTACTGTCAGCGTTGGAGCAACATTAAAAAACAAATTAATATTCACTCACATTTATCCCGCCGCCGGCAGCATTGATAAAGAGTTTTGTGGTTTTAGGATTGTTTCCGAAATTACCCGTTAGCTGAACTTTTTTCTCCTTTTCATCAAGCACTTCTTCATTTTTAATTGTCATTTTTCCGGGGAAACTTGTTGCGCTTTTTATATGTGTAATATCAAAACCAAACTCTGATTTTTCGCTAAACCCAAGGTTGATATCCATTGATTTTGATTCGATGTAAACCGATTTAAAATCGACTGAGATTTTTTCGATATCAAGGTCGCCATACTCGGTTTTTAAGTTAAGTGTACTTTTGAATTCAGTAATCCTGTAATTTGTAAAACTTCCCTGGGCAGTAAGATTGTCGATCAGGTAAATGCGAAATTTATCGCGTCGTGATTCGGCATTAATTTCCTTGATTTCGGTGATTTCATATTCCGATGATTTGCTTACAATTTGCAGCTTATCGGCTTCTTTGATATAGATTTCGCTGTAATTACAATCCAAAACACCCGATTTCATTTTATTGATTGTGGCATCACCAAAACTGAGGTTTATCTTTGTTTTACCCGAAAAATCATGCGATTTAAGGTTTCCATTTGAAAGATTAATGTCTATATCTCCTGAATAATCGCCAATATAGATGTCGCCAAATTTGTTTTCTACTTTCAAAGGGTTTGATTTTGGCATCCAAACCGTGTAATCAATTTCAATTTTTCCATCCGACTGGAAAACCGATTCTTTAAAATTCAATATTTCTTTTTCAATGCTGCTGCGGCTTTCGCCAACTTTTGTGCGAGCAATTATAAAATGTTGACTAACTGTAAAATTAACATCCACATCTTCAATCAGTTTTTCGAGTTTTGAGAGTTTCTTATCTTCAACCCTTATTTTAATCTCGAAAACAACTGAATCTTTATCCCAGGTGTTAATCTTGATTTTCCCATATTTATTGGTTATTTCAACGCGGGATTCACGAGTTGCCTTAAAATGTTTAATAATTTGTTTCGACTCGGTAAATTGCGCAAAAACCAACATCGGAATCATTAAGATAATCAACACCGTAAAAAATATTATTTTCAAACTTTTCATTGTTTTCCTTTCTTCTAACAATTAATTTGATCCAATACTTCATCCACCACTTTTAATCTGTACCGGTTATTTTCAATCATCGCTTCAATAACAGCTTTTTTCGATACGTTTTCTTTCAAATCAGTCTTCAGTACATTATACATTTGTTGTAATTCATTCAAATCCATCTCCACATCCTCTTTTATATCCGGAAATGCGACATAACATTTCCTTATTTCGTCCATTTTTTCATCTACCTGGCTTGCATAAAATGCTTCGGCTTCAATCAGTTCGCGCAATTCAGGGTCAATGGGTTGTTTGGCGATTTCGTCTGAATTAAAAATATTGGTTTTGATTATCGCAACCGAAAAAATGACAACCACGGCCAAAACTGCCGCCACCCTTAAAATGTAGGTAGTAAAAGGTATAGTTTTCGTTTTTGGTTTTGATTTCGAAATTTGTTCCCAAACTTTGTCGGAAGGTTCGTACTGATCGAACGCTTCGCGATTTTCCTTTATAAATTCTTCCAAACGATCAGTTTTCATTTTATTTCTATTTTTTGTTCTTTTAAAATTTCTGCAACTCGTCTTTTTGCGCGCATAAACTGGCTTTTCGAAGTTGATTCGGAAATATTTAGAATTTGCGCAATTTCACCATGATCGTATCCTTCAAGCAAATAGAGCGAGAAAATAATCCTTCCACCATCGGGTAATTTTTCCATGGCCCTTGTTATTCCTGCAACTGTCAATAGCACTTCTTCATCGTTGTTTTCATCATTTTCAGGTTTGTCGAATTGGTGCATCTCATCCATTAAAGTAAGTTCCACTTTTCTTTTGTTTTTTGCATTGATACATGCGTTTATCACAATCCTTTTCAACCATGCGCCAAAACTTGACTCATAGCGAAAGGAATCCAATTTTAAAAAAGCCAATGTAAAAGCTTCCTGGAGCTGGTCTTCCGCTTCTTCCCTGTTGTTCATCATACGGTAGCACACATTAAACATGGCTTTTGCGTACAACTGATACAACTTGTACTTTTGCCTTTCGTCGCCATTTTTACAGGCTTCGATTGTGGTTTTATGGTTCTCCCCGTACTTTTCCAATTTGTTTACTTTCAGTTTTAATGACAACAAAATAACGGAATGGTTGCAATCGTTAAATCTTATATTCCTTTTTTAAGGAAGCGCAATTGAGTTGTACAAATTTAATTATTGCATCAATTGTTGATTTTCAAAAAAATAAAATATTATATTTGCCCCCGCAAAATACGGTGGTTGTAGTTCAGTTGGTTAGAACGTCGGATTGTGGTTCCGAAGGTCGTGGGTTCAAATCCCATCATCCACCCCAAATAAAAACCGTTTGAATATCAGACGGTTTTTTTATTTGTCAAATTTCATTTCAATGCTTTTTTTTATTGAAGAATACCAATATATCAGCGCTTTTTACCTACCGTACATCTAAAAATCCAATTATATATCAATAATTTTGAAATACTTAACTTTTTTTATAAAATTATGAAAAATAATATTTCCTTTGTATGGTATTAGGACGCAGCTAATAAGGTATTTAATAAGATTTATTTTAAACGTTTATCTGATATGGATAAGGTTTTGGCAATAAAGATGTAATTGTTATAAAAACTTTTTGAATACGATTATAAGGACATTTAAAAATTATTGGGATTATAGTTTAGGTTTTACGCTTTTTGAAGATGTGGTAGTTGATACCATTTTAAAGCTCCGGTTTTTCGCCGGAGCTTTTTGTTTGTTCGTGTATATTATTCTGCAAATGCAGGGATTAGTTTTTCAGAAAAATGGTTTCCCCGGTTTTAGCTGATTCCCTTGCTGCATCAAGAATCTGAACAACTTGAACATTATTTTTTAATGAATAAAGTCCATATTCAGGCATGGTTATTTTTTTGTGGATAACATCTGCAAAATATGCAAACGGATCTTCGTATACTTCAACATTTTCTGAAGTTAATTTTATTCTGTTTTCAGTTTTATCATTTTTTTGTCTGATTCTCAAATCTGTTTTGTTTTCAGCGATTATATATCCTGTTTCACCGTAAATTTCCATATCTTTTCTACTAAAAGGCCAGTTCCACGATGCCTGTATTATACATTGCGATTCGGGATATGATACAATAATCGTTGCTTCGTCATCAACTTTCGGATATATATTGGGTTTGAACTGGCGCGTTACAGCGGTAACTGAAATTGCTTTTTTGCCGTTTGTAAGTGAAGTCATTAAATTCGCACCATAGCAGCCAAAATCAACAATGGCGCCACCACCATTCAAAACCGGGTCGGTCAGCCAATCCAGAAAATATTTATCACAGCCAATTTCTTTTGGACCCTGGTGGCCATCATGAATGACTACTTTTCGCAACTTCCCAACAACATTTTCATCTTTTACCATTTCCATCGATTTTGCTGTTGTGGGATACCATGAAGTTTCATAATCGGTGAGCAAAAAAATGTTATATTTTTCCGCCAGTTCGGCCATTTTTTGTGCGTGTTCCATGTTTACTGCAAGCGGTTTTTCAACCATCACATGAATACCACGCGGTGCGCATGCTTCAACAACTGCCAGATGATCGTAGATGGAACCAAAAGCAACAACTGCTTCAGGTTTTACTTTATCCAACATTTGACCCAGATCATGATAAATTAAATCAGTCGGGAATTTAAATCGTTCAGATAAACTTTGTGTCAACTCCGCATTTGTATCAAAAACGCCAACAAGTTCAAAATCTCCTTTATCGGGCCTTCCCAAAATAAACGAAATGTGTCCGTGCGTCATTCCTGCAACTGCCAGCCGGATTGGTTTTTGCGTTTGTGATTTTGCTAATATTGATGAAAAAAGAATCAGAAAAACAAAAAACAGGATTTTCATATTTTGAGTTTTCATATTTGAAATTTAACAGGTTTAATACAATTCAACAAATGTATGAAATCTGAATCAATTGATTTTGGAAAAGTTGGCTTCTGAATTTTTAGGAAGAAAGGCCACTGAATCACAGTTTTAAAAATTGAAAGTTTCTTTGACTTTGATATTCCGTCATCTATCTTCTTCAAATCATCTCAACAATTAAATCATCCCCAATTTTTGTAACCTGGGCAAGTTTGTGTTTGGTAAGTCCTTTAATCGAAACGTCCCATTTTTTGTTGCTCAATCCCGATCTGTCCTTTAACTCAACCAACGAAACCGGCGATTTTTCTTTTAAAAGAGCAAGCACAGTTTTTTCTTCTTCAGTAAGTTCAATTGGTTTCTTTTCGGGTTTCATTTGTGGGAAGAAAAGCACATCCTGAATGGAAGAACTGTTTGTCATAAACATGGTTAAGCGGTCGATTCCAATTCCCATTCCTGAGGTTGGCGGCATACCGTATTCCAAAGCACGAAGAAAATCCTGGTCGATAAACATGGCTTCGTCATCCCCTTTTTCTGAAAGTTTCAACTGGTCTTCAAAACGTTCGCGCTGGTCGATTGGATCATTTAATTCGGAGTAGGCGTTGGCCAATTCTTTACCGTTTACCATCAATTCAAAACGTTCAGTTAGCTCCGGGTTTTCACGGTGCATTTTTGTAAGTGGCGACATTTCTTTTGGATAGTCGATTATAAAGGTGGGTTGAATGTAGTGGTGCTCGCATTTTTCACCAAAAATCTCGTCAATCAATTTTCCTTTTCCCATGCTTGGATCAGTTTCGATGTTCAATTTACCGCAAAATTCACGTATTTCATTTTCACTTTTCCCTGAAATATCATAACCTGTGTGTGTTTTAATGGCTTCGTACATGGTAACTCTTGGATAAGGAGTTTTAAAATCGATTGTGTTTTCGCCAACCTGCACCTGTGTTTTTCCGTGCAATGCAAGTGCAACACGTTCGCAAATTTCCTCGGTAAAACCCATCATCCATTTGTAATCTTTATAAGCTACATAAATTTCCATTACAGTAAATTCGGGGTTGTGGGTGCGGTCCATACCCTCGTTACGAAAATCTTTACCGAATTCATAAACTCCTTCAAAACCGCCAACAATCAGTCGTTTTAGATATAATTCATTTGCGATTCTAAGGTAAAGCGGCATATTCAGCGAGTTGTGGTGCGTAATAAACGGACGTGCAGTTGCACCGCCTGGTATAGGTTGTAAAATAGGCGTTTCAACCTCGAAATAACCATATTCGTTAAACATATTCCGCATTGTATTTACGATTTTTGTACGTTTCATAAACACATCTTTTACCTGCGGATTTACTATCAAATCTACATAACGCTGGCGATAACGTTGTTCAGGATCGGTAAATGCATCGTATGTTTTGCCTTCTTTTTCTTTAACTACCGGCAGAGGTCGCAACGATTTATTAAGGATAGTGAATTCTTTAACATGAATAGAAGTTTCGCCGGTTTGTGTAATAAAAACAAATCCTTTTACCCCAATAATATCACCAATATCAAGTAATTTTTTGAATACGTCATTGTACAGGGTTTTATCTTCGCCGGGGCATATTTCATCGCGGTTCACATAAATCTGAATCCGTCCGGTGTGGTCCTGCAATTCGGCAAACGAAGCTTTTCCCATTATCCTGAAACTCATTATCCGACCTGCCAAAAGCACCTCTTGATAGTTCTTTTTCTCTTCGTTAAAATTTTCCTTTATTTCGGTTGAAGTTGCATTTATTTTATATTCTGCTGCCGGATACGGGTCGATGCCCAGTTCACGCATTTTATGCAACGAATTTCTTCTGATTCCTTCCTGTTCACTTAAATCCTGAATGCTCATGTTAAAAAATATTTTTCGCAAAGATAATAAAAGTAGTGATATTGCTTTTTGGCTTAAATTATTGTGTATCAGTAGTTATGAAAAATATTTCTGCAAAGATTAATTCTAAATTAATATATCACAAGCCATTTAGTATCTTTGTCGGTTGGCAACTGACAAATCATAAATAAAGGCATGGATAAAATCTGGAATTTAAAAAAGCAGGGCGATTCGAATGAGGTGAAACACCTTTCTGCAGCGCTGAACGTGAATATGGTAATTGCGCGTTTACTGGTGCAGAGGGGAATTACCACATTTAATGAAGCCAAGGCATTTTTCCGTCCCAGGTTGAGCGATTTAATAAATCCATTTTTGATGAAGGACATGGACAAAGCTGTTACCCGCATTGAAACAGCAATTACAAACAAAGAAAAGGTAATAGTTTATGGTGATTATGATGTGGATGGAACTACTTCGGTAGCAATGATGTATTCTTTCATGAAATCGAGGATTGAACAAATTGAATATTATATACCCGACAGGTATAGTGAGGGTTATGGGATATCACCCAAAAGCATCGATTACGCAATTGAAAATGGTTTTACATTAATGATTGCGCTCGATTGTGGTATAAAAGCGGTTGAAAAAATAGCTGATGCAAAAGAGCGTGGCCTTGATTATATTATTTGCGACCACCACAACCCCGGAGATCAGATACCTCCGGCATTTGCCGTTTTGGATCCAAAACAACCGGATTGTAATTATCCCAATAAAGAACTTTCAGGTTGTGGTGTGGGTTTCAAACTGTTGCAGGCATACTGTCAGAAAAATAATATTGAGCAAGATGAAATTTACGATATGCTTGATTTGCTTGTTGTTAGTATTGCTTCTGATATTGTACCGATTGTTGGTGAAAACCGGGTAATGGCATATTACGGTTTGAAAAAGTTGAACACAACACCTGGAATCGGACTTAAAACAATTATAAACCTGGCTGGAATTGCTGATACTGAAATCACAATCAGTGACATTGTTTTTAAAATTGGTCCCCGTTTAAATGCTTCGGGAAGGATTGAACATGGAAAAAAATCTGTCCAGATTCTTGTTTCCGATGATGAAGAAAAATCCGATTTAATTGGTGAAGAGATTGATTCCTTCAACGAAATCAGAAAAACACTCGATCGCGATATTACACAGGAAGCACTTGATATGATTGAAAGAAGCGAGGATATGAAAGGTATGAACAGTACTGTTTTGTATAACCGCGACTGGCACAAAGGTGTTGTTGGAATTGTGGCTTCGAGGGTTACCGAACAGTATTACCGCCCTTCCATAATTTTGACGGAATCCAATGGTTTGGCCACCGGATCAGCGCGATCGGTGCGCGATTTCGATTTATATGAAGCAATTGGCAAATGCAGCGACTTACTCGAATCGTATGGCGGACACATGTATGCTGCCGGCTTGACACTTAAAATTGAAAATATTCCGGCTTTCAGGCAGCGGTTCGAGGAAATTGTAACAAATCAGATAACAGAAATACAGCAAACCCAAACCATAGAGGTTGATGCAAAAATTACTTTAAGTGAAATTACGCCCAGATTTTATCGCATATTAAAACAATTTGCCCCTTTTGGTCCTCATAACATGGCACCTGTTTTTGTTACCGAAGATGTTTATGATGCCGGAACAAGCCGGCGCGTTGGAAAGAATCAGGAACACCTGAAACTCGATTTGGTAGAGCCCGACGTAAATTCAGGTATTTTTGCCGGTATCGCTTTTAACCAATCACAAGCTTATGATTTGATTACTTCAGGTTCTCCTTTCGACATTTGCTATTCAATTGCTGAAAACGATTATCGTGGAAAAACAAATCTGCAATTGTTTATCAAGGACATTAAGAAGAGGGATATTTTTTGAGAATGATCTCTTACGTATCTGAACAGTTAACCCCTATGGATATTGAGGGATGTAATCTATAAATTTTAATCAAAAATACCCTTTATCATCAAGTTTTTTAAATTCTTAAATATTATTGCATTTGTTGATTTCAAGCGCTTTACAGATTGATGACCATCCGCAATTAAAATGCACCGAATCCCCAAACTTTCAGCCACTTCAAAATCATGAATTGTGTCACCTATAATCCACGAACTTGATTTTTCAATATTGTATTCTGAAATAAGTTGTTTGCCCCTCTCGATTTTCGAACTTGCATAATGATCATTCAATCCTGCAACTCCTTCAAAAAAATGAAAAATATTTTGCTGCTTCAGGGTATTTTCAAGCATGTTTTGTTTCATTGCCGAAAGCACAAACTGGCGAAAACCGACAGTTTTGAAATGAGTAAGTACTTCAATTGCTGAATTGTGCAAAACACAGTTTTTCACACCGTTGTCATACAAATCAATAAATTCACGTGCTGGAATTGAAAAATCTTCTTTCTGGAAATCGAACCCGATAGCCTGATAATAATCTTTCACGGGGAACGAAAAAACTTCCTTATACGATTCAGGATTCAACAAAGATAATTTGCGCTTTTCCAGCAAAATATTAATGGTGGAAACACAAAAATTGAGGTCGTTTAGCAGAGTTCCGTTCCAGTCCCAAATAACCGAGCCCATTTATATTTTCGTGGCTTTTAATTTGTTAATGACAGGATTTGCATACAATTTCAGAAACCTTTCCTGAATATCTGTAATCGGAAAGTCGATATTTACCATAGCTTGTTCAACCATAATTTTGAATTTCCGCTCTTCCCAGTGCGTGTATTTACTTTTAAAACGATGTTCCTGCATCAACATATCGTATGCTATATAGTTGTTGGGCCAGAGTTTGTAGTTGGCATAAATTTGCTGGTCTATTTTTTCTGCAATATCCTGGGCTATTTTATTCTGCAGTTCTTTTGATTTCGGATTTCCTTCTTCTATATCTATTTCAAGTGGTTTGCCAAAAGTAAATCGCATCCTTCCTTTTGGGTTAAACATTCCCATCGACATGCTTTTCAAATCGTCTTTACTTGTTTTCGATTGACCGTAATGTTGTTTTTTAATCAGCTCTTTTATTTTGGCTAGGCCGCAAGGTTCAATTTCATATGAAATAGCAACCGGAACAATATTCAATTCTTTATATCCTTGCGAGATATTTCCTGAATTGCTCATGTTCAACATTTTTAGCACAGCCACCTGGGTTTTATCATGGCCATCTTTAGTACGGCCTTCACGTTGAGCAATCCATACCGAGAGTTTATCTTCGATAAGCGATTTTCTGATAAAATGCGAAACTTTCAATGATGCTTCCAAAATTTCGCGGGGTGGTAAATCACGCTTTATGATAAAAGCCCGATTTAATTTGACAGCATGTTCAATCCAATTGTACAACAGCAGATTATTTCCAATGGCGATTAGTGTTGTGTTCATCCCTTTTTCAAATATCAGATAATTTAAAAGTGCTGCATCCAGTACAATATCGCGATGATTTGAAATGAAAAGATAGGGTTTCTTTTTATCCAGATTTTCAATGCCCGAGCAAGTGAGTCCTTTGGATGATTTACTGATTACATTTCGAAGTAAATCATAAATAAATGTGCCTTGCAACTGTTTGATGTTACGCAACATACGGAGTTGTAGCTTTACCATTTCAACAACTGGCCTGAATTTAAAAACATGCATAAGGACCTCATCAAAAACAGGGTCTTTAACCATTAAGGTAATTTTCGATTTTACTTCCTTATCCGTGTAAGGTCGTATATCTTCAAAATCAAGATGCGGTAAATCTGACATGCTAATTTTATTTAAAAACTCGGCAAAGTAATAAATTCAAAATCAAATTTTCAACCTCAACTGGAATTTTAACTCCGTTTTGTTGTTTCCTGAAATCTCGTTGTAGCCCGAACTGATTGCGTCGCGGTCGTTCCACGAGGTATTGGCAATTTTAAACCAGCAATCAATGTTTTCCGTGATTTTATAATTCAGATTCAAATAGGTACGGAATCCTCTACCATAAAATGCAGGAATTGAAAAGGAGTACAGCATATCATTTTCGTAGGCATAAATGCGCGAGTTGTAACTGTCTGTTTTGAAATATGCAATCCGTCCGGTAATGTTTACAGGTATTTTCGAAGGATGAAACTGGATATCCTGAAAAACTAAATATCCGTATTCTTTTTCCAAACCATTATACAACGAATGTTCAAACCGGCTTTTCAGAATGATTTTTTCAGAATATTTAAAATTGAAGTGAAACCTCAGTTTTTGTGTTTGCTCCGGGAGATTTACATATCTTTCATTTTGAATGAATTTCACCTCTTTTTCTTCATTTTTAAATCGCACATAAAAATCGACTTTTCGCGATAAAACCACATTTGCCTGCATCAGTGCATCCCACCCGGTTGAGGGTGCAGCGGTTGTGTAATTTATCCACCGAGCTTTGTACAAATCAGAATAGGCTGAAAGTGTTACAAATTTTACAGGCAATATTTTTGTGCCGAAATACAGTCCCGATTCGTTACTTATATTACTTCCTTCGGCAAATGTATTTGCCCAAAGCGATTGGTAATTTTTATCGAAATGGCGGTACAACAGCGAAAAACTCAGCTGATCATTCAAGTGAACTATAGTGCCTTGAACAAGCGCTTTCCCTTTTGATTTTGACATGGCAGCCTCGCCAAACAGCTGGTATTTCCCTTTATTAAACGTATAATCAACACCGCCGGTCATATTTTCTCTTCCGCTGAACCGAAATTGGTTATACAACTGACTGGCAGGAATTAATGGCATGTTCAATTCTTGCCTGATGAAAGTTGCACCTACTTTCAAATTGCTGAAACTCCATGAAAAGATGCCACCAAAATTTGTATTTCGAACCGAGTTTTTATCTTCAATTTCGCTGTTTGTGCGGTGGTAGCCCGAAGTTTGCAAGCTGGTAACAAAGTATCCTGTTGAGTCAGTGCCAGCCAAATTCCCGTCATCTTTTTTTTGCGAATAAAAAAGACTGAGTTTTGCTTTTCCAAAATTGAGTGTCGTTCCCGCTCCCCTGAAAAACATGTTTTCGTCAACCGATGTGGAAGGACGGATTCCCTGGTTGGTTTTTGAAATGGCAAGTGCATTTTCCGATTTCCCGGAAGTGTAGCCTTGCCATAAAACAAGTCCCTGCCCCGCGCGTACAAGAAAATCGCCTACAGTAAGCTGTTCAAAAGTCTTGTTAACTTTCAGGCTCACATGTGCTGAGTAAAAATCAAAACCCTGCTTGTTTGATCCGGAAAAAAACGATTCACCCTGATCTTTTTCCGCCGTAAATCCTGCCGAAAATCTATCCCTTGCTTCATATTTGTAGCGCGTGTAATATTTGTATTGATTGCCCTCATAAGGTTTTTCCCCTTCATCATTGGGTTTGTATCCCCGTGCTTCCTGCACATTTCCGAGGGTTCTCAATAAGAGTTGATTTTTGCCGTATTGAAAAGCATCGCCAAATTTTTGTTTTTCTTCCCTCGGCCCAAACCAAATAAATGGTTCTATTTTTTGCAATAAATTAGGAGTAAATCCGTCAACTGTTTTAAGTTCGAAAATGGAATAGGCAGGACCAAAATTCGCAAGATATTCAAGTAATTTATTGATTTGAACGTCATTTAAAAAATACAATCGCGAAAGTTCAGATGCAGTTGTAGCATTTATATTGATGGGGTTTTCAATAAATCCCTCCAGATCTTCGATAATTAGCGCAACGTCAGTTTGTTCATCTAATTTATCGAGTTGCGATTCAATTATAGATTCAATAATCCTGTTTGCATCTTTTTCCTGTGCGGTTGATATTGCAGCAATTGCAATAAAAATGAGAAGTAATATTTGTCGGATTCTGCTCATATTTACAAGGCAAATTGAATAGAAACAGCAGGTGTTAATCCCAGATTTCCATGATAAGCAAAACCTATATCTGTACTTATTTTGCCCACTGTGTACCCGATTCCGGCAGTATAATTCAATGGTTTTCCTGAAATGCCAAACCGAAGCGCCAGATTGTTAACAGGCACAAATTCAATTCCTGTTTTTATGATAAAAGGATTTTCAAGGTTTTTTTCGGTTTCAAAAGTCAACAGTACCATTTTGGGGAACTGGTAATGGCCTCCAACCCTTATAACGGCCGGCATTCTTTGAACTCCTTCGGGCAAATCAAATCCGTTTGAAACTGGGTTGAAAACATGGGCGCCAAAAAATAAATCGTCTGTGGCTGCGTACACAACCCCAGCTTCAAAAGTGGCAAAACCAAATGCGTTTTCATTTTCAGGGAAACGGGTTGAAAGATAATCTAGTTGAATCGATGCATTCAGCTTTTTTGAAAGTCGTTTTGCAAATGCTAATCCAATTTTATGTTCTTTGTAAGTTCCTTTCCCAAATTGTGAAAAACTAAAACCGAAAGTGCCTGCTTTTATAGGCGCTACAAAAGTTCCGGCTGCATGAGACAGTTCATCGATCATAAATCGCGATTCGTAAAAGAAGCCAGCAGAAAAATTTTCAATACTTGCTAAACCAGCCTGGTTGTGAAATGTGCTCCAGGGGTCAGTAACCGAAACAAATGAATTGGAAAGAGCCAGGGCCCGGGCTCCGGCAGGATAGTTTTCGGCTGAATAAGAAAAGGTAAAAGCGAAAATAGAGAAAATTAAAAAGGTTAGTTTCTTTTTCATTCACAGTTTAAGGTGGGTTGTTCTATTTTTTCATTTCTTCGAGTATTTCAGCAATTTTAGATTTTAGTTCAGGAATATCAATCTCTATAATTTCCCAGGCAATGTTCAAATCGATTCCAAATTTCAATAATAGCATCATAAATATGCTGTAGTCTGGCGAAATCCCCTCTATTTCCTTTCATAAATCAAAAGTTTCTCTTTTTCGATTTGCGGTTTAATATATGGGGAAAGTCCTTGTGATGAAACCAGATCTACCTTTTTATGAAGAAGATTTTCAAGGTCCATTTTCATTTGAATAAAAAGTAAACCAATTCTCTGTGAGTAATCAAGATCAACAAGTATATCAATATCGCTTTCACTATTTGCATCACCCTTGGCAACCGAGCCAAAAACGTATGCTTTTAGAACTGGCTTATTCCTGAAATACTTTGTTACAATATTTACTATTTCCTGATTTATTCCCATTAGAACTGATTTACTTATTAACCGCGTTTAATTTACTCAAAATAAATTAGTTCGGTTTAATTCGTCTTAAATTTATATCTAACTTCCGAAAGATCTTTATTGGCTTGAACTATTTTCTTTTTTAAGCTCTCTTTATAGTTAACAAGTTTTTGCATTAAATCCTCATCGCCGGTGGCCATCATTTGTGTGGCGAGGATTGCAGCATTCATTGCACCGTCAACGGCAACTGTTGCAACAGGTATTCCGGGAGGCATTTGAAGGATTGCCAAAATAGAATCAAAGCCGGAAAGGCTGGCATTAATCGGAACGCCAATTACAGGGAGCGGTGTCATTGCGGCAATTACTCCGGGCAAATGAGCTGCCATTCCTGCTCCGGCAATAATTACTTTTATACCGCGGTCTTTTGCACCTTTTGCAAATTTTTCTACTTCATCGGGAGTGCGGTGTGCCGAAAGCGCATTTATTTCAAACGGAATCTCAAACTCTTCAAACAATTTTGCCGCTTTTTCCATAACTCCAAGGTCGGAGGTGCTGCCCATAATTATACTCACTTTTGGTTTCATGTTTTGTATTTTTAATTTTTAGTTAACCGAATTGTTTCGTTAATTTGTGCCTTTATTTTTCAATTGACGAAATTACAGCAATTTAGCAACAATCAAAAATCAATTTTTAGACAATGAAGCAGGTAAAAATCCATGACAAAACGTTCGAATTATATATCCCTTATGAAAAAATCAGGGGGGTAGTTGAAAAAATGGCGGAAAAAATGAACTCCGATTTTGAGGGGGCAAACCCGCTGTTTGTATGTATTCTAAATGGATCATTTATGTTTGCAGCTGAATTGTTTAAAAGGATTGAACTGATAGAAACCGAAATTACTTTTGTGAAACTCGCATCGTACAGGGGCGACAAAACAACTGGCGAAGTGAAACAGTTAATCGGTTTAAATGAAAATATTGAGGGCAGAACAGTTGTAATCCTGGAAGATATTGTGGACACAGGGATTACAATTGAGAATATTCTGGAACAATTGAAAAAAATGAACCCCAAAGAAATAAAAATTGCCACTTTGTTGTTAAAACCCGATGCACTTCAAAAAGAAGTACAATTAGATTATATTGGACTTGAAATTCCCAACGATTTTATTGTTGGTTACGGTTTGGATTATGACGGTCATGGCCGCAATTTGATAAATATTTATTCAGTTATTAACGATTAAACTTATACAAAATGTTAAATCTTGTATTATTCGGACCTCCCGGAGCCGGGAAAGGTACACAGGCAGAATTTCTGATTGAATCATACGGGTTGGATCATCTTTCAACCGGTGATTTGCTTCGCAGTGAAATTACGGATGGAACTCAACTTGGGCTGGAAGCCAAAAGTTTTATGGAAAAAGGTGAATTGGTGCCCGATGCAGTTGTAATTGGAATGATAGAAAGCAAACTCAAAAGCAACAACAAAACAAAAGGATTTATTTTTGACGGATTTCCACGTACCGTTGACCAGGCAAAAGCCCTGGATAAATTACTGAACGAAAACGGAACACCGATTTCAGGAATGTTAAGTCTGGAAGTTGAAAAGCAAGAGCTAATTGATCGCTTGATGTCTCGCGGCAAAAGTTCGGGCCGACCAGATGATCAGGATCAGTCGATTATCGAAAACAGAATAAATGTTTACAACGAAAAAACATTACCACTTATTGAATATTACAAACCACAGGGCAAACATTTTGGAATAAACGGAATGGGAAGCATTGAAGATATAGCCGGAAGAATAAAAGCGGTAATATCAACTTTATAATAAAAAAAAATGGCTGAATCGAATTTTGTTGATTATGTAAAGATTTTCTGTAAATCAGGGAGCGGCGGAGCTGGTTCAGCACATATGCGGAGAGAAAAATTTGTTGCCTATGGCGGTCCCGATGGCGGTGATGGCGGCCGCGGCGGACATGTAATCGTAAAAGGTAACTCACAAATGTGGACTTTGCTCCACCTCAAATATAAACGACACATTAAAGCCGGAATAGGTGGTCCGGGCGGCAAGCAAAAAAGTTCGGGTGCCGATGGTGACGATGTAACCATTGAAGTACCACTTGGTACAATTGTAAAAGATGCCGAAACCGGCGAAGTAATTTTCGAAATAACAAAACACGACGAAACCCAGATTTTAATGAAAGGTGGTCGCGGTGGTTTAGGTAACGAACATTTTAAATCGGCTACTTTTCAAACACCGCGTTTTGCCCAGCCTGGAGAAGACGGGGAAGAAGGCTGGAAAATCCTCGAATTAAAAGTACTCGCCGACGTGGGGTTGGTAGGTTTCCCCAGCTCAGGAAAATCAACGCTATTATCGGTTGTTTCGGCAGCAAAACCAAAAATTGCCGAATACCATTTTACCACCCTCGTACCCAATCTCGGTATTGTTGGGCACCGCGAAAAACAGTCGTTTGTAATGGCCGATATTCCCGGAATTATTGAAGGCGCCCACGAAGGGAAAGGGCTTGGCCTGCGCTTCCTTAGGCACATCGAACGAAATTCAATGTTGCTTTTCATGGTTCCTGCTGATAGCAAAAACCACCTGAAAGAATATAAAATACTTCTCAATGAGCTTGAAAAATACAATCCTGAATTGCTCGACAAGCAAAGGTTTTTGTCAATTAGCAAAGCCGATATGCTCGATGAGGAACTGATGAAAGAAATCAGTAAAGAATTGAAAGAAATACCGCACATGTATTTTTCATCAATTACCGGATACAACCTGCAGCAGTTGAAAGACAAAATCTGGGAAATATTAAACAGTTAAATGGAATGGTTGCAAAAAATATTGGAAATCGATAAAGAGGTTTTTCTGTTTTTGAATGGTTTTCACAATAATTTTTGGGACACCATTATGTTAATGGTTACCCGCAAGGAAACCTGGCTTCCGTTTTATGTGGTTATTATTTTTTACATGGTAAAAAATTATAAATTTAAATCCTTGCTTGTCCTCTTTTTCCTGGCACTAACAATCCTTTTAAGCGACCAGATTTCAGTTTTTCTTAAAGAAGTATTTCAGCGTTTACGACCTGTCCATGATCCTGCGATCAGTCCGCTTGTGCACAATGTGCTGCGAAAAGGCGGTTTGTACAGTTTTGTTTCGTCTCATGCAAGCAATGGATTTGCAATTTTTATTTTTACTTCACGTCTGTTCAAAAATCCCTGGTACAAATTTCTTATCCTGTTTTGGGCAATCCTGTTTTCATATTCCCGCATCTATTCAGGGGTTCATTATCCGCTCGACATTTTGGGTGGTGCTTTGGTAGGTTGGGGAATTGGGGAATTGTGTTTCAAAATGCTGATTTGGATTGAAAATCGGTTCTTTCAATCTCGTCCTCCGGAAATTCTCAAAATCCGGCTTTCAAATGTTCAGTTTGAAACGATAATAATTGTTTTCACAGTGTTGGTTTTTACAGTTTTTTCGGTGTCAGGGATTCTTCATCATTACGGGTATTTATAAAATGAATTCATCTGTTAAATCTTTCTACACAAATAAACTCCATGATTTTTCAGCGGAACTGGCATCCGTTTCAATCAAAATAAAGCGTTTTGCCTGGTACAGGTTTTTCTCTTTTCTACTCATTTTTGCACCTCCTTTTGTTTTTGAGATTGAAAGCTGGATGACACTTATTTTCTCGTTGGCGGCAATTATTCTTTTTTTCTTTCTTATCAAAAAAAATATCCGGCTCGAAAGGATCAAAAAGAAAACTTCCATACTTAAAAAAGTTGTTGAAGAAGAACTTTTGGCGCTCAATCATCAATTTTCACATTTCAGAAATGGGGAGGAATTTCTGAATACTGATCATTTTTTCTCCTACGATTTGGATTTGTTTGGCGAAGGTTCGCTGTATCAATTTATCAACAGGACGTCAACAATCAGTGGTCAAAAAAAACTGGCCGGTTGGTTTATAAATCCTTCACTCCGAAAGGATGAAATAGAAAAGAAACAGGAAGCAATCCACGAACTTTCTCAAATACCCGATTGGCGAATCAATTTTCTTTCACATGGAAAAATGTTTGAAGAAACTGAAGAATCGCACAACGAAATTATTGCCTGGTCAGAATTGGATTTAACACTCAAAAATGCCAAAGCTATCAAATGGTTGCGGTGGGTTGTTCCATTGCTTACTTTGATATCTGCAATTCCAGCAGTTTTGGGAATAACAAACTTATTTGTCTGGTTCATGGTTTTTGTGCAGTGGCTTTTTCTTTACTTTTTCTGGAAAAAGGTAAGCGAATACTTTAGGTTTTTTGGCAGAAAATCGGATTTACTTGCTAAATACATGCAACTGCTTCGGTTGATTGAAGAAAAGGAGTTTAAGGCGGATTTACTTTGCGGGTTAAAGAAAATAGTTTCCGAACCAATTTCGTCAAGTGCGATATTTCATCAACTAAAAAACCTGGTCGGGCAATTCGAGTACCGACAAAACCTATTAGTTGGATTTTTTCTGAACAGTGTTCTGCTTTGGGATATCCGGTGCGTATATAAATTGTGGAACTGGCACAACCAGCACCATAAAAAGTTAAATGATTGGCTGGAAGTTATTTCAGAAACCGATGCTTTAATAAGTTTGGCCAATTTCGCAAATAATCATCCTGATTTTGTGTTTCCTGAAATAAAAGAAGGGGAATTTTCCTTTCACTCAAAAAATTTAGGGCATCCACTTTTGCGCGAAAATAAAAGGGTTTGCAATGATTTCGAAATCAATGGCTGGTCAAAGGTGATGATAATTACAGGTGCAAACATGGCCGGGAAAAGCACCTTTTTGCGCACGGTTGGTGTAAATCTGATTCTTGCCCGGACAGGCGCTCCGGTTTGTGCCGAAAAAATGGTTTTTACGCCCATCGAAATCTACACAAACATGCGCACAACCGATTCACTTTTAAAAGACGAATCCTACTTTTATGCCGAATTGAAACGCATAAAAGGAGTGCTTGACTGGCTGCAAAAAGGGGAACATATTTTTGTAATCCTCGATGAAATGCTCAAGGGAACAAATTCGGTTGACAAGTTAAACGGTTCGCGTGAACTTCTCCGCAAATTGGTTCAGTATAAATCTGTTTCCTTAATTGCCACCCACGACTTGAAGCTCAGCGAGATGGAATTGGAATTCCCGCAACAGGTCTTTAACAAATGTTTCGAAATCAGGATTGAAAATGATGAACTTGTTTTCGATTACAAACTTTCCGATGGCGTTACAAAAACCATGAATGCAACGTTTCTGATGAAAAAAATGGGAATAATCTGAAAATGTTGTCATAGTTTTAAGGTTTTCAGCTGTCGTTGTTTTCGGTTATTCCCTGAATCTTCAAAATAGAAAACCGGCAACCATTTCAACAATCTTTTCTTCCGTTTTCAACCATATTTTGTTAGTTATTGGTTCACGTCGTCCTGTCGATTTCGGCTTGTTTTCGTTATATTTGCGGCTTATGGAAGAAATTAAGGCGCAGAATTACGACGAAGGAACAATAAGAACATTAGATTGGCAGGAACACATTCGCAAACGCCCGGGCATGTATATCGGGAAATTGGGCGATGGCACTGCTTCCGATGATGGAATTTATGTTCTTCTAAAAGAAGTTTTGGATAACTCTGTCGACGAATTTATGATGGGGTTTGGAAAAAAAATAACTGTTGAAATTGATCAGGAAAAAGTATTGGTACGCGATTATGGCCGCGGTATTCCATTGGGAAAACTCGATGATGTCGCCAGCAAAATGAATACGGGTGCCAAATATGATTCAAAGGTTTTCAAAAAATCTGTTGGTTTGAATGGTGTGGGGATAAAAGCTGTCAATGCACTTTCATCCGATTTCACAATAAAAGCTGTACGCGAAGGAGTTGCCAAAGTAATCCATTTCAGCAAAGGGATAAAAACGGGAGAGGAAGATTTTAAAGGATTGGAAGAGGCAAACGGGACGATAGTAACTTTTGAGCCAGACCAAACTGTTTTCAAAAAATACCACTACATAAGCGATTTTGTAGTGAATATGATCAAAAACTACACGTTCCTGAATTCCGGGCTGGTAATCGAATATAACGGTGAAAAATACCATTCAAAAAATGGTTTACGTGATTTGCTGGAGGAAAATATGGATCACGATTCTATTTATCCGATCATCCACCTTAAAGGTGAGGATATTGAAGTTGCAATAACTCACGGAAATCAATATGGCGAGGATTATTATTCTTTTGTAAACGGACAACACACTTCGCAGGGTGGAACTCATTTACAGGCTTTTCGTGAAGTACTTGTGAAAACTATCCGCGAATATTACAAAAAAGATTACGATCCTTCTGATATCCGTGCATCAATTGTGGCGGCAATAAGTATAAAAGTTGAAGAACCTGTTTTTGAGTCGCAAACAAAAACAAAACTCGGATCAAAAGATATTGGTCCTGATGGTCCTTCGGTGAGAACGCATGTTGCCAATTTTCTGCAAAAGGAACTCGACAACTATTTACATAAAAACCCCGATACATCTTCAGTTCTCTTGCGGCGAATACAGGAGTCGGAGCGGGAAAGGAAAGCCATTACCGGCATAAAAAAACTGGCAAAAGACCGCGCTAAAAAATCAAACCTGCACAATAAAAAATTACGTGATTGCAGGGTACATTTCGATGAAATTAAACAACCACGATACGAGGAATCCAGTTTATTTATTACCGAAGGGGATTCAGCAAGCGGTTCGATCACAAAATCACGTGATGTAAATACACAGGCGGTTTTTAGTTTAAGGGGAAAACCACTAAATACATTTGGACTGACAAAAAAAGTGGTTTACGAAAACGAAGAATTCAACTTGCTTCAGGCCGCATTAAATATTGAAGAAAGCATTGATGATTTGCGGTACAACAAAGTTATAATCGCTACCGATGCGGATGTTGATGGAATGCACATTCGTTTGCTACTCATAACTTTTTTCCTGCAGTTTTTCCCTGAATTGGTAAGGAAAGGGCATGTATATATTTTACAGACTCCTCTTTTCAGGGTAAGGGATAAGCAAAAAACTTTCTATTGTTATTCGGAAGTGGAGAAACAAATAGCTATAAATAAACTAAAGGGGAAACCTGAAATCACAAGGTTTAAAGGACTTGGAGAAATATCGCCGGATGAGTTTAAAAATTTTATTGGCGATGATATAAAGCTCGATCAGGTTATGATGAAAAAGCACGAATCTATTTCGCAAATGCTTGAGTATTATATGGGGAAAAACACCCCTGAACGACAGGATTTCATTATTGAAAATTTATATGTAGAGAAGGATGAAGTGGCGTAGGATGAAACTTACAGAAGAATCGGATATTTACTATATCACAAAGGAAGAAAGGGATTGTTAAAAATGTAATAGCCAAGAGTTTAAAATAATATTTCAGAGAGAATTTTAAAAAACAATGCCTAATAAAATGAATATTTTAGAGCGGGGTCGGTGCGGCAATCAACCACGAATTCTCGCATTGCCGTTCAGTCACGGGCAGGAACGCCTTTCTCCGTTTCATCCTGAATCAGCCGCAATCCAATCTGGCAGACTTATGCTTGATAGGATTAATAAATTAATATCTGTTGGACAGGATTTTGCTTTTGAAACTACTTTTGCGACAAAGAGCTATCGAAATTTAGTTCTAAGGGCTAAAAAAGATGGATACTATATAACATTACTTTTTTTTTGGTTACGGTCTTCTGATTTGGCGGTAAAAAGGGTTGAAACCTGTGTAAAAGAAGGTGGACATAATATTCCTGAAGAAGTAATCCGAAGGCGTTATGAAAATGGATTAAAGAATTTTTTTGAAATATTTAAATCTATTTGCTGACGAATGGATGTTCATTGATAACTCTGGAGAACCATACGAAGTAATTGCTCGAAAAAACAGTTCCGGAGATATTTTGAAAAATATTAATAAATGGAATGAATTATTAAGAACTTATAAATCAAATAGTCATGGACAACAGTGATAAAATAATTGAAGGATTAGAAAGAGCATATAAGAAACTGATTGAGTTTAAAAAATACAAGAAAACTCCTATCATAGTTTACAAAGATGGAAAGGTAGTAGAAATAAATCCTGATAAAATCAATACAATCAAAAATGTTTACAGCAAATAAGCGAGATACTTAAGAATAAACGACAGCAAAAAACCCAATGTCAGAAGAATACATCAACAACGAAGAAATACCTGAAGAACCGCAGGAAGAAGAAGTAAAAGACGAAATAATTTACTTGTCGGGAATGTACCGCAACTGGTTTCTCGACTATGCTTCGTATGTGATTCTTGAACGTGCCGTGCCCTACATTAACGATGGACTAAAACCGGTGCAGCGTCGCATATTGCATGCTATGCGCGAAATGGACGATGGTCGCTACAATAAAGTGGCAAACATTATCGGGCAAACCATGCAGTACCACCCACATGGTGACGCTTCTATCGGAGATGCCGCTGTTCAATTGGGTCAAAAGGAGTTGTTGATAGATACACAGGGAAACTGGGGAAATATTTTGACAGGTGATGGAGCTGCAGCACCGCGTTACATTGAAGCGCGTTTATCGAAATTTGCGCTCGAAGTACTTTTCAACCCGAAAACTACGGTTTGGAAACTTACCTATGACGGACGCAAAAGAGAACCCGTTACCTTACCTGTGAAATTCCCTTTATTACTGGCTCAAGGCGTTGAGGGGATTGCCGTAGGACTTGCCTCAAAACTCTTTCCACATAATTTTATTGAACTGTGTGATGCGTCAATTGCCCACCTGAAAAACCAGGATTTTGAATTGGTACCTGATTTTCCAACCGGCGGTATGGCCGATTTTAGCAGATACAACGATGGATTGCGCGGAGGAACGGTTAAAGTGCGCGCCAAAATCGAAAAACGTGACAATAAAACACTTGTCGTTACCGAAGTCCCTTTTGGGAAAACAACTTCGACTTTAATTGAGTCGATTATAAAAGCCAACGAAAAAGGCAAAATCAAAATCAAGAAAATCGATGATAATACTGCCGCAAATGTTGAAATCCTGATTCATCTTGCACCGGGGGTTTCATCAGATAAAACAATCGATGCACTGTTTGCTTTTACTGATTGCGAAGTTTCATTGTCGCCCAATTCGGTAATCATCGAAAACGACAAACCCATTTTTATTGGGGTAAAAGAAATCCTGAAAAGGTCAGCAGACAGTACACTCCAACTGTTAAAATTGGAGCTTGAAATACGTAAAAGCGAATTGGAAGAGTCCTGGCATTTTTCATCGCTCGAAAAAATATTTATCGAAGAACGGATTTACAAAGACAAAAAATTCGAAGACTCTGAAAATATGGATCAGGCAATTGCGCATATAGATATGCGGTTGGAACCATGGAAACCAAAACTCAGGCGTGAAGTTACCCGCGAGGATATTTTAAAACTGATGGAAATCAGGATGGCGCGTATTCTGAAATTCAACAAAGACAAAGCTGAGGAACTTTTAAAAGCCATTGAAGACGAGATTGCAGAGGTTGAAAATAACATTCAGAATATAGTTCCATTTACAATTAAATGGTTTATCCACCTGAAAACAAAATATGGAAAAGGCAAAGAACGAAAAACTGAAATCCGCAGTTTCGAAAATATTGTGGCCTCAAAAGTTGTTGTAAGAAACGAAAAACTGTACCTCGACCGCAAAGAAGGATTTGTTGGAACTGGTTTGAAAAAGGCTGAATATATTTGCGATTGCTCAGATATTGATGACATTATAGTATTTCGCCGCGACGGGACTTATTTTATAAGCAAAGTAGCAGAAAAGGCATTTATAGATAAAAACCCGTTGCACGTAGAGATTTTTAAAAAGAATGACAACCGCACCATTTACAACGTGGTTTATAAAGACGGAGAAACCGGGTTTCATTATATGAAACGATTTTCGGTAACTGGCGTTACCCGCGACAAAGAATACAACCTGACACAGGAAACCAAAGGATCACGCGTTGTATATTTTTCTGCTAACCCCAATGGCGAGGCCGAAGTTTTAAAAATTGTACTGAAACCAAAACCACGAATTAAAAAGTTGAATTTCGAAGTTGATATGGGTGAATTGGCCATAAAAGGACGGCAATCTCTGGGTAACCTGCTCACTAAAAACGAAGTTCATAAAATCAGCTTAAAAGAAAAAGGGCATTCCACTTTGGGCGGAAGAAAAATTTGGTTCGATGAAGATGTGCTCCGTTTAAATGCCGATAAACGTGGAAAATACCTGGGCGAATTTTCGGGTGATGACAGAATCCTTGTTTTATACAAACGGGGAGATTATCAATTGTATAACTATGATTTGAGTAACCACTTTGAAAATGATATTTTAACCATTGAAAAATTTGACAGCGGTAAAATTTTATCGGCAGTTTATTTTGATGCCGAACAACAGTTCTACTATGTAAAACGCTTTGAAATAGAGGATTCAGAAGGTAAAATGTTCCGTTTTATTGGTGATAATCCTGATAATAAATTGGTAAGTGTTACATGGGTTCGTTATCCGAGGTTGGAATTGGAGTTTGAAGGGAAGTATGCCGAACGCGAAAATGAAATCATTGAAGTGGCCGGGTTTATCGGTGTAAAATCCTGGAAAGCAAAGGGAAAACGATTGTCGAATTACGATGTTGGAAAAATTATAGAGATTGAACCGATACTAAAAGATGAACATGATAAACCTGAATCTGATGAACTTGTACATTTGAATGAACCAGATGAACCTGAACCTGTTGAAAAACCTAAAACAAAAGAGAAGTTAAGTTTTAACGACATTCCGTTTGAAATAAAACGGCCAAAAAAAGATGACCCGGACCCAACACAGATGTCCTTGTTTTAGTTTCGAGCTTAAAGTTCAATGTTTAGAGTGAGTCGGAAAGTTGAAAAGTAAAAAATTATGAAGTTTATGATTAAAATATATAATAGACGGTTTTTACTCCTTCCCCTTTCGGGGGAAGGTTGGGAAGGGGGCTGCTTATGAGAATCTACCTTATCGGATACATGGGATGCGGCAAATCGACACTGGGGCGCAGGCTTTCAGAACATCTGAACTTGCAGTTTATTGATATGGACCACTATATTGAGGAGCGCAATCTTAAAACAATTCCACAGATTTTTGAGCAGGAAGGTGAAGCTGAGTTTAGAAACAAAGAAAGAAAAGCACTTGAGGAATTGTCAGAATTTACAGACATCATAATTGCTACAGGTGGCGGTGCGCCTTGTTTTTTTGATAATATAGATTTGATGAATCAATCCGGGCAAACCATATATATCAATATCGATCCGGCTATATTGGCCGATCGCCTTTTAAAATCGAAAACTGAACGGCCGTTGATAAAAGGAAAATCGAAAGATGAACTTGTGTACTTTTATTGATGAATCCCTTAAGAAGAGGAATGCATTTTACAAGCAGGCCAAATTCCAAATTACCAAACCTGATATTGATTTGGAGGAGTTGGAAAGTTTAATTGGCTGATTATAACAAATCTCGGAGCTTTCTAAAGTGGAAATTATCCTGTACATGCGAAAAACATTTTCCGGAATAACGAGGTAAAGTTGTTCTGAACATTATGGTAGTTGTCTCTAAAATGACTATTTATGAATTTGTTAGTAAATACTGTAGCCCAACTTTTTGCCCGAACTTTAAAAGAAATTGGAGTCCGGTTTGTTTTTGGTGTGCCCAGTGGAAATATGACTGATTACATCGAAGCACTTCGATTGGAAGATGGGATTGAATTTGTTTTGGTAGGACATGAAACCACAGCCGCTTTTATGGCTGGAATTTGCGGACGATTGACCGGGATTCCGGGAGTTTGCTTTGGCACTTTTGGCCCCGGTGCAACTAATTTAAGTACAGGAGTTGGCGGCGCTTTTCTCGACAGATTTCCCATGATTGCCTTTACTGATGAAATGCCAGACCACTTGCTCAACCGAACTGTACAAATGAACATTAATCACCAGGCACTGTTTGCCCCAATTACAAAATGGACCACAAGATTGAATTTTGAAAATGTAAATGAAACAATACTGAAAGCTGCCGGTATTTCTGTTTCCGAATTACCCGGACCAGTCCATATCGGAGTGCCTGCCGGAATTGGATTAAAAAAACCTGAACAATCCTCAAAACTGACTAATTATTTGCGATTGGAAAAAGAGACTTCGGGTGATACAATGAATAAGGCAATAGTTATTGCCAAATCTGAATTTCAAAAGGCCAAAAAACCTATACTTGTTGTTGGTTTAACAGCAGTTCGGGAGCGTGTCCAGGATTTGGTAATGTTTGTGGCTGAAAAGTACAATTTGCCTGTATTTATTACTCCAATGGCTAAAGGTATGTTTCCGGAAAATCATCCACTTTATGCAGGAGTACTTTTTCACGCTCTTTCCAATGATGTTGCAAAAATTTACTGTGATGCTGATTTAGTAATCGGAATTGGTTACGATCCTGTTGAATTTAACTATGAAGATTGGATGCCTCAGGTTCCACTGATTCATTTAGATACAGTTCCTGCTGATATTAACAAAGAAGAATATCCGGAAGTTATTGATTTAACCGGAGATATTGGTGAGTTGCTCCATGAAATTTTAACTTTTCCAGTTGAATTAAAGAATTGGGATCGAACTATTTTGGTAAGTCTTAAAAACAATTTGTTTAAGAAATTAACTCCTGTAAAAGATTCTTTTGGACCACTTGCAATTGTTGCCGAATTGCGAAAAGCACTTCCCGACAATGGTATTCTCACTGTGGATGTAGGTGCCCACCTTCATTTGATTGGCCAAATGTGGCAAACTCCTTCTCCCGAAAAATTATTAATGACAAACGGTTGGTCATCAATGGGTTTTGCTATTCCGGCGGCTTTGGCTGCTAAACTTTGTCATCCGGAATTACCAGTTGTGGCAATCATGGGCGATGGTGGTTTTTTAATGGCAGTTGGCGAACTGGCCACCGCCAAACGCCTCAAACTAAAAATAATCTTTGTTGTAATTTACGACAACAGTTTGTCGCTTATCCGCATCAAACAAGGAAAAAAGAATTTCGATTGTCATTATGGAACGGATTTGAATGATTTGCATGACGTACCGACGAACCATTATTTTGGAGTACCTGTAATCAGGGCAAGCAATTTATCCGACTATCAAAATGCTTTACATGATGCTTTTTGTGCAAATGGTTCGACAGTAATCGAAGTTGTAGCCGATGGTTGTGAATACGACAATCTGGTTTTAAAAGGAAATAAATAATTTAAAAACCAGGGTTTAGCATTTCTTGTCGATATTTTTAAATATACCGTTTCACTTCACTTAAATATATTTCATATTCAGCACTATAAACTTTTCGCATAAATTTTTCTTCATTCAGAATAAAAAAATGAATGCTGAATACTGCCAAAACCGCAAAGCCAATAAAAAATAAATTGGGCAGAAAAATTGCAATCCCAAGAAAATACAAGTCAAGCGATAGAAAAAACGGATTGCGGGAAATTGAAAAAATACCTGTTGTAACAAGCTTTCCCGGGTTTTTTTCGCTGAGGCCAAAGCGGAGGTGATTTTTAAAATGTAGCAATGTTACAAAAAGCAGCACAAGCGAAACAGCAATGATTGAAATACCAGCAATTTTTATGTAAATGGAGTTAAGTAAAAGTTTTGTCATGGGTTCAGGCAGAATTGAAAACGACAATAAAGGTCTGGCTGCTTCAAAAATCCAGAGTAGTACAATAGCGAAAAAAATAGTGTTGATTAAATTTCTGGTCTTGCTTGTTTTACTTTCACCTGCAGTAATTTGAATCCCTTTCTTTTTCAAAAATATTACTTTACCTCCAATTAAAATTATCAATACAAGAAAGCTCGCAATGGGAAAAATATCCAATCCATTCATAAATTTCAAATTCATAAACTTAAAATAACCAAAAATTCATAAACCAATAAAAAAGTCCCTGGCAAAATGCCGGGACTTTTAAATTCTATATGCTTGTATCTATTTTAATATCTGTTCCTTAAATATTTGGGAACGAAATGCCAATCATTAACGGATGGATTTCAGGGCCTTTGCCATCCTTAAACAGCGAAGTCATGCTATAATTTGCAAACACACAAAAGTCGCCAAAGCCAATTCTTCCGGTCAGGTCGTATTTCAATTGATTAATGTGGTAATTGCTTTTGTATTTTTCTTTATTTCCGTTCTCATATTTGTATTTGGTATGTGCACCCAAATACAAGCCACCGATTACACCACCTCCAAGAGACAAGTGCGAACTGCCCATTCTGAGCGGAGTTTTAACTTCGAGCATGAGTGGCACAGTTAAATAATTAACATGTAATTTCGACTTTTTTACACTTGTGTTATCCAACGTAATATGATTTGGGACGATTTTTCCATATCCGTCTTCTTTATTAATTGTAATAGGTAAGTCGAATGCATAATCGTTAAAACTGATTCCCATACCGGTTACAACTCCAAATGTTTTTCGTTCGTTTTTAAATGCCCATTCGGCAAAATTCAGGTTCCATGAGAGGGATTTGCCTGGATTAAGTTCGAAAACGTCTCCTTTTGGGATACCAGGGTCAGTGCTGTAAATGGAATAGTCAGAATTTTGAAAACTGTTCATTCCAACTTCCAAACCTGCCCAGTGTGGATTAAAGCTTCCATGCCATTTGTGTGATTTGTCCTCTTTTTCATATTTAACATATGTGCCATTGTTGCCTTCAATCACTTTAAATGTTCTGCGTCCAACCCTAATGTGCGTTGTATCACCCCAATCATCCGTGATCACTTCAATTCCTTTTCCCTTTTCTTTGTCACCTAAAACAACTTGTACCCTGTCGTCACCTTCAATAACTGTTACAACATTTTTCTTACCCATGTGAATATTGGTTGAGTCGTTTTGTGCCCAGGTATTTGCGGCAATGATGCTACAAAATACCAATGTAATTAATCGTTTCATTTTTTCATTTTTAATGTTCTGAAGCTGTGACGGATTGCCTTTTGGAAAAGTTACAGATGGTGGAGTGAATTTCATGAATTTAGGAATAATTGGAGATTGAAAGAGGAATTACTTTTTAATAGTAACCGTTTTTCATCCTAAAATAAAAAGACGCATGTTTGTGTATGTACAACAAACATGAGTCTTTACGCAATTCGTGGACGATGTATTAAGCCCCAGAACAGGTAATAATTTTCGTTAATTTAGTTTTTTGTTGGGATAGAAAAGGCAAGAATCCGTGAATCGTATTTTACTTCAGTAATTTTTCCTTCTGAATTGGTTTCGTAATTAAATTTATCCTTTGAAATGCTGGAAACAAATGAAAGTCCGGCTTTTGTAATCATGTTGAAATTTAACTTGTCGATGCCGGTTTTTTCCTTTACAATATCAACCAAAAGCTTTTCATCGTCAAAAGTTTCAATTGTTTCCGGAATAATAAATTTAACCGGAACCAATTCGATTTTGGAGTTGGCTGAATAAATTGATGGATTTAAACTTTGAAGTTTGGACGGAATTTCATCGCTCATCCGAATCATTGCCAAATCGTCATTTTCCAATCGTCCTTTAGAGTTTTCACGCAAACTTTTTACAGGTTCGGGTTTTGGCTTTTCTTTTTTAATCACAGGTTTTACCTCTTTTACTGCAGGTTCAGTTTCCTTTTTTTCTGTTTTTACCGGTACTTCCTTGATTTCCTCAGAATTGGGTTTTTTCTCAGGTTCTTTTTCAAGGACCGCAAGCTGGTTTTCAGGTTTTAATGTTACCGAAGTTGTATCAAAATAAGTATAAACTGACAAGGCAACAATAAAAACCGCAGCCACTCTCACAGTCCAAAGAAGTATGGTTCTGCCTGATTCTTTTTTGTAGATTTTGTTCTTTTTGTTGAAAGCAACTGATTCATCCGATTGAAGTTTCGTAAGTCTAAAAAGCTCAGCTTCTTTTTGTTTTTTAGGATGACTGGAAAGATATTTTTCAAAATCAACTTTTTCTGATGCCAAAATATCCCCTTCCAATCTTGCAATTGCAGCCGCATTAAATTCTTGTTCAATATCATATTTTTCTTTCAGCAACAACTCTTTTTTGTTGAAAGTTATTTCTTCCTGCCCGATTTTTATTGGTTCAAAAAGTGATAACTCATGTTTCAAATCAGGGTTTTGCTGAAGAAATTCAATAAAATCATCTACCAGATTTTCATCGAGTTTACCTTCAAGGTAATCGACAAAAAACGTTTCGTAATTATTTTTGTTAATCTTCATTTTCAATTCCTCTCTTCTTCTTTAACTTCCCCACTTTTGGAGTTGGCCGGGGAAAATTTATACCACCATTTCCAACTTTCCAATATATTTCTTTAAAAATACCCTTGCCCTGTAAATGTAGACTTTCACCTGTGATTCGTTCAAATTTGCCATTTCGCCAATTTCTTCATACGAATATCCTTCATAATCGCGCAGCAACAAAACCATTTTTTGCACTTCCGGTAAACGGTCAACTGCTTCATTTAAAATCTCGCCCAAATCAGTATAATTGTTTTCATGGCTTGGCTCAGGTAGTTTAGTTTCTTCAGCGTATGACGATCGCTTATCTTTGCGGATAATGTCAATCATCGTGTGGTATGCAGTTGTAAAAAGGTATGATTTCACTTTTTCGAAACTAACATTTTCTGCATTTTTCCAAAGCTTTTCGTAGCTGTCCTGCACAATATCTTCGGCTTTATGAATATCTCTGATACTCTTTAATATAAACCGATAAACCCGGTCTGAAAATAGTTCAACCGATTTATTGTATTCGTTTACTGTCATTTGTTTTCTGAACGCATTTCAATAGATAAGACGAACAATTTGCCAAGTTGTTACAGGTAAATTATATTTTTTCGCAAATAAGGAACAAATTTAGAATTAGAACCTGAATTTAAAATTCATTAAGCTCATTTCAATTGATAGAATCCAGATTCGGGAAAACATTCATCATCTTCGGCTAAACTTTTGTGAATCAATAATTTTTCCGGCAGCAGAAATCCTGCATATATAAATTCCTGTTTTTAATGATTCGACATTCAAACTGATTTCATGTTTGTCAGAAATATTCTGAAAAATTTCAGTCGAAATCCGTTTTCCCATTAAATCGCATACTTCAATAGTTATTTCCTGTTGAAATTCACCTGAATAACGAATATTTAATTTTTTGCTTACCGGGTTTGGCCAAAGTTTCACTGATGGGTCAACTTTCAGGTTTTGAATACCTGTAACTGTGGTTTTTAGCGAAATATTTTCTTTATAAACCACATTACCCTGCAAATCTCTTACAATCATGTTCGATACATTTCCTCCACAGTTTATCGCATCAAGAGGAATACTATCGGCTTCAACTATTGTCCCGTCACAAAGCCGCCATTCCACTTTCAAACCTAACGCAGCATCCGATTGAACGTACAATTTTTCCGTTTCACCGCTTAACCACCAGTTATATACAGAAATGGGAGTGATGATTCCATCGGCATTCAAAACAAACTTTGTTGAAACCGCGCAGCCATCGGGCATTATTGCATTTACTGAATAAGTTTGAGTTGGACAAAGACCGTTCACTGTTGCCAATGAATCGCCGGTTGACCAACTGATAAATGCAGGCTCAACCAACTTATCACCCAAATAAACCATCGCCGAAGCCCAACCTGCACACGATGAAACAGCAGGTGGGAAACCACCATCAACTTTGATAATGTAAGGACACGCAGGATCAACAATAACTGTGTCGATTATTGCAGGATTTAAAAATACTTTACCGTAATAAGTAATAACACAACTATCCGCAAACCAGGCAGTTAAAGTTACTTTGTGTTCCGGCTGAAAAATGCTGAACATAACCAGCGGATCTTTTTCTGTGCTAATTGTTCCATCCTCAAAAACCCATTCACGCGAAATAACTTCACCTTCAGCAACTTCAACCAACTGAACTGGAACTACCTCTGGAATTGTAATAATATCGTCCGGCTGGTAATATTTAAAATATACATTGCATTTAAATGTGTCAGGTTGCGGTTCTGCAGCGAAAACCCTGATGTTTTCGCAATAGGTAACCTCGCAGCTATCTTCAGTAAACACTGTCAGGCAAACAGTCCGGTATGGATTGGGATAAACATAATAAACTGAATCACCAAAAATCGAATCCGGTTGAATGGTTTGTATAAATGTATGTACAGGATTTGGTTCAGTGCTTGTTGTTCCATCACCAAAATCCCATTGCCATCCGGTTGCTTCAGGATAGGATTTATAGTTAAATTCAACCAGCATGGAAGGCAGCGGGCCCATGAGAATATCTTTCATATTGTAACCGAAACCTACAAAACATTTGGGTTCAACTGGGTCAACATAACCCGAATCCCAGGTTACTGGAGATTCAATATAAACTGCATCGCACATAATACTTATACAACTGTCTATTCCTGTAACTGTAAGGCAAACCTTATATTCGATTCTGTTGAAATCGAATTTTACAACAGGCTCTTTTTCTGTACTTGTTATGCCATTTCCAAACTGCCAGAAGTAACCAAGATTTTCACCTTCAGAATAGTTGTTGAAATTAATTGTAGCAGTTCCACCCAAAGTGTCGCGGGACGATTCGTAATATTTGAATTCAGCCCTGCAATTCTGATTTTGTTCGTAAATGGTTCCATCAATTATGTTTAAGGTTTGAGAAAAAATACTTTTGCAACCATCTGAGGTAACAACAGTTAGTGAAATATTTCGATAGGGACTCATTTTTACAGTTGGTCCGCTTAACGGATGGTTAAAAATAACCATTGGGTTTTGTTCTCTGCTTGTAATGCTGTCTCCAAAATCCCAATACCATTCTTTTACTTCTCCAACAGAAGTATCGTAAAAATTAATTGCAGTCGCCGGTAAAAGAGTTTGAATATCAGGGTTTACAGCAAATGTGAAATCTGCTTTGCAATCGCCTGAACTGTAAGAATCCTGTGCGCTAATTGAAAGGGAGCTTATTAAAAATCCAAGTAGAATTACCAGTTTCATAAATTTCGTTTTAAGTTTCAACATCTAAGACGGGGTTTGTTTGAGAAAGGTTGCGTTAAGTACTTGCTTAATTGAGAAATATGAGAATAATTCACCGGATTACTCAACACCAGCAGGTATTGCTATAACTTCAACTTATAAATTCCAACAAGAATAGCAGCCTGAAAATCAAGAAAATATTTTACTTAACTCCTGTCGTTCCGCCACCTTTCAATGTTAATTCCATGGGTGCATTTGTTTTCCATGCTCCACGTGTAAAATCAGGAACATCAACAGAATTTGAACGGTTTGCAACCGATTTTTCGCTGAGTGGCGCAATTGAACTCCACAAGGCAGCATCATAAACATCCTGATCAAGTGGCAGTCCATTGCGCAAACAGTCAATTGTTCGCCAATCCATCATAAAGTCCATACCACCGTGACCGCCCACATTTTTTGCCATTTCACCAATTTTTGTAACAATTTCGGGTGTGTATTTTTCTTCCAGTTTCTTCATTTCTGTATCATCCAGCCACTCGTGGCTTGTTGCAATCTTTCCCGGTTCGGGGTATTTCATGGCAACGCCTTTTGTGCCGCTAATAAGGTGGATTCGCGAATAAACACGTGGACTTGTAACATCGTGCTGAAGCATTATCGTTCGGCCTTTATGTGTGCGTATCGAAGTTGTATTCATATTTCCGCGATATTTCTTATCAGCAAATTCAGTAAAAAAACTATCCTTTGCAGCAAGTTCCTTCGCTGTGGCTGACATTAAAAAATCGTTTGATGACATGGCTGTTAAATACTCCATCTGGTCGCCACGGTTGATATTCATTACCTGACTTACTGGCCCCAAACCGTGAGTGGGATATAAATTTCCGTTACGGTAATTTTCCTTTAACCGCCACATTTCGGCATAACCGTTTTTATCGAAATTTGAATCAAGCAAAGTATGAATGTAGGCTCCTTCAGTATGAACAATTTCACCAAAAAATCCGGCGCGAGCCATATTTAAAGTGAGCAGTTCAAAAAAATCGTAACATGTATTCTCCAGCATCATACAGTGCTTTCGGGTTTTTTCTGATGTTTCAACCAGTTGCCAGCATTCGTCAATTGTTTTTGCTGCCGGCACTTCACTGGCCGCATGTTTTCCATTTTCCATAGCGTAAACAGCCATTGGTGTGTGCCATGCCCAGGGTGTGGTGATGTAAATCAGATCAATATCCGGATTTTCACACATTGCTTTCCATGCATCTTTACTGCCTGTATATGTCTTTGCCCTTGGAATACCTCTATTCTCAAGTTTCTGCTGTATTTTTTCAACCCGATCTTCGTATTGGTCGCAAAGCGCAACAATTTCAACACCTTCAATGTGTGACATTCTTTCAACAGCACCGGGTCCCCGGTTTCCCATTCCAACAAAACCGATGCGGACTTTATCAAGTTTTGGGGCAGCATAACCACTCATGTTAAAACTTTGTGCCAACGTTTTTGCTCCACTACTTTTTTCTGAAAAATTGGGAACTACGGAAGCATTTCCGGCAAAACCAGTTGCAATTATCCCGGATCCAATAATTGATTGTTTCAGGAAATTTCTTCTGTTTGATGTCATATCTTTTTAACTTTTAATTTTTTTCTTTTACTCCCATTGAAAAGCTAAATAGGTGCATGGTTTTGTTCCTGTATTTCGAATGGCGTGAGATGTTTTTGAACCCAAAAAATAAATATCTCCAATATTGCCCTGATAAGTTTTTCCGTCAATTTCCATTTCAGTTGTTCCATCCATCATAATTATGATTTCGGCAGGAGTATGGGTATGAGGGTCATGGCTTTTTATATTTGGATTAAGTGTTGTTGCATGCATTTCGATACGGTCAGACATGGCTGATTTTCTATCAAAAAACTTTCGGACACCGCCCCTGTCGTGAGATTGAAATTTTATGGCGTCCCAATCCAACATCATTGAACCCCCGGCATTTATTCCGCGTTCTGCATTCATTGCCATTTTCGATTTGTATTTAATTATATAATAAGTTGCCTGCGAATCACTAACATTTTCAATTCCATGTTCATCGCCCGGCATAATTAAAACGATACTTCCCGGCCCCATAATTTTCTTTTCGTTATTGAGTGTAACTTCAATTTTGCCATCTTTTACAAAAACAATTTCTTCTGTATCTGTATGAATCTGGCTTCCGTGTGGTGCTTTTCCTGGTTCGAGCATGGTGGTGTGGATTTCGAAATTTTCGAGATGTGTGGTTTCACCGTCAATAAATTGTCTTTTTTCTCCCGAAGCGGTTTTTTCAATCTTTGCTTCTGAAAAACTGTAAACCTTTGACTCAACTTTTTCAACAATCATTGTTTTTCCAAAAAAACAAAGAATAAATACAAAAAATGCTATTGATTTCATTTTGAAAATTTTAAAGTTAAAAACCGGTTTCAAATTAAGAAAATAAATCCATTTTACCGAATTAACAATATTTGCCCTTTCATTGAATGTTGAAATCCCTGAATGTCTCTGAAATCAGCTTTCCAAATATAGTTTCCCATGGGTGCGGTTTTGTTGTTTTTTGTGGTTCCGTCCCATTTATTATCTATGCTTTTTGTTTCGAAAATGACCTCACCCAGGCGGTTAAAAATTTGCATATTGAATGTTTGAGGATCTACTCCTGTGCTTACCGGCATAAATTCACGGTTTTCAGGGATATCGCTGTCGGGGCGGAATGCGTTGGGCGTGTAAATGTCAAAAGGCAGAATTTCGATTTCCATCATTCCTGTATCGGCACATCCAAACTCTGATTCAACAACAAGATGGACTGGAAATGTGCCCAATTCGGTAAACGAATGTTGCGGGTTTGCATCAGTGGAAGTCTCTCCATCGCCAAAATCCCAGTTAAATATCTCAACTTCGGGGGTTAAATTTGTGAATTGCAATTGCGCGTGCTCAATTATTGCGACAGGAAAATCTACTGTGAATTCAGCCAAAGGTTTTGGATGAACATCAACCAAATCATTTTTAATGAGTGTATCGCTGCAAGACGTTAAGTTTGAGTAGGCAGAAACTGAAAATTTATATTTTACTGCATCGGGAAGCAAAAATATTTGTTCAATTCCAGTGGTCACAGTTGAGTCGGTTAGCCATTTGAAATCAATGTTCTCGTCTGGTGTTGTTGCTGTGGCCAGAATTTGTAAAGGTTGACAACCCGTTGTAAAATCTGAGGAAAAGTCAAATAAAGGTTTGCGTTTCGCGTTTGCTTCTGCCCAATCGCTTTTGCACCCAAATTCTTCAACCTGCAGCCTGATTGTTGCAATTTGATTTTCAAGTAAAACTGTTATCGAATCGTTGCCGGCTCCAATTTTTGAAGCACCGGTGAAATCCCAGCTACATAAAGAAGAATCGATATTTTGCCGGTAAAATACTTCAACTGTTTTATCATTGCAAAAATCTGGATCGACAACTATATCAACTTCAGGAGTTGGGAATATTTTTACCATTTCATCGATTGTATATCCAATTTTACACCCGCTAATATTATTCGTGATGACCAATCCAACATTGTATTTTCCTGAATCGGCATAAAAATGAGTTGGATTTTGAAGATTGCTGATTGACGAACCATCTCCAAAATCCCATTCAAAACTCAAATCATCCGGTGTTTTTAATTCACCCGAAAATTGTATTGTTGCCGAGTCACAACCCTGGCTTTTTGCTGTGTTCATTGTAAAATCGGGGTTAGCGCCAATTGCCAGACGGGAGGTGTCGCTCCGGCAACCATTTTCTTCGACAACCAATGAAATTACAGGATTTGAAGAAAACACACCAAGCGAAACCCTGCGCAAATTCCAGTTAATGGAATCAGCAAGTGTGCCGTCGAAATCCCAAAATAAACCTGCATTTTGTGTGGCATTTCCAACATATTTTATTTCGCGGCTGTAACCTCCGCATTTGTCGTTGGGGTTTTCACCGGCAAACTCGATTTTGGAAGTTGGTGTGTCGGCGAATCTTAATATAAAAGTATCGCGGACTGTGCAAAGATCAGGGGTTGTGAAAATATACGAAACTTCATATTCGCCCCAATCAGCAACCTGAATTTCTGTTGAAACATTTGTTTTGTTGCTGAAATTAAGATTAGGTTTATTGGCAAACCATTCCATTTTCCCGTTTTGCAGCATGTTTTCATCGGCGCCTTCAAACTGTAATTCAAGAAAACTTGATTTTGTTCCGCAAACAATTTTGTCGCCAACCATTGAAATTTCGGGAACAGGGAAAACGGTCAAATTCATTGTGTCTTTTTTGAAACAACCGTATTGATTGAAAACAGTTACTGAGTATTTTCCTGTTTTATCAGCAGTAATAATTTGCGAAGATTCACCCGTGTTCCATTCATATTTTTCATAACTACTACCTGCATTCAGTTGTTTTTCAAACGGAGCGCAATCTTCTAAATCTTCCCCAATTTCAGGTTTTTCCATTTTACTGACTAAAATATAAATAGAGTCTTTTTGGTAACAACCATCAGTTGTTGTGCCTGTTGCCCAATATTTATCTTCTTTTGAAACTGTAATTTTTTGGGTTGTTTCACCTGTATTCCAAAGGTAAGTGTCGAAATAGGGGCCGGCATCCAAAACAATGGATTGTCCGTCGCAAATGGGCAGCGTGTCGCCATCAAAATTAAGTCCCTGCCCGATATCGAGTACCAAATCGAGATTGAAACCTGCACCGTAGCCATATGATTCATAACCTCCGTAACCGTAAACATAAGCAAGGAATCCGCGATCGGGATTCAGGTTTTTGAGGGTGTGATTGCCCGGATAAATTTCGTGCTGTGTGTATGAATAGTTCGTTCCGGCAAAGGGTTTAAAAAAGAAACCCAATGGTTCTCCATCAAGTTCAATGTTGTCTTTTTCAGAAGTGAGCACTACAATATTGACATAATAATTATTGATTTCATGCGAATCATAGGCTACAAAAGTTGCTTCATTTTTCGATTGGCTGACAGGACTAAGTATTATCATAAATGGGTCGCCGGTTCCATCTGTTCTTTGCGACTGGCTGAACTGCGCTACCATAATGGGTTTGTTGGCATGAATTCGTGTTGGCTGGTTAAAGTTCAAAGTAAATTCATGGTAATCCCCCCCTTTATTTAGTATAACTGTGTTACTTCCGTATGTAATTTCAGTACTGTCTTCTGACGCCATTACGCGATATCGGTCTGCCTGACGTGTCAGCAACGGTACTGCATAATATTCACGTCCCCAGGTTTGGAGTGGTGGAATTTGCTCAAAAAGATGGTCGAAACTTGCTCCAATTAAATACGGGACAGTAGTGCTAAAATTTCCTGAATAAACGGCGACGGGTTTGTCTGATTGTATGAAACTTCCGGATAAATCGCCTTGTCCGGATAAATTGCTACGGTTAAGGGATTGAACCTGGTAAACTTCTCCTTTATTCAGGGTAATATTAAATTGTACACCGGCGGGTCGTCCGCCATCTGTAACAACTGATGGTATTATTTCAACATTTATACTGTCTTCAGAAGCAACTATTAAAAATTCACTGTTTCTTCCATGCTCCGGATCATCGTCAACATTTGGTTCGTAACACATGGTAAAATACTTGTTACCCAATGATAAAACGGGATAAATTACTGCAACGTCAGCCGAATTTTGATCCCAGTTTAAAGCATAAACATTTACAGGTTTCTCCGACACAAGATGAATTCCTCTTTCCTGAATAGTTTCAGAACCTGTTGCTTCTCCAAGGTTGAGCGGTATTTTTATCTGAGAAGAACTGTTTGCCACAACATTTCCGGTATAAAATGGAGTAATAGATTTCCCGATAAAAATTTGAAAATTTGTTGCTTCGCTTGCAGTAACAGTTATTTCGATATAGTGTAAATTGTACCTGTAGTTTCTGCCTTCCATAAAACCAAACCAAAAATCTGTGCCTTCGGTTGACCGGTGACAAACTGCATCATCTCCGTAAACCCGGTTTGAGAAAACTCCCAAAAGAAGTAATATAACAATGAAAACTAAACGCATAATGTATCATATCGAAACCATAAAATTGGTTTTAATTTTTCAGAAGTGAAGATTTTCAGGCAAAAAGATGTGAAATTTTTTGTTACGGGCGCTGTGAAAATAAAAGGGGACACTTTGGAAGTTTTTCCAATGCTTGTCGAAACACAGAAGAAAGGTTTGAGCGTTATCCCAGGAGTGGGCAAATTACAATTAGAAAATGGTATTGAACTTTTCTTTCAAAATGGCTTTTACTTCGTTAATTGGTATTTCGTGCCCAAGTTCCTGCTGAATGGAAGTAACACCATATGTAGCAAAACCGCAGGGATTTATGTAATTGAAATAACGCATATCAGTATTTACATTCAGTGCAAAACCATGCATTGTTACGAAGCGGCTGACACGAACTCCAATTGCACATATTTTTCTGGCGCGCACTTTATGATCGGCATCGAGCCAAACACCTGTTGCTCCTTCTTTTAAACCACCTTTTAAACCATATTCGGCAATGGTTGCAATAATAGCCTTTTCCATTTTTTCAATGTATTCGCGCACCCCGATTTTGTAGTATTCGAGGTCGATTATCGGGTAACCGACAATTTGCCCGGGTCCGTGGTAAGTTATATCGCCGCCGCGGTTGATTTTATAAAAAGTTGCTTCTATTTTTTTCAGGAAATCGCCTGCAGCCAGCAGGTTGTTTTCATCGCCACTTTTTCCGAGCGTGTAAACATGTGGATGTTCAACCAACAAAAAGTGGTTTTTTGCCGATGGTTTTTTTGTTGCTCGCTTATCGTTGGAAACCTCTTTCAACAGTTCTTCCTGATAATCCCAGCACGCTTTGTAATCTTTTAAACCTAAATCTATGTAATTGAAATTTGCCACTTTTATGGAAATTTTTTATAAATATCTTTTCTATGTGAAAAAATAATGAGCCGAATTGTTTCTTTGTCAAGAAGTTCAAAGCCAATGCGGTAATCGCCAATTTTGATTCTGAAATAATTTGAAAAACCTGAAAGTTTTTTAATGTTTCGAATTTCGAATAATGTTTTTGCTGATTCACAATGCAGAATAATCGTCTCAATTTTTAAAAGCGTTTTTGAATCATTAATATTTTCAATGCTTTTCAAAAATGATTTTTCAAACTCAACTTTCATTTCTGAGTTTTTTCATGATGTTTTCGCGGCTAACGGTTTCCCCTGTCTTAACATTATCCATTAAATTACCCAGGGCTAAATCTTCAAATTGTTCATCATCAATTGAAATTACCTTTCCTCCAAGTTCTTTTGCTAATCTCGAAATTAAGAGATTATTTTTTTTACTGATTTTTATAACTAATGCTCCCATAATAGATCAAACTTACAAAATTATCAGATTAACTTTAAACTCTGACCTTGAAACTTTAAACTCTTTAAGCATTTACATGCTCCTCCGCCCTGTACGAACTCCGCACCAACGGCGAACTTTCAACAAACCTGAATCCTTTTTCCATTCCTATCTTTTTGTATTCGGCAAAACGTTCGGGTGTAATGTATTCAACAACGGGCATGTGTTTTGGAGTTGGGGCGAGATATTGTCCAATTGTCATCACTTTGCAACCAGCTTCCAGCAGGTCGTCCATGGTTTGAAGTATTTCTTCGTGCGTTTCCCCAAGTCCAAGCATTATTCCCGATTTCGCCACGGTGTAATTTTCGGCAACATACTTAATCACTTCCAGACTCCGGCGGTATTTCGATGCAAAACGGATAAAAGGTGTTAATCTTTCCACGGTTTCAACATTGTGGGAAATCACTTCGGGTTTGGCATCAATTACTTGCTGAATAAGTTCTGTTTTTCCCCTGAAATCAGGTATCAGGACTTCAATTCTTGTTTCGGGGTTTACACGTTTAACTTCAGTAATTGTGCGGGCCCAGATTTCCGCACCCTGATCTTCCAAATCATCACGATCGACTGAAGTGATTACACAATGTTTTACACCCATTATGCGAACCGATTCGGCTAATTTTTCAGGTTCAAGTAAATCAGGTGTGAGTGGAATGCCATTTGGAACTGCGCAAAATTTACATTTTCGTGTGCAAATATTTCCCAGTATCATAAAAGTTGCGGTGCCCCGATTCCAGCATTCGCCAATGTTAGGGCAGTTTCCGCTTGAGCAAATGGTGTGCAAACCGTGCTCATTAACCAGGTTTTTTATTTTCGAATAGCTTTCACCTTTTGGCATTTTCATCTTCATCCATTTTGGCAATCGCTGCCTGTCTCTCATCTCATGTGCCATATCTGAATTTTTTTTGCAAATGTAGGATTTTTTGAAGAAAGAAGGGAGTTGAAGTTACAAACCGGGAGTTGGATGTAGTTGTCAATCCGGTCGCAAGTTTTGCACTCTTCCGGAAACCGGAAAGCATCTGGTCGCAAGTTCCGCACCCTTCCGAAAAGCGGAAAGCTTAGTACCTATAATAAATGGCTAATGCCAAAGACAGATAATTTCAAATTTTAAAAAATTTTAAAAATTAATTTATGCAAAAAAAATTTACTGTTGCAGACTTACATAGTTTGAAAATTGTTATCGGATTGTCAAAAGTTTATAAATTACAACGATTCACTTTAAATCTCAATAAGCAAACTCAAACCACGACAACAAACTGAACCACGACAAATTTTTCAACCTCTTTCTGTCCTCCTTTCAACATAAATTTCCCCAACAAAACTATTCTTATGCTGAGAGTGTTATTTTTGTACAAAATTATAATTGAAAATGAAGTATTTCCTGTTCATCTTTTTATATTTTTTTGCAGTTACCACCGTTTTTGGCCAAGAGTTGCAGAACCAGATTCAAATACAATCGAACCTGGCTTTTCAGTATTACAATGCCCGGGATTTTGAGAAAGCTGAACCATTGTTGTACCGGGTTTTTGAATTGACGAAAAACACTACTTATTTTAAATATTATCTGGATTGCCTGATTCAATTGGAAAAATATGATGAGGCAATACAAAAAATCAAGTCCGAATTAAAGAAACAAAAACCCGAAAGGCCTGAATTTTATGTCCATTGGGGCACCATTTTAAAAGCGCAGAAAAAAGTTGACCAGGCGAAACAACAATATGAAAAGGCTATTGAAATTGTACCCGCAGACCGGAATGAATATGCAATGCTGGCCAATGCTTTTTTGCAGTGGCAGGAGTATGAGTATGCTAAGCAAACCTATTTAAAAGGTGAAAAAATTATGGGCACCGGTGTTTTTGATTACGAACTTGCCCGTGTTTACAGCTATTTGCGGGATTATGACAATATGATGGAAAAATATCTGGACATGGTTAAACAAGATGAAAAACAATTGCCACGTGTGCAAAGTGGTTTGTCATCTTCCATGCGACTTGATATTGATGATGAAATGCTCGACACATTCAGGGAGCAGGTTTTAAAAAGAATACAGGCAAATCCCGAAGTAATTGGTTACAACCGATTGCTGATTTGGTTTTTCCTTCAGGAAAACAAATTCTCTGCTGCTTTGCGTCAATCAATCGCGCTTGATAAAAGAACAGGACAGGAAGATGCGCAAATAATCCAGCTGGGTTACATGGCGCTGAACAACAAAAAATACGATGATGCCCAAAAAGCTTTTGAATATTTAATGGGAAAAGGAAAGGGAAACCCGTTTTATCCACAATCATTTGCTTTGAAAATACATTCATCTTATTTGCAGTTTACAAATGAATTTTCGGCAAACAGGGAAGAGGGTGAAAAAATTGCAGCTCAGTTTAAAGAAGGGTTGGAATTTCTGGGAATAAATGTGACTACTTTAAACCTTGTACAGGAATATGCCCATTTACTTTCGTTTTATCTCGATAAAAGCGATGAAGCAATTGACTTTTTAAAACGCGCGCTTGAAATTCCAAATTTGAAACCTGAAGAGTGGGGGAGATTAAAAACCGAGATGGCCGATATTTATATTTATGACGATGATCCCTGGGAAGCGACTTTGATTTATTCGCAGGTAATTGATGGCAATAAAATGAATTCTCTGGGCGATGATGTGAAACTGAAAAAGGCTAAACTTGGATACTACCTCGGCAATTTCGACTGGGCAAAAGCGCAACTCGATGTACTAAAAGCAAGTACATCAAAGCTCACAGCAAATGATGCCATGGAACTTTCACTCTTAATTGGCAACAATCTGAACCTGGATACAACCGCCATTCCACTGACCATGTTTGCCCGCGCTGATTTACTGTTCTTTCAGAACAAAAATCTGCAGGCAATGGAAACACTTGATTCGTTGACTGAAAATTATCCGCACCATTCGCTTGTTGACGATATTCTGTACAGAAAAGCTAAAATTGAAATTGAACAGCAAAATTATACAATTGCAGCGCAACATCTGGAACAAATTGTATCCGAATTTAGTTACGAATTGCTTGGCGATGATGCCACTTTTATGCTTGCCGAATTGTACAATTACAATCTCGGGCAACAGGAAAAAGCAAAAGATTTGTACAAAGAAATTCTAACACGCTACCCGGGTAGTGTTTTTATAGAAGAGTCGCGCGAAAAATACCGTCAATTGCGGCAAATTTATCCCGATAAAATGATTGAAACAGATCAGCAGGATTTGCTATTGAGCGCCCCCAAAGAAAATGAGTTCTAATAAAAAAGCAATAATTTATGCAGGATTGGCTGTTTTATTCTGGTCAACAGTTGCAACAGCTTTTAAAATTGCGCTTCTCGAATTCGATTTTATTCAACTCATTTTTTATGCTTCCGCAGTAACTGTTGTTTTACTTTTCTTTGTGTTGCTGTTTCAGCATAAAATCAGGTTAATTTTTAAACAAACTCCGCGTGAGTGGGTGTACTCGCTGTTAATGGCAGCATTCAATCCTTTGCTTTATTACCTTGTTTTGTTTAAGGCATATTCGCTGTTGCCGGCTCAGGTAGCACAGCCTTTGAATATGATTTGGCCAATAACTTTGGCGCTTCTTTCGGTGCCACTGCTAAAACAGAAAATAGGCTGGTTAAGTGTGGGCGCGCTTTTCATCAGTTTTACCGGGGTGTTTTTCATTTCTTCGCAAGGTGGGTTGAATGGTTTTAGAAACACAAATCCACTGGGTGTTTTGCTTGCGGTTGGCAGTTCGGTGCTTTGGTCGCTTTACTGGATTTTCAATGTCCGTGATAAACGTGATGAAGTGGTAAAGTTATTTCTGAATTTTGCTTTCGGACTAATTCTTTTAGCCCCGGTTGTGTATTTTTTTTCCGATTTCAAAATACATTTAAACAGAAGTTTTTATGCTGTAATTTTTACAGGGATTTTTGAAGTTGGAATTACATATGTACTTTGGTTAAAAGCGATGAACCTAACTACCAGTAATGCAAAAATTGGAAACCTTGTATTTTTTACCCCATTTCTTTCTCTTGTTTTTATTCATTTCATCTTGAAAGAAACCATTTACATCACTACTTTTATCGGGTTGATTTTTATTGTTGCCGGAGTTTTGATTCAGCAAATAGAAAGAAAGAGATTGTGAGTATTGAGTATCAAGTATCAGGAAGGAGTATGATCTTGTTGATATTAAAATCTTAATCTCAAAAAATAAGTTATTCTCCACTGGAAGAAAAAATAAGTTAATGCAGGATCTTTAGAATTTTGCCACTTTGAACCTTAAACTTTAAACTACATGTCTGAAAAACCACTCAGAATATTGGGTATCGACCCCGGAACCACGGTTGCCGGTTACGGGTTGGTCGAAATCAGGAATAAAGTACCTGTAATTTTAAATATGGGAACCATCATACCCGGTAAATTTTCGGATCATTACGAAAGGCTGAAATACCTTCATGAACGGGCGCTGTTTCTTGTTAAAGAATACCAACCGGATGTGATGGCGCTTGAAGCACCGTTTTATGGGAAAAATGTGCAGTCGATGCTGAAGCTTGGACGCGGACAGGGTGTAATTATGGCCGCTGCACTTTTCCATGGAGTCCCGATTTTTGAATACGCGCCACTTCTGGTAAAACAGGCAATTACAGGAATGGGGCGCGCTTCAAAAGAACAGGTTGCCTATTTTCTGCAAAAGGTTTATCATTTAAACGATCTCGAAAAAAGCCTTGATGCCACTGACGCTGTTGCAGTTGCCATTTGTCATTTTATCCAGCTCGATAAACCGCAAAAATCAAAGGAATTTAAAAATTGGGGCGATTTTGTGAAGAAAAATCCGGGGAAAGTGAAGTAGAGACTTGCGTTTATGAAAATTTGAGTTTGCCCGGATCTTGTCGCGTATCAAAAATCCTCAATATATCTATACTTTCAATTCCAGTTTGATAAAATAATGAATTGTGTTTTGTCAAAACACATTTTCGGATTTTTTTCTTTTTGTGAACAAGAGGAAATTGCTTTGGGTTAAGGGTGATTTGTTCAATTGAATTAACTGTTATTTCAATAAATTTTTCGGTTACTTTTTTACCCCATTCTCTTTCAAGATACTCAAGTATAACAACAAAATCCATTTCGGCCAAAGGCGACCAGATGATACTTTTAGGTATTGATAAATCTCGAACGGACATTTTTCATTACCTTTTCATGTGGAATTCCTTTACCGGTTTCAATTTCTTTTTTTGCATCAAAAAGACCCTGTTGTTGTTCTTTTGAAAGTTTCGACCATTCACTAATGTCGTTCCTACCATTGATGTAATTGGTAAAAACTCCTTGTAATTCTTCTAATTGGCTTTTTCCCAATGAATCAACCTGTCGAAATATCTTTAACTTTAACTCAGCTACCTTCATTTTTTGTTTTTTCCAAAGTTACTAAAAACCGTTTCAAAAATAAAAGTGTATTTAAACTTGCAGGAAGTTGAAATGTTGAAAATTTATAAAATCGCATTTAAAATACTCATTATTTTCATAAAAAACCTGAATCTAAAGGTTTGTATAATTGTTATTGTTTTTCTAAAGCACAACTCCTATTTCAGCAATCGAACTGTAACGTGCTGTTGTTAACTTCGCGCAGGGTTGTAATTTTAAAATAACGCATTTTTACTGGTTTGTCGAACATTTTTTCCTGTCTGCCTTCGTAATTCCAGAAACGGCCTTTTTCAACAATTGTTTCCCATTTTTTCCCGTCGGCGCTCACTTCGAAATTGTAGCTTGCAATCCGTCCGTTGCTCCCGTCCTGTCGCGGTAAATAATAAAATCCTTTTACGTCCAAAACCTCTTTCATGTCCACTTCAACAAAATGAGGCTGAACACAATTGTTGTCTTCCCAGTTGGAATGCCAAATGGTTTCAGCACGGTTGTCGATTGCCGATTTTGGACCTTCGCCCGGATAACTGCAATCGGCATTGGCAGTCCATTTTTCTTTGCTGATTTCAAAGATTTCAGAAACCACTGTACTTTTTGATTTTCCGGCAACTTCAGCAAAAGCCGCAACCTTTCCTCCTTTTTTCAAATCGAAGGGTTTATTGTATTTTACAGATTTTCCATCATTTACAGTAAAATAAAATGTTGCATTTTTATCGCCTTCGAAATTGAGATTTTCCCATCATCATTTCTATGTAAATCCGGAGCCTGAGCAATCTGTAATTCGCTCGCGATGTGTTTTTCAGAAGCATATTCAAATATATTTTTTTGTTGAAATTCAACAGGCCGAAAACTAACTTCGAACCTGTATATTCCGCTGTGAGCAACATATTGCGGTAAAATTCCCGGGCCGCAGGTTGCAGTTCCCAAACCGGTTACCAAATCATCATAATTCACTGTAACAAAATCGGCTTCATCCAATTCATTTAAGTGGCGGGCTTTGGTTATATCTGCATCATCGTATGGGTATGCACTGAAATTCATTGGTTTTGTGCTGCTCATCATCAAACCTATCCCTTCAATGTTGGTTACCGAAGCCCACCTAACATCTGACTGGTTGCAATTGTCCTGTGGAATTACCAGATTATGATTGTAAAGATCAATTGCAGAAGAAGAATAAAAATCAAATTTTCCGCCACTTTTACGGTCGGGATAAGTTGAAACTCCGCCCAAACCATACCAGTTTAACTGGTCGAACGAACGTTTCATTTTAGCTTGCAAACCTACTTTTGCCACCGCTGAAACTGTTTCCGGAATATTTACTTCGCTTGAAAGATTAAAAGTTCCGTCGCCAAAAAACTGGTATTGAATTACGCCGCTAAACTCAGTTGAGCTGCTTTTAAATGTAAGTGGAAAAATCACCAAAATAGTGCCGTCTTTTTGATTACGGACTTCCGGTTTGCCGGCAATTTGTTCCAGTTTGTCGAGTCCTGCTGCATTCCAGGCACGTAATCCGTTGCGGTCGCGAATATCGTTTTCGGTTGGTGGGCGAAAGAAATTCAACCGGGGTCCCTGCTTCATCATTTCAGTTCCTTTTAACAAATACGAAGAAATTATCCCTGTTTGTGGATCGATTGTCAACTTGTAGTTTTCGCCAAAAACCAACATTTTATCATTCTCAGGTTGAACTGAAACTTCTCCTTTGTTTTCAATTGTTGTGAATTGCTGTGCTTTTACAGGCAACTCAAATTCCTCCCAGGCCTGTTCATGTCCGGCTTTCACCAACCCTTTACGAAATTTTTCTGTAAGTGAAAATTTGATTACATAAACCTGCCCGGCTTTTGGTTCTTGCAAATCAGGAATATTAACCGTGAAAGTTTTTTCTGAAAGGGGTTCAACATTGAAATCGGCAATTATTCCGTGAGCAACAATGCCTTCGGCACTTTTTATTGTCCACGAAAGGTTAAATTCATTCAGATTTGTGAAAAAATATTTATTGCGGATTTTGAATTTTCCTGTTGCCAAATCAATCGCTTCAATTGCAATATTCTGATATACTTTTTTTGTTTCCCAAAGTTGCGGGTTTGGTTTGCGGTCCGGATTAACCAATCCGTTTAAACAGAAACTGTTGTCGCTGGGTTTGTTGGTTCCGTAATCACCTCCGTAAGTATAGTACATTCTGCCTTTGTTGTCAACTTCGCGTAAACCCTGGTCCACCCAGTCCCAAATACAACCACCCTGCAAAGCCGGATATTTTTCAATGGCAATCCAGTAATCCTGCAATCCGCCACAACTATTTCCCATGGCGTGTGCATATTCACACATAATCAACGGGCGATCAGGATTTCCTTCTGCATAACGAATCAAGCCGTCGATACTCATGTACATTGGGCAAACAATATCAGTGTGGGCTTCTGTACCGGCGCGTTCATACTGAACCGGGCGTGATTTATCGCGTTCTTTTATCCATTTATAGTCGGCAACAAAATTTACTCCGTCGCCGGCTTCATTTCCCAGAGACCAGGTTACAATGCAGGCGTGGTTTTTATCGCGTTCAATCATTCTGATTGTGCGATCGAGATGCATGGGTCCCCAGGTTGGATCTTTTGCCAGACTTGCTTCGCCATAACCCATTCCGTGTGATTCAATATTTGCTTCATCAATTACATAAAGGCCATACAAATCGCATAATTCATAAAACTCAGGATCGTTGGGATAGTGGCATGTGCGTACTGTATTTATATTGAATTCCTTCATCAACTGAATGTCTTTCAACATCAATTCGCGGGTAACATAATGTCCAAGATCGGGGTTGTGTTCGTGGCGGTTAACGCCTTTTACATAAACAGCTTTTCCGTTTACCATAAACTGGCCGTTTTTAATTTCAGCAGTGCGGAAACCTATATTTTGGGACAGCGCTTCAATAGTTTTTCCGTTTGCATCTTTCAATACAATCAGTAATTTGTATAAGTTGGGTTGCTCTGCCGACCATTTATTTGGATTTTCAACTTTGGCATCAAAATTAAATTGACCAGTTTTTGCGCTGATGGTTGAAGTTGCCTTCATATCAACAATTTTTTCGGTTTTGTCGAAATTTGTTACAAGAGCTTCAACTGTATAATTCCCAGCATTTCCTGTAAAATTTTCAACTTCAACATTCAAATTGAAAGTTCCGTTTTCGTAGTTTTCGTCCAAACCTGCCAGCACGAAAAAGTCGCGAATATGAACTTTTGGGGTAGCCAAAAGATAAACATCACGTTCTATTCCGCTGATGCGCCAAAAGTCCTGACATTCCAGATAACTGCCGGTGCTCCACCTGTAAACTTCCAATGCCAGCGTGTTTTCCCCGGTTTTTACAAATTGGGTTAAGTCGAATTCAGCGGGGGTTTTTGAGCCTTCGCTGTAACCCACTTTTTTGCCGTTTACCCAAATGTAAAACGCCGATTTTACAGCACCGAAATGTATTGCAATTTGTCGTCCGTTCCAATTTTCGGGGATCGTGAAATTGCGGCGGTAACTTCCCACGGGGTTGTACCCTGCTGGAATTTCGGGAGGATTTGGACGTTGTTTCACAATTTGCCAAAACGGATAAGTTGTGTTTACATAAATAGCTGTGTCGAAACCTTGCCGCTCCCAGTTGCCGGGTACTCTAATATCGGGCCAGGTGGAAACATCAAAATCCTGTTTGTAAAAATCAACCGGTCGGTTTTCGGGGTTCGATGAGATATTGAATTTCCAGATTCCATTTAACGATTGAAAATAAGCAGATTGGTTAGTGTTGTTTTCAAATGCCAGTCTTTCGTTTTCAAAAGGAATAAAGTTGGCGTGTGGTGCTGTTCGGTTAATGTTGAAAACAGCGGGATCTTCCCATTCTTTTTTGCCTTGTCCAAACACTGTAACGAAACTTAAAATAAACAGGAACGATAATTTGAATTGTTTTATCATGGTTTTGAATTTAATTGACTTTTAATAATGACGCCAAAATTAGGGTTTTATACCTATTGGGTCTGATTGTAGTCAAATAAATAACGGAGCATCAGATAAACATTATTAAATTTTGAGTTGAGGTAAAAAATCGGTTATGATTACCGCTTAAAACAATCAAAATAATTCATTTTTTCGTTTGAACAGAATCTCAAAAACCATAAAATCTATTTACTTCATCATTATTATTCCCGAAACCATCCTTCCGGTTTCTACACCTTCTTTGCGTGCAGAGAAATATTTTTCGGTTTCAGAAAATGAACATTCACCAAGGATTTCAATGTTTTTGTATTGAAGCCCGTTTTCAAGCAGAATTTGCCGGTTTGCTTCCCAAAGGTTTAAATAAAATTTACCGGAACTCTTTTGATGCAAAACTTTTTCGGCATTGGGAATTGAAAGTTTTACTTCCTCAACAACTTCATCACCGACTTCATAAATATCAGGGCTGATGGACGGTCCAATTGCTGCAATAATTTTTTCAGGCAATGAACCATAATTTTGTACCATTTTATGTACTGCAATTTCAGCAATTTTTTTAACTGTTCCGCGCCAGCCGGCATGCACTGCGGCAATCACATTTTTTTCAGGGTCAAATAAAAGAATTGGCACGCAATCGGCAGTTTGCACACAAAGGCAAATCCCTGTTTTATTGGTTACCAAAGCATCCGTTTCTTTTATTTCGTTTTCAGGTATTTGTGAAACTTCAGCTACACAATTTGTATGCGTCTGTCGCGGAAATACAAGTTGATCCGGTTTTATCATCAGCTTTTCTGCCAGCAGAATACGGTTTTGCTCAAAAATATCAGTCGATTCGCCTGTAAATCTTGGGTTTTTTGTTTCAAAGGTTTGTTTTGTACTTGTAAAAGCAACAACGTTTTCAAAACCCCTGAAAATTTTATAGTATATGAGTCCTTTATTATTCATTTTTTATCAGTTGGTTTAAAGCTTTTTTATCAATCAGCGAAACAGTTTTATTCTTGATTTTGATTGTACCTTCTTTTTGCATTTCGCCAAACACGCGTGCAAGCGAAGGACGGGTAACACCAAACAAATCGGCTAATTGTTGTTGTGTATTTTTTAGTTCTACCGAGTGAAATTTTTCGCCGGCATGCTGTAAAAGATAATGGGCAACTTTTCCCTTTATCGTTTTAAAGCTTAAAAAATTGAGTTTTTGTGAAAGGAATTGTGCCCGGGATGATATGCTGTTTAAATAGTTTCTGAGGATTTGGGTATTCAACTGTAAAAGTTTCAGAAACTCTGTAACCGGTATAATTAAAATCCTTACATCATTATTTACTGTAACAGTTACAGGATATTTATTCTGTTGTCCAAACAAAAATGCTGTTGCCAGCGGCTGGGGTGCTTCAATGTCCTCAATTTTAATGGTTTTGCCTGAATAATCAATCATTTCGCCACGCACACTTCCGGAAATTATAATGAGAAGGTTCAGTACAGTTTCCCCGGCAACCACTACAATATCGTCTTTTGAATAATTTTTTATCTGAAAGTGGATTTTATCAAACAGAATTTCGGCTTCTTTTTCGGTTATCCCTTTGAACAAGGGGCACTGCGTTAAAAGTTTAAAATTCATCATTTTTATTGTTTTGTAACATTTGGTACAACGAATGGAACGTTCAATCTTTACTTTTGTTTTCATAAAAATAGAATATTATGATACGAGAAATAGTAAAAATAGATGAGGATCTTTGCAATGGTTGTGGCGACTGTGTACCAAATTGCCATGAAGGTGCTTTACAAATTATTGACGGGAAAGCACGTTTAATCAGCGAACTGATGTGTGATGGTTTAGGCGCGTGTTTGGGTCATTGTTCACAGGGAGCAATCACAATCGAAAAACGCGATGCCGACGAATATGACGAAGTAGTGGTAATTACACAGATGATACAAAGTGGGAAAGCCACTGTTTTTGCTCACTTGAAACATTTGCAGGAACATGGCGAAACAGGATTTTTAAACCAGGCTCTAAACTATATAAAAGCAAACCGTGAGGCAATGCCTTTCAAAATAAGTGAGGTGCATGAATTGTTACATGGCGAAAAAGAGCATAAGCATGAATCGGCTGGTGCTGGATGTGGTTGCGCTGGTTCGGCTCCGCAATCATTTAATGTTGCAGGAATAAAAATAGCGGCTCCGGTTGGAGATGTTCCTTCAGAATTAACGCAGTGGCCGGTTCAAATGCATTTAATCAATCCTGCTGCTTCTTATTTTAATGGTGCAGATTTGCTGGTAGCGGCAGATTGTGCAGCTTTTGCCTATGGTAATTTTCACAACGATTTTATAAAAGGCCGGAAAATGGTAATTGCCTGCCCAAAACTCGACCAGGGAAAAGATATTTACATACAGAAATTAACACGTTTAATAGATGAAGCCCGGGTAAATACAATTACAGTGGTAATTATGGAGGTTCCATGCTGCGGAGGGTTATCGCAAATAGTTAAAATGGCAACCCATTCAGCCTCCCGAAAAGTGCCGGTTAAAGAAGTAGTTGTTGGAATAAAAGGTGAAGTATTAAACGAAGAGTGGATTTAGGAAATAAGGTTTTTGGATACATATTTTAGTTCTGAAAATGGTATTTACAAAATTGTAAGTGCCATTTTTTTGTTTTAATAAATGGTGCTAAAAACTGGGATTTTTAATATTGCCCTTCGTTTAACCCAAAAAAGATATACTTTTATTCTGTTATTTAAAGTCATAAAATAGTTAATCGAAAAGTGAAAACAACCATACGGAAATCGATACTGAGGGATCTTGATTTTCTTGAAAAACTTGAAACCACTTGCTTCCCAAAATTTCAACAGAGTAATCGCCGGGCAATCCGGTACAGTATATCCAGCCCATTTCAGAAAGTTTTAATTGCTGAAAGTGGAGTTGGGAGTGAAAAAAAACCTGTTGGTTCAGCAATTATTTATATCTACGCAAAAACACTTCGAATTTTTTCGATAGCAGTATTGCCTGAAATTCAGGGGCAAGGAGTTGGAAAACAGTTATTGGAATATGCAATAAGTATTGCAAAATCAGGTAAAATCGGACGCATTACACTCGAAGTGCGGAAAAGTGATTTAAATGTAGTTCGTTTTTATGAAAAGGCAGGGTTTAAGTTTGTTGAGGAGCTGCCTGATTATTATACGGCCGGTGAAAATGGTATTCGAATGGCATTGCCAATTGATGAAAATACTGAAAAGCAAAGTCTGTCAAATATTATTGTTGTAAAAAATCCTAAAAACTGGAACTTACAGATTGAAGGGGTGAAAGTGGTTTCATCAAGAGGTTATATTACAGATAATGAGTTTCAATCGTTGAAGAATGTGCGCATTTTTAACCTTGCCAATTCTTATCAGTACCAGAAAATGGGTTATTATGTATCATTATTGGCTTCGGCCCGCGATCATAGGGTTATTCCAAATGTTACAACGCTGCGCGATTTTAGCAGTTTGTCTTTAATCCGCTCACTTTCAGGGTATATTGACGAAGATATTCAACATACATTCAAGCAGGTAAAAGAAAACAAACTCAGTGTTTTTGTTTATTTCAGCAAATCAGTTATTCCAAAATTCAGGCAGTTGGCACAAAAACTTTATCATCTTTTTGAGGCGCCTTTGCTGCAAATTGACTTTGTTAAAACTGAAAAGTGGATGATTCAAAAAGTAACACCGTTGAGTTTGAAAAGAGTTAACCCCGATCATCTTGAAAAAGTTCAGGAATTTGCGGCAGATTATTTTTCAAAGAAGAGGTTTAACCGACCTCGTTTTAAAAACTATAAATATGATTTGGCGATTTTAGTAAACCCCAAAGAAAAAAATCCGCCGTCATGCCCCGAGGCACTTCAAAACTTTAAAAAGGCTGCCGAAAAAGAAGGATTTTATACTGAGTTTATTACAAAGGAAGATTTTAGCCAACTTTCGGAATATGATGCATTGTTTATAAGGGAAACCACGAGTGTGAATGACCATACCTACCAGTTCTCGCGTACAGCTTATGCCGAAGGTTTAGTGGTACTTGATGACCCATGGTCGATTTTACGTTGTTCAAACAAAATTTTTCAAAATGAAAGGTTGAAACAAAACAAAATAAAAACGCCGGCTACAATGGTTTTATCTAAGTTCAGCTACAGAAAATCATATAATTTACAACTTAAATTTCCACTTGTACTAAAACAACCCGACAGTGCTTTTTCTATAGGAGTAGAGAAGGTTGATAATATAGTTCAGTTAGATGAATCATTAAAAAAATTATTCCTCGGTTCTGATTTGATAATTGCACAGGAATTTATGCCTTCAGAATTTGACTGGCGGGTTGGTGTGCTTGACCAAACACCACTTTTTGCCTGTAAATATTTTATGGCCAAAAATCACTGGCAAATTTATAACTGGAAAAGCGAAAGTAAATACAAGGGCGGTGACTCGGATACGATTGCAATTGAAGATGTGCCGGAGGTAGTAATAAAAACAGCTCTAAAAGCTGCTGCATTAATTGGCGACGGACTGTATGGTGTTGACCTTAAAATGATAAATGGAGAGGTATATGTTATTGAAATTAACGATAATCCAAATATTGATGCTGACGTGGAAGACCTGATTTTAAAAGACCAGTTGTACACAAGGATTGTGCGCTCCCTTATAAACCGCATCGAAATTAACAGGAATATTGCACAGTTTGTAACGGTGTAGATTTTCTTTAATTTCAGGAATAATTTTAAGGATTAATTCAAAATCAATTTTCTCAAGTCCTGCTTTTGCCAAAGACTGAACAGAATTTGATCATGATTTTGATTCATCGGGATGCAGTAATTTCAAAACAAATATGGCTTTGATAGTATTAACTAAAAATAAAATCTCGATGACCCTACAAAGGAATATTTCGGAACTAACCGACCTGGCAATTAAAGCAGCCATAAAAGCAGGAAAAGAAATTCTTGATGTGTATAATAGTTCTGATTTTGGAACAGAGTTTAAGTCCGATAATTCTCCGCTGACAATTGCCGATAAAAGGGCGCATAATGTAATTGTAGATATGTTGCGTAATTCAAAAATCCCTGTTCTTAGTGAAGAAGGTAAAACAATTGCCTTTGAAGAAAGAAAACACTGGAAGTTGTTTTGGCTGGTAGACCCGCTGGATGGAACAAAGGAATTTGTTAAACGAAATGATGAGTTTACAGTAAATATTGCACTTATTGAAAAAAATTCGCCAATCAGCGGAGTAGTTTACGTGCCGGTAACAGGAGTTTTATATTGGGCCGACAAAAATGGATCATTTAAAGCAACAGTTGATGATAATCATGGTTTTCTGAACCAAATTCAACATTTACCAATTAATTCGGAAAGAGATAATTATATAATTGTTGGAAGTAAATCGCATATGAACAGTGAAACGGATTCATTTATTAAATCTATTGATACAAAAGGTAAAGACGTTGAAATAAAGTCAAAAGGAAGTTCATTAAAAATATGCATGGTTGCCGAGGGTGAAGCCGAAATATATCCGAGGCTTGCACCAACTATGGAATGGGATACCGCGGCGGGGCATGCAATTGTAAAATTTGCAGGTAAAAAAGTTTATCAATTCGAAAATAACGAACCCCTGATTTATAATAAAGAAAACCTCTTAAACCCTTGGTTTGTGGTAGAATAATGCAATAAAATGACAGAAGAAAAAAAGCATATTTATCCGGTTTTCGATATGATTGTATCGCGGGGCGAAAAGGAAAGGCGGCTAAAACAAAGATCTAAAGTAATGTGGTTTACAGGTCTTTCGGGATCAGGTAAAACCACGCTCGCATCGGCACTCGAAAAAAATCTTTTTGAAAAGGGATACTTAACACAGATTCTCGATGGTGATAATATTCGTACGGGAATAAACAATAACCTGGGATTTTCTCGTGAAGACCGTATGGAAAACATCAGGCGGATTGCTGAAATTGCCAAATTGTTAATCAATTCAGGGGTTATTTGTTTGTGTGCATTTATCAGCCCAAGCGAAGAAACCCGGAAAATTGTAAGGGATATTATTGGTGAGGAGGATTTTTTGGAAATTTTTGTAAGTACACCAATTGAAGTGTGTGAAATTCGAGATGTTAAAGGCTTATATCAGAAAGCCAGGGCAGGCGAAATAAAAAATTTCACGGGAATAAGTGCTCCGTTTGAAATCCCTCAAAACGCAATGCTTTCAATAGATACTTCAAATAAAACTGTTGAAGAATGTGTAAATATTCTGCTTGATAAGTTGTTTTCTGAAATCAAATTCTAAAAAAAATCACCACAATTTAAAACTGCGGTGACTTTCCTTTAATCTTCGAATATATATCTTATACTATTTCTTTACTTATTCAAGTTAGAAAGACACAAGGTAAACAGGTGCTGCTGAAGTTGGTGAATAAGTATAGTAACCTGAAACAGGTATGAATTGAGATAATTTAGTATTTATTTTCAGATCTATGTGTGATTAACATTTTAATTTTATTTTTACAACTAAACTTATCCTAATCATTTCATCCTTTAAAAATATGTGGTTATGAAAGAAGAAAAAATTGAACCTGGATATTTGTTTTCAAAAGGATATACGAATTACATTTTTGCTTTACTTTTTCTGCTTTATATGTTTGATTATATCGATCGGATGGTGATTTCATCTCTTTTCCCTTTTCTGAAAGCCGATTGGAATCTTACTGATAAGGAGTGTGGTGCACTTGTTTCGGTTGTTTATTTATCGATTGTACTATTTACATTTCCAATTTCAATTTTGGTTGACCGCTGGAGCCGGAAAAAGACCATCGGCATTATGGCTGTTGTTTGGGGTTTTGCAACGGGTGTGGGTGCTTTTACAAAATCATTCAAACAATTATTTGCAACACGTACATTCGTTGGAATTGGTGAAGCAGGCTATGCCCCCGGAGGATCAGCAATGATGTCAGCATTGTTTCCTGTAAAAAAAAGGGCTATAATGATGGGAATTTGGAATGCTTCAATTCCTCTTGGCAGTGCCATTGGGATTGCGATTGGGGGTTTTATTGCCGCTCATTGGGGATGGCGGCATGCCCTTGGAATAGTAGCGGTTCCAGGGTTAATTGTTGCAGTTCTTTTCTTTTTTATCAAAGACTATAAAACAATTGAACTTAAAAAATCCATTGCAGAAAACGAGCTGGCCGGTGGGAAACATAAAATCAGAATGTCAATCAAGGATATGTTGAAGGAGTTTTTGTCAAAACCCTCGTTGTTATTTACATATTTTGGTATGGCAGGGGTTGTTTTTGCAACTACTTCATTAATTGTCTGGCTTCCGACATATTTTCACCGGGTACAGGGAATGGAAGAGGGACCGGCAGGAATGAAAGCGAGCATGGTTATGCTGCTGGCTATTATAGGTGCACCGCTTGGCGGTTATGTTGCAGACAGATGGAGACGCAAAAAAGTGAACGCACGTTTGCTGGTTCCGGCTATAACCTCGCTTATTTCTGCGGTACTCATGTTTTTTGCATTCAATATTACTGATGGACATATGCAATATCTTATATTGTTGTCGGTAGGTGTGTCCGTAACTGCTTTTATTGCAGCGGCAGCTGCAGTTACGCAGGATGTTGTTCATCCCGGTTTACGGGCTATGTCATATGCCATTGCAGTTGTTATTCAAAATCTCTTGGGTTCAACTCCCGGGCCAATTGTAATGGGTGCCATTTCCGATAAAACAAATATTCAAACTGCTTTTACATTCCTTCCCATCTCGCTGGTACTTTCGGCTCTGTTGTTTTTTGCAGGATCGATATATTACGAGCAAGACATGAAAAAAGTAGCTGATGTAAAGCTGGAAGTTGTAAACTGATTTCAGCAAAAATTAAAAAACAAAAGTTCCAACCGATCCCTTTTCCAACGAAGCAGAAAACACTTCATTCCCCAGTTTAATGTTGAATTTTTGATCTGTTTTTGAATCATTTAAGATGATGACGACAACTTTTCCATCGGGAGTTTTAAACGCCACATTTGGCAAACCTGATGGAATATTTGAACCAATCCGAATCGATCCGGGGCGTACAAATTTTGACGCATGTGCAACAATATAATATGCCGGATTGCGGGTAACTGCATCGCCATCAATAGTAACCGCCCCTAAACAACGGTTGCAGCCGCCGGGAGTGTGGGGTTTTTGTTCGGGGTCGGCGGCGAGGTTCCATTCCAAAACTGTTTTGCACCAGTTTCGCGAAGCCCCAATAATCAGTTGTTTTGTGTGCCATTTCAAATCACCTCCAAAATCACCGGGCGCACCAATCCATTGTTCAGTAAAATAGAGGTTTTTATCGGGATGTGCTTCATGTACTTTACTCACATTCTCGATTACCCCGCCATATAAGTGAAATGCCGAACCGTCAACATATTTCTTTGCTTCCGGATCGTTCAAAACTGTAATCGGATATTCAGGTTTGTCGGCGTTGTGGTCGTATATAATGATTTTGGTTTTGATACCGGCTTTTATAAACGCAGGACCCAAACTTTGTTTTATGAAATCAGCCTGTTCCGCAGCAGGCATCAGCAAACTTGGATTGTTTCCCGGATGCAGGGGTTCATTTTGAACTGTAATCGCATCAATTGTGATACCTTCTTTGTGCATTTCCTGTACATATTTTACAAAATAGAGTGCATAGGCATCGTAAAATTCAGGTTTTAAACTTCCTCCTTTTGTTGCTTTGTTGGTTTTCATCCACGCTGGCGGCGACCACGGCGAAGCAAGTATTTTTATTTCGGGATTGATTGCAAGAATTTCTTTCAAAACCGGGATAAGGAATTTTTTATCAGGAGAAAGCGAGAATTTTTTCATGTTTACGTCGGTTTCGCCATCCGGCAAATCATTGTACGAAAACACTTCTGCGTCCAAATCCGAAGCGCCCAGGCTTATTCTCAGGTAGCTGATCCCGATGTTTTCTTTGTCGAAAGCAAAAAGTTCGGTTAAAAGTGCATGCCTTTTTTCCTTCGACATGTTATTGATATGAAAAGCACTTCCACCGGTAAGTGTAAATCCAAAACCATCCATTTCCTGGAAGGTTTTACCGGCATTTATTTCAATGGTAGGCAGGTTTTTATCTGTTCCGGTTTTAACAACATTTTCCTGTTTGGCAAACAGTACCGATTTATCGGGTGTGGTGAGGTAAAATGTTACATTTTTTGATTGTTGCTGAGACGTTATTTGGTTATTAGCTTTTGATTGCATACTAAAACTCATGAAATAAAACAGGGCAATCAGAAAAGGAAACAGTTTTTTGATATTCATCTGCGTTTATTTTATTTAATAGCAGTAAAGATAATTAATGTCGGTTAAAAACAGGTTTCTGTTTAAAGATTGCTTTATTCGTTTCAAAATCATGAAATGAATATGATTTTACAAACAACTATGGTGAATAAGATAAATTTTTATACGAATTACATTTTGTAGAATATAAGATTGAAATACAACATTGGTTAAAATTATTTTCGCATTATTGAAAACTTACGACTCTTTTACAGGTAATTTTTTGGTTGAATAGATGAACTATATTCACTTTTTTTTTCTTGCAATTTCAAAGTTACTATCTCTTACCAGTTTAATGACCAATATGATAAATACTAATTTGTGGGAAATGGTTATTAAAGAACTACCCCCGCTGCAAGCAGACGGGGTAGTTCATACAAATTAGTTATTCAATTCGCTTCCAGCGACGAATAAATAATCCCGGTGAGATTGGATTTTTTAAAGAAAGCATCAACTCACTATTCGTATTCCTGTATTTTGCATTTCAGTTTAATCCCGATAATGTAAAAAGTCAAAAAAGGTATTTTCTCATTTTCTCTACTTACTGCTTAATTACTTTTCTAACTGATATAATGTTGTCCGATTTCATCCGCACGAAATAGATACCACTATTTAAATCCCTTAGATTTATACGGTGAAAATTATCCTCTGTTTTTGATTGATAAATTGTATTACCGGTTATTGTTAATAATTCAACCGAATACTCCCTGTTTCCGCTTGTTTGAATCGTAAGTTCATCATCAAACGGGTTTGGATATATTTGAATATCAGAATTTTCGATATTATACGCTGATCCGGTTTTTGGATTAGAGATGTAAAAAGGCATTGTTGTGTAGGCTGCACTGGATATATTGTCGCTTATCTCAGCCTTTAAAACCACTTCCTGTACTTTTTTTGATCCTTTAAAATGTACCATTTTATAAACAGTATCAATATAAGCGGATTCTGTGAAACTGTACAAACTTTCGTATGTTGTCCCCTTATCATAACTAACAAGCAGATTTACTGTTACCGGGTCTTTTTCAGGGTCAGCAATTAATATCGGAAGGTTTAAGCTGTCTAATCTTAAAACCTCATCTTTAATGAAATCGGGATAAATAATGCCAACTAATGGCTTGCCGTTTGAAGTACTGTTATCAATGGCAAATAAGCTTGACTCATAAATACCATAAACAAATCCTAAGTTGTTCTTTAGCAGCATTCTAATCTTGCCTAATGAACAATCCTGTACTTTGCTTACATCCCAGTCGTAGCTGCGGGTATTTATTTGAGATTGAATCAATTCCCATGAGTCGCCATTGTTGTTGCTAAACCATATTTCAACACTATCTTTTGGGTTGCTGGAATTCCATTTAATTGTAAAGGATTCGTTTAACGTAGGATAAACCTTTGAGTTATTTAAGTTAGTTAATCTAATTGCCCCGGCTTTTAATTTATACTTACTAAAAAGCCAATCCTGCAATAATGGAGTATTATATGCTTTCGTCCAAAACGAAGGACTATGCCCTTCTTCAGGATACTCAGAATAAAAAGGGTTTGAATGGGCTAAAATATGATTTTTAATTTGGTCATCGGTCAAATTAATTTCTTTCCGGTAATTTGAATTGGTATAAATTACTTTTGAACCTAGTTTTTCATAATTCTCCATTATCACTCTGGATTCAGCAACGGTAGTAGTTCCATCTTTCTGACCATGAAAATTCCAAACAGGAACATCCTTGAATATATTGACTTTATCAGCAAACCCAATGGCACTCATGGGTATCGCTGCGGCAAATTTATCGGGAAAGTATTCCAAATAAACCCAGGTTGCAATGCCACCCAAAGACAAGCCAGTAATGTACAATCTATTAATATCAATTGAATATTTATTTACCGTCGAATCGAGTAATGCATTAGTAGGTATGTAAACTTGTGGATCCCACCATACATAATTATCTGGACATTGCGGAACAAGCACAAAACAGGGGTTATTCTTTTGACTAACCGAATCAACCCAAGAAGTAGCAAGTCCATTTACTTGAATCTGAATAAGATTGTCACTTCCTCTTTCCCCTATTCCATGCAAGGCAAAGATTAATGGATATTTTTTTGAACTGTCATAGTTTTCAGGAATAAAAATCCGATAATTTATAGACAATGAATCAACTGTTAATGTGCCAGCAGAAAATTTAGCAACCAGATCTGTTTGAGATTTTACAGGACTAACAAAAAAAGTTAACCCTAAGAATACGAGAAAGTAAATTTTTTTCATAATTAATAATTTAAAATTGTTTAAGAATTAGAGATGATTATATCTTTTATCATGAAACTAAATTACTTTAAAACAGATTATTACACATAGCACAATGGGTTCAAAACCTTTAACCCCTGTAACAGAAGCATGTGTTTCTGTTACAAAACCGATACTTATGTAACACAGATAAATTGACGAGCAATTTTTGTTATGCTAAAAGTGCGATAATTGGAAACAGAAACAGGTTGATTCTGAATGCCTTTACCGAAGTACAGTTGGTTTTATTTTGACGACATCCAACCTATTGTAAGTGAGTTAATAATGTAGTAAGTTTATGGGGCAGGTGCTTAGCTAAATACAATGTAAACTGAATCTCAATGCAAAAGGATTTCTTACAGCATATCAACGAAATTATAGAAGCAAATCTTTCAAACGAAAAATTTGGTATTGAAGAACTTTCCAGTAAAATGGGGATGAACCGGATGAGCCTGTACCGGAAAATTAAATCGTCCACAAATAAATCAGGAAGTCAGTTCATTAGGGAGCTAAGACTTGTAAAGGGAAAAGAGTTGCTGGAGAACGAAGACATCACGGTTTCGGAAGTTTCGTATCGTGTTGGTTTTGGCAGCCCCACCTATTTCAGCAAATGTTTTCGAGAATATTTTGGTGTTACACCTGGTGAACTTAGAAACCGGGAACCATTAATCGAACTGGTAAACGTGCCGGAAGAACAAAGATATCTCAAAAAAAATAAAACGAACAAATATACTGATTGGACTGGTCGTTTTACTATTTGTTCTGATACCGGTTTCGGTTTTCATTGCCGGCAATTTAAACTTATCAAAACAGACAATAGAAGATAAATCAATTGCTGTCCTTCCGTTTAAATATCTGAGCGATGATCCTGATAAACAATACCTTGCCGACGGTTTAATGGATGCAGTACTAACCAAATTATCGAAAATTAAGGATTTGCGTGTTGTTTCGCGAACGTCAGTAGAACAGTACCGCGAAAGCGACAAAACCTCCAAAGTTATCGGGCAGGAGCAAAATGTTGCCTATGTTCTTGAAGGCAGCTTTCAAAAGGATAATAATGAGGTCAGGCTAATTTTACAGTTAATAAAAACCAGGGATGAAAATCATGTGTGGTCGAATATATACGACAGACAATGGAAAGATATTTTTACTGTTCAAAGCGAAGTGGCCGAGACAGTTGCCAGCGAGTTAAAGGCAATAATTACACCGCAGGAGCATCAACTCATCCGAAAAGCGCCAACGACTAATTTAACTGCTTATGATTTCTACCAAAGAGGAGTAGAAGTATTGGAGAAATATGAACTTGGAATTCAAAAAGACTCAATTTATTTAAAAAAAGCGCAACAACATTTTCAAAAGGCATTGGAGTTGGATTCAACTTATGCATTGGCATATACAGGTTTGGCGGCGGTTTGCTATTCGAAGTATTACTGGAAAACTTTTCTGTCTGAAAATTTCATGGATTCTGCTTTAATTTATGCAAATAAGGCGCTTATTTATGACCCACAGTGCGCTGATGCCTGGTTTTACAGGGCTAAAGTACATTCTCAGACTTCAAGAACCGAAGAAGCTTTAGAAGAAATTGACAAAGCACTTCAATTAAACCCAAATAATTACAAGGCATATACACTTCGAAGTGATATTTCAAGGTATTTTCAGGATAATGTTGGTGAAATTAGCAACTATTATGAAGCAATGCTTCGCAATCATGCATCACCGGGTTATTTAAGAAGCTTTGGTACTATACTTGGAAATTGTGGATATACTGATTTGGGAAGAAAATATCTTCAGCAAGCCCTGGAATTGGATGGAGATTCAGCAACACATTTATTTTGGATGGCAACAATGGAATATAGTGATGGAAATATTGAAAACGCATATCAAATTGCAAAAACAAATAACGATTATTATAAAGACTTATCCTGGGACAATCGTTTAGCCCCTTATTGCTTAATGACAGGTCGAATCGAAGAAGCATACGAAATCAATTTAAAGATGATGGAGAGTTTGAAAAAGGCTGGTGAAATGGATCTGTTCGTTCCAAAGGAATTTGCTTATTGTCTTTGGCATAAAGGAAGAACCAATGAAGCAGAGGTTATTATGAATCAGCTTATTCAGACTCATCTGGAAACTATAAAATTGGGCAGGTATAATGCCATTACAAAAAGGGCTCAGTTTGATTTGGCCGAGATATACTCTCTTTTAGGCAACAAGGAAAAAGCATATTATTATTTGGATGAAGTAAATAAAAAACCAGCCTTTCCTGTATGGTGGGTAACCTCATTCAAAATTGTACCTTATTTTGATAATATCCGCCAGGAGCCAAAGTATCAGAAAATACTTAAGGATGTTGAAGCCAAATACCAGGCTGAGCATGATCGGGTAGGAAAATGGCTTGAAGAAAAGGGACTGATTTAATCCAAACTTTAAACCATTGTTTATCAGCCGATAATGTTTTAAATTTAATAGTTGCATAAACTTATTATAAACCGCCTGTTGTACTGCATTTGCACAGCGAGTTTATACAAAAGCTAACAAATATCGTTGATGTTCCTGGAGCCAGACTCCGACCTCAGAGGTTCAGGTTTGAAGTAAAAAGACTCAACGCTGAAGTTCGCAACGATTTTGAGGAGATAATAACCAGATAAAACAAAATTTATTACCTCCGCAAACCTCAGCTATTCAGCTTTTTTCTATCTTCGGTAAAAATTAACCTGACATGAACTGCCAGCCAAAAAAAGAAAAATAAAAAGTTGCACATTTCCCGGACAAGGCATTGGATTGCGCTTTTACCACGCGTTGCAATGTAAAGAAATCAGGTGAAAAAATGGGAAAAAGTATAATAAGTTCGGGGGATTAACTAGTTGTGCACAAGCTTAAAAAACTGACAACCAGTTTAAAGGACTAGACTAAATGATAAAATTTCTGACAATATTGATTACGTTAACATTGAGTATGGGAGTCATAGCTCAAAACGACACAATCTATCTGAAGAAAAATCATTTAATCCTAAATGGTGAGACTTATAATACAATTGATTCTTCTGGTAAAAAGACAGGTAAATGGATAAATTTCACCATAGACAACTCGATAATTGAATTGAATTTAGGAAGTGGAGAAAATGTTCACTTTTATGACGAATCAATCATTGAATATAGAGCACTTGAGAAAGAGGAATATTTCGGCATTAAAACATTGATTAGTGAAAAAGTAGACACAATCGACAGTGTTTTATATTATGACAGTAAATATCAAGAGATTAGAGATAAAGTACCTCCAGACTTATATTTCATGACAAGTGTCGGAGATTACAAGAGTGATAAAAAAGACGGTTTATGGAATTACTTTTACAAGTCTGGAAATATTAAAAAGACTATTTACTATTTGAGTGGATTTCCAGTTAGAGATTTTGAAGTATTTAGAGATGATAAAACTTTAATGATAGCAATGTCAAAGACTAAAGAGGGACTTTGGGAAGTAAAAAAATATGAAACAGATGGCACTCTGATTGACACTCAAATCGGTGATATTGATAAATTTAAAATGATATATGAATAAAAGCCAGTGCACAACAATGTATAAATTTCATTGCGGTTTTCGTGCTGATAACAAACTGTTTAGCCCGCAACAACAACACTGCGGCACGACAGGAAATCACTCCGCAATCCGCAACGAAAATTTATACTAACCGTTATGGTTTATTATAAGTGCGGCTCGGACAGAGTTACAAAAAATGACAAATTACTTATTTCTAGGAGAGTTAAATGACAATAAAATAAACAACAAAACTAATTGACATGAATTCCAAACAAAAACTTTCTCTTGGATTTTTAATACTTGGACTCATTTTCTCAAGTATCATTAGAGTTCGATTTAATGTTTCGAACGGATTCGAATTTCAAGGCTTTTGGATAACGCCATTTCCATCAATTTTTGATTTTGCGGCTATTAGTTCAAGCGATTTGGCTTTGACAAGTACATCTTTTGGTTATTTATTTTTAGGCATTTTTGGACTTTTGATGCTTAGTGATTTTAAAGCATTACGACAAAAGACCACAAGTTTAATAGTATTTCTGGTATTGACACTTTTGGCTTTAGTTTTTGAGGCTGTCTCAATAATTCAAAACATTAGTTCAAGTTTCGCTGGACAACATTTAAGAATTGGTCTTGCATTATTTCTATTTGGACTTTTGATTCTTGTAAATAACTATAGGACAATAAATAACAAACCATAACTTCAGCTACCCGTCACGTGCGGAAGTGGTGGTTTTCGGTAGGCATCTTTCCGCTTAAACTGTTTTTCGGCTTGACAGGAAATCGCCTGCAATCCACAACGATTTCATACCGCCAACGTTAACAGCAAATCATTCCAACCCCAGTTCCTTCCTGCACTTCGCACAAAACCGCCAGTCTTTCTGATCGATATCTTCGACGTAGGTGTTCGACCGCATTACACAAACCAATTATATGCAATGATACAAATGCCTGCAGCAGCTAATATAACAAACAGCAATAGGACAATAATAATGCAATACTTCAATTTGTTAGGTACCTTTTAAAAGTATATTTTTGTTTTGATGAAATCACAAATTGAAATAGAAGATAAACTTAAAGCACTTAAGCCATCTCTGTCTGCAAAATTTTATGTTGACAAAATTGGATATTTTGGGTCGTTTGTTCGCAATGAACAGACTGAAAATTCTGATCTTGATATAATAGTATCATTTAATAAACCATTGGGGTGGGCATTTTTTGAACTGCAGGAACTACTTGAAAAAGAGTTAAACATAAAAGTTGATTTGGTTTCAGTAAAAGCTTTAAAGGAACAGCTAAAAGACATAATCCTTAAGGAGGTAAAATTCATATGATGGCAAAAGAAAGAAAATATGGATTTATCAAAAAAAATAGAAATATTTTAGCTTTCATCCTTTGTTTTCTCCAGTTCCTTCCTGCACTTCGCACAAAACCGCCAGTCCTTCTGATCAATATCTTCAACGTAGGTGCTCGACCGCATTACACAGGTTGGGTTGATACAATGATACAAACCAAATGTGTGTCCCAACTCGTGAATTATTTCTTTGCGCAATCGATCTGTAAAAACTTTTTCATTAGGTTTTAATCCGTAACGTTCGTTTGTCAGCCGATATGCCGATGCAATTCCGCAGCGCCCGTTTAAAAACGCCTGTCCGTAAATAAAAGTTAAAATGGGAATAAAAAGATCGACATTAAATATTCCGATTGTTTTTTTTCGTTCGGGAGCAAATTTTGTTTCTATTTCCTTTAGTAATTTATTTGCATCATATTGTTTTCTGGCCGGGTCGTAGAAATCACTTAAATCCAAATGACCTTCACGAAGTATGACAGGAATCGAAAATTCATGTTCAATATCAGGCTGAATTTCTCCGAGATATTTTTTCTCAAAATAACCAAAAGAAATAATTTTGATTTTTTCCGGTTTCATTTACCCGCCCTGATTTGTTTGCTTCAAATTGTATTTTTTGATTTTGTTGTATAAGGTAACCCGGTCAACTTTTAAGGCTTTTGCGGTTGCCGAAATATTCCAGTCGTATTTGTTAAGAATTTGCAAAATGTGTATTTTTTCAATATCACCCAAACTTTCAAATGCGGGAGTTGAATCAGTTTTTCCGATTGGCAAATCTTTAAGCGTGATTTTTTTCCCGTTTCCTACCACAATTGCCCGCTCAATCATGTTTTCCAATTCGCGTATATTTCCCGGGAACGGGAACTGTTCGAGACGTTTCAAAGCAGCAGGTTCAATTATCATTTCAGGACGATTCATGGTAGTGCAATATTTTTTTATGAAATATTCGGCCAGTAAAGGAATATCGTCTGTCCGCTCACGCAATGGCGGAACATTGATATTTACTACATTCAGCCGATAATACAAATCTTCGCGAAAAGCGCCATTTTCAACCATTGTTTTCAGGTCGCGGTTGGTTGCGCAAATCACCCTGAAGTCGGATTTTATCTCCTTATTTCCACCAACTCTTACAAAACTTTTTGATTCAAGTACACGCAACAACTCAATTTGCATTTTCGAAGAAATTGTAGCGATTTCGTCAAGGAAAATCGTGCCATTGTCGGCCATTTCAAACCTGCCTTTGCGGTTGTAAATTGCCCCTGTGAAAGCGCCTTTTTCGTGGCCAAACAATTCACTTTCGAGCAAACTTTCAGACAAAGCACCGCAATGGACGCTCACCAGAGGAAAAAATTTGCGTGGCGAATTGGCATGAATTGCGCGTGCAACAAGCTCTTTGCCCGTTCCGCTTTCACCTGTAATTATTACCGAAGCATTTGATTGTGCCACACTTTCAATTTCGCGCAATACTTTTTGAATAGCGGCACTTTCTCCAATTATATCTTCCACATTTTCGAGCGAAACCACTTTCTCCTTCAGAATTTCGTTTTCTTCCATCAACGAAATTTGTTTTGTGGCGTTTCTGATGAGGTGCGACAAATCATCGGGATCGAAAGGTTTTGTCACATAATCGAATGCTCCATCTTTTAAAGCCTGCACAGCAGTATCAACTGTTGCAAATGCAGTCATCATTATCACAATTGTATCTTTTTTTATCGCCTTTATTCGTGAAAGCATTTGCAGACCGTCCATTCCGGGCATTTTAATATCCGAAAGAACAATATCAAAGTTTTCAGATTCAAGGATTGTCAGCGCTATTTTTGCATCTTCGGCAACTGCAACGTGGTATCCGTCCTCCATAAACCAGTTGTACAGCGAATCGCGAACAGAGCTTTCATCGTCAACAATTAGTATTGAAATTTTTTTAGGCATGGTCGTTAAATTTTATTTCTGTATTAATGGTAAAATTATAGAAATGGTGGTCCCGATTCCACGTTTCGACTTTACTTCCACTTTTCCGTTGTGGCTCTGTATTATCCCGTGAACTATTGACAAACCCAGACCAATACCATTGGTTTTTGCTTTTGTCGAAAAAAATGGTTCAAAAATATGAGGAATATCTTCTTCGGCAATCCCCACTCCGTTGTCAGAAATTTCTATCCTGATTTGGTTTTCATCCGGATTCAAGGTACTTACAGTGATTTCTCCATTTTCTCCAACCGCTTCCGTGGCGTTTACCAGAATTGCCAGGCAGGTTTGTTTAATCTGATTGGGGCTGCAGAAGATAAGATCTTTTTTTGCCGACAAATTGGAAATGAAGTGAATGTCTTTTATTTTCATCGTATGTTCCAGCAAATCGAAGGTATCTTTCAATATTTCGTCAACATGTTTTTGCTCAAAGCCATCCTGCCCCTTTCTCGAAAAATCAAGCAGGCCTTTTACAATATCTCCGCAACGTTTGGTTTCGCTTTCAATCAGCTTAAGATTTTTCAACATATTATTTATTTTATCCTGATTCAAATTCTGATTGCTCAATTGTTTATGGATGAGTTTTGCATAAACCAAAATACCCGAAAGTGGATTGTTGATTTCGTGGGCTACCGACAAAGATAACTTGCCCAGCGATGCAATGCGTTCAATATTGATCAATTCGTTTTGAACCTGTCCCAGCTCTTCCGATTTCTTTTGCACTTTATACTCCAATTGCTGCGACCAGTTTTCGAGTTCCAAAGTGGCGGTTTGCAGGTTGTCGAGCATTTCATTAAAAGCTATCGAAACCAACCGCATGTCCGAAAGTTGATTGATTTTTACGGGCAAACGTTTGCTTTTGTCGCCCCGTGCAACTGCTTCGCTGGCTTTAATGATTTCATTGAGTGGCGATTTTATTTTTTTATTGGTGAAAAATATCAAAAACAGGATAAGAAAAAAAGTGAGTATTGACGCCAGCAAAAAGTAATCGGTTGTCGATTCTTTGAGTGCGTTATCAAGTCCCTGCAACGGCATTTTGATTATTAGCGAACCAAGCACTTTTTCGTTGGGACTGTGGGCATGGCAATCAGTTGTAGAACAGGATGGATTGTTTAAAATGGGCGACTTAATAAGTAAATTTCTGACGTTTCCGTTTTTTGGGTTCATCACACATTCACTGTTTGCATCAACAATCCGGTATGATTTTTCGTTGGGCGAAAACATTTGGTTTAAATCCGCATGGCAACTGATGCAATCCGGATCACTGTGATTGGTTGATTCGTTTAAAATTGAAGTATATGCAAGATTATTGTTGCTGTCGTACATACTGACGTTGTCAATCCCCGACATTGAGTTTATCTGATCCAAGATTTCCTGAAGACTCGACTGATCATTTTCAAGCATTGCTTTGTATAGTGCACTTTCTACAAGAAACCCAATGTTGTTGCCGTTTTCGCTGATAACAGATTTTATGTAATTTTCATTTACAGAGCGAAATACAACACCAAAAGAAACAAAAAGAAAAACAGAAGAAAGCGTGAAAATAACAACTACTCGGCCATAAATTGAAGATTGAAATTTTACATAGCGACTTTTAATTGGCGATACAATCCGATATTTATTATCACTTTTTTTTGACCAAAACATGAGAAAAAGCTTAAGTTGATTTTGAGCATAAAATTAGCTTAAATTGATTAGTAACACCATTGTTTAGGTATGATTTACAACAGTCTTTTATTCCGGGGAGTAGATTCTGGATTCTGGATATTCGATATTACCCGTCAAGCGGTTTTGAAACGCTTGACGGGTAAACAGATTCTTGTATCCTGATACTCGTAGTCTTGATACTTGCTACTCAATTTCTTAGCTCAAAAACTCCTTCTGAAAATCATTCCAAACTTCTTGTGGAAATTCTGCAAGCGGTTGATCTATTAGTTCTCCACCATCCTGCAGCACAATTCCCGCCGACTCAGGAATATATTTTGAAACTGCTGCTGTCAGAAAATCTTTTATCCTTGTCAATTCCTTGAGCATCCATATTGTTGCTTCATCAGCCAGAAAGTAGTTTTTGGTTTCAGCTTTCCAGTTGGTTGGTTTTATGTTATAAATCCAAAGCTGCCGGAGAGCATCATCTTGTATTTGTTCCGGATTGTCAGCTATCATTGTGTTGGTAGCCTTTATTTCTCCTGAAACCGGCGAAAGAACATTTAGATTTTTTCCATTGTGGATGATTCTTGACAATAAATCACCTTTTTTAATTATCTCTCCTGGCTTTTTAATATAATCAATTCTAAAATTCCCTGTAATATGCATCAGCAAATCATCGATGCCAACTTTTGCATCGCCGTTTGCTTCAAGATGGGCCCAGGTGTGATATTTACTAAAAAATATACCTTGAGGTATTCGGATTGAACTGATTGTTATTAATCCGGGTGTTTTTGATACCAGCTGTGTTACTCTGGTTTTTCTGTTCAGTATCAGCCAGAAAGGTATAAGAATTGCAAAAAATGCAATGATAACAAGGTATTCAATCCCCTTCGTATCAAAAATGTTGGTGTAAGTAAATCCTTCCATAATATTAAAATTTTAAAAGATTAATGTTTATCATCTTTTGCCCAATCGGGCGACTCCCGTAAAACAGGCATCCTGTTAATGATCCATCTGAAAATCCAGATTTCAATAAAAATGATTGTAAGTGTTACAACGAATTCCATCCATGAAGGAACATAATGTACTGCGGCATCCCAGCGAAAACCAATTACTGTTACGTTCAGGCGGTTCAAAATTATGCCCAACATTGTAATGACAGCAGCAATTCGTATGGTTAAAATGTTGTTTTTCCGGTAGCTGTAAAAATACAGGAGCATTGGTAGAAGTACAAAACCGATCATTTCGAGCAAAAACCAATAGCCCATTGGAGAGTTTATATAAACCCAGTTTTTATTGTGGATGAAATTCAGGATTTGTAAAAAGAGGTAAGCAAACATGGCAAACGCACAAATACCCGATAAACCGTGAAGGATTCCATTATGAGCGTGGTGATTTTTTTTGCTGATTTGGTCGGAGAAAACTTTATGACTGATCGAGCCCTCAAAAATTACCATTGAAAGTCCGGCAAATACACTTGAAACCAGGAATAGTACAGGAATGAAACCAGAATACCAAAGTGGGTGGATTTTCACTTTTGCCATTAAATATAGCGCACCCAAACCCGACTGGTGTAATGTTGATAAAGTAATCCCGAAAATAACAGCGGCCAAAGTCATCCCGGAAAGGATTTTTCTTGCTTTTCGGGCGCCCAGCCATTCGGCAATCGCCGGTGAAAATTCAAGCAATTCAGCCAGCATATAAAGCAGGAAATGCCACGCCACAAGAAACAAAACCGAACTCGTTCCAAAACTGTTACCGATAATTGGATTGATAACATTCCACGGTCGGCCAAGGTCGAGCAAAAGCGCACCCGCGTAAAAAAGGTATGCTAAAAACCCGTTCAATACTGTTACCCTGACAATCGGTTTGTATTTTTCGAGATTCAATATATAAACCATGAATGTTAAGATGTAGGCTCCACCGGCAAATGCAACCCCTGTTACAACATCAAAACCAATCCAAAGTCCCCAGGGAACTTCCTGCGTAAGGTTTGTCACTGCGCCAATCCCGTTGACGAAACGGATGACAATGATAATAATTCCGGCAATAATTGTAGGAATTGAAATGACATTAAACCAGGTGAACCATTTTCCGCGTGGTTTTAATTCGCCCTTTAGAAATTGCCAGGTTGACTGGTCTTGTTTTTCATTCGAAATTGAAATTGACTGACTATTCATGATCTTCTTCTTTGGTTTGTTTTGATTTGGTTGCATTGTGTATGCCGAGCAGCAAAGTAGGTACAAGTACAAAAACAGATGGAACTGCATACAGGAATCCCTTTGTTAAAGCCGGGTATGACGAATTTTGTATCCTTGTATCGAACCCAAGTTGTTCGTGTGGAACAGGAGAGAGGTATAGATAACCGGTTCCGCCGGCTACGGTTTCCCCGTAAATTTTATCAACATAAAGTCCGGGGTTTTCGACAATCCTTTTCCTTGCTTCGGCAATCAGTTCGCGGCGGGTCCCGTAATACAATGCGCCACCACAGGCTTCAACACAAACCGGTTTCTCACCTTTGACAATCCTGTCATAACACATGTCGCACTTTTGAATTTTTGGATTGGCGCTATGGTATTCAAATTTCGGCACATCAAACGGGCACGAAACCATGCAGTAACGGCAACCCATACATTTGTCGGCGCGCCAGATTACAGGCCCTTCTTTAGTTTTATACATGGCTTGTGTGAGACAGGCCGCGGCACACGCCGGTTCGTTGCAGTGCATACATTGATTTCGCACATAAATTTCGCCATTTTCGGTGCTTATGGCGTTGATGGCACACCGCTGAGTTTCACTTGTTTTTCGCAGTTTTCCGGCAACAAGTTCATCTGTTGGCACCGGCAAACCATGTGCTTCAGCGCATGCTGATTCACAGGACAGGCAACCCACACAAATATTTGAATCGTACAGTATTCCGTGGAATTCGGGTTCGTTTGCTCCCGGTTCAGGTGATCCACTGGCATTAACGCCAATAATGGTCATGCCGGTAATCCCAATTGTCTTAAAAAAATCACGTCGATTGATGCTCACAACTTTAATTTTTAAATTGTTTATTACTATGATTTATTTCGTTTTTTTATTTCGAGGTGTCAATAAACTGGGTCTGGAAATCTTCCCAAATTTCAGGTCCAAGATCTGACAGCATATTATCTTTGAGTTCTCCACCATCCTGTAAAACAACGTGCTGATATACAAGCTGGTTTGAGTTTGCAGAGTTTGCCATAAAGTCCTTCAACCTTACAAATTCATCCTTCAACCATTCCCGGTATTTTTCAATCATGAACATAAAATTCACATCCCTTGCCCAGTTTGCCGGTTCAATCTGGTACACCCAGTTTTCGGTAAAAGCGGAGTCATTAATTTTTGAAGGAGTTGACGACAGGAACTCATTTCGTTTTCTGATAAAGCCTGTAACCGGTGAATAAAGATTGAGTTGTTTTCCCTCACGGATAATCGTCAATATTTTTTCCCCTTTCCTGATTTTTTCTCCGTCAACTTTCATTTTAAGTTGGGTAATTTCACCAACTACATGTTTTAAAAAATCATCGACACCTATTTTTACCAGGCCATCTTGCTCCATAAATGCCCATGTATGGGTTTTATCATAAAATAATCCTCGTGGTGCCTGAATTGAATTCTCATTCAAAGCAGGAGCCATCTCAAAATCTTCGCTTTCAATAAGTTCCTTATTGCTGCTTTCAAAACCGAAAAAGACAATAAATAAACCAACAACTCCAAATGCACTGAAAATCAATATCCAAAATATTGTTGATGGAGGTGCTTTTTTTGTGGGAGCAGATGATTCACCAACATTTGCCAGGGCATACATATTTGCTGTTTTTTCGACACTTGAAAGTACGCTGTAGCCTGATTTTTTGACATTGTCCTGGCCTTCAACAGTTAAAAAAGTCATAAAATCCAGAGCGGTTTGATTTGTTGGTTTTACAGCAGAAACAGCATAAATATCGCCTAAAAGTTCACGTGGATATTTTCCTATCCAGGCACCTTTTGTAAGTGTTCCGGGATTCTCGTAAATATTTTCGAAACTGTCAATCCGCCCATTACCGTTTTTATCAATAGGAATGATGCTGATTTGTTCGGCAAAACCATCTTTTCTCTGGTTTAAAACTTCTGTAAGTCCGCAAAAACCAATAGCATTTGTGTTTTGCTGAATAATGGAAATCAATTCAGTTGTTGAACTCACTTTTGATACCCAAATTGCTTCTTGTTCAATCTTTGTAAATTCGGCTACTTTACTTATAGTATTATGATTATCTGTAATATAGCATTGGCTAATTGTTTTTGAAGCATGATCAATAAAAGCCGGCCAATTTAATTCTCCGGTAAGAATTCGGGCAAATTCTTCGGAAGTAAAACCTCGTTTGTTTATTTCATTAAAATTTGGATTATTTGTGTTTATAACCGGGACAATCAAATCGTGCCCTACAACCATTTTCCATGCCGAATTTTCCTTTGGCTGTCCTGGATTGTTGCTGGAAAACAAGTATAAATTACCATCTTTTAAAGTAGTTGTTTCCGATTGAGTGGTTAAATTAATTCTTTGATTCGGAAACAAATTTGCATATCCGGTCAACCATCCGGATGCAAGTTCAAACAAATCAGGAGAAGTCACAATTTGCAATGTTTGAAGTTCAGCCGGGGCCGATTGCTCCCCTTTTAAGCCATCATTTCTTTCGCTTCCAACCAACATATTGCTGAAAAACAAAAACGACAGCAGCGTTAAACAGATTGAGTAAAACTTGATTTTCATGATATTGATTATTAAATGTTAATTTCTCTTGTTAACCTATCTTTCTGATAATTAACAGAATAGATTTTGCATTTTAATATAGCCAAATAGAGTGCCAAACAATTTTATTGTATATATAACACAGAAAATCAGTGAGATACAGGGTGGAGTGTACAGTTTTGAAACATTTGATGGTGTTGAATAATTAAACACACAAATGGCCAAAATCATCTAAGTGCAAAGCAGTCAGGTAAGTACGGTAAGTGTTTAAATATTCAACAATGCATAAATATTCAACACATAATTGGAATTTTACTCAAACTATCTGAAAGCTGGATGGTTAAATTATTTGGAATTTCAAAAAAATGTCAGAAAATGCCAAAAAAAAAGCGGACCATTTACTGAATCCGCTCATTAATAATGTTACACAAGTTATATTTACTTTTCAATTTCTTTCCAAACCAATGCACTTGCGCCAACAATTGCAGCATCGCCGGGTTTTAATTTCGAAGGCAGAATTTTTATTTTATTTTTGAAAAAAGGGAGTAAGTATTTTTCCATATTTTCTTTTGTTGGCTTAAAAAGATAATCGCCGGCTGCTGTTGGACCACCAAAAAGGAAAATAGCTTCCGGACTTAAATAATGCACCGTATTAGCCAATTCCAGCCCTAACCAGGCACCTGTTTTTTCAAATACTTCCAATGCAACTTTATCACCTTTTTCAGCTGCTTCAAAAATCATTTTCGAATCTAGTTCCCTGAAAGATTTGTCCGCCAGTAAACTATCGCTTGCATTGTAATGTACAAGAAGTTCGAATGCTGTTCTTTTAATTCCTGATGCTGAACAATATGCTTCAAGATGCCCCAATGAGCAACATCCGCAAGGACGGCCACCTGGAACCAAAGTTGTATGTCCTATTTCACCGGCAAATCCATCGCTTCCATAAACCAAATCTCCGTTAACCACAATCCCACTTCCAACACCTGTTCCAAGCGTAAACAAAACAAAGTTTTTCATTCCTTTGGCCCCGCCATATATCATTTCGCCAATAGCGGCAGCGTTGGCATCATTGGTTAATACGAGAGCCTGCATGTTGGGAAAATGATTGCGGAGTAATTCTATCAAATGAACAACCCCCCTGAAAGAAAGGTTGGCTGCATATTCTATGGTCCCGCTGTAATAATTACCATTTGGAGCTCCAATACCGATCCCCATTACGTTAATATTTTCATTCAGCAATTTTACCGACCTGATCAGCTCGTTTATTGCTTCTGCTAAATCAGCAATATATTTGTTTATGTCGCCGTGCGAAGGAGTTGGGATATTGTCTTTAACCATCACATTTCCTGCCTCATCTACTACACCAATGGCAGTATTTGTACCACCAATATCAACCCCAATTGCTACTTTTTTCATCCTTCTGATATTTCGATTTTGTATTTTGAATTACAGTTTATGTTGTAGCACACAAAAATAGAAATATTATACAATTCCATTTGTTTTATTTGGAAGTATTCCACTAATTTATTTGGAGTTAGCCTTAATTAAAGTCAGTAAAGTATATTTGGAGTATGTTCATAATGTTGTGCGTTTGTTTTAGGAAATTCAAATCCAAGACGTAAGAAAAAGGCAAACTACAGTGCCATTACAGCGATATGCTGATATAGATTTTAGCAACAATGTAAAAGTTGGATTTTAGGGACTAACACTATTTAATTGTAAATTTGCACCCTGATAATACATGAAATGCAATTTTTAGTCAAAGCAATATTAAGAGCATTGGGATGGATTTTTCTCATACCGGTATACATTTACAAATATGCAATCTCTCCTTTCACTCCGGCATCGTGCCGGCATGTGCCAACATGTTCAGAATATGCGGTACAGGCAATAAAAATTCATGGCCCTTTTAAAGGCTTTTGGCTTGCAACACGCCGCATTTCGAAGTGCCATCCCTGGGGTACGCATGGATACGATCCGGTTCCTCCTAAAAAGAAGTAATTATGGTAAAAAAGTAGTAATACTACATGCCTGATTAATGATTTTATCAATATCTTAAAGTTTTCTATACCATATTTTCTAAGTTTACTGCAGTTGTTGAAATAACTTTGTAAATGATACCAACTAAAAAGGAGAAATTTTATACCTGTAGTTCCTGTGGTTTTCAATTTTCAAACCTCGAAGTTGACAGAATCTGCAGTAACTGTTTTGCCTGCACGGGATGTGAGATTTACAAATGTCCGTCGTGTAATGTTGAGGTGGTTGTAAAGCCAATAAAACAATTAAAGAGGCCGGAAAACCAAAAACCTTAAAATGACAAAATTCTTAATGAAACTTCTATATAAACATAAATCCTTTGTTTCAATAAAGGTTGAAGATATTAAAACATGGGCCAATTTTTTTTGTTATTAATTATAAAACAGCTAAATGAATAATCAAAATATTAAACCAACATCCCCAATTTATGTAGTATCGGGAGGACGCGGAATAGCGGGAAACAACATTGTTCAGGCCGTGTTGATACAATATCCTCAAAATAAAATTCCTGTGATCATAGTTTCAAATATGAACAGTGAAGACGAACTTTTTGACGTTGTAATGAAAGCAAAAACCGATGGTGGTATCGTTGTGCATACCCTGGTAAATGGTTTTTTAAGGGAAAAAGCTGTTGAGTTATGTGCTGAATTTGGTGTTCGCGAGGTCGACTTAATGGGGAAACTTGCAGGTTTTCTTAATGAATCATTGGATATTAAACCTTTAATGCATCCTGGCTTGTACCGTGAAATTAATCATCAATATTTTGACCGGATAGAATCGATTGAATTTACACTTTCACATGATGATGGAATGAGTCCCGAACGTTTGAAAAATGCCGAAATTGTGTTAACAGGAGTTTCGAGGGCAGGAAAAACCCCACTAAGTGTTTATTTGGCAATGTATGGTTGGAAAGTTGCCAATGTTCCGTTGGTAAATGGTATTAATCCTCCAAAAGAATTGTTTGAAGTCGATCCTCAACGGGTTTTTGGACTGCATATTTCTGCTGCACAATTAATTGCACACCGTAAAAAAAGATTGCTGGGCTGGAACAATCATCAAATTGATTCATACATTGATGAACGTGAAGTAAGAGAAGAAATAAGAAAAGCAATGTTTGTTTTCGATAAAGGTGGTTTTTCTGTTGTCAATGTTTCAAACAAACCCATTGAAAGTACAGCCAATGAGATATTGAATATCATGTCGCAAAGGTTTCCGTATGGTGGAAGAAAAATGGAATCGCCTTATCATAATCAAACAGACGAACTTCCCACTTAATTTTGTTGCGATTGATTTAGGGGTTGTAACAAGGAGATCAGCAAAGAATGTTTTAAAAAAGATTGACCTAAAAATCAGAGAAGATGGTAAAATTTAGTTCAACCATAACGTTTGTGTTTTTATTATTAGTCGTAATTACCGCATGTCGAAAAGACGAAGAACCAGTAGATCCAATTGTTGGAACCTGGGAATATTCTGAAAACTCTAAAGACTTTTCAAGGACAATTACCCTAACTTTTTATGCCGATAAATCAGGAATATCCAAGGATACGTATGTGGTATTTGGAGAGCCGGATATTAAAATTAATAATTTTACATACCTTACAAAAAATGGTATTTTAACACTGATAATGGGTTATGAAATTACTGATTCGCTTTATTCCATTTCTGAAAATCAACTTACCACAACTTATCGGGGCGAAGTTTTGGTATTTACCCGTAAATAATTAATTCTGATTGCGTTTTATTTTATCCCATAATGGCTTTCCAGAATTTTACTGAAAATTGTATTGGGTAAAATATACTTTAAAACAACTGCCAACTTTTGTTCTGTTGAAGCAATTATGTAACGTTGTCTTGGATTTCCACATTCAACTATTTTCACTAATTTTTTTGCAAGTTTTTCAGGAATCCAGCCTTTTGCTTCATCATTTTCGATAATGGACAGTGTTTTTTCAAACTGTAATTGATATGGATCTGCATCAGAACTGACAATAAAATTCCGGCGGTTGGCACTGTTATTTGTGTGGAAATCTCCCGGATTTATTACTACAACTTTAATATTAAATTGTTTAACTTCCATACGAAGAGCTTCACTAAAACCCTCAATTGCAAATTTACTAGCTGAATAATATCCCTGAAAAGGTAATCCCATAAATCCGCCAATCGAACCAAAATTAATAATGGTTCCGCCTCCCTGTTTTCGCATAAACGGCAAAACATTACGGGAAAGATGCACCAATCCCATAAAATTTGTATCCATTTGCATTTTAACAAATTCCAGAGGTGATGTTTCAATGGATCCTCCTGTGTGCATACCGGCATTGTTGATTAAAACATCAATTCTGCCTTCATTCCCGATTACTGTTTGCACTGCATCATTGATAGAATGCGGATTTAAAAGATCCATGAATAAAACATGAATGTTGGGCATGGAACCTGTTTTCTTCCGAACGGTTCCATAAACAATATGACCATTTACAGCAAGTAATTCAGCGGTTTTCTTTCCAAATCCTGAAGAAATACCGGTAATTAGAATGACTTTTTTCATCAAGATTATGTTTCCAACGTCAATTATTTAACTTACAATACAGCAGAATGTATCGATTCATGATCAAAAATACCGAGTTTCTTTGCGGCTTTAAATATTTTTTCAATCGAAACATCCACCTGGTCTTTTGTGTGGGTTGCCATTAGTGAATATCTGATTAAGGAATCTTCTTTAGGAACTGCCGGAGAAACAACAGGGTTTATGAATACCCCGTCTTCTAAAAGAATTTTGGTAAGTGTTAATGTTTTTATATCATCGCCAATGAAAAGCGGGATAATTGGAGATTCAGATTTACCCGTGTTAAAACCCATCGCGTTAAATCCTTCCAGGGCATAATTTGTAATTTCCCAAAGTCTTTCAATCCTTTCAGGTTCCTCTTCTATAATATCAATTGCCTCCAAAACCGTAGCTACAGAGGCTGGCGTCATGCTCGCACTAAATATTAAGGATCTTGAATTATGCTTTATATAATTTATCACTTCTTTATCGGCTGCAATGAATCCGCCCAGTGATGCAAAAGATTTAGAAAATGTACCCATTATGAGATCAACTTTTTCAGTTAATCCGAAATGAGAAGCAGTGCCGGAGCCATTATAACCAATAACACCAAGAGAATGAGCATCATCAATCATAATTTCTGCATTATATCTTTCGGCAAGTTCAACAATTTCAGGTAGTTTCACGATATCGCCCTCCATCGAAAAAATGCCATCAACAACAATAACTTTGATTGCATCCTTTTCACAAGTCATCAATTTTTTCTCCAGCGAAACCATATCGTTGTGTGCAAACTTCAAAACTTTTGAAAATGAAAGCCTGCTTCCTTCAATTAATGATGCATGGGCGAGTTCATCAAGCAGAATATAATCATTTCGGCCTGCAAGTACAGAAACCACTCCCAGATTTACCTGAAAGCCAGTACTGTAACACAATGCTTCATCTTTTCCAACAAAGCCTGCAAGTTTTTTCTCAAGTTCAATATGAATGTCGAGCGTTCCATTTAAGAACCTTGATCCGGCACAACCTGTCCCATATTTATCAATGGCTTTTTTTGCCGCCTCTTTTATCCGTGGGTGATTTGTTAAACCCAGATAGCTGTTTGAGCCAAACATTAATACTTTTTTGCCATTCATGATAACAACTGTGTCCTGATCTGACTCAATTGCCCTAAAATAAGGATAAATACCGGCTTGCATCACTTTTTGGGGGGCATCATACAGCGACAGTTTTTGTTTTAAATTTCCCAATTTATTTAAAGTTTAGTTTTGTTTTTTACTTAGGATAGAGGTAAATATATCCATTCAATATTTAAAACTTAATAGCAAATATTCTATTCTGATTTTTTAGATTAACCGATTATGTAAAAAAACAGTTGTTATTAACAACTGAATGAGTAATATTTTCATAAATTATTAAATCTGTTCCCAACCTGTTCTGTATGTATGTCTTATCCACTCTTCAGCCATTTCGAAAGCATTCATTGTTTTGTATTCTTTTTTGAATTTGGGATCGCCATTTATAATTTCAAACTCATCTTTGGACAATACCTTAATATTATCGGAGGGTGAAATATTGGTAAATCTCATGTTTACGCCATCCCATAATAATTTTCGTTGCAAACTCTGAAGCCGGACAGCCAAAACACCCATAACAACCATTTCGTTTAACGGACCTGAATAATTGAAATTTGAAGACGCTTCAAGTCTGTAATTTTTATCTTCCTTACAAGCTCTTATCCAATCCTGCTCGTGACCACCATCCATTGCGTTTGAAATTCTGCGAATTGATTTTTGAGGTTGAACAAAATTTGCCATTTCACTTGTGGGCAAAAGTGTAGGATTTTGCGCATAAGTACCGCACATTATTTTCCCTTTTGAACCATAAAAAATACAGCCTCCTCCATCATCACCCATTTGTTCGCCAGGTTGAAGTTCATCGGGGCGGGGAGGCATAAATCCACCGTCATACCAATTAATGGTTACAGGGGGCATTCCCACTTTAGGTAAGTTATCACGTCGTGGAAATTCATATCGGACAAACTCGGCGTTTGGTGGTGATTCATTATTAAATGAGGAGGAACTTGCTTCAACCGAAGTTGGATATTCGAGCATCAATGCTTTAAAAACAGGATCAATGATGTGGCAACCCATATCGCCCAGGGCACCTGTTCCAAAATCCCACCAGCCACGCCAAATCCACGGATGATAAACAGGACTATATTCACGCCATTGTGCGGTACCCACAAACAAATCCCAGTTTAATGTTTTAGGAATGCGTTTGCTCTTTTCGGGAGTTGAAAGATTCTGAGGCCAGATTGGACGATTGGTCCAGGTATCAACATGACTAACCTCGCCAATTGCACCAGCCCATATCCATTCGCAAATCAACCTTATTCCATCATCCGAATTTCCCTGATTTCCCATTTGTGTAGCAACATTATACCGGTTAGCAGTTTCACGTAATATACGGGATTCATACACCGAATGAGCCAAAGGTTTCTGCACAAATGCGTGCATTCCCTGGCGCATGGCAATAACTGCCGGTAATGCATGTGAATGGTCGGGTGTGGCAATCATCACAGCATCAATATCTTTTTGCTGATCAAACATTTCACGGTAGTCCATATATTTTTTTGCCTGGGGCCAGCGTTTGAAAGCGTTTCTGTCAGCATATTCCCAGTCAACATCACACAAGGCTACAATATTTTCGGTATCCATATTTTTAAGATTGGTGAAACCTTTTCCTCCAACACCAATTCCGGCAATATTTAACTTATCGCTTGGCGGTTTATTTCCAAAACCCGCGAGTACATGCGAAGGTAGAATTGTTATTCCTGCAGTTGCTGTAGCAGTTGCACCTAAAAATTGTCTGCGTGACACCATCTTGTATAGCCTGTTTTTTATGAAAATAAATTTCGGCGCAAATTAGAAAAAATATCAGCGATAACCTTTGGTTTAAATATTTTTAAGTATTTCAGGTGTGAATTTAGAATGTGTATTGCTGTAATTATTCAGCACCAATACAATAAATGTGCTTGTAACCCCTCAGAAATATTCTTCCATTACTAATAGCTGGTGAAGCATTCATTTTTTCACCAATTGAGTTTTGAGCAATCATATTGAATTCATTACCAGGTTTTATTACAGTAATTACACCATCATCATTCGGCATATATACCAGGTCGTTTGCCAAAACTGATGACGAATATTGCTTACCCAGGTTTTCTGTCCACATGATGTTTCCGGTTTTAACTTCAATACAATGAACCTGACCGTTGGTCATTGTTGTAAAAAGATAATCATTGGTACAAACCGGTGATGGAACATAGTAAGCACCTTTTGTGGTTTGCCAAACAACCTTACTTTCCGTAACATCTCCCTGACCATCGGGTTTTATTGCAAGCAAATGCCGTTGAGGCCAGGCACTGCTTACCAAAACCAAACCCAGCTTTTTCATTGTACACGGGGCTTGAACAAAAATCTTCAGAAGGACCATTTACCCACCAATAACGCGAGCCGTCTTCAGGATTGTAGGACGCAATTTCCTTGTTTCCACAGAAAATCATCTGCTTTTTTCCGGCAACATCCCTGAAAATGGGGGTACTGAAACTGTGTGCAGGTTTATCATGATCAACTTTCCAGATTATTCTTCCGTCAGTTTTGTTTAAAGCAGCTATAAACGCTTCTCCCTGACTATCACCGTTTATTATTACTTTGTCTTCAAATAGTGCCGGCGAACAACTATAGCCATGTGGACTTGAAAATTTGCCTGGGCGCTGAACCCAAATCTGATTTCCTGAAAAGTCATATGCTGCAACCACAACTTCTTCTTTATCCAGAACCGAAACATAAACAAGTTTTCCATCCGTAGCCGGTGTACCCGAGGCAAAACTGTTGTCGTTGTGTTTGTTTTCGAAGTCAGATTTTACAATTGTTTTTTGCCACAATAAATTTCCATTCCCTGAATCATAACAAAGTAGAGTTTTTTCGTGGGTATCGGGGAAAGCAGTAAGTGTGAATAGCTTATCTTCCCAAATAATTGGTGAAGAATGTCCGGTTCCGGGGACTTCGCTTTTCCATAAAACATTTGTTACTGAATCCCATTTTACCGGTAAATTGATTTCGGCACTAGTACCATCGCCGTTTGGTCCCCGCCAGCATGGCCAGTTCTGGGCTTGTGTGGCTGAAAGCACAATTGAAGCTCCTATTATCAAAGTGAAACGAATTAATTTGAAATTGGACATTAGAATTATTTTTAGGTTGAAAATATTTTTCAAATTAACTTTAAAGTTTTCAAACTGAAGTTATTTCACAACAAATTTTTTAATGCTGAGATCCGGGCAAAAAAGGTTACACAACAGGAAATGTGATTATATGTTTTTGAATATAACTTAATCAGCAAAAAAATAAACTTACTTTTTTATAAGAATGGTTAAATCCATTGGGTATTTTCCTGATTTTGCTCCGTAAACCGATAAGCCACCACGGTCACTTGTGGATTCATCAACATGTAACTGAATGACTATTCTTCCAGCCTCCAGCACCGATTTTTTCATATTCTCATCCAACTCCAATTTTACTAAATAACCATACGATCCTGCCTCATCAAGCAACCAAGGAGTACGGGTTTCTGCATCACCATTTTTTCCGGGTATTTGGTTCATCCACGAAAGAATCCCCTGGTGATCGGCAGGATCATCCGGTAACTCAACCTGACCAAGTTTTTGGCTCTCTGTGGTTATTGTTACAAGCGAACCATGTAATTTTTCGTCGGTTTGCGGGTAGCTGTTTTTTCCATAGCCGGGAATTGTACCTTTTTCTGATACAACCGTCATCCCAATCCTTTCAGCATCACCTTCTTCCAAATATTTTTCCTGCGGATAACGTGATGCAAGTTCTGCCCTGAATTCAATGCTTTTAACTTCGTCGGGATTCAAATTTTTTGGTAAATCAAATTCATATTGAAAGAATCCGGAACCCATACCCCAAACTTTTGCCCCATTTTGAGTTACCTGATGTTTTATCGACCAGTCGGCACTGCTAAATTCAGAAGGAGATTTTGTAATAATTATATCATTTGTTTCCGATTGCCCTGTAACCGTGAAAGGAACAAAATTATGTTGGAAAACTTTTCCCGTTTCATCTTCTAAAATTGTGGCCAAAACCATAACCATATTTTCGTTTGGAGTGGTAAATTCAACGGGATTTAATGGAACAAATTTAAACGGTTCAGCATTTACTTCAATTTCGCCTTTACCATGCTCAACTTTTTCGCCCAGGTTATTCCATCCGTAAAGTTCATATTTCAACTTCAAATTGGCTGGGATTTCACTTGTAACTGCACTAATTCCAACAGGGATTTGCACTTTGGAACCCCCTGCATAATTCTGATAAAAATCATCACCTGCAACCACATACAAATCTTTATGAAAATCATTCATTTTCATTCCGGGTACTATTTCATCAAGTCCGAACATTTTTTTCGAACGGTCGAACCTGTAGTATCCGTTCCATTCATTGATTACATCATGAAATTCGGTAAACAGAAATCCTGCAATTTTTGGGCGTTTGCGGAATTCGTTCATCATAATGTGGTATTCCCATGTTATATCGATATCTCCTGTACTGCCCGAATAACCCCAGACTGCACCGCATTCGGAGTTGAACATGGGTTGGTTTCCCTGCACATTTCCACCTATATAATTGTGTGTTGAACCCGGGTAGGTATTTTTTACGATTTCATCCAAAAAACCTGACCAGTTCCGGGCAGGAATATACGCATGCCATGTGTTGATGTCGGTAACCACGTGATCCCAGTTGCAGGGAGAATTATCTTCAATTAAACGTGTTGGATCTGTTGTTTTGGCAATGTTGAAGCGTTCGCGAACCCAGTTTTGTGTTTCGGGTGTGTAACTGCGGCCATTTATTGAATCTTCAGAAAACAAACCCCAGGTTTCGTTGAAAAGTACCCACGAAAAAATGCTCGGATGATTATAATCGCGCGCCATTTCTTTTTCGGCAATATATTCCCAGTTGGCTTTTGCAATACTATCAGGTTGACCCCAGAAGTTTGGAATATCTTCCATAATTAATAATCCCAATTTATCGGCCCAATATAATTTACGCGGAACTTCGGCTTTAATGTGGATACGCAAACCGTTTAACCCCAAATCTTTGGCGCGCTGAATTTCGTCCTGCATAAATTTGTCTGAAGGGAAAGTATAAAATCCTTCGGGGTGGTAACTTTGGTCGAGCGTGAGTTTCATGTAAATGGGCTTGTTGTTCAGGGCTACATATTGAAATTCCTGACCGGGAACCTGCATGGCCGAAATCTTGCGCATACCGAAGTAAGTTGAAACTTCATCAATTCCGCTTTCGCCTGAAACAGAGGCTGTAACTTCATATAAATAAGGGTTCTCCAAGTCCCACAATTTCATATCTTCAACAGGGATTGTATATGTGGCTGATGAATTGCTGGCCGGAATTTCGCCTTCAAAATCGATATTATTCCCTTTCCCTTTCAGGTAAAACTTTACTGGAGAAGTGCTGTTTTTGGAAAGTTTGACTTCGGCAGTAACCAATGAATTATCAATGTCAGGCGTAAAATTAATTTGAGTTATGTAATTCTCGGGGCGGGCTTCCAAATAAACAGTTTGCCAAATCCCTTTTGCATTTCCGTAATACTGTTTTCCCGAAGGCCGGTTTTGCAACTCTTCATCTTCAACCCGCACAACCATTGTATTTTCGCCTTCTTTTAAAACTTCGGAAATATCAAAATCAAATGGAACATAACCACCGGAATGATCGCCAATTTTGGTTCCATTTATCCAAACAGTTGTGTTAAAATCACTGGCACAGAAAACCAGATAAGTTTCTTTTTCATTCCAAATTTGAGGATTTTCGATTTTGAAAGTACGCGAATACCAACCTATATTCACCTTGGGCATTTGAATTTCACTCATTGGACTGGCCCAGGAAAACGGCACCAGTATTTTTTTATCGAAATTACCCGGATTTAACTGCCAGTTTTCTTCTAGCCCTATATTTGTTGAATCGGCTTTAAATTTCCAATAACCGTTAAGGTTTTGCCATACCGGGCGTTCAAATAGTGGTTGAGGGTGTTCCGAAAGAGGGATTTCAACTTGCTTTTTTGAACACGATAAAAGAATCGCTATAAAAATAAAAAGGAGTGAAAAGTGGAATTTCATTGTTGTAATTTTTGTCGATGATTATTTAACAAAAATAAGGAATAAATTGAATAATGAAGTGAAGCCCAACTCCGGCAAATATTCAATTTTTAATCAAAAATGGCCGCCGGAAATCCGCGACCTTTTGTAAGCATGAAAACCGCCCTTGCTCTCAAGGGCGGATTCAATCTTAAGAAAAATGCATTTGTCGAAATTAATTCGATGCCTGCAACTTTATTTTTAATTCGTTTTGTTTTGAATTGACTTCCAAAACTTCTGTTTGTTTCTGATACGAAATATAATTTGTAACCAATTTATATTCTCCGGGTTTTACGTTTTTAAAACTGAATTTTCCATCGAAATCGGTGTAGGTTTTCAAATCTGTTCCTTCCAGTTTTACTTCGACACCCACAAGCGATTCGCCTGAATTCTGATCGGCTACAGTTCCTGAAAGTATGAATGTTGCAGTGTTTTCAGCATCAACTGATTTTTCTTCATCTTCTTTGGCATTTACTGCGAAAACTGTTAACGCAAGTAAAAATATGATTGCAAACTTTTTCATCGTCTTAACTATTTTTCTGTTATTATTTGTAATGTAAAAGTAGTTTGCTGCTGTTAAACGCACGTTACAGAATTATTACAGTTTTGTTAAAATAATTCAAATGGTATAATAAGGTTCTGATTTAGGGATTCACTTTGCGCTAAAGAGGTCGAGAAAATGAAGATAAAGTTTTTCTTATCCTATTCGTAAAAACAATTCTTTCTGAGTAAGTAATTCTCTAAAAAAATAAGGTTAATAAGGTTTGGTTTGACTGGCAATATAAGCTACTGAGGTTTAAGAAATGAAAATAAGGTTTTTCTTAACCCTTTATTAGCTTATCTAGCTTATCATATTAATGAAGAGTTATCCTTCTGTCGGTTCCAAACCGCTTGACAGATGTAGCATCTCAATACTTCCTTTCGCTAACCAATTCGCCTTTTTCGTTGTAGTTTTTCCAGGTGCCGGTTTTTTCGCCGTTGTTGTATTCCAGTTCGTAAAGCAGGTTTCCGTAGTCATTCCAAATGGTCCATTTTCCATGTTTTAATCCGTTTTTGTAACGGGCTACTGAAATTTTAATGTTGTGGTTGTTGTACATTACCCACTTTCCATGCATCTTGTTTTGTTTGTACGAGCGTATTTCGTTGAGCTGTCCATCTTCAAACCAGATTTTTGTTTGCCCATCCTTTAATCCCTTTTTTATTTCGGTAATCATTTTCACCGATCCATTTTCATAGTAAGTAGTCCATTTCCCGGTATAAAATTCGCCGTCTAAAAAATAGGTATCCCCTTTTTCAACCAGTTCCTGTGCCTTGATAACCCCTTGCAAACTGGTTATAAAGAGAAAAATCAGAATAATTTGTTTCATGTCATTATAAATTACAGCGTTTGAAAAACAGGTATTTGGGGGTTAATACGGTGCGCAGTGAATAAAAGTTGATAAAAGCCCCGGATTTCTCCGGGGCTTAAAAAATTGACAGAAGCCAATTTTTTTCAAACACTGCAAGGTCAAATATTGTCGTTTTGCATCAATTAATTAATTAGCCATCATTTTTAAAGTCTGAACTTCATTGCCCATGATAACTTTACCAAAATAAAGTCCGCCGGGTAATTGCGATGCATCGAATATGAAATCATAAGTTCCTTCATACAATTGGCCATTTTGAATTTCAGTAACAACAGCTCCTGAAATGTTAAAAATTACAATTCGTACATTATCACTTTTGCGAAGATGTATTTCGATGTTTGTTTTTCCTTTAAAAGGATTAGGGTAATTGCGGACAGAATTCAGATTTTTCGCTAATTCGAAATCAACAACCGGAGTTGTGCTCCAGATTGAAGCATTAAAAACAGGCGAACCGGCCATTGGCTGGAAATTAAAAGCGCCGGAATTAAAAGGATCAGTAATTTTTGCATCCGTTTGATCATCCAGCATTTGGTTGCGTTTGTCGGGAGTGAGGTACCATGCTTCCAGTCCGGCTGCATCGAGAACTGTTCCGTCAACTTTGTATTTGTCGTTTTCAACACCGGCAATAATTGTGTTGTTGATATTCATTTCGCCATTTTGGGCTGCGTTCATTGTATTGTCCGATTCCATTCGCACGCCACGTCCCCAGCCAGCAAACAAACCGTTGTAAATTTGTAGTTTAGAGCTTCTGCGAATACGCAGTGCAGCGCCGTCCTCGTGGTTTTTCTCAATTTCGAGGCCTTTAGTGGCAAACGGCCCAAAAGCGCTAACATTGCTGAAAACTGCATGAGTAAAAGGTTCTGACGTTGAACCGTCAGCATCGTTGTCCGATTCAAAAGCATTTGCCGTGTCAGAGTCAACGATGTCTTTGTCGCGCGAAATCAATGCAAACTGAACTAAGACCCTGAAAACCGTTGTCGGTATCAAAATCGTCGTCCTCGGTTTTGTACGATATAATGTGTTTTGCATTTACAGTTCCGCCAAACCACTCGTAACCGTCATCTCCCGAGTACGAAACCTGAATATAATCAAGCATTGTTTCGTCACCAACCGAGCAAAGCGTCAAACCGTTTACTTCTTTTCCTGTTGCGATTTCATAACCGGGGAATTCGATACGTACATATTTTAAAGTACCAGAGTTGTCGTGTGGGTCCGTGCCACCATAAACCGATTCGATACCGCCTTCAGCAATACCTTCGCCGCCGGGCAGGTTGTTTGGCGCTTTACCGCAAAGAACAACACCGCCCCAGTCGCTGTTGCCACGCAAACCGGCAGCCTGGTTTGATGTAAAAACGATTGGCATGTCTTTTTTACCGATTGCCATTATTTTTCCGCCACGTTCAATTGTGAGTGTACTTTTTTCAGTACCGCGGATAATTGTGCCGGGTTCGATAGTTAAGTGTTGTGCCAGCATCAACATACACCCAGCCGTCGAGTTTGATAACCCCACTCCAGGTTTCGTTGGCAGTGATGTGTACTCCGGCACTGTTCGAAAACTGTCCGTTTCCTTTTGTAGAAGTAGTAGCCGGGTAATCTTTGTCAACCGGATTCCATTCTGTCCACATTTCAGTCCAATCGTTTGTGCCATCAAATGCACCTACGTAGTTTACCTTTTCAAAGAAGGCATTTTCAATTGTTTGGGCATTCATTCCAAAAACAAAAAGAAGGATTGCCGTAATAGAGAGTAAAGCTGTTTTCATGATTTCAATTTTTAAATTAATATGCATTACTGTTAAATTCAATTTTATAGTTTATAGACCAAACTGAACGAAAGCGCCCTGTTTGGGAAATATTTCAATGTATTTACTTCTACCGATTCGTTTGCACCGTAGTACTGTACAAACCGCACCGGATCGTTTATCATATCCTGCAAACCAATTTTTGCAGAAAGGTGTTCGTTTACATTTTTTTGAACAGTTAAATCGAGTGAATTACGAGGTAATTCCCAGGTGTGCGGATTGTTTGGCGTTCCAACATAGGCAATTCGTTTCCCGATTTTATTGTAGGAAAGATTTACAATTACCCCGTTGTTTTCGCCTGAATAATTGATTCCAAGGTTGATAATATATGGCGACTGGCCTTGCATTGTTCTTGTTTTTTCCCTTGCAAAAGCCAGTTCTGTATTGATTTCACTTTTAATTAATGATGTATTAAAAATGAGTGTAATGTCTTTTAAATTGTTTAAAAAACCTGTTGCCAATTCAAGTTCGGTAAGCCGTTTACGGGCGTCAAGTTCAACACCCATACTATATCCGTTTTCCGTGTTGTAAGGTTTATAGTCGTAACCTGTTCCGGCAGGAATCAGGAATATTTCGATTGGATTTTTAAAATCTTTGTAGAACCCGGCTACCGAAATAATTTCGCCGGCCTGCGGATACCATTCGTAGCGGATATCGTAGTTTTTGATGTAAGCGTTTTGGAGATCCCCATTCCCGTGAACCAAAACAAACAAATCAAAATCCTGGTAATCGAAATTTGACATTTCGCGGAATTCAGGTCTGTTTACTGTTTTTCCGTAAGAAGCACGGAACAAATGTTTTTCGGTTATATTGTAAGTGAGGTTTACCGATGGGAAAAAGTTGGTTGTGTCCCTAATTATGTCATACAATTCGGGAGTAGGAGTGGGCTCGTAAAAATCTGTAATCTCACGGTGAAATTTTTCAACCCTGACACCACCCGTAACGTTTAATTTCTTTGTTACCGGAATAAATAAACTGAGATAACCTGCCGTAATTTCATCTCCGGCATTGTAGCTGTCTTTTGCCCTTGTGTTGTCGCGGTATGAAAGTCCGTGCTGATTGTAGGGTGCAGTTTGGTCGAAATAGAAATTTTCGGGATTCATAATATCTTCAATAGGCTGAAAAAAATCGATTGGGGGATTTCTCAGAGCTACTGTTCCGATTAACCTTGAACCAAATTCACGTTTTTTAATTTCGTAGAAGAAACCTGTTTTTAATTTCCAGGGAGTTTCACTGTTAAAAGGTTTGAAATTGTGTTCCAAATCGGCTTTTGCATCAACCACATTTTCTTTCATATCGAGCCACAAGCGGCCACCCAAATAAACATTCGGAACGTTTTGGATTCGCATAAAATATTGATCGTAATTCGAACTGCTTTCGTTGTCTTCGTACACAAAAGTCAATCTGCGGTTATCGGGCTGGTTTGTGTTAGTGCGCCCGTAACCCGCCATCCAGTTAAATTTCGTGCGGTCTTTATTAAAAATCTGTTCGCCTGCCAGTTGCCCCGAATAAACTGTACGGTTTTCAAACCTTAAATCGTTTAAGCGAAGTGTTTCAACATTGTAGTAGTTTACACCGTTTCTGATATTTGTTGTGACAACCCCTGTGTTGTTGAAGAAATTGCGGAACTCAAGCTTTTGGTTTTTACCGTATATTAGGTTCCAGTTAAAAATTACGCCGAATTTCGCCGATTGCTTTGACCGCTCATCATGAAAATCGAAATCCTTTGTCATAATTTCTGTAATCTCATCATATCCCTGGTATTCAAGTCGGTTACTGCGAATAAAATCGTTTGAATGACTGTAATTCACCGAAGTTATATTTCCCAGCGAAGCTTTTCCAATCAGAAATCGGCGTTGTGAGGTGATTGAAAAATTCTGATCGAGAAAAGGCTTTTTTGAAAAGGTTTGCCAGTTATTTGCAAACGCTTTGGAAATGTTCGTGATTTCATCGGTTTTTTGTTTGTATGCATCCACACTTTCCCAATTGTACAATTCGCTAAAAGCTTCCGGCGATGGAGTTCCTTCGGGAATGTCGCGCACACCGTTATCAAAACCAAGCCAATCGGTTTTTGAGCCCGAGTGAGTTTTGAAATCATTGGTAAACGAAGTGTTCTGAATATATTTTGTTCCGTATGAAATTACAAGGCTATTTTCATCGGCCACACTTTTTGTTTCAACGTTAATTGCTGCTCCGGCAAAATCGGCGGGCAATTCGGGCGACGGACTTTTGTAAATCAATATGTTGCTTATCAGTCCGCTTGGGATTGCATCGAATGAAAAAGCACGTTTATCGGCTTCGAAACTTGGTGCAGTGGCGTTGTTTAGCATCACTGAATTGTAACGTTCAATCAATCCACGAACAATAACAAAACGACCATCGGTAATTGTAATTCCCGGTACACGGCGGATAACTTCGGCGGCATCTTTGTCCTGGCTTCGCGATATTTGCTGGGCGCTGATTCCGTTTACAATCAGGTTTTGCGCTTTCAACCCCGAAATCAGCGACATATCGGTGTCGGTGCGGCGTTGGGCAACAACTTTTACTTCGCCAATATCGAGCGTTGCAGGTTCAAGCGAAACATTTACAACAGTTTCGTTTTCGTTTTCAACTTCAACTTGTACTATTTTCGTTTGGTATGAAATAAAGGAAATAACCAGATTGTATTTTCCGGGATTTACTTTTTGAATGATGAACTCTCCATCGAAGTTTGTAATTGTTCCTTGCGTTGTGCCCTGAATCAGAACTGTTGTTCCAATCAGGGTTTCATTGGTTTTAAAATCAGTAACGATCCCGTTTATTGTGCCGGTTTGGGCGTTTACGGCTATTTGAAAAAGAAGCATCAGTAAAAAACAGGTAAAAAATTTATTCATTAAAAATAACATTTGCAGTGTTTTTAAAATATCCTTTCGAATACACCGCAAATGAACGGGCTAAATGTTACAGGCAGATTAACCTTCGTTTAAGGTTGTGTTACATCTGTTTAATTGAAATGTAATAGTTAACAGGGAAAGGTAAAAGGTAAACGGTAAAAAGTAAACTGTAAAAAGTAAACAGATAAAAAGTAAATGGTATCAAGAATCCTGTATTCAGGAGCCTTTGCAGTTAATTTTACATAGATAATCGAATAAATATCGATTATCTATGCATAAATCACTACATTTGATTAATCAAATTCTACAAAATGGATATTTTAAAACAATTTGGTGTAGTTCCAATTGATTTTGCCACGCTGTCAACTGCGATTGGAGATTACAATTCGCCGCACGATAAAATTTCGGGCATGGAAAAAAGGGGACTGTTAATCCGGCTAAAAAAGGGTTTGTTTGTTGTATCTCCCGACATAAATAAACAGTTATTATCCAAGGAGTTAATTGCAAATCATTTGTACGGGCCTTCATATGTTTCGTTTGAGAGTGCATTGTCTTTTTATAAGTTGATTCCGGAAAGGGTTTATTCGCTGCGCTCCACGACCACTAAAAGGGGGAAAAAGTTTTCGACACCCCTTGGAAATTTTGAGTACGTTGCAGCAAGCGAGGATTATTTTAAAATTGGGATACGCCAGGAGCTTTTCAACAACAGATATACTTGGTTGATTGCCTCCCCGGAGAAAGCGTTGTGCGATTTGATTGTTTCCTCCGCTGGCTTGCGCATACAATCGGTTAAAGCAATGCAGGAATATATCGAAGAAGATTTGCGCATTGAACTTGCAGCCTTACACTTCGACTCCGAAATAATTAAACAGTGCATTGAAGCCGGAAAGAAAAGAACTGAATTGACCCAACTTTTAAAACTATTAAAAACATGAATATTTTTGACCAAATGTTATCTCGATATGAGATAAAAACCAATGAAGACAACATAAATGCTCAACATGAAGTTATGCAGCAGGTAACTTTGGCGGGATTATATCGGGGAGGGTTTTTCAATAAAACTGCCTTTTACGGAGGTACATGCCTTCGCATTTTTCACGGGATGGAAAGATTTTCGGAAGACATGGATTTCTCGCTTTTAAAAAAGGACAAAGACTTCGAGCTTAAAGATTATTTTGCACCGATTATCGCTGAATTTAAGGCACTTGGTCGTGAGGTTATAATAAACAAAAAGGAAAAAAAGAAAGAGACAAATATAGATTCTGCCTTTTTAAAAGAAGATACCTCAGTTTATAATTTGCAATTCAGGACAGAACGCAGCATCAAAATTAAAATTGAGGTTGACACCGACCCACCACCAAGATTTAATACCGAACACAAACTATTGTTGATGCCCTTTTCATTTATGGTAAGGTGCTATTCTTTGCCCGATTTGTATGCCGGAAAAATCCATGCCTTACTTTTTCGGGCATGGCGAAACCGGGTCAAGGGACGTGATTGGTATGATTTTGAATGGTACGTGAAAAATGGCATAAACCTGAATATTGAGCATTTCAATCAAAGGGCAATTCAGTCAGGCTCAATTCCCTCAGAAATCTTGACAGTAATCGAACTCAAAAAGTTGCTTACGGAAAAAATTATGAAAACCAATATTGAATTGGTTAAAAATGACGTTAGACCGTTTATCAAAAACCAGCAAGAATTGGTAATCTGGTCAACCGATTATTTTGTTGAATTGGTTGATAAGATGGAAATTACTTTTTCGCCAGTGTAAACAAAAACTCAATTCCACCTTCAGGCTTGTTGCGTGCTGAAATTTTGCCTTTGTGCAGCAAGATTGCATTTTTAACGATTGACAAGCCCAGACCTGTTCCTCCCATTTCACGTGTGCGGCCTGAATCGATTCGGTAAAAACGCTCGAAAATGCGATGTAAATGTTCTTCGGGAATCCCAATCCCTGAATCTGAATAACTAAAATAATAGAATTTTTTATCCTCCAGGTAATTTTTAATATCCATAGTAATATCCCGTCCGGCATAATTGATTGTATTCTCGACTAAATTCTGGAAAACAGACGAAAGCAGAGAATCGTTTCCATTGACAACTACATCAGAATCGACATTTAACTTGCATTTTATATTTTTTTCAGACAAACGGTTTTCAAGGTTCTCAATCACATCGGCAATTATATTTCTCACATTTACAGGTTTTATTTCAAATAATTCACCTGCATCCTCAATGTTATTGAGTAGCGAAATGTCATTCAGCAGCAGGTTTAACCGCTCCGTTTGCGCAAAAGCGCGTTCAATAAAATATTTCTTCTTTTCTTCGCTGATTCCGGGGTTGTTCATCAGTGTTTCAATGTAGCCTTTTATTGATGCCAGCGGAGTTTTCAGCTCGTGCGCAATGTTCGATGTGAGCTGTTGTTTCAGCAACCTCCTTTTTTCGGGGCGGGTAACATCGGTAATTAAAATCTCGAAACTTTTATCGGCAAAAACAATGCACAGAACCTTAAAATATTGCTCGTTTTTGTTGAAGGTGTATTCAATTTGAGGCAATTCATTGGGTTGAAATTCAAGTTCTTTTATCAGATTTTCATCCAGAAAAGTGTTTATTTTTTTGAATTCGGGAATGTCAAAAATATGCTCTGCCGAAATTGTTGAGGTATTTGAAATGATGCTGATATACTGGATGAAATGACTGTTTGCCAGCATTTTTTCTTTGTTCGGTTTGAAAAAAGAAATCCCTTCGTTAAGTATGTTCATGTGGTTAAACAATCGGTCTTTTTCAAGTGCAACATCATCTTTTGCCTTGTGTAGTTTGTTGTAAATCTTTACAATCTGTGTTCCAATTTCACCCAATTCATTTTGAGGGAATTCATTTTCATTATCAATCGATTCATTTCTGCCTGCTTGAATAGCGAAGTCTTTCAATTTTGTAATTGATATTGAAAGTCGCTTTGTAATAAAATTAATGATCAGCCAAATGCCAAGGAAAATGAATGCTATAAAAAAGATAAAAAAACGATTTGCTTTTAGGAAATTGGCAACCTGAATGTCATAAACCATTGCAGCACGAACAAAATAATCGTCGTAATTTCGGGCATAATAGTAAAACTCCTGGTTTGTAGTTTCTGAATGGCGAATGTTTGATCCAAAATCAGAGAAAAGTGCTTTTTGTATTTCAGGCCGTTGTAAATGATTTTCCATTGCTGAATAATCAGCCACAAAACTGTCGTACAATACTGTGCCTTTTTTATCAACAATAGTTATTCTGATGTTTTTTTGCGGAATAAGTGATTTCAAAGTGTCAGCACGGCCAAAATCACCTTTTTTATTCAGTTTATAAAACTCAATAAAGTTATGAGCAACCTCGGTAACATTTTCAAGTGTGTTTTCCAGTTGAGCTTTTTTAAACTCCCTTTCGCGTTGAAGCTGAAAAAGCAGTATTGCAACTGTAAACAACAAAAAAACTGCTATGAAATAAATAAAAATTCTCCTTCTGAATGATTGATGTATTGGCACTTTTCTATGTTTTTAAATTGTTTCTTGTTCTTTTTTCTTACCCCCTCCCGATATATCGGGAGGGCCGGGGAGAGGCTTTTTTCACATACTAAAACAGTACCCATAACCCGATTTCCCCTTGACGAAATCTCCGTAATTTCCAATTTTTTTGCGCAAACGGGCAATGTTCACATCAACATTTCGCTCGGTTACAATTACATCGTCGCTCCAAACCCGGTTTAAAATATCTTCTCTTGAAATATATTGTCCCCGGTGTTTTAAAAGCAAAGCCAGAATTTCATATTCTTTGCGTGTCAGGTTAACCGGTTTGTTTTCAATACATACTGATTTGCTGTTTGTGTCAATTTCCAATTCGTTGGCTTTTAAAATATTGCCCGAAAACGATTCAGTAATTCCTCTTTTCAAAATGGCTTTTACGCGGGCAATTACTTCTTTAATCGAAAAAGGTTTCGAAATATAATCATCGCCCCCAACGTTAAACCCTGTCAGCAAATCGTTTTCCGAAGTTTTGGCTGTCAGAAAAATGATTGGTATGGAGAGTTGCAAGTCTTTTCGAATTTTAGCTGCCATTTTATAACCTGACATTTCGCCCATCATCACGTCGAGCAAAATCAAATCGAATTCGTGCAGGTTTTTTTTCAGGGCAGCCTCGGCAGAGTGTGCTGTTTCTGTTTCATATCCTTCACTGATAAGATTAAACTCAAGGATTTCGCATAAATCCTTTTCGTCGTCAACAATTAATATTTTTTGTGTTGTCATATTACACGTTTAAAGTTCATCCCGATAGCTATCGTGACAAAGTTCTGAGTTTCATTACAATTATTTGAATATTGAATATTCGATATTGGATATTTCCTGATATACTCATTTTCTAAGTTCTTTGTCTTGATACTTGATACTCAAATCTTAATACTAATTAAAAAATCAATCAATCGGTTTGTGTCGTATGTCTTTCCCTTCGATTGAATAAATTGCGGCTTCGGCAATGTTTGTGGCGTGGCCTGCAATGCGTTCGATGTTTGTAACAACGCTGTTCATGCTAATAAAACTCATAAAAAGCTGTTTGTTTTCCTCGTTGTTGTCGCTGCTTTTTTTAATGGCCTTTTTCAACATTTTTTTATTGATTTCATCTACAACTGTATCGTTTTTTATGGTCCAGATTGCATATTCTTTATCATCATTCGTAAATGCCAGCAACGATTTACTGACCATGTTGGAGCTGTTGATTAACATGTTTGTGATAACGTCATTCAACTCATTGTAAATTTTATCTGTTTTAATTTTCTGAATGGCATCAACAATTGAAATTACCATATCACCAATCCTTTCGAGGCTGTTGACGATTCGGTAACATGCAAATATTTTTCGAATATCTGAAGCTACAGGCTGGTATAAAACAATTGTATTTACGATTTTATCGCTGATTTTAACCTCCATTTTATCCAGTTTTTTCTCATTGGATTGCAACTCTTTGTTTAACTCCTCCGAAACTTTTGTTTCACCTGATGAAACCAATTTTTCCAATAAATCGAGCTGATGAAGGACAAGGTTTGCAAATTCTTCAAAGTCATTCATTATGCTCTTTATTGCGTCATCTTTTTTTGTAGTCATCTCTTTTTAATTTTAGTGAAATAAAAAAATCAACCAAATTTTCCGGTTAAATATTCCTCGGTGCGGCGGTCTTTTGGATTTGTAAACATATCCTTTGTTTTGCCATATTCCACAAGTTCGCCAAGGTACATAAACATTGAATAATCTGAAATTCGCGCTGCCTGCGACATGTTGTGGGTTACCATTAAAATTGAATAATTCTCCTTTAGTTTCACAAGTAAATCTTCAATTTTTGCTGTAGAAATGGGGTCGAGTGCAGAAGTTGGTTCATCAAGCAAAATTACCTCAGGATTAAAAGCAAGAGCACGGGCAATGCAAAGCCGTTGTTGCTGACCCCCCGAAAGAAAACTGCCTTTTTTGTAAAGTGTATCTTTTACTTCATCCCAAAGTGTAACGTCGGTCAGCGAGCGTTCAACTATTTCATCGCGTTCAGTTTTCTTTAGCCTGATTCCGTTGAGTTTATAACCGGCAATCACATTATCATAAATACTCATGGTTGGGAAAGGGTTGGGGCGTTGGAAAACCATTCCGGCCATCCTTCGGAGTTTAATGGTTGGCATGTCCGAGATATCTTTTCCATTCAATATTAAAGTCCCTTTTGTTTCAATATTTTCATAGAGTTCGTGCATCCGGTTTATGGCGCGCAAAAGTGTGCTTTTTCCGCAACCCGAAGGACCCATGATTGCTGTTACACTGTTGCGTTTTATGTCAGCTGAAACGTTGTTGACAGCATATTTCCCCTTGTCATATGACACTGAAAGGTTGCGGATTGATAAAACCGGATCTTTTATATTTATTGAGTTTTCTGTCATTTTTTTATTTTGTTCTGGCAGCTATTTGTTTTGAAACAATGTTTAAAGTTAAAACCATTATCATTAACAGGAGTGATGAACTCCAAATTAAACCGACCATATTTGGGTCGTTGTAAAATTCCCAGATTAACAACGGAATTGCACTTGTTGGTTTTGTAATATCGAGGTTTATCATTGTGCTACCGAGGGCTGTTAACATCAAAGGTGCTGTTTCGCCCAAAACCCTTGAAATGCCAAGTAAAATGCCGGTCAGCAAGCCACTGAAGCCGGTGGGAATAAGTACCTTAATCAATACTTTATAATACGGAACACCTAAAGCTAAAGCAGCCTCTTTTATGCTTATTGGAATCATTTTCAGGGTTTCTTCGGTTGAGCGCACAATCATGGGCAGCATCATGATTGCAAGTGAAACACTTCCTGCCAAAGCAGAGTATCCGTTTGTAATGTTTTTTACTACCCAAATGTAGGCAATCAACCCTAATACAATTGATGGAACTCCCTGCAGAATATCAGACACATTTCTTGTAAAATTGGCCAGGAATTTTCCCTGATTTTCATATAAATATATTCCGGCAACCACTCCAATTGGAATGGCAAAAATTGATGCCATAATTACCATTATCAAAGTTCCTGTTATTCCGTTGGCAATTCCGCCTGGAATTAATTCACCCGCATTCAAAGCCGTCATAGCTTCGTAGCTATTGGGTGGTGTTTTAAGGATAAAATCGAAACTGATTTGCTTTATACCTTTTACAATCAATTCATATATAATCAATACAATTGGCGAAATAGTGACGATCGAAAAGAAAATTACCAACGATTTATATACTGTATCTTTTATCCTCCTCGATTGTAGATTATCAATGTTTATTTGTTTTGTTGCTGTCATTTTTCTATTCTGTCCATTCTTGTTGACTTTGTCAGGTATTGCACACACAGACAAACCCGCTTGTTTTTCCTCTTCTTACCCCTCCCCTCGGGGAGGTCGGGAGGGGCTTCCTATCCCATCTTCTTTATAATAAACTTACCAATCGCATTAATTATTCCGGTTAAAAGGAATAGTAACAATCCGATAGCAATTAACGAGCTGAGTTTAAGTCCGTCGGCTTCGCCAAACTGATTGGCAATAACGCTGGCCATTGTATTTCCTGTACTGAACAACCCATCAGGAATGACATTGCTGTTACCAATTATCATTGTAACTGCCATTGTTTCGCCAAGCGCCCGCCCAAACGATAAAATGTAACCTGCCATAATTCCCGAACGCGCTGACGGAATTGTGACATTGATAATTACTTCCGATTTTGTAGCTCCCAGTGAATATGCAGCTTCTTTTAATTCATTGGGAACCATTGCAATAATTTCATTACTCAGTGAAGTTGCATAAGGGATAATCATAATGGCCAAAATAATGCTGGCAGTAAAAACCCCGAAACCCTGGTTGGGCAAACCCAAAGTAATTAAAAACGGGCGTAACACATAAAATGCCCACAACCCATACACAATTGACGGAATTCCGGCGAGTAAATCAACCATCATTCCCAGCACTTTTGCCATCCGTGTTCCACGGTAATATTCTCCCAGAAACAACGATGCTGAAAACGAAAGCGGCAAACTGATCAAAAGCGCCAAAACCGATGTTATAACCGTTCCCGCAATAAATGGCAGAGCGCCGTAATTTTCGCTTCCTCTTGTTGGGTTCCAGTTATTCGAAAAAATAAAGCTAATCCCAAATTCTTTAAATGCCGGAATAGCGCCTTCAACCAATGAATAAATCATTCCACCTGCAATCAACAAAATGATTAAGGAGGAAAGAAGTAAAATTACTTTGGTTATTTTATCGCTATGAAGCCCCCTAAATTCAAAGCCCCCTAAATCCCCCAAGGGGGACTTTTTCTTCCCCGTTTTGTGCGGAATTGTTAAATCCATTTTCAACTTATCCAAATAACATTACTTGTAAATCTTGCTCCATTATGAAGTTCTTTTCTTACTCCTCCCCTTGGGGAGGTCGGGTGGGGCTTATAGAGGTTGCCCGTCAAAAGTTACCCCCTTCAAGATTGTTTTTGCCTTTTCAACAGCAGTCGCTGGAAGTGGTGCGTAATGTACTTTCTCTGCTTCGCCCTGAGCTTCTTCACTTACGAGCCAATCGAGCAGTTTGACAGTAGCCAGTGCCTGTTCTTTTGTGCGGTTATTATAGTTCTGTTCCTTATACAAAATAATCCATGTAAAACCGCTGATAGGATAAGAATTCGGGTCAGATGAATTGGTAAGCATAATCCTTGTGTCTGACGGGATTTCACCTTGTGCAGCAGCACTAACAGTTTCAATTGTTGGAGAAACATAATTTCCGGCACTGTTTTGCAATTGCGCGGTTTGTATTTTCATAGCGAAAGCATATTCAGAACCAATATAACCGATGGCGCCCTGTGTTTGCGAAATTGTTCCGGCAACACCAGGATTTCCTTTGGCACCCATGCCCACAGGCCATTGCAGCGATTTACCTGTGCCAACTTTTTCTGCCCATTTTGAGCTAATTTTGCTCATATAGTCGCTAAAAATATGGGTTGTACCACTACCGTCTGAACGGACTATAACTGTTATCGCCAAATCCGGCAGACTTAATCCCGGATTGTTGCCTGTAATTTTAGGGTCGTTCCATTTTGTGATTTCGCCCATAAAAATTTTCTCAAGCAACTCGCCCGAAAGCTTTAAGCCATCTGCTCCTTCAAGGTTGTAGGCAATTACCACTGCTCCTAAAACGGTGGGGATATGAACGATTTCGGCAGGCATTTCAGCCATTTGGGCATCATCAAGATAAGCATCGGTTGCACCAAAATCTACAACTTTGTCGGTTAAGCTGCGTATGCCACCGCCTGAACCAATTCCTCCATATGTAATTTGTGTACCGGTTTTATCACCATACATTTTAAAAACCATGTTGTAGTAGGGCATCGGGAAAGTTGCCCCGGCTGCTGTTAGTGCCACGTTTGAAGTGTTTGCCGATTTCTCATCAGCTTTTTTATTCGATGAATTTGAACAAGCCTGTAAAATAAATACGGCTAAAATAATTGTTGCTAACTGTTTCATTTTTCAATTGTTATTTAATATTCTGAATTAATTTTTTTAATCTCTGATTTTGTATAATTGATAATTTTAGAATTTCAGTTCTAAATTTAAATAAGCGTATGAAGTACCTGAAATTGAACTGTCAGCCGGATCCCAATACCTGAAGTTTGGTGCGATTTTAACCCCTTTCACCGGGTTAAATTCAATACCAGCCATTATTAACCTGCCATCTTTATTTAACTGCCAGGGTTCACTTTGACCTTCAAGTGCTTTTGATTTCAGGTCGTCAAACCTTCCGAAAAGCATGATATTTTTGCCCGGTTTGAAGGTTGCAAAAAACGAAGTCCCATAAATATCATGGCCTTCCCGCATCGAATAATTTGTTTGATAATTGTATTCGGCACCAAGCACCAATTTTTTGCCTGTGTATGCCAATAAAGTAGCCAATGACTGCTGTTTTACAGTATCTCCCATTGTATCAACAAACAAACGGGCAGTAACCGATTTTACGGGATTAGCAGTAATTCCGAACCCTGGCCGCACATAATCATCGTTTTGTAACAGCTTGTAACCTTCGCCGTTGATAACAGAAAAATCGGCAGAAAGAAAATCTGTTAATGCATAATCGATATTAAAACCAAGATCCGCACTTGAGTTAAACTTGTAGGCATCCTGAAAAGATTTTTCAATATAGCGCAAGCCCCAGATTTTTTCGGAAACTTTAAATTGTGTAGTTGAAATCATTCCAAAAGATGCGGAGAAATTGTTCTTACTATATTCAACATAAGCATTTTTCAGGTAGGCGGTCATTTGCAGTCCACCAACTTTTGGGTCGCCCACATCAAGTATAATTTTCGCATAAAATTCATTGCTGAAATTGTATTCGTATCCCAGATACGCACGCGTAATTTCGAAATTAGGGTGTATTTCCCCGTCTGTAAAAGCTGTATTGAAGTTTGTGAATATCAACGCAAGTGGTTTTCCATGTGGTTTAAAATCTACGGATTCTTTTTGGCCAAACGCAACATTTAAAAATCCTGAAACTATTAGCCAAAGTAAAAGTGGTTTTTTCATTACTTAAGATTGAATTTTGTTTTTCAGGACAAAAGTGCTGTTATGGTGTTACAGCTGTGTTACATAAATATTACAAAAAGATTAATTAATCAGTTGCGGTGGATTTAAAATCCAGAATATTAGGAAATTAATTCAGAGAAAGGATGTGTAATAAAAATGTAACATCTAAATATTAAGACGGTTTTGACTTAATCATATACAGGTAAAAATCTTTTTTGTAATTTTCAGGAAAAAATGAAAGGCATATCAATTCTGTTGTTCATCATAATTTTAACGGGTTGTAAAACCGAGGAGAAAAAAGCGATAGCCGGGAAAAAAAGGAGTCACCCAAGCCATGTTTATACTTATGTTGATATTGATACAATCAGACTGAAATATTTTGAAACCGATTATCTGCCGGTGTATTCTGATATTTACCACCAGGATGGCACAAAACGATTCCCGATAACTGCAACCATCAGCATAAGAAATACTTCAATTACCGATTCGGCATATATTCAATCGGCGACTTATCATGATTCATTTGGGAAATTATTGCGGTCGTATTTGGATTCAACACTTTTACTCTTGCCAATGGAGTCAATTGAATTTGTTGTTGAAGAAGGCGAAAAAGCTGGCGGTGCCGGTGCGAATTTTATTATTGACTGGGCTGCAACTACATATTCCGACCAATTACTGATTCAATCAATCATGATAGGTACTTATGGCCAGCAGGGGATATCATTTCTTACTGAAGCAAAAGTGATAAAGAGCACAAAAAAAGAGTAACATTAATACTACTCTTTTTGCCATATACATTTCGATTGTTAAAGTGCCTGTCTTGTAAAAGTGATAAAGTCACGTTGTGCCTTTAACATGTTCAATGTGTGTAACAGGAGGTTTTTAGATTCAGCAATAATTTTAAAATACAACAGTGAGTTGCGTGTGTTAACTTCTTTGTTTTTAATACGTTTAATCTGGTTTTTTTCGAGTTTGGTAAGCATTTCGAAAATCTTTTCCCTATCGTTAATCAAAGTATCCAGGTTCTCGAATTTATTTTCTTTGACTGTGTGTAATGCAAAATTAAAGAAGTTATCCAGCTGTGCTGACAGATGAAGCAATTCTGCATTTTGTTCTTGTGTAAAAGGTTTATGATTGTTATCAGAATAATTGATTATCGGGTCAATTATGTAATGATTTGCGTGGGCCATTTCACGTTTATAGTCCATCATTTGCACATAATAATGTCCGGTGTCAACCAATCCTTCCGTTAAAAGTTGAACTGTAGAATATACTTTTTCTTTATTTTTTTTCGATCGTTTTGAGAAATCATTACTTGCTTTTTGAGCTAGTTTCAGTTTATTGCGGTCTTCATTTAAAAAGCCATCAAACCCAACTGAGACAATGTAATTTGAAGAAACTATCGCTTTTACAATTTGCTTTGAACTTTTTGCAATAATAACTTCATACGGATCTTTTATATCAATTATATCTTCCAATTCTGCTTTCGAATGTTGATTCCGTTTTTTAAACAACATATGGGTACGAAGTACCATAAAAATTGCAACCCCAATAAATACGAAAATCATAAATTTACCGCCCAGGGAAATCACTGACGCAATGAAAGCGGCACCCGAAAATGCAACTATTGCAGTTAAAAACCATCCGCCAATAACGGCCATTACTCCTGAAACACGAAATACTGCGCTGTCGCGATCCCATGCACGGTCAGAAAGTGAAGTACCCATTGCCACCATAAAAGTAACATAAGTAGTTGAAAGAGGCAGCTTTAGTGAAGTTCCCAAAGCTATTAAAATACTTGCAACAACGAGGTTTACAGAAGCCCGGATTTTGTCAAATGCCGGTGGCTCATTATCATTTGTATTGATGTAATTTGAAGGTAAGAACCGCAAATCCAATGTTTTTAATATTTGTTGAGGAACAATTTTTTTCAGTCTTTTGTTAAACCGTGTTGTTGACCGTACTAAAATTCTTGCAACAGGAGAAGAATCGAATTTTTCAGTTCCTTCACTTTGTCTTGCTAAATCTACCGAAGTTGCAATAACATTGTGTGCTTTTTTCGAAAAAACAAGGGTTGCGATCATTATTAGTCCGGCAATAATCAACATATACTCAGGAGTATCAATTTTTCCGGCCAGCATTCCCATAGAAAAACTGTCAGGCGGAAGTTGCCCTCCGGCAACCCATGCTTTAAAAGAACTGAATCCGGCAAGTGGTACACCAATAAAGTTCACTAAATCATTTCCGGCAAATGCCATAGCAAGCGCGAATGTTCCAACCAGCACTATTATTTTAAGGATTTTAATGTTAAAAATCCATTTTAAGGTTTGCATAATTATTGTCCATCCTGCAAAACTTGCCAATATCACAAGCGTAGTATGCTGGTTAATCCATGTGCTTAATGTGTCACCGTTTTCCAGTTTAACACTTGCAAATGAAGAATCACTGATTCCTTTTACCAATATAAAATAGGTTATTGCAGTTATAGCAAGTCCGCCATAAATTGCACCAAAATATTTCATTGGCTGACGGTAATTAAAAGTGAAAATTAGTCGTGCAATATATTGCACAATTGCGCCAACGGTAAATGCAATTACCACCGAAACCAGAATCCCCGTTATAATGGCCAGGGCTTTATCCGAATTAATGTATTTTGATAATTCAAGCAGGATTGATCCTCCAGCCAATTTGATTTTAACCGTAGCAACAGCAACTGCTGATCCCAGTAATTCGAAAACCACAGAAACCGTTGTTGATGTAGGCATACCGAGCGCGTTAAATGTATCCAGCATTATTACATCAGTAATCATTACAGCCAGAAAAATAATCATGATTTCGGTGAAGAAAAACATTTCCGGATGAAAAATTCCCTTTCGGGCAACTTCCATCATACCGTTTGAAAATGAGGCACCTACAAACACACCTATTGCAGCCATCGTAAATATTAGCCACTTTGGTGCAGCTTTTGAGCCTACAGCAGAGTTTAGAAAATTTACAGCATCGTTGGCAACGCCAACAACCAAATCGGAAGCTGCAAGTGCAAAAAGCACAATTACAAGTATTATGTAAAAACTTTCCATGAACAGTTATATTAAGTTAAGTCGCCAAAAATAGGTTTTAAGTAGTTTTGAACTCTTTTATTAACATTAAGAAAATATTAACAATGAGTGAAATTACTGTTAATCAATGTGTAACATTTATTTTCTACTTTTACCCGTCAAACAAAGATAACAATGACAAAATTTACATCACGACAAGTTGTAGTATTTCTTGCTTTATTTTTAACCACAATCGTTGGTTTAGGTTGGTACTACCTATATTTTACAAGCTTTTCATTTATATTTATGATTCTGGGACTGATATTTTTCTTCCTAATCGCATTTTACATCATCCAGTTTGCCATCAATAAATTCATTCTTGAAAAAATCAGGCCGATTTATAAAATAATTGATTTCGTACCGGAAAAGGAAAAGGAATGGAGATTAAAACTCAAACCCGGTTTTGTTGAACTTTCCGATGTTGAACATGATGTGGAGGAGTGGGCACACAATCAGTTGCAGGAGATTGAACGTTTAAAAGAACTGGAGCGTTACCGCAAAGATTTTGTTGGAAATGTTTCACATGAATTAAAAACGCCAATTTTTAACATCCAGGGATATATACTCACGCTGCTGGAAGGAGGTTTGGAGGACCCAAATATCAATAAATTATATCTTACCCGCACCGAAAAAAGCATCGACAGGATGATATCGATTGTAGAGGATCTGGAATCAATCAACAAGCTTGAAACTGGCGAACTGAAACCTCAATTCAGTGTTTTTGACATAGTTAAAATTGTGGAAGATGTGTTTGATATGGAGCAACGACTTTCAAAAGAACGGAAAATTTCGCTGATGTTTTCCGATAAACCCGATAAACCTTTGATGGTAAAAGCCGATAGAAAAAGAATTATAGAGGTACTTACCAATTTGGTTGTAAATGCTATTAAATATGGTAAAAAGAATGGTTTTGTTAAAGTTGGATTCTATGATTTCGATGATAAAATTATGATTGAAGTTACCGATAACGGAATTGGAGTTGATAAAAAAGATTTGTCACGCATTTTTGAACGTTTTTTCCGTGTCGATAAATCCAGATCACGGGAACAAGGTGGAACAGGGCTTGGTCTTTCCATTGTAAAACACATTATTGAAGCTCACAATCAAACCATAAATGTTCAAAGCGTAATTAATGAAGGAACCACCTTTACATTTACCCTTGAAAAAAACAAATATTAACCTAACTTTGCTTGCTTAAATTTTCGATTATGGATGATACAATTTTTAAAATTCTGTTGGTTGACGACGAAGAAGATATTCTTGAGTTTATAAGTTACAACCTCGAAAAAGAGGGATACAAAGTATATACAGCGAAAAATGGTATTGAAGCGTTAAAATCTGCCGAAAAAAATATTCCCCACCTCGTAATCCTTGATGTAATGATGCCCGAAATGGATGGAATTGCTGCTTGCGAAGAGATGCGCAAAATGCCTGCCCTTGACAATACAATCATTGCATTTTTAACTGCCCGTGGCGAGGATTATTCGCAGGTTGCCGGATTTGAAGCTGGTGCTGATGATTATATTACTAAACCTGTTCGGCCAAAGGTTTTGGTCAGCAGGGTAAAAGCTTTGTTGAAACGTACCGGAGAAGCAACAGTCGCTCCAGTTCAGGTTAACGAAAATACTGTCAATGTTGGTAATTTGGTAATTGATAAAGAAAAGTATCTGATCAGGATCAACAATATTGAGATGGTATTGCCAAGAAAGGAATTTGAATTATTATCACTTTTAGTGTCGAAACAAGGAAAAGTGTTTACACGTGAAGAAATTTACCACACAGTGTGGGGTGATAATGTTGTGGTTGGTGACCGGACAATTGATGTCCATATCAGAAAACTACGCGAAAAAATTGGGAACGATCACATTAAAACCTTAAAAGGTATTGGGTACAAATTTGTAGAGTAGACAGAAATACAAGTCAACAAAAAATCAACAATCAAGTTTTAAATAGTCAATTTGACGTCAATTTGGAATAATAAAAAAACTTGCCGGCAAAGAACCACTTCTTTGAACCGGCAAGTTTTTTAAATATGAATGAATGAACTCCTCAAACTCAACATTAATCCGTTTCCACCAATAAATAATATATTACCTGCCTTTTTGCCAGTAATTTTTTACCAGAAATAAATATAAAATGCAGTTGTTAATCCAAGAATCACAATCGTGTGGAAGATATCCCAGTGGTTCCAGCTTGCGCGTGTAGCAGCTCTTTGCTCCGCACTTGACGACCCAAATGTAAGTCCCTGGATTTGTGCTGCCGGAGCTGCTTCGGTAAATCGACTAACTACCATAATAACAAAAATACTAAAGGCCAGCATACCACCACTAAAAAATAGCCAGTTTACATCGTAAAACAAGTTGTAAAAAGGATTGCTAACCCCGGTTTCAGCAGCCCATAATTTTACGTCAGTGTATCCGGCTCCCTTCGCCAAAGTTGTGTAAGCTACTTTTGCGCCAATACGCATTATCCCAATAACAAAACCGGCAATCATTCCCCACATACCACCTTTGGGAGTTGGCCTTGTTGAAAGAATTCCCAACAGAAAAGCGGCGGCAATTCCCGGTGCCAGTACTGATTGAACATCCTGTAAATATGTGTAAAGAACATCGCCAATGCTTCGCATAACAGGAATCCAAAGTATTCCGAGTACAACAACCACAACTGTTGCAATTCTCCCGACACTCAGTAACTTTTTCTCGGTTGCAGTTGGTTTATATTTCTTGTAAAAATCGATTGTAAATAACATGGCAGATGAATTAAACAGCGATGCCAAAGAACTCATTAAAGCTGCCAGAATCCCGCAAACCACCAAGCCCTTCACACCAGCAGGAAGAAGCGTTGCTACAAGGGTAGGAAATGCAGCATCGGAAGAAGAAAGTGTAAATGCCTGCCCATTTATTACAACTCCCTTTTGAGCCATTGCAAAGGCAATCATACCCGGAATCATAAATAAGAAAACAGGTGTTAATTTCAAATAAGCTCCAAAAATAGTTCCCCGGCGGGCCTGAGTTTCATTTTTCCCTGAAAGTACACGCTGAACAATGAACTGGTCTGTACACCAATACCAAAATCCAATTACGGCAGAGCCAATAAACACTCCGAGCCACGGAAAATTTTCATCCCGGTTGCTTCGGATAAGGTTGGTCATTGAATCACCATATTGATTCACTTCAACCGCACTTGTAATGCGCATCATCTCATCCCAGCCACCAACGGCACGAAGTCCCAGCACTACAATAATTAACGAGCCGATAAGCAAAATAGGAGTTTGCAAAACAGAAGTGTACAGAACAGATTTCATTCCTCCGATAACCGTATAAATGGCAGTTAATAAAACAAGACCAATTGCTGAAATCCAAAAGAAATCTATTCCCCATATTGTCTCAATTCCAAATACTTCCTTAAAAACCAAACCTCCGGCATAAACAGTAACTGCCACTTTGGTGAGCACATAACTCACCAGCGAAATTATTGACAATAACGAACGAGATTCTTTGTTGTAACGGCGTTCCAAAAATTCGGGCATGGTTGTTACCATGCTGCGCGAATAAAATGGCACAAAAACCCATCCCAATACAAGAATCATCCAACCCTGTATTTCCCAGTGCGCCATGGCCATTCCGCTTGAAGCACCGGCACCGGCCAAACCAATTAAATGTTCCGAACCAATATTCGAAGCAAAAATTGAAGCTCCAATTGCAATCCATGTGGCATCGCGACCAGCCAGAAAATAGTCACCCGAAGTTTCTTCTTTTTGCCTGAATACCCAGGCGATAATTCCAATCAGTGCAAGTCCAAAAATACCAATAACAATCCAGTCGAGTAATTCCATTGATTTTAATTTTAGTTAGATTTTTTTATTTAAGATTATTTTTCGTGTGTGATAAATATAGTTCTGTTATAATTTTTACAGCGATTATTTACTGTAACAGTAAATACAAATGCTAAAATGATTTTTTTGTTGAAATTCATTTTTATTGAATTACATTTTGTCGATTTTACTTTTTAATACAAAATAATCCGCTTGCGTGTGCCGGTAAATCCATCGCGAACGAACCAGAGTACTTACCCATTTTTTTACCCGTCCACATGTTTGTAATTTTACATTCACCCTTAATTCCAACATCTGCCAATTCCACTTCAACTTTTACTGGCGTGCTTCCATCAGAAATATTAAACATTGCGAGGTAAATATCACCATTTTTTGGGTTTGTGGAAGATATCGTTACTTTTCCATCCTTCTGAAAAAGCTGTTTTACCCCTGTACTTTCCCTGTGCATTTGAAGCACTTCCTTATTGGATAATAGCGCGAGTGTAAATTTATCATTACTCGGTAAATCACCTCCAAACATTAACGGAGATTTGAAAATTGTAAAAAGCGTCATTAATGTGTATTGTTCGTTGGGAGTAAGCCGCGTCATCCGATCTTTTCCGCGTTCTCCACGTATTGAAATGCGACCCAAAGGAATCATATCGCAATCAGGCCATGTGCCGGGTGAAATATAAGGATACCACTTCTGGCAAACTTGCATAATGTGGGGTACATCCTTCCAAACATCCCACACATCATCTACCATTCGCCACATATTGGCATGTTCCCGAATGTGGTTGGCATCTTCTACAGGAGTTGCACCGGGAGAAGTACTTAATACTATTGGACGGGCACAGTTATCAATGGCTTTTCGTATCAATTCAATTTCTCCACGATGATAAGGCCGGGAAAGGTCGTCAACCTTTACAAAATCGACACCCCAGTTGGCATACATTTCAAAAATGGAGTTGTAATATTCCTGTGCACCGGGTTTTTCGGCAACAATTGTATAATTATCATGCAACCATTCACACTGATGTTTTGTGGAGTAAATCTGGTCGGCAGTTATACCGTTTGCTCCTTTTACAGGCAATTTATTTTCAACTGCAATTTTAGGTACTCCGCGCATCATGTGTATACCAAACTTTAAGCCTTTGTTGTGAATATAATCTGCAAGTTCTTTAAATCCCTTTCCATCTTTTGCCGAAGGAAACCTGTTTACAGCAGGCTGATATCGTCCGTATTCATCAATGACATACCGGGGATCGATTTGGTTATAACCACCGGCTTTATCATTTTCAACAAACCAACGGATATCAACAACTATATATTCCCACCCAAATTTTTTTAAATTTTCTGCCATGTAATCGGCGTTAGCCTTTACTTCGTGTTCTTCAACTGTTGGTCCGTAACAGTCCCAACTATTCCAGCCCATTGGAGGGGTTTGCGCCCACGTTTTAAATTCTTCTCTCGCAAAAGTCGTTTTTCCTTCTTGTCCTAAACTTTCAAAAATGCAGAATATAATTGCTATTGCTAAAAAAAGCTTATTGCGGATCATTTGGATTTGTTTTTCAATTATTAAAACCCGAAGATAAAAAAAATGCTCCCTGTTTTTCTGATTGATTTTAAATCCTGATATTTTTTTAGGAAAAGCTAAAATTCATGTCGCAGGTAATTTTTACCCAAACCAGCTAAATTAACGCCTGAAAATGGTCGTGTCCGACTGAAGAACAGGAACTGTATAATTCCCTGAATCAATAGATGCATTTGGAAAAAATTGACTTATTAGGTTGAAACCGGTTTCATCAATGTTGTTTTGGTATAGGTAAATTGATTCGAGGTTTTGAAGATTTTTTATTTTTTCCATCCCTGATGATGATACATTTGTTCCCACTAAATTTAACCTAACCAGTGAATCAAGTGTCTGAAAATAAGCAATTTTACTATCATCGAGATTGCTGTTTTTTACACTGAGTTTTCTTAAGGTTGTTTAATAAACTGATTTGTTTCCATGCCAATGTATCCAGTATTTGGTAATCGAGATTTAACCAAATAATCTGTTGCTTTAGCTTAACGCATTCTTCCATTGCCTGTGTTCCGTTTTCAGGAACAACATTCATAAAACTTACAGATAAATAATTGGAGTTTAAGGCTATCGGTGAAACCAACACATTCAAAGCGTTAATTTTTTCGAGTGTATTTCTGTCTGCCTGGATAACCTCTTCTACCGGAATGAAGCTGTTCATTGGATTGATTTCTTTGATTGTAATAAAATCCTGAATTGAATCGGGTATATTTAATTCTGCCAAAGTTTTATTCAAATCTGCCCCATTTTTAATCCACCAGTTTAGGAATTTTATTTCCATCGCAGTAAGTTGTGTTTTTTCCGATGGTGGCATGTGTTCATCGTCTTCCAGAGGCAGCATTATTCTCTTCAGTAATGTGCTCTCCGATTTATCACTGGACAGTAATGATCCATCTTTCCCTCCTGCCAGAAACCCTTCTTTTGTGTCTAATCTCAAATCTCCTTTTTGCTTGTTTTGTCCGTGACACACAATACATTTTTGCTCAAAAATAAGAGATGCCGACTCGAAAGCTGTTAAATTTAATTTTACCTGTTTGTTTGAAAATGTTGAAGAACGAAACCATTCACCAGGTTTTGGAGGAGATACAAAATCAGATCCATGGGTGAGAGAACCGCCCAAATGACCGGTTAATATCGTTAAAATTAAAAGCAGAACAAATGATGAATTGTAAATCCATAAAGGGGAATGAAGCAATTTTTTAAAGGTTAAGAAAATAAGCCAATTGAATAATGCCAGGGCAATTCCCAGATTCCGGTGGTTGTTTGTCAGTTTTATTTCGTAATCTCCGGAACCCGACAATATTAATCCTGAAATGCATGAAAATGTAGCTGAGAGCGCGCTAACCAGTAATATCAACCAAATTATTTTATATGATTCCTGTAATTGTTTTCTTGGAATTATAAATCCAATAACAAGAAAAACCATCAAAATACCAATAGGCAGATGAACAACCAGCGGATGAAATTTACCACCATATTCGAAAAGATTCATTTGGTAATTTTTGGTTTCGTTTTATGATAAAATTTCGCGAATTACATTTCCACTTACATCAGTCAATCTAAATGGTCTGCCCTGCGATTGATAGGTTAATCGTTCATGGTCAAAACCCAAAAGATGTAAAATTGTAGCCTGAATATCAAAAGTTGAAACTTTTCCGTTAACTCCGCCATACCCGATTTCGTCAGTCTCACCAAAACTAAATCCCTTTTTTAAACCGCCACCGGCCATCCAAATGGTAAAGGCATCGCCGTGGTGATCTCTGCCTTTAAATGAATTTGTTTTCCCTTCCCTGTTTTCCTGCATGGGAGTGCGGCCAAATTCGCCTCCCCAGATAACAAGGGTTTCGTCAAGCAAACCACGCTGTTTTAAATCCAGTATTAAAGCTGTAACTGCTTTGTCTGTTTGCCTGCATTTATTTACAAGTCCGATATCAATTGACCCATCTTCAGAAGTACCATGTGTATCCCAGCCCCAATCGAAAAGTTGCACAAAACGAACACCCCTTTCAACTAATTTTCGTGCAAGCAGGGCATTGTTGGCAAAACTTGATTTGTTTGGGTCACTTCCGTACATGTTGTGAACAAACTGCGGCTCATTGGCAATGTTCATCACTTCAGGAGCTGTGGTTTGCATTTTAAAAGCAAGTTCATATTGTGATATTCTAGTTAAAATATCAGGATCTTTAAATTCATCATAATTAATTTTGTTGATGCTGCTTAGTGCATCGATGGAAGCTTTTCTCTCTTCGTTACTGATATGATCAGGATTATTTATAAAAAGTACAGGTTCCCCGTCAGAACGGCATTGAACACCCTGATAAACCGAAGGCAGAAATCCACTTCCCCAAACACTTTTCCCGGCATCAGGGTTGTTTCCTCCTGAAGTAAGAACGATAAATCCGGGTAAGTTTGAATTCTCAGAACCCAAACCATAAGTAACCCATGAACCCATGCTTGGCCTGCCAAGTCTTGCACTTCCTGTGTGCATCATCAATTGCGCCGGAGCATGATTAAATTGGTCGGTATGAACCGCTTTTAAAAAAGTTAGCTCATCGGCAATGGTTGAAAGATGAGGTAAATAGTTTGAAATCCATGCTCCGCTATTTCCATGTTGTTTAAATTCGCCTTGCGACCCCAACAGTTTGGGAACTCCACGAATAAATGCAAAACGTTTTCCTTCCATTAATGATGGCGGGCATTCCTGTCCTGAAAGTTTGATGAGTTCTGGTTTATAATCAAATAATTCCAACTGCGAAGGAGCTCCGGCCATGTGGATGTAAATGACATTTTTTACTTTTCCCGGAAAATGTGGCGCTTTTGGAGCCAATGGGTTTCCTGAAGAAAATATAGGATTTTCAATACCGGCAGCAATATGGTTTGCAATTATTTAAAAAAGATGACAATACCAATCCTCCCAGTCCCAGTGAGCAATTTTTCAAAAAATGTCTTCTGGTTTGTTCCTCCATTTTGCGTAGTATATTTTCCTCCATCGATAGTTGCATTTAATTTTTCATAATAGTTTCATCCATATTCAGTAAAGTATTGGCTATAATATTCATTGCTTGTAAGTGCTTTTCATCAGGTGAGTTACCTGTTTGATAAGATACATTTTTAACCAATTCAGATTTATTCAAACTCCTATACAATTTCAAAAGTATATCCAATTTTTCATCTGCTATTTCCTTGTACATTATAAGTTTATAGCCGTGTTTAATTTGTTGTGAAACTTCTTTTCCTCCTTCGTTGATCATACGTTTCGCCAGTTGGGCAGATGCCTCAATAAAAACGCTGTCGTTTAAGGTAACCAATGCCTGAAGCGGAGTATTGGTGGCGATTCTTCTTATTGTACAAACTTCCCGCGGCATCATGTCAAATAATTCCATTGAAGGGTATGGACTTGTTCTTTTCCAATAGGTATAAATTGCCCGGCGATACTGATCTTCATCTTTGCTTTGATTCCATTTTAATCCACTGTAAGGTGAATTCCAAATGCGTTCGGGTTGGTACGGCATTACGCTGGGGCCATACATTTTTTCGCTGAATAAACCGCTCACAACCAGCGCCTGATCGCGTATTTGTTCAGCAGTTAGCCTGATTCTTGGTCCGTGAGTACAAAATTTATTTTGAGGATCAGTCTCTAACTGCATTTTGGAACTGTGTGATGATTGCTGATAAGTTGCTGAGGAAACAATGTATTTTATCAATTCCCTGGTGCTCCAGTTAAAATCGTTCATAAATTTCCCTGCCAAATGATCAAGTAATTCTTTATGTGTTGGTGGAATTCCCTGTGAGCCAAAATCCTCCAGTGTTTCAACGATTCCGGAACCAAATAATTGCTCCCATATTCTGTTCACGTAAGTTCTTGCTGTTAAAGGATTTTGCTGACTTACGATCCATTCTGCAAGTCCAAGCCGGTTTGCCGGGGCATCTTCAGGAAATGGGTTCATTATTTCAGGAACTCCGGCGGTAACAATTTCTCCCGGTGAAAGCCAATTCCCGCGTTCAAAAACATTGGTTATCCTTGTCATTTCTTCCGGGTTCTCCAACATAATTGGTGTTCGGGAAGTTTGTTTGGTTAATAAATCCCAAAAAATTTCTTTCGATTTATCGTAACCGGGAATATTCTCCCCCGGAAATTTCTCTGTAAAATGAAACCAGTCAAACAACAGCGCATTTGCCAGCGAATCCTTCAAATTTGGGTTGTGATACGACAAAACCAGATCATGAGCATCGGAAACCGGTTGAAAATTAAATTCGCCAAAACTCCATTTCCCTTTTGTGTCATCTACTTTAACTTCTTTCAGAATTTTACCGCCCAAACTGTCAAGATGAATTTTCCAGGTTCCTCCGGGTTTGAAACTCCGGTACCTGTAAATGAGTTTGTTTTTCCCTTCGAGATTTACCTTTTTTAACCGGCTTGAACCATTGTTTCTAAATACAAGCCATTTTGTATCCGACAATTCGCTGTTCACAAAATCAACACTGGTTAATGAATTTATACTTGGTTGCCAGGTTTTTACAAATTTTACAATTTCATCTGTTTGCTCTTTTTTTGCATTGATGTTTAACCAGTTTTTAAGTTCAACCAATTTCAAACTATCCTCCTTTTCAAAATGCCGCAACACAGGGTAGTCATCAAAAGTATCTTCATCGCGGCTATTGTTAAAAAAGGCCATAAACCGGTAATAATCTTCATGTTTAAATGGATCATATGGATGGGCATGGCACTGCACACATGAAAATGTTGTTCCCATTGCAACTTCCCATGTTGTATTTACACGGTCAATCACTGCGGCAACCCTGAATTCTTCATTGTCCGTTCCGCCTTCATCGTTTGTCATAGTATTCCTGTGAAAAGCTGTTGCTATCAATTGATCATCGGATGGATTGGGTAGAAGATCTCCCGCAATTTGTTCGGTAAGAAATTGGTTATAAGGTTTGTCACTGTTAAAAGCTTTTATCAGCCAGTCGCGGTACTTCCAAATCGTGCGGGAGTCGTCACGCTCATATCCTTTTGTGTCAGAATACCGGGCCAAATCCATCCACATACCGGCCCATTTTTCACCAAAATGTTCTGACGACAAAAGATCCTGAACGTACATTTCCCAGGCTTCTTTTGATGGATTTTTGCTTAATTTTTCAAAGGCATCAACAGGTGGCGGCAAACCAATTATATCAAAAGAAATCCTGCGTGCAAGTGTTGGCAGATCCGCAGGTGGTGAAACAGAGAGATGATTAATTTTTGCTTTTTCATAAATAAAATAATCAATGTCGTTTTTCTTCCATGAGTTCAAATTTTTATCTTTTGAATTTTTAGTTTCTGATTCAACTTGTTGCACAGGAATGTATGCCCAGTGAATATCCCATTTTGCTCCCTGTTTTATCCACTTTTTTAATATTCTGATTTCCTCCTTGTTAAGAGGCTCTTTTTCGTAGGGCATGCGTTCTTCGGGATCATTGCTGATAATGCGTCGAATCATTTCGCTTTTACCGGGATGACCGGGAATAATTGCCGCTGAGCCCGATTTGGTTTTTCCCTTGGCCAGCTCTTCAAAAAGTAAACTGAACCCGCCATTTTGTTTTACACCGCCATGACAGGAAATACAATGCGCATTAAAAATTGGTTTAACCTGTGTATTGTAATCTATTTCTTCGCGGGGCCAAATCAACCAGATTGCCAAGCCCAAAAGAATCGGTACAGAAATAAAAATTATCCATTTTAACAGCCGTTTTTCCATTTTCGGAAAATACAAATTATTTGGAAAAGAATACTAAATTATCTTTAAATCAGTATAAAATAGATTGTATATTCGACATTCAAAATCAAGTTTTCATTCAGGTCAACTCAATCAAAGTTATTTCGGGCAGTACGCCCAAACGCCCCTGATAACCAAGGAAGCCAAAACCCCGATTCACATACAAATATTGATTTTCCTCCTGATATAAACCAGCCCAATTTTTATATATATACTGTACTGGGCTCCATTTAAATCCCGGAATTTCTATTCCGAATTGCATGCCATGCGTGTGCCCGCTCAATGTAAGCGCAATATCGCGGTAATCTTTCCTGACTTCAGCGTCCCAGTGTGAAGGATCATGGCTGAGTAATATTTTCACAGGTACATCAGAATTTTCCAGTCCTGCCACTGCTTTTTTCATATCACCGTATTTTGTAAACCCGCGGGCTCCCCAGTTTTCAATCCCGATAAGTGCAATTTGCTTTTTGTTCCGTTCCAGAAATACATGTTCATTAACCAATAAACGCCAACCCATATCAGCATGATGTTGCTTTAGTTGTTCAAGGTTTTGCTTTTTTTCTTCGTGCGAAGGCCAGTGATAATAATCGCCATAATCGTGGTTTCCCAACACAGAATAAACACCCATCGGAGCCTTTAATTTATTAAAAACTTCCTTGTATGGAACAATTTCTTTAGCACTGTAATTTACAAGATCGCCGGTAAATAAAATCAGGTCGGGTTTCTCTTGCATAATAGCTTCAACACCCTCTGCTACAGCTTCAGGATCGTCAAAACTTCCGGAATGAATATCTGAAATCTGTATTATCCGCAGCCCCTTAAATTCGTCAGGTAAATTCTTCAGCGACAGCTTCACCGGAGTTAATTTGTAGCGATACCTGTTTCTCATTCCGTAAACAAGGCCAGCTGTCAACGCACCTCCGATAACCAATGCAATTTGCGAAATAAACGTAAACCGGCCAATAAGCCGGGAACCTTCAGGCGGACTTCCGGCAGGATGATTTTTAAAAGATAAAAGGAAACTTATCAGATTGGGAATGGCAAGAAGAATATCGGCCAGCAACATAATGATTGCAATAATGACTTTTCCTATAAAAACCCCAATAAAAATATTCACGAAATACTTGAATGAAACTGATGGCCAGGAACTTCTGGCATAATTTGGGAAAGCATATAAACTCCACAAAGTTACCAGGGACACGATTAAGTAACCTATAAACATCCACCAGTTATAACTGCCGTTGGCGTCACGCAGTATTGTACGCATGGCAACAAACGAATAATATTCAACTACAACTACAAAGAGTCCAAAAAATAACATTTGCTTACTAATCATGTTTCTGTTTTCAATTCATATTCAATCAATCCTTTGCATCTGAGTTAACTTCAGACTGAAGTTAAACAGACTTTACAACGAACTTACCTTGTTAACAAACCGAAAATACAAATGGTTGTTGATGGACTAAGAAAAAGAAAATATATCTGTTGAGGCAGGCTTTTGAAGGAATGAATGATCCTTTTTATCTTTAATGGTATTGAACGATACAAAAACACTTATAAAAAAACGTCCGGAATAGTGCCGAACGTTTTATTCATTGAATAACTTTTCTGAGGAGGAAGAAGCAGACTGCTTAAAATATGCTGAATTTAATCCAGAATCATCTTTTTGGTGGAAACATTTGAACCAGCTTCAAGCCGGTAAAAATAAATTCCACTGGTAAGTCCCTTTCTGTTTAAAACCACCTTGTTGTTTCCTGCCGGTGCTTTACTGTCGATCAACACTTGTACTTGTTGTCCCAATTGATTAAACACAGTAAGTCGTACATGCATAGCTTCGGGAATCCGGAATTGAATTTCGGTTTCATATTTTCCCGGATTGGGGTAGTTCTGATCAAGTTTGAAACCAGGTTCTGAATTGGTGATTTCAGAAGCAACAAAAGATCCTGATTTTAAACCGGCACCTGCAACAGCCATACCACGCTCTGGTGATGGTATTACTGTATAAGGTCTCATCATCTCGTTATCCTCGTGGTCAAGAATATGACAGTGCCAAACATAGCCTGGACCTTCACCGGGATTAAAGTCAAACATCAATTTGTGGGCTGGAGCGTTCACTGCAACATCGGTGGGAGCATAGCGAACTATAAATGTGGTAACTTGTCCGGGATACATAACATACGTATCCTTCCAACCCCGTTCATTAGGAAGCGGAGGATTGATACTTCCCTCCATGAATGAAGATATTGCCGGATTTCCACCTAATGCACCATCCATGTTTAGTTCATTATAATCATTCGGAGGACCTGAAGCTGGCTCGAAACCTCCATTTTCCATCTCCGCACTCCCGAATTCACCTTCATAAACTACTTCATAGCCTTCAACATTGTACATTTGACGGCCAACCAGTTGCATTTGAACCAAGTGCAGGTGAATGGGATGGGCATCGCCGGTAAGATTAATTATCTGCCACAATTCTGTCTCTCCCTCTGTGGGCATTTCAGTTATTCCCAAACCTTCTGTTTCCATTCCGTTTCCGTCCCATTTTGTGTTGTTAACAAGTGCTTCCAAAGGTCCGCCGGTTGGGCCTTCCACTTCATTCAGGGTCAACTGCCTGATTTTATCCGGGGTTACAGTTGTTCCTCCTTCAAAATCTGAGAGTTTTACCATTGATTTTCTCAATTTGTCAGGCACTTTACTTTTATCTTTGGCTTTGTCTTTTGTTTTTAAATTCTTGCTCTTAACCATTTTCCCATTTACAACAAATTGCATTATTCTGTCAGTGGTTCCTGATTCTACTTCATCGCCGTCAGGATAAGGAGTACCTGCATCGTTATATAAGGTCCATTTCGTATTGAAATCCACTTTAGAAAAATCAATAACAACATCAGCTCTTTCTCCGGGTCCCAAAAGTAATTTATCTTCAATGACAGCAGGTGCATCCATTAAACCACCATCGGTCCCGACTTGAATAATTGCTGGTCCGTTTTCTTCACCTTCCAAATCACTGAGCCACATCCGGTAAAACCGGGCATTGGATCCATTTAACAGCCGGAATCTGTATTTTCGGGGTGCCACGCTCAGGTATGGCCAGGTTTTTCCATTAACAGTAATAACATCCCCAACAAATTCAGGTGCCCAAATTGGATGAACTGTTGGACTGGAAGCTTCGTTTGGAAAATACAACTCACCGTTGGTGTCAAACATTCTATCCTGAAAAACAATTTCGATTTCAGGCAGGTAAGGGTTCGGGTTGAAAATGCCTGAAGTTCCTTCTGGTTGTACTTCCTGCACTTCATCATCTCCCGACCATCCGGGTAAATGAGCGGTTTTTTCTTCTTTTCCCCGTAAAAAATAGAAACCAGCCAAACCTGCATAAACATTCAAACGGGTAACACCTAAAGCATGGTCGTGATACCATAAAGTTGCTTCCTCCTGGGTATTTGGATAATCATAAAATTGATCAGTTCCATCCCATCCCCATGACGGACCTGTTAGTGCCATTCCCGGAGTAAACCAGGCGTCAGGACCACCATCCGACTCAGAAGCAACCTCTCCTCCATGAAGGTGTGGAACAACAGGAATCTCACCCTGGTATGGACTAAAAGAGCCATGCTCATTCAATGGGTCTGCCCAATGTAACGTTTGATCGGCAATTAAATTAACATCGGCGTAGTGTTGACCACCCAGATTGTTTATGTATTCAACGTGTACAGGGATTCCCCTTTGTGCTTCTATGGTATAAGAAGGCCACATTGCCGGAGTTGTTACATTGCCGTTTGATACAGAATATCCCCAGTAATTGCCTACACCAGCGCCATCATCCGTACCTACTATCCCGTTGTCTAATACCGTGCCGGTTGAAACAGCAACCTGAGTCGTAGGTTCATAGCTAATTGTTAAAAATCCACCGGATGCATCTACGCGAAGGCCCGCAAAGTGGGGCAGCGGATCAACGAACTGGGGGATTGTAGCCGGGTCTAAAGGAACTTGTCCCGGCAGCTGTCCATATGAAAAGACAGTGCTTGTAAAATACACACATAATGTACAAAATAGTAATCGTAGTTTCATGATTTTTAAAATTAGATTAAAAAATGTAATAAATGATTCAAAATCAATAACCTATGTATTTCAAAATCATGTAGCAGTATGAATTTTAAAATTAAGGTTTCGTTAAAACTGTAGTAATTTGTGTGAATTGCAACTCAATACAAAATTATAAAAGGCTTTTCGAAAAAACATCAGAGTAAACCCCGAAACGGCTTCTGGTAAACCCTGAAAAGAAATGTAACCATATCAAAGTAATATCCTGATAAAAATTAGTTGTATTATTCAAATCGATTGGGAGGGAAAAAAGATTCTCCGGCAAGAACAGTTCGAATTGCTTTTTCCAAAACGTCTTTTCCTGAGGATTTTAGAATAAGACCTTTTATCCGGTTTTCCAATAGTACCATATAATTATATTTAGCAAATGACATGGTAAGTACCAATATTTTTAAACCAGGTTTAACTTCAACTGCTTTTTTGGATGCTTCAAAACCATTCATTACCGGCATTTCCAGATCTAGAATTATTAAATCGGGATTAGATTTTTCCAATAAATCCAAAAACATCTTACCATTATTTGCCTCGGCAACAACCTCGCCTATTCCTTCCAATTCGATAAAAAGTTTCAGACTTTGTCGAAAAAAAACATTATCGTCGACTAAAATTATATTTGCACTTTTAGTCATTTATGATTTAAATTGTTACACAAGTTAAAGAATATAAAGGGTTTTTTTTACAGTGTAAATCCTGAATAACTATTTTTTAAATTAGGGTTTATACCAAAATGATTTAATGAAATGGACCTCAAATTTTAACTATTTTGTTTTTTATAGCGTAGAGTACCAAATTAACTGTATTCTTTGTATTTGTTTTTTCAAGCAACTTTGAACGGTGTGACTCAACTGTCTTTACACTGCGGAAAATTTTTTCTGCTATTTCACTTGCTGTCAAACCTTGTGAGAAGTACCCGAGAACTTCAAGTTCCCTTTCGGTAAATTTATTTTCATTAACTTCCGTATCTTCTTTAGGAACAGGCTGTTTACCTGAACCTGCAATAATTTGGCGCAAAAGTTCTTTTGATAAATAACTTTCACCCCGGATCACTGTTTTTATCGCATTTTCAAGTTCATTTTTCCCCGAAGTTTTCATTACAAAACCCATTACCCCTGCCTTAATCATATCAGCATAATTTTCTTTCTCACTAAGCATGGTTAGTGCAAGAATTTTTAAATCAGGCCTGAATACCAATGCTTTTTGTGTTGCAACTTTTCCGTTCATCACGGGCATTTCAATATCCATTAAAACCAAATCAGGATTTAATTCTTCCAGTAATTCCAGAAAAATTTTTCCGTTTTCGGCTTCAGCAATTACTTTACCTAAGCCTTCCAGTTCTATAAGCAGTTTTATTCCTTCCCTGAAAAGCTGATGGTCATCGACAATTATAATTTTTGTGGTGTTTTCCATAGTTTTAGAAGTTGAATTAGGGTTTTATTATTACTTTTCTTTATTAGGTAAATCTGGGTTTATTTCGTCAACTACAGGCATTTCAATATAAACTTTCATTCCATTTCCGATACCAGTTTTAATGTTAATTGTACCACCCATAAGTTTAATCCTTTGCTGAATTGTCATTAACCCCAATCCTTTGTTTGCATTTTCAACATCTGCTAAATTGAATCCGTTACCATCATCAAAAAAAATAAAATTTATAATATTTTTCTCTTTGTTGAAATTGAAATCTATTCCAATGTATGTTGCTTGAGCATATTTAAGTGTATTGTTAATCAGCTCTGTAGTTGTTCTGTACAACAGTATTTCAAGAAAGTTGCCAAACCTTTGATTTGAATTATATTTTAAATCAATTTTTAATTTTTCTGTGTCATTTATATTTTCTGTAAAATTTTGTATCGCTCCGATAAATCCTAGTTCATTTACAATCTGGGAACTTAAACCATGGGATATTCTTCGGGTAGTTTGTATTGCTTTTTCTATACTTGTATTCCCTTTTTCAATAATGATTTTCTTTTTCTCAGGATCCCTGGTTTCCGAAAGCCATTGAAAATAAAGTTTTGTTGCCGAAAGCAGCGGGCCGAGGTCATCATGCAATTCAAGCGAAAACCTGTTTCGCTCACGTTCTTCAACTTCACCGGAAATGGTCAACAACTCTTCTGTTCGTTCCTTCACACGGATTTCAAGATCGTCATTTAATTGTTTAAGTGATTCTTCCGCCTGTTTTCTAACAGTAATATCCTGGATTGTGCCAATTAATCTTATCGGATTTAATTGCTTGTCGTATTCGAATTTTCCGATTCCATAAACCCAACGTTCTTTCCCGTCATTAATCCTGATTATTTTGTACTCATGTTCATATGTGTTTTCATTTTCCTTTTTTGTATACAAATCGTGAACAAGTTGTTCCCTAAAATCGGGATGAATACAGTATAACCACCCATCAATGGTGTGAGGGTATGTTTCATCAATTCCAAAAATCTCATATATTGCTTTTGTCCCTTTCCATGTCTTAAGCACAAGATCAGTAGAATAACTGCCAATTTTGGCTGCAGTTTGTGATTCCCTGAATAATCTTTCTTTTTCTCTTAAAATCTCGGCCGATTGTTTTCGCTCTGTAATATCAAGGGCCATTCCAACAGATCTTATTATTTTTCCTGATGTATCCTTTATATGTTCACATTTCTCAAAAATGTGCCGAAATTCTCCCGTTTCTTTACTGATAATACGATGTTCAATATCATAGCCACTTTTTCCTTCTGTTATTGAATCCTTATAAGCAGAATAAACGATATCGCGGTCTTCAGGATGTATGCATTCAAGGAATCCTTCGAAATTTCCTGAAAATTCATGGCGATCAACACCAAAAATATTGTACATTTCATCGCTCCACATTAATATATTTTGGTCCAGATCAATCGACCAGGAACCCAGGTGAGCAATTTCCTGAGTCTTGTTTAAGAGCTTTTCGTTTTCCCGAAATTTGTTATTCACTTTCTTTTGCTGTTTTATTGAGCGGGCCAGCTTTATATTACTGTAACTTAGTTGTGAAATTGACTGGGCAAGAAACAGAAAAAATAATTTCGCGTGTTCCAGCTTATATCTGCTTATTCGCGGCACTTTATCCAGAGCATTCATATATTCTCTTTCTTCATAGTTGTACTGGTGAGCCTGCTTCTTAAAAATATCATTGTTTATTTGTTCGTCCTCAACAAAAAATTGCCCAATAAACAGATTCCCTTTATGTTCACCTCCAATAATTAAAGGAGTTACCATATCCCACATGTTATTTTTACACTTGTATAATTTAAAATCTCCTTTCTGAATTCCATGAGTAAGCTGAAGATCGCTTTCAACACAATTCCGGCAGGAATTGGGATGCACCCTGTGAAATTTTTGACAGATATCCTGCCCGCCAACGCCAACCAAAACTTTTCCAAATACGTCGACAATAGCCATCGGAATTTGTGCAAGTTCAAAAAAATGTTCCATAAGTTTTTGTATCGCCTGTGCATCAATAATATCATCCAAATCAAGCTCGGCAATACTACCTGAAGGTGAAAGTATTCTTTGAAGTTTGAACTTTACTCTTTCTTCACTTTTCTTTAACGCTTCCTCAGTGGCTCTGCGTGCACTAATATCGCGCAGCATACTTAATATGCATTGTTTTTTATTAACAATAACTATTGATGAATTAAATTCGACAGGAATAATATCACCATTTCCGGATATTATTTCAGTTTCACCCCGGAGTTCCTTGTCTTCTAAAATTATATCAATGTTAGGCCTGAGTTCAGCCTTACGATTGGGAGGAAGAAATGCACCCATTTTCATTTGAATAATCTCTGAAAGTGCATATCCTGTAAGTTTTTCAGCCATATGGTTACAATCGATATAATAACCGGTGGTTAAGTCAACCAAAAATATTGCATCGTTACTTTCTTCAAAGAGTGAACGATATTTATATTCATTTTCCAATAGTTGCTCTTCAATGCGCTTCCGTTCCGTGATATCGCGTAAAAAGGCGACAAACCTCCCGCCATTAACGAGCTGATAATGTACATTGATTTCAACTTCAACAATAGTTCCGTCCTTTCGCCGGTGACAGGTCTCGAAACGATCTTCTCCCTCGTTTATGGTCTTTTGTATATGAACGATGGTCTCATCTTCCGATTCAACATACTCCAGATCAGAAATGTGCATTGATAAAAGTTCCTGTTCACTATAACCACTCATTTTACAGTAATTCTCATTAACCTCGAGGAGTTTGCCATGTTTGTCAACCAGCCAAAAGCCGTCCATGGCAGTTTGCAAAATGAAGTTTTTATTATTTGCCTCACTTACTTTTAAAGCTTGTTCAATCTGCTTTTTTTCTGAAATATCAACCATGGTAATAAAACATTCTTCTCCTGAATTGCCGGGGATGCCTGAAAGGTAAACATACACCGGCAGGTTTTCAATTGGTGACAAGAGTAACTCACAGGTTTGTATGGATTTGTTGTCAAAAATATTCTGAAGAAAAGAATTGAAAACAGATCGTGTTTCGTTGGATACAAAAAGTTCAAAATTGCTGTTTATTAATTCTGAACGATTTTTGCCAAGTCGCTTTGCTCCAATGAAATTGATTTCAACAATCTCTCCTGTTTTTGAAAGTGTGAAGTAACCGGTTGGTGCAAAATCAAAAAGTTCGGTGTATTTCCGTAAAGTTTTTTCTATCTTATCCTTATCCTTCCTGAGTTCTTCATTCTGCATCTCCAGCTCGATCTGATGCGCCTGAAGCTCATGCAGGAGACTTAGTCTTTCGTTTTCAGTTAAATTTGATTCAGTTTTTAATGGTTTATTCTTAAATAATTTTTCCGCCTTTCGGTGGAGAATTACATTTTCGGATGTGGGCTTTTCATTTTTTTTCATTTTTGAGCGGTTTTAAGAGCCACGCAATTTATAATGGTTCTGGTAAGTACTATTCTATTTATTTTATTGAATTCTTTTTTTCATTTTAATTTAAAAGACGAACTGAAATTTGATCCATTCACTTCCAGATTCTTCTGTTTGTTTTTTAGTTTTTATACACGTTTTGCTTTATCGTCAACAGTTGAATCATTATTTAACCCATAAGAACCATATCTTGCCATATATTAAAAGCCTTAATTTAACCATTTTTGGTGTTTAAATAACTATTTATGAAGAATTTAAAGTTCGCAAATCTGTTATTTCATAATCTTTTAGTGGCCGCCTGTTGTTGAACTTGTTTGATTTGGTGTGGAAAAGTTGTATTTGTGTTTGACAAAAAGTCCCGCAATTAAATCTAAAAATAATTAACCAATTTGTTGTTTAAGTTGCTGTATTCCTATTCCCCATTTGTCTTAATACCAAATACTTTTGCTTCAAGCTCAATGGAATAACTCAATATGTAAATAGTGAATATTTATCCTGAAGAATAGTGTAAATCCTCAATCTTCTGCCTTACGATCTTTGTAATTTTGAAAAATATTTCCTACTTTTCCTTAACCCGTCAGTTGCGGGAACATAAAAAATACTGATTATGAAAACGCAAAAGAAGAACAATACATTAAAAAGTATCCTATTGGCAGGTTTAGCTGTAGTATTGATAATACCATTCACATCATGCTCAAAAAAAATCACTTTTTTAAAATCAAATGTTGTTCCGGCAGCAAAAGGTTATGTGAAAGTAAATAAGGATAACAATCAAAATTATTCGATAAAGGTGGTTATCACGGATTTGGCAGATGTTCAAAGAGTGCAGTTAAACAAGTCCTCCTATGTTGTATGGATGAAAACAGACGAGGGAAACACAGAAAATCTGGGGCAATTAAGAAGTTCAACCGGCTTTTTATCAAAACAACGCACTGCAACTTTGGAAACAGTATCTCCTTATAAACCGGTTAAAGTATTTGTTACTATTGAAAACGAAAAAAACATGCGTTATCCGGGAGGACAGGAAGTGTTGGTGACAAATCGCTTTTAAGAGCAACAGGCGTTTATGTCGTTGATAAATAATAAGACCTAAACGCTGCCTTTTTTTAAATTACAACTTACTTTTTTAAAATTGTCTTTCAACAGGGAATGTGGGAATAATGTAATTATTTGTAAGAATTATATAACAAAATAAAATATTATATCTACTACTTTTATGGATATTATAATAATTTTAAAAAAAGTACAAAATGAAAAAGTCAATTATTTTTGTGATTGTTATGTTTCTCACGATGAGTACATCAATGGCATTTGCCGGGAATAAGGAACTAAAAACAGATGCCGAAAAATCTGCTGTTCCGGTAAAAACTGAGAACAAATTATCCGAGGAAGAAATCATCCGTTTAACAAAACGTGTTGAAGAAATCCGGGATATGGATAAGTCGGATATGACAACAAAAGAGCGGAAGGAACTGAGAAAAGAATTAAAAGAGACAAAGAAAAATGTAAAGAATGCCGGTGGTACTATTTATATAAGTGGCGCTGCTCTGATTCTAATTATTGTCCTGATTCTTCTTTTGGTTTGATCCGGGAATCGATGGTTAACTACTCTGATAATTATAATTAATCTTTTTGATGTTGTCTAAAAATTTTATTCAACAATAATGCAGGAAATCAATTTTTGCGCATGCAACTTATAGGCATTTCCCGGCACAAAAATATCTGGCAGGTACTTCTTACCTGCCTGTTATTTATAATGACATTTTCAAATGCTTTATCTCAGGAATATTTTCAGCAGGAGGTCAACTATGTAATTCAGGTTTCTTTAAATGATGAGTTTCATGAATTACATGCCTTCCAAACGCTTGAATACATTAATCATTCTCCTGATACCCTCTTTTTTTTGTATTTCCATTTATGGCCAAATGCTTATTCCAGTAATAACACTCCTTTGGCTAAGCAATTGTTGCAATGGAGCGGTAAGGAAAAGTTGTTCAATGATCCGCAGTTAAAAGGATCCATTGATTCACTCGACTTTAAAGTTAATGGCACAAAGGTGAACTGGAATCTGTTGCCGGGCCAGCCCGACATTTGCCGCATTAACCTGGAAGCTCCTCTTATGTTGGGTGACAGCATACAAATTACCACACCTTTTCGTGTAAAAATCCCCAAAGGTGTAAGCTCCAGGCTGGGCCACATTGGCGAATCGTATCAAATTTCACAATGGTATCCCAAACCCGCGGTTTACGACCAGGCAGGCTGGCATCCATTGTCATATCTCGATCAGGGTGAATTTTATTCTGAATTCGGCCATTTTGATGTGCAAATTACCTTGCCCGCAAATTACATTGTAGGCGCAACTGGAAACCTGCAAAACAACAGCGAAATTGAAATGTTGGACAAACTTGCAGCCGACACCATCAGTATAAATGCTGCCAGTGCAAATGAAACTGATTTTCCGTTCTCATCGAAACAGTTGAAAACGCTTCGTTACACAGGGGATAAAATACATGATTTTGCCTGGTTTGCCGATAAACGGTTTCATGTAAAAAAAGGGAAGGTAAAACTTCCCAATTCCGGCAGAGAAGTAACTACAATGGTATTGTTCACAAATGAACAATCTGAACTCTGGAAAGATGCCTTGCAATACGTAAATGACGCAATCTATTGGTTTTCTGAAAAAATTGGCGATTATCCTTATCAAAGTGTTACGGCCGTTCAAAGTGCACTTACTTCCGGCGCCGGCATGGAATATCCCGGTATTACAGTGATTGGCCTGGCAGAGGATGCCTATTCCCTTGACGAAGTAATTGCGCACGAAATCTGTCACAATTGGTTTTACAGCGCACTGGGGTCGAATGAACGAAGATATCCGTTTATGGATGAAAGCATTACCAGCGCCTACACCGACCGCTATTTGCACGAAAAATATCCCGGGAAAAAACTTTGGGAGGTTTATGTGAAAAACAAAAAACTGGCAAAGTTTATACATATTGATAAAATGCCAATCCAGCGAATGAATGAACTGGAATGGCTTGTTCAGGCCCGAAACAACCTGGAACAACCCCTGAATTTACCGGCAACAGAATATACTGAATTAAATTACGGACTGATGATTTACAATAAAGCTTCAACAGCTTTTAATTATCTCCGGGTGTATCTTGGCGATTCGGTGTTTGACACAGCAATGCAGGAGTACTTCCATCAATGGCAATTCAGGCATCCGCAACCCGGGGATCTGCGTGAAATTGTCGAAAATCAAACAGGCAGGGATCTGACCTGGTTTTTTGAAGATTTACTGGGTACTGTAAAACGACTGGACTATAAAATGGTTCGCACGGAGAACCGGCAGGTTCTGATAAAGAATAAAGGGGAACTGGCTTCGCCACTCCTGATTTCGGGCATGAACGGAGATTCTGTCTTGTTTGAAAAATGGGTGGATGGCTTTGAAGGACAAAAATGGATCGATCTTCCAAAAAGCAATTATTCTGAATTGGTAATCGATCAGGGTCATGTAATGCCTGAAATTTTCAGGATGAATAATAATATTAAAAAAACGGGTGCTTTTCCCAGGGCGGATCCTTTACAGCCTCAATTCCTCTTTTCCGTTGATGATCCCGAAACGCACACACTGTTGTATATGCCTGCCATTAACTGGACCCGTGAAAACGGTTTTATGCTGGGCATGGCCTTTAATAATGGTTTTGTTATACCCAAACCTCTTGAATATTTTGTAGTGCCTTTTTATGCATTCGGTAATTCAGATTTGGCCGGGTTTGGCCGGGTTGCTTACAACATAACACCTTATGATAAAGTCATCAGGCTGGCAACCATTTCATTGGAAGGAACGCAATTTGGAGCACCAGGGCAACAAAATTACCGCAGGTTAAAAACAGGGCTTGAAGTCTATTTCCGAAATAAAACAATGACACACCCTGTACACCACAAAGGATTTGTGAATTTTATTGCCGCATCAAATCTTTTTCAGATTGAAAATCAGGAGAAAGCAAAGCTGAATTCATACCTGCAATTGGGATATTTCCTTGAAAATACACGCGTAATAAATCCTTTTAATATGCTGGCATCTTTCGAATCGGGCAACACATACAATAAAGTATCGTTTGAAATGAACTACAGGTTAAGCTATTGGGGAAAACACAACGGACTTGATATTCGTCTTTTTACAGGAACGATGCTGAAAACCGATTCCCAAATCCCATTTTACGCCTTTTCTGCAAGCGGAAGGAGTGGAAGGGAACAATATCTTTACCAGGGGAATTACCCCGACCGTTTCAGTGAGTTTCCCGAAACCTTTTTCTCACGGCAAATGACTCTTTCTGAAGGCGGACTGGTTTCACCGTTGAATAATAGTCTGGGTTATAGCCGGTGGCTTGTTTCGATGTCAGCAACAACTAATTTGCCCGGTAAGGCTGCCCGGTTTCCTGTAAAACCTTTTCTCAATTTATTACTGAACGATCACGGTGTTTCTGCCACCAAAAGTTCCCCGATTTTTTATGAAGCCGGATTGAAAACCGGAATTTGGGGTTTCTTCGAAATTTATATTCCATTACTGGTTTCCACAAACATTGATTCAGTAAATGGTTCTTTTAAAAACAGAATTCGCTTTATTTTCTCACTCGATTCTTTGGGCAAACTAAAATTAAACGGAAACAGATAAGTGTTTTTCCTTTACCAAATGTGTGAAAGATGTAACTCTTGACCTAAATTGTGTAACACAAAAAAGTGAAATTTGACGGATCTTTGTACAATTCAGTTAAAAAAACTGAAATGACGATATAGTGACCGCAACACAAACAGATACTTTGGCATACACTTCCAGTAAAACCTACAATCAAAACCTGAACATGAATTTAAACCTCAGCAAAAGCTAAAGGGTGTAGCGGTTATGAATGCAGTTATAGAAAATTTCCTTACAGGTGGTTTTTTGCATCGGAAAGCATTAAGAAAATGAAGAAAAAGGCTGGAAGAGCAAAAAGAAACTGAAAAGAAAAAGGAACAATGGGTATGATTGAAGTTGCTTAAAAATGGTAAATGTAAATGTGGTTCAGAAAGTTAGTCATCCTGGTTTTTGTTTTATTTGTTGTAAGTGATTTCGCATTTGCACAGGAAATTCCATCTCCAAAAGACTCAACCCAATTGTATGAAAAAATTGAGAAATACTCCAAAGGGAGTGAGTTTACCCAATTTCTGTTCCACTTATTGTTTAAACCAAGTGCTTCAAATCAATCAAACAAAAAGAATAATAAAAACCTGGCACAAAAACCGTATTCTACGTTTGAAGGGAAAATTATCAGGAACATTAACATCGAGGCACTTGATCCTTTTGAAAATTCTATTGGCGATACCATTAGCGCATCAAAAAATTTTATATCCAGGGCAGGAAATAGTTTGCACATACAAACAAAGGCATTTACCATTCGAAACCTGCTTCTCATTCATAAAAATCAGCCCTTCGATGCATTGCGGGTAAAGGAGTCTGAACGATTGGTGCGCAGCATGAATTACATTACCGATGTTTTGTTTTACGTTAAGTTTGCACCTGAAAGTAAGGATTCTGTTGACATTTTCATTCGCGCTTTGGATAAATGGAGCCTCATTCCCGGAGGTTCAGTTACTGCTTCACGCGCTACATTTAAACTGCGGGAAAATAACTTCCTGGGTTTGGGACACGAATTTCAAAATGAACTTGTCTGGAATCACTCAACCGGCGACTATGCCTACCAAACAAAATACATCGTTCCCAATTTCCGCAATACATATATTAATTCAACCTTACAATACGGCACCGATGAATTTGGAAATTTTATTAAAAGTGTAGCCATTGACAGGCCGTTTTTTTCATCTTATGCCAGGTGGGGTGCAGGTATTAACATAGCGCAACGTCTTCATGCCGATTCAGTTTGGTCGGTTAATCCTATGCATTTTAAATATAACCAGCAAGATTTCTGGGCCGGAAATGCCATTCGTATTTTTAAAGGGAATGAACTTTTTGATGGTATAACCAATTTTATTTCAAGTGCACGATTTATTCGAACCCGGTTTCTGGAAAAACCACCTGCAACAATTGATACGCTTGACTATTTTGTCAATGAAAATTTTTACCTGACAAGTCTGGGCATCTCATCGCGCTCATATGTAAAGGATAAATATATTTTTCAATTTGGGATAAATGAAGATGTGCCGGTTGGGAAAGTCATCAGTTTAACCACAGGTTATCAGAAAAAAAAAGATATTGGGCGTGTTTATGCAGGCAGCCGTTTCTCAACAGGAAAATATTATTCATGGGGTTACCTGAGTTACGGTTTGGAATTCGGTACGTTCCTTCGCGCGTCAAAAGTTGAGCAGGGAGTTTTTGGCGCCCAAATAAATTATTTTACAAATCTGATTGAAGTCGGGAAATGGAAAGTCAGGCAATTTGTAAAACCTCAGCTTATAGTTGGCATTAACCGAATTGCCTACGATAGCTTAACGATAAATAACAAAAATGGTCTGAGGGGTTTTAACAGTCCCACACTATCAGGCAAAAGCCGGTTGTTGTTTGCAGCACAAACACAATTATATTCCCCATGGCACTTTATCGGGTTCCGGTTTGGTCCATTTGTAAATTTAACATTGGGGATGCTTGGCGATGCAGAAAATGGTTTCAGGGGTAGTAAGGTATATTCGTTAATTGGCCTCGGTGTCATCATAAAAAACGAAAACCTGGTGATGAATACTTTTCAAATCTCCATATCCTACTTTCCCGTCATTCCGGGTGTAGGCAATAATGTTATAAAATTTAATTCCTTTCAAACTGTCGATTTTGGCTTCAATGATTTTGAAATAGATAAACCGTCGGTTGTGCAGTTCCAATAATCTGCAAAACTATTGTTGACCTGTGAAAAATGTAATTCTTTGGTGAAATTGTGTAACAAAATAAAACATTAAAGGAATCAACTTTGCGCACTTAAAAACTTTATAAATCTGTAAATATGCAATTCCCGGAATTTAAAAAAGGTATTTCCACTTCAAAATATTTTCTTGTATTTATGTTTTTCAGCTGTTTAATTCCCATTGCCTGTGACCAAAAAGCTACACCCATGAAAATTGTGTCAGAAGATAAGCTGGTTCAGGAGTTTTATGCCAAAAACAACAACAACCAGTTTTGGTTTTCGTCAAACAAAAACATAAAAAGAGCAAACGAGTGGCTTAACGCCATTGATTCAACAAATGGTTTTGGCCTGGTTTCAGATAAAAATAAAATCAAAAATGCCCGTTTAGCTTTAAAAGAAAATAAAAAGACAAATATTGAACGCGTAGAGGCTGCTGATCAGCAAATAACAGGTTTGGTATTACACTTCCTAAAAGATTTACAGGAAGGTAAGGTTAATTTTGATTATGATGAAGTTCGTATTCCACGCGATTCTGTTTATGTTTTACAGTTGCTGAAATCAAAACACAGCGAATCTGTTTCACACATGATCGACAGGCTGGATTGTAAAGATTCGGATTACAAGGTCCTGAAAAAATTTCTGAATGATTCTGTTTCTGTGAAAGATACCTTCAAATACAAGGCAATTCAGCTCGCAATGAATTACCGCAGATATCTCAGTCTTTATGATTATCCGGAGTATATCATTGCCAATATTCCTGAAACAGAAGTCAGGTTTTACAAAAATAACGCGCTGGCATTAAAAATGAAATCTGTAGCAGGTAAAACAAAAAATCCGACACCAACCATAGCGTCTTACATTACCGATATTGTAACCTTCCCTTTCTGGAACGTACCATTCTCTGTTGCCACCAAAGAATTGTTGCCTAAAGTGCAAAAGGATGAGCGTTATCTCGAACGCAATAATTTTGAGGTAGTTGACGGAAAAGGAAATGTAATTGATGATTCGGACATACAATGGGAAAAATACAACCAAACAAGTTTCCCCTACTTTTTTCGTGAGTCAACAGGACCAAACAATTCACTGGGAATCGTAAAGTTTAACCTGAAAAATCCATTCAGCATTTATTTACACGATACAAACGCGAAAGGAGCTTTTGCAAAAGATTACAGGTTTTTGAGTCATGGTTGTGTCAGGTTGGAAAAACCGCTGGAACTTGCCAGCTTGTTGACACAAGGTAAAATTGATGTGCAGGAATTAAAAAGCGGAAAGGCTGATACAGCGTCAAAAAAAATAACTTTAGATCATAAAGTACCTGTCTTTATCATTTATAACCCTGTTGCTGTTGATGGGCAGAAAGTAACTTTCCTAAACGATGTTTACGGAGTGGTTCAATAAATTAAAACCTGATTTATTCTTTGACAGTAAATCAATCTGCAAAAACTTGTTGGCCAACTGGTCAAAACACAAATTGGGTATTTATGAGAATTAAAATCATGTGCGGATTTTAAAAAATATTACTGAAGAATCGAAAAAGACAATGAAGGAAATATATGATTTTATTTGGCTTCATTAAAGTACAGTAGGTAAACCAGCGATGAACCGCTGACAGCAAATTACAAGACGGGTTTTTTGTTCCGTTGGCCGGAAATTAATAAATTGCAAAAGCAATGCTCCGTAGGAAGTTCATCGGGAAAAATCCCGCCCTGCTTGTTTTGCTGAACATTAGTGGTCATTCTGACGGAGACGAATACGATTATGACTGACGATTGAAAAAATACCAGGTAAATATACGATGAATAAAACAATTGAAAAATCACATTTTGCTCCTGAATTGCACATTCCAAATGGTACTTTCAACATTGAATTTTATACCAAATTAGGGGCAACAGAACATTTTTGTTTGCGGAACGACGACGGGAGCGTTCACGTTGCAGAACTGGAAATTGACGGAGCAATATTTCATCTGCACGAAACCATGCATGGGTTTAGTGCGCTTGAACCAACTGGTGCAAAAGGAGTAACCTCTGTTATCGGTTTGTTTGTACCAGATGTGGACAAAGTTATGAATAAAGCTATTGAGGTTGGAGCAACCTTAGTCAGTCCTGCAAAAGACCACGATTATGGTTACAGGCAGGGAATGTTCAAAGACCCTTTCGGACATTATTGGCAAATTCAAAAGAAAATATAAACAAAGGCCATAAAGAAGACAATATTTGAAATTTATATGGTCATTTTACCACAATCAAATGTTAAAATTGAAGACCATATAAGTCGGGATTTTTGCACTTTGAAAAATATGATTATCGATGTAATTATCAAAGAAACCGATGAAGCCAATTTCAAAAGACAGGAAAAAATATTTACATTACAAACAAAGAAAAAAATATTATGCCTGACAATTAATTCCTATACGAATAGAATAATTACAGCAGATAAATTAAAGAAATAAACAACGATCCGCTAATATTTAAGGTTCTGATGGCATGCAATGCCCAATCTGAACCGGGTGTTGACGAAACCTGGATCAAAGCGGGTATTATGGGAAATCCAAACTTGCCGCTCGTCTGACTGACGGGGTATGCCATCAGTCAATTGTATCGACATTTGAAAACAATATATTTTAATTCTACGCCTCAAACAGCACTAAACCCAACTAAAACAACAGCCATCCACCACTATAACCACGTCTCTTCCTGCACAAAAACAAAAACCACAAACCCGCTTTTATAAAACATTTGTACAAAACAATTTATGTGTTTAATAAAATAATTTCTACATTTGGAGAACTAAATCATTTTTAAACCAAACTGCATGAACAAAATTTCCCACCCCAATAACCCACTTCTCAGAAAAATCAAGTTAAAACAAATAGTAAATATTTGCGCGATATCGACATTTGAAAACAATATATTTTAATTCTACACCTCAAACAGCACTAAACCCAACTAAAACAACAGCCATCCACCACTATACCACGTCTCTTCCTGCACAAAAACAAAAACCACAAACCCGCTTTTATAAAACATTTGTACAAAACAATTTATGTGTTTAATAAAATAATTTCTACATTTGGAGAACTAAATCATTATTAAACCAAACTGAATGAACAAAATTTCCCACCCCAATAACCAACTTCTCAGAAAAATCAAGTTAAAACAAATAGTAAATATTTGCGCGATGGCACAGGATACCACCTCAGGTTATTGCCTGCTTAAACTAATATGATACAACCCTTCTGTAGTGAAAAAAATGAAAAAAAGTATAAGAACTTCGGTATATTAACTAGTTGGCAACAAGTGTAAAAAGACAGACGAGCAGACATATACGATATTGATAAAATTGAAATAAAAAGGATTTAGCTTTTTGACAGGACAGTGCAAATTTGATGGAAATTTATTTTGTTTTTTTCTTCCCCCCGCAAAAAAGAAGAAAGAAACCCCACCCACAAAACAGCACATTTGCAAATCGCACAAGCCAACGCACGACCAAAATTTGCAAAAGAGCTGTTTTTTTTGCAAACACACCCGTAGAAATATTGTATTTTGCGGTTTATAATTATTGAATTTAAATAATGGACAAAAAGAAATTATCGGAACGTGATATATGCACAAAGTTTATTACTCCTGCTTTAGAAAAGGCAGGTTGGGATAAACAATCGCAAATATTGGAAGAAGTATCATTTACCGATGGTAAAATATATGTCCGTGGAAAAATAACTGCAAGAGGAAATAGAAAACGAGCAGACTATATTCTGTATTACAAGCCAAATATTCCTATTGCAATCATTGAAGCCAAAGACAATAATCATTCTGTAAGAGCAGGAATTCAACAAGGCACTTGGACTATGCAAGAATATTAGATATTCCTTGTGTTTTCAGTAGCAACGGTGACGGATTTCTATTTCACGACAGAACCGCAACAGGCGAAAATATTGAAACGGAAATTGATTTAGACGAATTTCCCAACACCTGAACAACTTTGGGAAAAATATAAAAAATACAAAGGCATTGCAACACCCGAAGCGGAAAAAATTGCTTCGCAAGAATATTATTTTGACGGCACAGGAACCGCAAACCAAGATATTATCAACAAGTTGCTATAAACAGAACCGTTGAAGCCATTGCAAACGGACAAAACAGAATTCTGTTAGTTATGGCAACGGGAACAGGAAAAACCTATACGGCTTTTCAAATAATTCACCGACTTTGGAAAAGCGGAGCAAAAAAACGAATTCTATTTCTTAGCAGACAGAAATGCATTAATTGACCAAACAAGCACGAGGCGATTTCAAGCATTTCAAAGATAAAATGACTGTGGTAAAACACAGACAAATTGATAAAAGTTTATGAAATTTATCTTAGCACTTTATCAAGGACTTATCTGGAACTGATGAAGATGCAGCCAATGTATACAAACAATTTTCGCAGAGACTTTTTTGATTTAATTATTATTGACGAGTGCCACCGGGGAAGTGCAAAAGAGATAGTAGTTGGAGAGAAATATTAAACTATTTCAAAAATGCTACGCATATTGGTTTAACAGCCACACCAAAAGAAACAGATAAAGCAAGCAATTTAGAATATTTTGGTGACCCTGTTTATACCTATTCGCTTAAACAAGGAATTGATGATGGTTTCTTAGCTCCTTATCAGTGTTATTAGAATTGGTTTGAATGTGGATGCTGGAAGGCTGGCGACCAGAAGAAGGCAAAACTGACAAAGACGGAAACGAAGTTGAAGACAGAATTTATAACCGTAAAGATTTTGATAAAAAACTTGTAATTGATGAACGAACTGAAGTAGTTGCAAAAAAACTTACCGAATTTTTGAAAGGTTACGACCGCTTTGCAAAGACTATTGTTTTTTGTGTGGACATTGACCATGCCGAACGTATGAGAACCGCTTTAGCAAGAATAACGCTGATTTGGTTGCAGAGAACTACAAGTATATAATGCAGATTACAGGCGACAATGACGAAGGTAAAAGAGAACTGGATAACTTTATTAACCCCGAAGAAAAATATCCTGTTATTGCCACTACTTCTGAACTAATGACTACTGGCGTTGATGCTCAAACTTGCAAAGTAATTGTGTTGGATGCCAATATTAGTTCAATGACCAAGTTTAAACAAATTATTGGACGAGGAACACGAATAAATGAAGAATATGGAAAACTCTATTTTACCATCCTTGATTTCAGAAATGCAACCGATTTATTTGCCGACCCTGATTTTGATGGTGACCCAATAAGAATTAAACCAGTAACGGAAGATACCGACTTAACTGATATTATTGATGAAGAAGAAAACAACGAAGAACCTATCATTGATGATTGAAACAGGTGAAGTAATTGTTCCTGAACAACCTAAAATTAGATATCCTGAACCAAACATACCCGAAACAGTAGTAAGAGAACCAAGAGAAAAAGTTTATGTGAATGGCGTGGATGTTTCAGTTTTGATAAGTCGTGAATTGTATTTTGACCAACACGGCAAACCAATTACAACCAGTTTAAAAGACCATACCAAAGAAATTATCAAAGAACAATTTGCTTCACTTAGATGATTTTCTAAATACATGGAAAAGTTCAGACCGAAAAGAAGCTATTATTGAAGAATTGATAGAACAAGGTGTTTTGGTTGAATCATTATATGAAGCTGTTGACAAGCAAGTAGATTTGTTTGATTTGATTTGTCACGTTGCTTATGACCAACCACCATTGACAAGAAAAGAAAGAGCAAATAATGTAAAGAAGCGAAATTACTTTACAAAATATGGTGAACAAGCAAGAAATGTTTTGGAAGCACTGCTTAGATAAATATGCTGATGAAGGCATTGAAAATATGGAGAACATTCAAATTTTAACTGTTCCACCAATCAGCGATTACGGTTCTGTAACTGAAATTATAAAAGTATTTGGCAGTCGTGAAGCATTCGACAATGCCATAAAAGATTTAGAAAACGAACTTTATAAAGTAGCATAATTAATGAGCAACATAGGCGGAATAATAAAATCCATTAGAGATATTGTTAGAAAAGACCCAGGTTTGAGTGGTGATGCACAGCGAATTGAGCAATTGGGCTGGATGATTTTCTTAAAACTTTTTGACGATAAAGACAAGGAAAAAGAAATACTTGATGCAAAATATAAATCACCAATTCCATCAGAATTGCAGTGGCGAAATTGGGCAGAAAACGACGAAGGAATTACAGGCGATGAACTTATTCAATTTATTAACAACAAGCTTTTTCCGCATTTAAAAGAATTAGCCGTTACAGCCGACAACCGTTTGGGCGTTATCATCCGTAATATTTTTGACGGCACCAATAATTATATGAAAAGCGGAACTACATTCCGCCAAGCCATTAATAAACTCAACGAAATAGATTTTAACAGCAGTAAAGAACATCACGTTTTTAATGCCATTTACGAAGATATTTTACAAGGTCTTGCCACCAAAAAAGACACAGGCGAATTTTACACACCAAGAGCCGTAACGCAGTTTATCATTGATATGGTAAACCCAAAATTGGGCGAAAAAATTATTGACCCTGCTTGTGGTACAGCAGGTTTTTTGGTGTGTGCAATTGAGCATTTGCGAAAGCAAGTAAAAAATGTTGCCGACCGCCTTAGCTTACAAGAAACAATTACAGGCACAGAGCTAAAACCTTTGCCGTTTATGTTGAGTGTGGTAAACCTGATAACCCACGACATTGAAGTACCACAAATTCTAAATACCGATGCACTGAGCCGTGAATTAACATCAATTCGCCAAGCTGACAGAGTAGATATTATTGTGGCAAATCCGCCTTTTGGTGGTGTGGTGGGCGATGGAATGGAAACCAATTTTCCGTTGAATTACCGCACCAAAGAAAGTGCCGACCTGTTTTTGATTTTGTTTATTCAATTGCTCAAAGACGGCGGACGTGCAGGAATTGTATTACCCGATGGCAGTTTAACTGGCGAAGGGGTAAAACAACGAGTAAGACAAAAACTATTGGAAGATTGCAATGTGCATACCATTGTGCGTTTGCCACAATCGGTTTTTGCTCCGTATGCCACAGTAAACACCAATTTAATATTTTTTGAGAAAGGCAAAAAGACCAAAGACATTTGGTATTACGAACACACTTTGCCCGAAGGAGCAAAAGCCTACAATAAAACGAAACCTATCCGAATTGAAGAGTTTGACACAATAAAACAATGGTGGAACAATAGAGCAGAAAGTGAAGTGTGCTGGAAAGTTTCCATAGATACCATTATTGAACGCAATTACGATTTGGATATTAAAAATCCAAATAAAGTGGTGGAAGAAGTTGATTTAAACATTGGTAAAATTTTAAGCATATTAAAATCAGAGAACAATAAAGTAAGTTCTATCATTCAAGAACTTGAAAACGATTTGGCTAAATGACAATATTAGAACTATTCAAAAAAGTACATCCATCTGTATTGGCTGCCAAAATGATTTTTAAGCATTTGCAGGACAATTACCCTGTTCTTAAAATCTCTGACATTGCCGATACTTCAAGCGGTGGAACACCTAGTCGTGGAATGATAGAATATTATAATGGAGATATTCCTTGGGTAAAATCTGGTGAACTGAAAGACGGAATTATTACAAATTGTGATGAATACATAACAGAAGCTGGTTTGAAAAATTCTTCTGCTAAACTGTTTCCAAAAGGAACTTTGTTGGTGGCAATGTATGGAGCAAACATTGGCAAAACGGGTATTTTAGATTTTGATGCAACAACCAATCAAGCAGTTTGTGCAGTTTTCCCGAAAATCGCCATTTTAAAAGATTTTTTGTTTTGGTATTTCAAACAACAACGAATTGAATTTATTGCAATTGGTAAAGGTGGAGCACAGCCAAACATTAGTCAAACAGTAATTAATAATGCTTCAATCGTAGTTCCTGACCAAGAAATACAAAAGAAAATAGTTGACTTCTTGGAAGCAATTGAACAAGGCAAAGGAATTGATAAAAATTTCTTTATTCCAGAAGTGCTTGAAGATGTAGAACGAATTTATAAGTACAAAAACAGCTACATTGATTTGTCAGTTAGTTTTGAAAGCCAACTCACCCAAATAGAAAACCTAAACAGAGCCATTTTAAAAGAAGCGATGCAAGGCAAATTGGTGAAGCAAGACCAAAATGACGAACCATCCAGCGAACTACTTAAACGCATCAATACTGAGAAAGTTAAGTCGGGCAAAAAAGAAAACCCACTGCCAGTAATTAAACCCGAAGAAATTCCTTTTGAAATTCCTAAAAATTGGGTTTGGTGTAAAATTGGTAATGTTTCAACATCTATTGTTCCAAATAGAGATAAGCCAAAAACATTTACTGGAAATATACCTTGGATTACTCAATCAAATTTTTCTGACTTTTCATATAAACTTGCCTACGATTTAAACGGAATTGGTTTAAGTGCAGAAGAAGTTAAGGAGTACAATTGTAGGGTAATGCCAAAAGGAAGTGTGATTATGAGTTGTGTTGGTCAATTTGACTTAGTTTGTTTGGTCGAACGTAACATTGTAGCAAATCAGCAGTTACATTGCTTTGTTCCATTTGGTGGTATTGAACCGATGTATTTGTGTTATTCTCTGAAATTGTTTTCAAAATTGATAGAGAAAGAAGCTATTCATACAACAATAAAATACATTAATAAGACGAAATGTGAATCTATACTTCTCCCGCTTCCTCCAATATCCGAGCAAAAACGCATCGTAGCGGAAATAGAAAAGCAATTAGCCAAAACCAAACAATTAAAAGAACACATAATATCCAACCAACAAGCCACCGAGCAACTGCTCAAAGCATTGTTGCATCAGGCGTTTGAGGTGGAAGAAATGGAAGTAGTATAATTAAAAATGAATAAATAATGATTTTGTGAGCAGTTGAAGAGCTGAAGTATGCGTTTGAAGGTATAAACGAAAGTTTTGTTACGCCCAACTTGAAAAACGGTTGGTAGAAGGTCTTTCAGAAAAGCAATGGATTATTATGAATTTATTTCATCTATTACCAAAGCAATAAGCTGAACCAGTAAGTTAACTACTGACTGGATAACCTTGATGATTGTGGTGTTTCTTTAAGTTCATAATAGAATTTATTAGCAAAGATACAATAACTATTTCGCTACCCAGCTTGAGTCGGAGCGGCTACTATTTACTGAAAAGTAAGTAGGTGTCGAAAAAGCATGCATACTTCACGGTATGGGAAACCAAATCTAAAAGCAAATAGCTTCGCATTGGGTCTTCACTGCTCACTTTTTTAAAAACAAAATGATAGGTAAAAAGGAAAAAGACTGGTTTAAAATTAAGCGGTATCCACATATTGGGTTACCTTTAAATCCTAATGACCGTTTCAAATGGATTGAAAAATATGTAACCGACCCTGATACTATTGCCAAACACTCCTTTTTGCCCTTTATCCATAAAACCTCTCGTGTTAAAAAATTTAGAAAAGAATATTCAAAAGATACAGGCGAAATAAATGCAGCAACTCGAAAGGGTAAAAAGACATTAAGAATACCAACAGAAAAGAAACGCGAACTGTTCTACGCCAGTCATCTTGATTCACTAATATTCAGTTACTATGCTAAGTTGCTTTCTGATGCGTACGAAACAAAATTGAAAAGTAAAGAATACAATTTAAATGAGGTTGTAAATGCATATCGTTCTGTTGCTATTCATCCCGAGAAAGAAAACAGTTCAAACAAGTGCAACATTGATTTTGCTAACGATATTTTTAAATATATTCTCGATTATCCTGAAACCGAATTTGCAGTAATAGCATTTGACATTTCAAGCTTCTTTGATAATCTAGACCACAAATTACTTAGGGATATTTGGACAGAGATATTAGAAAAAGATAAACTACCAGACGACCATTTTAATGTATATAAAAACATTACTAGGTTTAGTCATATTGATATTGTGGATATTTTCGAAGAATTTAAAGATAAAATCTATACACGCAAAACCGACAAACTTGGTAAACCTCTATCAGAAAAACAAAAACCTATTGCCAAAATTAAATTTTTACGCAATCAAGATGCAATTGCGTTTTGTACAAAAAAAGAATTTTTAAAAGTAAAACGTAAGCTAATTCAGCCTTCCCAAACAAAGAAAATGGAAGATGGTTCTATTGTGTATCGTAATTTTGGCATTCCTCAGGGGTCGCCAATAAGTTCCATTTTAGCTAATATATATCTTCTCCATTTTGACAAATCAATTAATGATTTTTTAAAATCAAATGGAGGCATTTATCGCCGTTATTCTGATGATATGGTTGTTGTTTGTCCAATGGAGCTTAAAGAAGACCTTAAAAAAATGGTCGCCATTGAAATTGACAAATACAAACTTAAAATTCAACAATCAAAAACTCAGGTATTTCATTTCAAAAGAGAAAACAGCAAGTTAGTGTGTGGTCAAGAATATGATGGTATTATAAATTGGAATAAAAACTTGATATACTTGGGCTTTGAATTTAATGGTCAAAGCGTATTATTAAAATCAGCAAGTTTATCTGGTTATTACAGAAAGATGAAACGTTTTGTTCACCGTGCAAAAAGATTCTCAAAATACAAGAATGTAAAAAATGGAGGTGAACTTTTTAAACAAAGAATTTTTAAAAAATTTTCATACAAAGGTGCCAAGCGTACAAGAAAATACCTTTGGAATGAGAAAGAAATGAAGTTTGAAAAATCAGAATCATACAATTGGGGTAATTTCCTTTCTTACACCAAGAAAGCGGCCAAGTTTATGGTAAATAACAAGATAAATCAACAAACAAAAAGACATTGGAATATTTTAAATGAACTCATTAAATAGCCAACCCACAGTCGTAAGCACATTTGCAAGCCCACACGAGCCAACGCTCAAACCAAAGGCTTGCAAAAGAGCTTCCGCCTCTCCAGCCCGAGTAACCGCCTTTCAGGACGGTTTTAGGATTGCCCACGCTCAAAAAAACAAAATAAATTTGTGCTTCGTGGATAGGTTTGTGCAGATTGATAATGACAAGAAAATAAAGCTAAATAAATGACAAACAGACGGATATGAATAAACACCAGTTGCCAACACGCGGTATAGTTAATTGCCGGTGCAGTGCGTATTCGAGCGGCACAGCTCGTATCAAAAGTAGTTGTAACTTGATAGGAAAGTGCTTCGAAATCGGCAACTAACCATACCGCCATCCGTTAGGTGTAAGCTTAAAAAGAAAACAATGCAGAACATGAATGATTTAATAGTGAGCCTTATTCACTCCAAAAGGGAAAGTGATTTTTGGGACTTTAAAAGAGAACCTCATGACAATAACGCTTCATTGTTACATGACATAATATGTTTATCCAATTCTTTGCATAAAGGAGAAAGGTATTTAATTATTGGAGTTGCAGACCCAAGCAATAATTGCGACATTATTGGTTTGACAAAAGGACAAGAAAATCGAAAAACACAAGCTAATATAATTGATTTCTTAAGGGAAAAACCTTTCGCTGGAGGAATAAGACCAGAAATCGAAATAGAAACTATTTTGATTAAAGACCTAGAAATCGACATTATCAAAATCAAGGACAATCCTTATAAACCGTATTATTTGACAGAAGATTTTCGAGACAAGGATAAATGTGTGAAAGCAAACTATATATACACAAGAGTTGTAGACACCAATACTCCAATAAATAAATCTGCAGACTTGTATTACATTGAGAAAATGTGGTATCAAAGATTTGGCTTAGATTTAAGTCCATCTGAAAGATTCAAACAATTACTGAAGAAACCAGATGAATGGTTTGAAGACTTTGGAAATGTTGAATATGCTTATCACAAGAACTTTCCCGAATTTAGAATTGAAGTTTCAGAACCCGAAGAAATGTGGGAACCATTCTGCGAATTCTATCCAAACACAAAAGGATATTTTGGAAAAGCAGTTTTTAAATATCAATTAAACACGCTTTTTGAGCTAACATATATTTATTGTGATGAAATGAGGATAATGCTTGCCAATCCAAGTACAAACTATCTTAGATTTAGCAACAATGAATATTGGTACTATTATTATGATTTGAGTACATGGGACGGAATTTTTCTACAATTTTTACGAAACAAAAAAATGCATTTTGGTTCTCGCGGGTTAGGTGCTCCATTTTTAATTTTCAATGACAGCGAGGAAGTAAAAAAATTTCAAAGTTATTTAGAAGACAATGAAGATATTATAAATTCATTACAACCGGACTATGTTCCAAAACCGAGAGAATACAGGTCTGTTGTAAGCTTAGAATTTTTATGTAAGGCAAAAATGATATTTGATGAAAAAGCCTACACCTAACACAGTACATATTGCAGGGCGGGTTCGGTGGTACGCCAACTGCGGATTCTCGTTTCGCAGTTCCGTGTCCTTCGGACAGGAACGCTCTTCGAAATCCGCCCCGACAACATGTACCAACCGTTATGCCCAATGTTGAGAAACCAAAATAGTCAGCGATTTGAAAGATAACAAAATACATAAAGACGAAATTGAATGGCTGGTTTCAGTTTACAATACTTCTTTTGACGAAGAATTGAAAAATGAATCCTATGAGAAACTTATTGCATATGGGTTAACTGACAATCAGATTAAAGATATTTTTGAAAAAACAAAATCAGAGCAAGACACTCTAAAAACATTTAATAAAGCATGGGCAAAGCAAGCAGAAAGAAATGAACTTGAGAAATACACACTTATTGAAATGATTAAAATCTTTCTTTTTGGACCTTATGAACTATTCAAATTTTTTGACAGCGGAGTGAGAGAATTAAAGGATTTTAATTATAAAACTAAATTTAGACAAAGAGTGATTTTACTAATTTCAGGAACAATTTTCTGGATTTTGTTATTTGTAGGCACGTACAAGTATTACGAGTATAAAAGAATTCAAGAAATTGAAAACGCTGACATTTCAGATTGGGAAAGAAATAGAATTACTAATGAATGAAACACAGGGCATAACAGGCGGTATATTTTATTGCCGAGATAGTGCTGGTTTCAGCGTTTCTGCATATAATAGACTTACGTGTAACTTGACAGGGAAGTGCTTCGAAATCGGCAACAAAAACATACCGCCAAACCGTTGTAGCCAATGTTGAAAAACGCAACCATTGTACTAAAAAAAACATCTATCAACAGATAAAAATTACTAAAAACCAAAATGTCATGAAAAAAATAAACTTGCTTATTACAGTAATTCTGTTGATTGGTTTTACTAACTGTCACAAAGAAGATATTCCAAATTATGACTTAAATTCATATTCTATATTCTGGGAAGAGTCGAGTGCTTGGGCAGACTTCTATTATAAAGCAACAATTGACCAAAACGGAAAATTAGACGTTCAGGAAAAATATGATTTAAGCAACCAATACAGGGAATCTGAATTTCAAATTTCAAACGAGGATATGTCAATAATTAAAGAAAATTTGGAAAACTTACTATCAATTGACCTTTCGGAGAAATATGGATTTCACGACAATGCTGCAAATGACTCGCCGACAACAAAAATGAAGTACATAACCACGAGTAAGAGTGATTCAACTTATTTATATTATCCAAATGAGAATGAATTGCCAGATAATTTGGAAATATTTATGCAGGTTATTTATCAAACTATTTCAAAAACTGACACATTGAAAAATTAAAACACAGGCTACAACAAATTGTAAATTGCATTGCGGGGTTCGTGCGGTGTCGTACGCTGGATTCTCGCATCGCAGTTCAGTCCTATCGGACAGGAACGAGCTCCGAAATCGGCAACAAAAACATACAAGTGACCGTTACAAACAATAGTAAAAAAGAAGAATTTCCAACATAAAAAAATAATCCAAAAAATTGATTCAGGTAAACTAATTAGTTAACTTTGCCAAATGATTAGAAGAATAATTGCTTACAAAAATTACTTCGTCGATTTTTACAAATCGCAAGAATTTAAAGTGCAAGAAAAAAATAAAAATATCCAACTTGGTCCGATTTGAAAAGCAGGTTCCAAAGAAATTTTTTAAAAATCTGGAAAATACAGACGGAATTTATGAAATACGTGTTATTACAACTATTAAAAGCATTAGAATTCTTTGCTTTTTCGACAAGGGTGAGTTAGTTGTCTTGACTAATTGTTTTATAAAAAAGACTCAAAAAACGCCAAGAAAAGAAATTAAAATGGCAGAGAAACTAAAAAAGGAATATAT
>CAWDAW010000015.1:0-123202 GCA_963800345.1 uncultured Prolixibacteraceae bacterium | reverse complement strand
ATCTTTTATCCACTGGCCTCTCAACCTCCACAGAAATCAACCAAAATGGCGATTGGAATAAAGTGTTGTTTTCCATAGAAAACAAAGACGATTTTTTAAAGGCTGCGCAAGTTCTGCAAACAGGCAACAATAATTTAGTCGATTTAAAAATTACAGGCAATCGGCTTTTTGGGGAAACTGATACAAAAGATGCCGTGATTACTCAAAACGGTAACAATAATAGTTTTTCGGGAGTTATGGAATCGTATAAATCACCCATAATAGTCAATCAACAGGCGGGGCCAAACGGGGAGGGTATGAAGGTGGATATTTCAACTTCAGATTTCTATTTACCAATGAAATAATTTTCCTGTTCTAAGGGAAATGGATCTAAGCCAATATTATTATTCTGAAAACAATTCTATAAACTCAAATTATATCCCATAGAAATTCAATATTAACAAAGATTCAATTTTGGGTCTTTGTTTTTTTATACCTCTTTCCTTTTTTCCTGCTTTTAACGCAAACTAAAAACAAAAGTCATGATAAAAGAAAAATGCTAAAATATATCAAGGTTTAATTCAACGCCGAGTAATATTCTAATGTCCGTTCAGATTCAGGAAAGAAATGACCTTCGCCAACAAATTCTTATTTGGTGCATTTTAGCACAGTTCAGACAATGATCTATGTTCTTTATTTTACGCTTCAAAAAATTACTAATCTCGAATTTTTTGTTCCTAACTTCTTATTTCTATATTTACCTAAACAAAAACTGCCCGCTGGAACGGGCAGATTTTGAATATCGATTTCGTAATCCGTAAACTGCGCTGGTACGCAGAGGAAAACAAATTAGTCAGTAGGGTTGGCAGTGTCCGTTTCGGTGGGTTCTGCCGACCCTTTTCTTCCATAACCCTTATACCTTGTTTTGAGCATGGTATAAGCGGTGCTGGCACCGGGCACACGGTGCTTCGCGGCAATTTTAATTCCCTGGTAGCAGGCACGGGCCATGTCTTCAACCTGACTCCCACTTACTATCGCCAGGTCATTTATATACCTGGTCAGCGATTCCAGCGATCCCCCGAACCGTACCATCTGTTCGTGAAACACCAGCGTACTCTCCATGGCTTTGATATCCACAAACGGACTGGCCAGCGCCGGAACATCTTTGCTCCAGTTAATGGCATCACGCGCGAAATTCTGCGCCTTGATATCCAGTTTTCTCATACTCACCCTGTCGTTCCCGGACAAGGCATCGGTTTGCGGCACAAGGCCCCGCATATCAGCCATCAATTCATCGCACTGCGAAACCTGTTCTGGATTCAGTGCTTCAAAGTAAATAGTACTCATTATGAACACATTATTTAATTGTTACCGGCGATGGGGGCCGGCACCCCGTAAGAAACTATCTTGTTTTTCCGTACTCTTATTATTTTTACTTTATTGAAATGAGGGAATTCCATTTCGGAATTGAAAAGTTCGCTGCAGTCACACACTTTCACTTTTATCCGGTGGGCCTCGCGGGTGAGCAATCCTGAAGTGGTGGCAACCGACAGTTTATGCATTTTTGCTGTCAGCAATGAAATAGATTCGTTCATCTGCATACCGGGATTAAAACTACTTTCCATGGCTTTTAAAAATAAATCTTCACCGGTTTTCAGTACAATTATTTTTCCCTCTTGCAGCCATTGTTGCAACTGTGCCGAACTGTTTTCCGACAGTCCAACGGCCAGCACATCGGGCAAATACAACACCGGAAAGCTTCCCGAAGGAAAAGCATCGGGGTATGCTTTAAACAACCGGATGAGAAACAGCAGATCGCCGATTACCAGTCGTCTTTTTAACCTCTGGAGCAACTGCCGGAATTGTTTTTCCGTTTTTGATTTTTGGTTTCATCCCTGTGTCTTTTTTGTTAACATCGTTTATTTCCATGACTGTACATATTTAGTTAATAGCTTCGGCCAGTTTCTCCACCGAAATTCCCGACAACTCCGATGCTTTACCAATGGTTACCAAATCTTCTGCCAGGGCACGCCAGATAAGTGAGATAAAACGGGTAGCCTTTTCTTCACCTCCGAATACACTCAATCCAACTTCTTTTCTATTATTTCTAATCGAAAATTGAAACTGTGAATAATAATAGGGTTTTATAATCCCGAGTTCAAGTGCCCTGTACATAAATGCCTGGTGCGAAATTCCATACACCCTGTTGATATTTTTGCGTTCTTCAAAAGATATTTTCGAACGGTAACGGCCAAGCAGTGAATACATCAATTGTTCGGGAAGCATGATAGCCCCGGCAAAATAGTGACAGAGTTTTTCAACCTCCCTGTCAGAAAGTTTTTCGTCGAAATCAAACAACAGATGGGCCAGTTCGTGCAGCGCAGTGAACCGTTTGCGTTCGGGGGTTATGGCAGCGTTAAGCACAATTACCGGATACTTGTCATTGGCATAGGCCGACCACCCGTCGAAATTGTCACTGGCAGAAAATTCAATCACTTTTATTTCATTGTCCTCCAGTATCCTGAAAACGGAGGGAATGCCATTCATACCAAGTTTCCATTTGTCAGTCAGTTTCGCGGCATACAATTCCATATCAGCTTTCCCACGGATAATGGTTCCCGGAAAGGGGTGATTAAAAGTGAAGCTGATATTTAAGATTTCTTCGGTTTTAAGATAGTTTTCAACCATATTAAGAATTTGCTGTTCTATGGCCTGCTCATCACGGCTGGAGAGTTTTGTTTTTTTGCGGAACTCAACTTTTGTTAATTCCACTTCAAACGGACGGATAAGATAATCGGGTGAAACCTGCAATGCCCGGGCCAGTAATTGCAAGACTCCAGGGTCTGCCAGCATTTCGCCCTTTTCGTATTTGGAAATTGCATTCTTTGTGATGTTAACCATTTGCCCCAACTCTTCCTGTGTAAGTTTTGCCATCACCCTGGCGCTTTTAAGACGTTTGCTAAAGATGTCTTTCATAATTCAGTTTTTTTCATTTGATTCATTTTTGTTCATTACTCAATTCATTTGGTTTTATAATTCTTTGTTTGTAAAAAATAATCATCACGGTTTATATTTTCATTGCAAATATAAAATAAATCAACCAGAAATAATTGTATTGGGTTGATAAATTTCATAAAGTTATCAACAAATCAACCGTTAATAAACAATTCTATGAAATGGTTGCATGAAGTAAAACACAAATATATACTGATTTTAAGATACTTACGGTTAATGATATCGAGTCAGACACTGAGTTATACTCAGTTGCCCTCTGACTTATACTCAGTCTCAGACTGAGTTGTACTCAGTTGTCCTCTGACTTATACTCAGTCTCAGACTGAGTTGTACTCAGTTGTCCTTTGACTTATACTCAGTCTCAGACTGAGTTGTACTCAGTTGTCCTCTGACTTATACTCAGTCTCAGACTGAGTTGTACTCAGTTGCCCTTTGACTTATACTCAGTCTCAGACTGAGTTGTACTCAGTTGCCTTTGACTTAACTCAATCAGACTGAGTTGTACTCAGCTGGAGGCTGGTATTTAGGAGCCAGAATAAATTAAAGAAAGGAATTTAAAAAGTAAATACACCTGGCGCATTTGATGAAAAATATATTCCACGCTATATTTAATATAGGGATTTTGATGACAAATCTGCTTGTATTATTCACATGAATGACTAAAATATTCATAAATTTGGGCACTTTAAAAAATAGAAAAAAGACCGATGCCTTTATTAAATTCAGTAGTTCAGTGGTTAAATTTCAAGCGGACCTATCAGATCCAGTTGTACAATGAACATCCGCTTGAGTTGCAGGATGAAGTTTTATTTAGCCTTTTGAACAGCGCCAGGGATACAGTCTGGGGAAAGGCTCATGATTATGACAGCATTGCTTCTCATCAGGATTTTCAACATGCCGTTCCACTTCAGAAATACGGGGATATTAAGCCATATGTGGAAAGATTGCGGGATGGGGAGAAGAATTTACTTTGGCCGGGAGAAGTAAAATGGTTTGCAAAATCATCAGGCACAACAAGTGATAAAAGTAAATTTATTCCGGTTACTAAAGAGTCGCTCGAAGATTGCCACATGCGGGGACCAAAAGATGTTTTTGCGCAGTTCATCAAGAATTACCCTGAAACAAAAATCCTTAAAGGTAAAACACTGATATTGGGAGGTAGCCACCGGATCAACAAATCGAGCAACAATTCATTTTATGGCGATTTATCGGCGATATTGATTGAAAATGTGCCTTTTTGGGCTGATTTTATTCGCACTCCTTCTACAGAAATTGCACTTATTGAAGAGTTTGAAGAAAAAATTGACAAAATAATAGACACTGCTCTCGATCAAAATGTTACTTCTTTTTCAGGGGTTCCATCGTGGTATCTTGTATTGTTTAAAAAGGTTCTTGAAAAAACAGGTAAAAGCAATATTCTTGAAGTATGGCCAAATATGGAGGTATTTGTTCATGGAGGTGTAAATTTTGAGCCCTATCGCAAACAATACAACAAACTTTTCCCATCAAGCCAAATGCGTTATATGGAAACTTACAATGCATCGGAAGGGTTTTTTGGAATCCAGGACAGCATACACAGCAACGACATGCTGTTAATGTTGGATTATGGGGTATATTATGAATTTATCCCGATGAAAGACTGGGATTCAGAAAATCCGGAGGTAATAAGTTTAAAGGATGTTGAACTGAATGAGAATTATGCAATTGTAATTTCGACAAGTGCAGGATTGTGGAGGTATATAATTGGCGATACAATAAAATTTACCTGTAAATTTCCTTTCAAAATAAAGGTTACAGGGCGTACAAAACATTTTATCAATGCTTTTGGAGAAGAGGTAATAATCGATAATGCAGAAAAAGCTATACAGATTGCCTGTGAACATACCCATTCAATTGTGAATGAATATACAGCCGGCCCTGTTTTTATGGGCGACAAGCAAAAAGGTGCTCATGAATGGATTATAGAATTTGAAAAAGCGCCGCAGGACCTTGACTTTTTTATCAATGTACTTGACAATTCTTTAAAAACAATAAATTCGGATTACGAAGCCAAACGGCATAAAAACCTCGCCCTTGAAAAACCACACGTTATAAGCGTGCCACAGGGAACGTTTTATAACTGGATGAAAAAAAGACAAAAAATTGGTGGACAAAATAAAATTCCCCGCTTGTCAAACGATAGAAAATATCTTGACGAACTTTTGAAAATGATACAGGATTAACTTCAAATTTTTATAATTTAGACCGCAAATTTAATACTATGCACATTGCAATTGCCGGAAATATTGGCGCAGGTAAAACTACTCTTACAGAGCTTCTTGCCAAACATTACAAATGGACACCACACTTCGAAGATGTAGATGAAAACCCATATTTGAACGATTTTTATAACGATATGCAGCGTTGGTCGTTTAATCTTCAAATCTATTTTTTAAACTCGCGGTTTAACCAAATTACCGCAATCAGAAAATCAGGAAAAACCATAATTCAGGATCGTACAATTTATGAAGATGCTGAAATTTTTGCGCCTAACCTGCACAGTATGGGACTAATGAGTACGCGCGATTTTAACAATTATAAAACCCTGTTTGATTCAATGGTGAACGTTATTCAACCACCTAATTTGCTTATATACCTTCGGGCTTCGGTACCAACACTTGTAAATCAGATACAGAAACGGGGCCGTGAATACGAAAGTTCAATCCGAATTGATTACCTGAAACAACTTAACGACAGGTACGACAAATGGATTAACAGCTACAACCTGGCCAAATTGCTGATCATTAGTGTTGACGATCTTGATTTTACCACTAAACCTGAAGACTTGAGTTTTATTATAGATAAAATAGATGCCCAGATTCATGGCTTGTTTTAAGGAAAAGCCGGTAACCCGAATTCTAAAAATCAGCAGGTAGTAAAAGATTATGGGTATTCGGTTATCACCCGCAAAATATCATATTATTTTTGGTACAGAGTACCACAATGTTTGTAGAATATTCAAAAGGTATACAAAAAGGTGCAACGCACCTTAACGTAGAACCCTGGAATATTACGGTGCGCTGCACCTAATTGATAACTCATACCAATTTGTTCAACAAATATCCCGCAGATCTGCTGCTAATTCAAATTTTATATCAAAGAAATTAATTACGGGTAAAAATCCGATACCCCATTTAAAAGTGCTCTTTAGTCTTTTGATTCAACAATTTTTTTGATTTCCTTATTTATTTCCGGCCATTGATGATCAGGCAGATTTGCACCCATTACTTCTACCACTTTGCCCGAAACAAGTGCTGCAATTTTGCCGCAGGTCTCCAAATCGTAGTTATTGGTTAATCCGTAAAAAAATCCGGCAGCATAACTATCGCCCGCACCGGTTGTATCAATTGCATTTGCTTTTATAGTTCCTACTTTCACTATTTCGTTGCCACGTTTGATGTATGAACCTTGCTTCCCCACTTTCACCACTGCAAGTTCACACATTTCAGCTATTTCAAGCAAAGCTTCAAACGGCTCTTTTCCTGTAAAGCTTTTTGCTTCTTCTTCGTTTGCAAAAACTATATCTACATTATTTTTTATAAGATCCTTTAAAAAACCGAGATTGGCTTCCACGACATTAAAACTGGCCAAATCTATAGCTACTATTAACCCGGCAGCTTTAGCCATTTCAACGCCGGTTTTTATTAATTCGTGATTAAAAACCAGGTAACCCTCCATATAGGCATATTTATAATCCTCAAATATGGGAAGACTAAAGTCAGACGGGGTCAATTCAGCAGCAGCGCCAAGATAGGTTGCCATTGTGCGTTCAGAGTCAGGGCTCACCAATCCCATTACTTTACCTGTACTTTTTTCATCATAATACAAGTGTGTAATAATTCCACGTTTTTCAAAATCAACCTTAAAAACTTCGCCTAAATCATCTTTGCCAATTTTCCCCAGGTAGCCTCCTTTGCCACCTAAGCTTGCAAATGTCCGCATTGTGTTGGCGACAGAACCGCCTGTGGATATTTCGCTCTTTTCAGAATACACAGTTCTAAAAATCAGTTCCGAAAGTTCGGAATCTACCAAAGTCATACTGCCCCGGGGCAATCCGAATTCTTCAAGAACTGAATCACTGCTTAGCATCGAAATCACATCAACCAAAGCATTTCCAACACCCAGAACTGCAGGTAATTTTTTATTTGTCATTTTTTATATGGTATGAATGTTTGCGGGGCAAAGAAAAGAATAAAAAGCAAAAAAGTGAAGATTTATTGTCTCCACTTTTTTATATTAAATAATATCACACCGGGCATTTGTCTGTTCTAATTCACCGGCACTTTTCCAATAATATTTAATTTGAGTTCCGGCAATGATTTCAAGGAATTAAAATCGTTGATGTCAACACTCTTTTTTGCAATAAAATCTGCCGGCAATACCGCAATCCGGAATACCTGATTATCTGTTTCAGCCGCCAGGAGATTATTAAAATCTGTAGATCCTTCAAGAAATATTTTTACATCAGAAAGGGTATAATCGAAGTTATACTGCAAAATGCCATCATCTAATACCACTGTCTGCGGCAGTAAACGCCAAACATCGGTTTGATTTCCATTTCCACCATCAACTTCCCATAAAATATAAACCAGTACTACATCTGTATCGAAAATCTCGAAGTTATTCGGAAAGTTGAAAAACAATTCGTAGTTACCGGAAGCCGTAAAATCCCCTTCCATTTCGAATACTGTGCCAATCAGCGCATCGCCATCTTGTCCGGGAGGACCCATAGGACCTTCGCATGATGAAATTAAAATTGCAGTTAAAAGCAAAAGAATGTTTGTAATTGTTTTCATGATCGTAATTTTTAAAGTGTAATATTTGAATTTAACATTTGTTAAACAAGATTAGTGCCAAATAAGATCACAAATTACTTCATAATCAATTTCAGGAATTTTTATGACTCAATTGCTAAAAGCATTATTTTAAATTGTTACGGTTTGGTATTTTGATCCCACAAAAAATCATGAATCCTAAAATGGTATATAAATAAGGAGTCAATTGAGGATATCAATTTCAAAAGCAAACCGGTTTTACTCATTTCAGTTCTAATTTTCTATCAGTTTACCAAGAATGATATTTAAAAGAAATTTTTCCGGGACAACAAAATGCCGCAGCAAATAAAAGTTATCGCCGGGTAAAAACAAACTTATATTGCGCATCCGTAAATACGACCGCTGACTATAAGTTTGCCAGTCGCTGATATACGTTGTAGCTGATTTATTGAAACCCACCACTTCGGAAACAATAATCACCATTTTGCTTTCACGTATCGAAATTTTTAGCTGGCACTCAGAAAACAGCTGCGAATAAAGCGATATAAGCAACTGCCCCTTTTCAGTATCTTCAACATATTCAAATATTTTTACTTCATCGGCTAACTGCTGATTTTCAAAAAAATCTTTTTCCATTCCGATAATATTTGAAGGTTCACTATTTCCAATAATTGCTTTCATATTGTTAAAATTATTCATTTAAGGTAAGTATGAAACTTGTCCTGAACGAACCGGACTCCTTTCAAAAAAATTAATTTGTAAAATAAAGTTGTAAATAGACTTGTCTTCAGATATAAAAGACTTGTAATCTGCATTTACCCGAATAATATGCAGCACATTTTATGTCTGTTACCTGAAAAATTTATACTGAAAGCGAGGGCGGTGGCAGGTCGAGAAGAAGTTCGCCAACCTGTATTAACAGCTGCGATGGAAAAACAGTGACAATCCCTTTAATTTCTGAATAGTAAGAAATAGGATGTGAACCGGGTAAAATGGAAACGGCATCAAAACCATCTATTTCATTTGTGTCCTGTCCATCATAATAATAGTCCTCAAAAATGATTGGGTTTTGACAGTACGGACTTCCGATTGTGAATGAAGTAGAGTTACAACCGATATTGTTTTGCGGGAATTCCTGCGACTGGCTATGTCCGGCCAGTGCAAAAATTAATACAAATAATATCGTTGCCAATTTTTTCATTTTACGGATTACGAATTGGGTAAATGTATGAATTATCGAAGAAAGCTGTGATTGATTTATGTTAATTTGAGTTAATGCTAAAATCTATTGCAACAACACAATCCGCTGCACGGATTTATCGCTTCGCATTATATAAATGCCCTGGTTCAAATTTTCAAGATTGATAACTGAATGATTTGAATTTACTACCACCGATTTCACAAGCACCCCGTTGAGATTATAAAAATCCAGTTTTGAATCTTTCATTTTTAAACCCGAAATATTTACAATTCCTGTTGTTGGATTTGGGAAGATCCTAATTTCTGAATCGTCTGCAATCTCATCTTTTGTCTTTACAATAGTTTTCAGGTTAACCAACTTCCAGTTTTCACCAAAATGATTGTCAAGATCATCCGATTTAAGTGAAATCCCTTCGCCATCCGCAACATTTGGCCACGTATTATCGCGGTTGTAATGAATCTTGTCGATAATTATTCCCTGCGGCGACTGTAATAAAATTGCTTCACCTTCGTCGGCCAAACGTCCGCTTTCCCATTGGTAAGAGGTAAGCCCACTGTTCAACCAAAATTCGGAACCGGAGTTGAATACTACATAAATTTTTTCGCCTGCTTTAATTACCGAACCCTCTGGAAAACGAAATGTTATCCCTTTTGTAAATTCAAATCCCGAAATGTTAACTTCTGAATTTCCTGAATTTGTGATTTCAACAAACTCGTTTACTTCCGAACTCAAATCTGATTTATAGGCGATTGAACTGAGAAATAGTTGATTGAATTTTTCAGTTGAAACTAAAAATGCGCCCATATTTCCATTATTTGCAGCACCCAAACAGGCCGAATTTGCAGCCAGATTAAAATCAAATAGATTTGGGTTTTTAAATTGAGGATTAACAAAAAGGTTGTTTTTACCGGTTGGCAGAACATCGTTATCAGATGCTGAATATGATATTTTTAAAGTTGACATTCCATCGGCTGAAAAAGAAGCATCGTAGGTATTGGATAAAATAGAATTTGTAATTACCCCATTTCCGCCTGCATCTCCGGCATTTTTTTCAAAAGCCGCTACCGAAGTACCGTTTCCGTAATAAGTGCAGTGGTCGATTGTTACCAGGCTGGAATCTTTCAAACCCGCGCCAAGATTGCAGTTCACAAAAATTGAATTTGAAATATTTACCGACGATTGCTGGCCAACCGAAACTCCTTTGTCGGTGATATTATACACCACCATATTTTGAATGGAAATATTTTTTGCCCTTTCACCTATATCAATCGCATCGCTATTGGAACCATGAAAATCGCGAATTACTGAATTTCGAATCACACCATTTTCAACATCATCGTAATCAACAGCATCGGTGTCTGGCATGTCATTTCCAACAAACTCACAACTATCTATAAATGCTTTTCCATATTTAACATTGATGAGATCGCCTGTAATATCTGAATGTAAATGACTGTTTTTCAACGAAACATCAGAATAGCGGGCAACTATTGGATTTTCATGTACATTTTTAATTACCGCCCCATCAATTTTTAAAACTGAATGGAAAGCTGAAACGGCTGCAATTTCGCGCTGCGGATGATATCCTTTCGAAGCATCTTCAATAACCACATTATTCAGGAATGAAGTATCGGCATTTACAAAATTAAGGATTCCCCATTTTTGGTTTTTACTGTTTGGATTACTTCTGAAAACAATTGGTTCTGTAACTGTGCCATTTGCTGTAACCGAACCGTTTACCAAAATAGAAACATCGTCAGAGAACCAAAATTCAACTCCTGGTTCAACTATTAATTTACCTGTTTTTGTGATTGTTACATTATTTGGAACACGATATGGTGAACAGGCTTTATTTAATTTTGTTTCAGCAGTAATTTCTTCGGGAAGGATGCAACTTCCATCGCTTTCAAAAACAGCGATAAAACTTTCTTCACCTGTGTGGGTAAAGTCTAAGCTTTGGTTTGTGCTAAAAATTTCTCCTTCATTTTTTACTTTTGAAGTCATTTCAAGGTCGAAACTTATATCGCTGCTACCTGGGTCGTTCTGGTGAATTTCAACAGCTATTGTATTATTACCCGTTTTTAACAATCCTTTATCGATGATAAACGTTGAAAAAATTGTTTCGCCAGAACCTGAAATTGCTGTCTTCGCTTTAGTAGTATAAGTTATTTCAGTGTCAGGTAAATTTACCCTTAATGCCTCAGCTCCATTAACATAGACTACTGCGCCGTCATCGTACTTCAAATTTACCTTTACCCCTTGAATTTCGTCAGTATTTTCAACAGTAAAAGTTTTTCTAAAATAGCTTGTTATAAATTTATTATCAGAATCGGAACCATAACCAATAATGGTTTTTTCATCTCTGTCTCCATATCCCAGTTCCGCCTGTCCCTCACTCCATTGCGAATCATCAAAATCTTCTGCAATCCAGCTTTTTAGCAGGTCATTTCCTTTGTCATTGTATTTCCAGGACGCTTCTTTACCAACTAATATTTTGTTTTCCGGTTTTTGCCAGCCTACAAATTCAAACCCTGCTTTTGCTTCAGCCACAAGTGTAATTTCTTCGTTTTCAGGATATGCACCCTGACTTAAGGATTGGTTGATTTTTATACCATTAAAAGTGATTGTTCCCTGGTTTGCAGGTGAAATGGTTATTGAAAGTGGTGTAGCATTATTGAACCCATAGTTTTTCAGGTCGTTTAACAACGCTGCCGGTCGGCCCCCGGCAAAGGTTTTCATATTCTGTACCTGGCTTTTCCAGTAATCCAAAGATGGAATTGGGTCTCCGTAATCCGAAGATGTTCCTTTCCAGCGTTCAATGTGATTTGGAATTTCAGCCTCTATATTGTTGCTAAATTGATCGATAATTGTTGTTACCCGTTCCGGCTCGAAAGTGGTAAACAGATGATCGGCAAGCCGTTTTCCAAAATATTTTTTGTACCCGATGTTGGCAAGCAACTGGCTGAACGGGATAACTTCTCTATCTGCATAATAACTTATCAGGTTGCTGCCCGGTTTAAAAAAACCACGGTCCAGGTCATTCAAAATCCATTTCCACTTTCCACCATCCTGCGGTTTCCAGGCCATTATATTATGGTCGACAGAAGTATTTTGCGAATAAATCTCAGCAATCATAAAATCTGTGAAATTTTCGATATCCATTACACCTGCAACAGCATCAAAATTTTCCTGTTTACTCAAATCCTGCATGTAAAGCGCTTTAAAATTCAGATATTGGTCAAGTGTTCCGGCTTCGGCATAATTTTCGTTTTCAACCATATCAATTTTCTGATCTTTAAGTTGGTGGGTTTCAACAATCAAGTCTTCATCCACTTTCGCCCTGAGGTTGTTGATTCCCATATACTGCCCGTTAACGTACAGCACTGCGGCCCTGAATCCCTGAAAATCGACATCCATATTTTCGATTGTCAGTCTTTGTGTCATCCCGTCACGAAACATGGTGCTTGCCCAGTCGCTGCCAGAAGCTCTTAAAGCAAAATCGTTGTATGAATTTCGTTCCTGATCAAAAAGCAGCGGATAATCAAGTTTTCCTTCGCCATACTCTTTTCGGAAATAAATACCCAACATTTTTTGAGGTAACTGCCACGAATACAAACCATTTACTTTTGTTCCAGCAGCCAGATTAAATCCTGCCCTGTCGCTGCCATCGTTTTCAAAAAGCTCAATATTGATAGGAATTTCCCATTCGGGCTTAAAGTCCTGCACATAAATCCCTTTTTCAGAATCCCAGAAATTTTCGGGATTTGTGGCAATTGAAACTACGGGCAACGTACCTATTTTATTTTCAGAATCAATAAAATAGGATTGAGTTACAATTTTTCCCGGCACTTTCCCTGTTTGATAAATTCGCGAACGTACAATCGTAGTTTTATCAATTTGAATTGGCTCTATAAAAATTTGCGATGTATCTGTGGGTTCCGAACCATCAAGTGTGTAGTGGATTTCACCGCCAAAAGTATTTGTAATTTCAACTGTAACCGGTGCTTTATATATTCCGCCCAAAAGCGAATATTGAGGAACATTTTTTGTGACCCCATTAAAATTTTCATTGCTGTTGGAACTTCCGGGTGAAGGTTGAAGAAAAAATCCCCACGTTGAGCCTCCATCGGTTTGCCTTCCCATCGAAATATTGGGCTCCTGCAACCCAAACGAAACAGAATCTACCAAAACACCATTTGAGGTGTAAAGAGCGAGCTCTTCACCATCGGCTGAAATTTTAAAAATTGTATGTAATTCTGTATTGTAGCCATCTGCCCAAAAGACTAAAAATCCGCCACTTTCGATTGAAGTGCCATCCGGAATCTTCCATTTTAAGGAATCAGAAATATTGTCGGTTAAATAGTAACCACCGATATTTGCAATTGTTGTTCCGGCATTGTACAACTCAATCCAGTCGGCACTTTCCTGAAAGTCCGGATCGATAAAAGAACCTGTATTCGATGCCAGGAATTCGTTTATAAAGATCTGGGATTGCGCCATTTTGGGCATAGCCAAAACAGAGCTTACAATTAATAGAAAAGCTGTAAATAACCTCATCTTAAAAGAAAATTAATCTGTTCAAAGACAATAAGCGTTTATTGTGCATAAATTTTCAGGATTCCCAAAAGTAAACAAAATTTATGGACCTCCCGGTTTTTCAATAGTTTCAATTGTTTTCGGTTAATTTCGAAAGAATCAAGGCCAGAAAATAACCCCCATTTCTAAAGACTTTCTAAAGTTTGAAGCAAATGAAGTATTTTCAGCTTTAGATTTTCTTGAAAATTCCACGTTATATTTGAAAGATGAAGATTTTAATCGTTGAAGACGAAAAGGAGTTGAGCACAATCGTTGAATCTTTTTTGCAGAAAGAAGGATTTTTGTGCGAAACCGCTGCAACTTTTGGAGAAGCAGATGAAAAACTGGCTTTATATCAGTATGACATTGCGCTTGTTGACATTACTTTGCCCGGTGGCTCTGGGTTACAATTGATTGAAAAACTGAAAAAACAAAATACCGACACTGGGATTATCATAATCTCGGCCAAAAATTCTTTGGACGATAAACTTTCCGGGCTCGATTTGGGCGCCGACGATTACCTTACTAAACCTTTTCATTTGGCTGAACTCAATTCACGCATCAAAGCGCTTTTGCGCCGCCGAAAATTTAAGGGTGCAAGCACAGTATCTTTTCACGAAATTGAAATCTTTCCCGATGAAGGGAGCGTTACGATTTCGGGCTTGCCTATAATTCTCACAAAAAAAGAATATGAGTTGCTCCTGTTTTTTATTACCAACCAAAACAGGCTGTTGTCGCGCGAAACCATTGCCGAACATTTGTGGGGCGACAATATCGATTTGGCTGATAATTTCGATTTTATTTACACGCACATTAACAACCTGCGCAAAAAAATAATGAAAGCCGGCGGAAAAGATTATGTGAAAACGGTTTATGGAATTGGCTATAAATTTTCCGACAAATGAAACTCTTAACAAAATTAAATATCCGCTACATTCTATATTCACTGGCAGTGCTGGCTATTTCAGGAGTTGCCATTTATTTTATCCTTTCAATAATCATTAACCGGCAAATGGACGAAGAACTTGCCGGGAATGTAATCCGAATTCAAAACCAGTTGGCAAAATCGGCACAAACCGAATTTTTTGATCCCTATACCGAAATCAGCACAATTGGCGAAAAACCGGAAATCACATTTTTTGCCGACACCCTGATTTACAACGAACGCGAAGATGAAATGGAAGAATACAGGCAAATCAATTCGGTAAAAAATATCAGCGGAAAATATTATAAAATTACCGTCCGAAAATCAAAAATAGAATCGGAAGATTTGCTCGGAACGCTTGCATTAGTAACTGTATTAGCGATGCTGTTGTTAACTGCTACATTAATTTTGGTAAACCGGAAAGTGGCTAAATCGGTGTGGTTGCCATTTTATAAAAACCTTGAAATCATCGGACAGTTTTCGGTAAAAGAAAAAAAACCTGTTGAACTCGAAAAATCGGAAATCACTGAATTTGACCAGCTGAATGAAGTTTTAACAGGTTTAACAAAACAAATTATTTCTGATTTTCAGAACCAAAAACAGTTTTCGGAAGACGTTTCGCACGAATTGCAAACACCGCTGGCCATTATCAATTCGCAGTTGGAAACCTTGCTCGACGAACCCGGACTGACACGGCAACACTCCGAAAAGCTTGGTAAAATTTACGATTCGGTTCGGAGACTTTCAAAACTAAACAAAGAATTGGTGCTGCTGATGAAAATCGAAAACAAGCAGTTCCCGGTTGCAGAAACTGTCAATCTTGTGCAGGTTTTTGAAGAAAAAATTGCCGAATTTGCGGAACTCGTGAGTTTAAAAAATCTCGCGATCGAACCGAAATTCAATACCGATTTTAAAGTTTCTATCCCTCGAATATTAGCTGAAATACTTGTAAACAACCTTTTGCTGAACAGCATCAACCACAACATGAAAGGCGGAAAAATCATTATCGAATCCGAAAACAATTTGCTTAAAATCAGTAACTCCGGTACTGTGGCAATAATCCGCCCCGATATGCTTTTCAATCGTTTTTACAAAGAAAATCTTTCATCAAACTCGGTGGGTTTGGGTTTGGCGATTGTTAAAAAGATTTGCGATGGTTATTCGCTTTCCATTGCTTATAGTTTTGAAAACAAATTGCATTGCTTTGTATTGAATTGCACACTTTAGTTTTCCTTTAGATTCAATTCTTTCTTTCATACAAAATTTTTAGCATGAAGTTTCTATTATTTCTATTGGTTTTCATTTCGATAAAAAGCAATGCTTCAGATTTTCAGGCAGAAACAAAGGATACTATTGCTATTGATTCATTTCAAACTTCAAGAATCAAACTCACTTTCAAAAGCCAAATCCTGCCCATAAGTTTAATCACCACAGGGAGCTTGCTGAATATTGGCGAAATAAAAACCAACATTCAAAATAAAATACCCAACACAAATAACAGCCTCGACGATTACTTACAATATGTGCCAATGGCGCAAATGTATTTGTTTGATGCAGTTGGTTTTAAACACAAAAACAGCGTTATCGACCAAACAAAATACCTTGCCATTTCGCAATTGTCATCAAGTTTGATTGTGCATTTCCTAAAAAATGTCACTAATGTTGAACGTCCAACCGGAGCAGACTATTCGTTTCCATCGGGGCACACCGCTGCGGCTTTTGTGGGAGCAACCGTTTTGTTTCAGGAGTTTAAAAATACTGAACCGCTTATTGCTTACAGCGGATATTTGTTTGCAACAACCACCGGAGTTTTGCGAATGACCAACAATGCACACTGGCTACCCGACATTCTGGTTGGCGCAGGAATCGGTATACTTACCACCAATTTGGTTTATTACTTTAAACCATTGCAAGGGTTTGAGCCATTCAAACAGAAAAATGATGTGACTTTTATTCCGGTAATTGGTGCAGGAGAAATGAGTTTGATTTGTCGATTTTAGCCATTTATTATTAATTTCAAATTTTCTTTCGAGCATGGATGTACTTCAATATTTTAAGAATTTCAGCAAACGAAAAATGCATTATTTCATTTTTGCATTGATAGGTTTGTTCGTTATTCTAACGTCTGTCGTGTATTTTCTTCCTACTACCATTATCGACTATGAGTTCTCTGAAGAAGTGCAGGAACACAAAAGTCCATTCCTCCATTTTCTGATGCTGGCAATTAGCTGGTTTGGTTCCAATTGGGTTGCAGTGGGTTTAGTTGCTGGTACAGCTATTCTGTTTTTGATTTTCAAGTATTTTAAGGAAGCACTCTTTGTTTTGTTCACTGTTGCTATTTGGGTCATCACCTGGGTGATAAAAGTTATTATTAACCGACCGCGACCTTCTGCCGACATAGTGGAAGTTATGGTTAAGGCTAAACATCAAAGTTTTCCAAGCGGGCACACCTCTTTTTATGTTGTGTTTTTTGGATTTTTAATATTTCTTATGCTTGTAAGGCACGAAATTCATAAGCTTACACGATATGCTGTCATTACTTTTTCCCTCATTTTAATTATTTCTGTACCATTTTCCAGAATTTATTTGGGCGCTCATTGGTTTACGGATGTTTCAGCAGGTTTTATCCTTGGGTTGATTGTACTTTATACCCTCATTCGTTTATATTTAAAGAAAGTGCGGAAATAGCAAAAGTGGGGAAATGCCAAACAAGCTGACTACCTGATGATTGCCATATTCATTTTGAAATTGTTGGTCCATGTCGATTGTTACTGTTGAGTGGTATTATAAATTTCAACTTCAAATTTACTTTAGATTCAGTTTGTACTTTTATTACAAACTTTTAAAATTACATAAAATGAAAAAATCAATTTTTATCACTTTTGCGCTTGCATTCGGGTTATTTGCCTGTGCACAAACGCCGCCAAAATCGGTTACCGACAATTTTGCAAAGAAATTCAACGGCGCTACCAAAGTAAAATGGGAGCAGGAAGAAGAAAACGAGTGGGAAGCCGAATTCAAAATCAATGGAAAAGAAATGTCGGCTTGTTTCGACAATGTAGGAAAATGGACGGCCACCGAAGCCGAACTTTCAGAAAAAGACCTTCCCGCCGAAGTTATGAAAGCTGTAAAAGCGGCTTATCCTGATTGGAAAATCGAAGACGTGGAAAGCATTGAAACCCCTGAAATGAAAGGCTATGAACTCGGTATCGAAAAAGGAAAAGAAGAACTTGAAATCGTGGTAACCGCCGATGGGAAAATTACTGTGAACAAAGAAAGCGAAGAAGGAGACAAAGAAAAGGAATAAAAATACATGTGATTGTTTAATATGTATCTGAATTTATAAATAATTGCAGAACAATGATTAACGATTGCAGATGGACAGAAAATCAATCTTTTGAATGATTTAATCTGTGAATCTGTGGCAATCTTTAAACTCCCATTTCTAGCCACAGATTCACTGATTTTAAATATTTATTGCTAAAATAAAGTATTTGATTTCATGCGCGATTCGTGAATTTGACCTTTTAAATTACCTTTAAGCTGATTTTAACAATCAATTCAATGAAGACTTTTCTAAAATGGACAGTTTGGCTACTCACATTTTTGCCCCTACCGATTTTTGCCCAACAACACGACCTCGATTTTTTTATCGGAAAAGCGATGGAAAACAGTCCGCTTATCCACAAAAACAAAAACGACAAAAAGTTGGTTCAACTTGACCTTCAACATATGAAAACAATTTATTCGAAGCCTGAAATTACTGTTGAAGCAAGTGTTTTGTTTGCGCCAATATTGTCGCACGACAACAATAAAAACCAATTTAAATGGGTAACAAAAGATGCGGTTGATTACACGGGTTACGATATAGCCGCAACCGATGGTGGTCAGTATCAATCGGTAGTTTCGTTAAAACAAGGTTTGTTCAACGGCTCAAAAATCCAGGCTTTTGAAGAGAAAGCCGGGATTCAAAACAAAAAGAGCGACAACACCATTGAATTGACTGCACACGAACTTGAAAATGTGGTTGGCCACCAATATATTTTATGCCTGAAATCGGAAAAACAAGCCGAAAACAGCCTGGCACTTTTAAGCGAAGTGGAAGACGAAATGCAAACCCTGCACAAACTTGTACAGAGTGCTATTTACAAACAGAGTGATTTGATGCTGCTTGAAATTGCGCGCCAAAATTACCTTCAGGAATACGAAACTTTTGCCGCAGAATACAGGAACAATCTCTACGATTTGAATTTGTTGTGCGGAATTGACAACGAAACTGAAGTTAAAATCGCAAATGTGCAGTTTGTGCGAAACCCAGAGATTGCGACAGATTCGCGCTTTCTTACTTCCTTTTTACTCGACAGCCTCGCCCTTGCCGCCGGGCAAAAAATAAGCGAACTGAAATATAAACCAACCCTGAATTTATTCGCCAACACAGGGATGAACGCTGTTTACCTGCCCGACTTCAACCGTTTTGGTTTTAGCACAGGGCTAACTTTTAACTGGACAATCTTTGATGGGAATCAACGCGAAATCGAACGCCAAAAAACGGAGATTAATTATGAAACCCTTCAATTTGAAAAGCAAAAATCGATAGTTCAAAACACGGTTCAAAAAAATTACACGGTCAGCCAGATTCAATCACTCAATAAGCGCATCGAATTGGCAAACAATCAATTGGAGCAATATGCTGAATTGTTGAAACTGTATAAAATACAATTACAACAAGCCGAGATTTCGGTAATGGATTACAAATACCTCATCAAAGAAATTGCAGCAAAAAAACAGGAAGCCTCCTTGCTCGAAATGGAAAAACAAATGGTAATAAATGCCTGGAATTATTGGAATTATTAATCGAAGAACATGAAAAACATATCACTGTTAATTTTGCTTTCAACCGTTTTGACTTTGCTGTTTTCATGTAAAAGCAAGCAAACCGAAAATCATGAAGAAATTGTAGTGCCAAAAGCAGCTGTATCAATTACTTCGCCCACAAAAGGAAAAATAGAGGACCAAATAATGTTGAACGGGAAAACGGTTTACCTGAAAAGCAATTCGGTTGTTGCGCCAATTTCGGGTTATATAACCGCGGTAAACATTAAATTGGGCGACAAAATTCAGGAAAATGCAGTTTTGTTTGAAATTGAAACCCGCGAAAACAGGGCGTTGCAGCAAGCAGGAAGCGAATCGGGATTGGGAAAAATCAAAGTACGGGCAACTGCCTCTGGAATGATAAACGAACCCGTTACGCTTGGCATCGGTGCGTATGTTACTGAAGGTTCGCTACTTTGCAACCTGGTTGACGTCAACGATTTGTTGGTTGCGATAAATGTTCCCTACGAATTTCATGACCTGGCAAAAATCGGCACTAACTGCCAGCTTTTTCTTCCCGACCATTCGCAAATGGAAGGCACAGTTTTTCAAATCCGACCGATAATCGATGAAGCATCGCAAACGCAACAGATTTTAATAAAACCTAAACGCAATCGTCAGTTACCCGAAAACCTGAATTTAACGGCATCTTTCCAAAAATCGGGAAGTGCTGAAACTTTGCTGCTGCCGAAAAAAGCCATTCTAAGCAACGAAACCCAAACCGAATTTTGGGTAATGAAAGTTGTGCAGGACAGTGTTGCAGTGATTGTCCCCATTGAAATGGGAATCAGGAATGATAGTTTGGTGGAAATAATCTCGGCAGATTTAACTCTTTCTGATAAAATTATTTTGGAAGGCGGCTACGGTTTGGAAGACAGCAGTTTGGTAAATATTGTGAAATAATCATGAAACGAACAAGAAATTTAATTTTCGACTTTTCAGAAATAGGCAAAATTAAATTTCTTCGAGAGTTCCATCGAATACCTTTAAAAATAGTTAATTGAATGAGATGAAAGATATTTTTGTTCGGTTTAAAAGTCCAATCGCGGTTATTTTGTTGCTGATTTTAATTGGTGGCGCGTTTTCGTATAAAAACATGAAAACCACGCTTTTCCCCGACGTTACTTTCCCGAAAATAAAAATCATAGCCGACAACGGCGACCAACCCGTTGACAAAATGATGGTTACCGTAACAAAACCGCTTGAAAATGCTATCAAACGAGTCGAAGATTTGCAACTCATCCGCAGCACAACAAGTTTGGGCAGTTGCGAAATTTCAGCATTTATGGAATGGGGCTCCGACATCGATTTGGACAAACAGCGCATTGAATCGCGCATCAACCAAATCAAAAACGAACTGCCGCCCGACGTGCAAATCACAATCGAAAAAATGAACCCTTCGATTTTGCCCGTTATGGGATATTCGTTGCAATCGGACACAAAAAACCAGGTAGAACTGAAAATGATTGCCGAATATGTTGTAAAACCTTATTTCTCCAGAATCGAAGGCGTGGCGGCGGTTGAGGTAATTGGCGGTCGCGAAAAAGAATACCGCGTTGTACCTGACCAGGAAAAAATGAGCTTGCTGAAATTGAGCACTCAAGATATTGAAAACGCTTTGCAACAAACCGATTTCATAAAATCCAACGGCTACACAATCGATTACAACCGCCTTTACCTGACCGTTACCGATGCAACTATCCGAAACATTGAGCAGTTGCGCGAACTCGTTTTGCGAAACGATGCCAACCGCAAAATAAAAATCGCTGACATTGCCGAAATCATTGTTTCAGCCCGCACCGAATATGTAAAAATTAAAGCCGATGGAAAAGATATTCCACTGGTTGCGGTGCTGAAACAGCCCAACAGCAATTTAATCGACGTGGCGCAGGAAGTTAGCTTAAAAGCCGCCGAACTCAACAAATTGCTCCCCGTTGGCGTGGTTTTGAAGCCCTATTACAACCAGTCGGAATTCGTGAGCGACAGCATCCGCAGCATTATCGATGTGCTTTGGATTGGCTTGTTGCTGGCGATTGTTGTTGCAACTATTTTTCTGCGTTCATTAAAAGCAAGTGCTGTAATTTTGGTAACCATTCCTGTAACTTTGGCGCTCACTTTCACTGTCCTGAAATTCATTGGCTACGATTTCAATATCATGACAATCGGCGCAATCGCTGCGGCAATCGGATTGATTATTGATGACGCAATAATTGTTGTTGAACAAATCCACCGCACGCACGAAGAACACCCCGAACGGAAACCCAAAGAACTGGTCGGGAAAGCGATTCAATTTTTGTTCCCGTCGATGGTCAGTTCGTCGTTGAGTACAATCGTAATTCTTATTCCTTTTGAGTTGATGACGGGCGTTGCGGGGGCGTATTTCAAAATCCTCACACAATCGATGATAATTACATTGGTTTGTTCGTTTTTGGTTACGTGGCTGGGATTGCCCGTAATTTATTTATTGTTTTCAAAAGACCGCCATTTGGGAAAAACAACTCTTGTTACTGAAATTAAAAAACGGCGTTGGGTCGATTTTTTTATCCGCAAACCTTACATAAGTTTAGTGATTGTAGCCGCGTTAATCATTTCCATTTTTGTTGTGCTCCCAAAACTTGAAACGGGTTTCCTTCCTGAAATGGATGAAGGTTCGATTGTTTTGGACTACAAAACTCCGCCTGGCACTTCGCTCGAAGAAACCGACCGTTTGCTCACACAGGTTGACAAAATACTGGAATCCATTCCCGAAGTAAAAACCTACTCGCGGCGCACCGGAACACAGATGGGGTTTTTTATTACCGAACCCAACGATGGCGATTATTTAATTGAATTGGACAAAAGCCGCACAAAAAGTACTGAAGAAATTGCTGATGAAATCCGCCAACGCGTAGAACGTGCTTTACCATTTCTGGAAACCGATTTTTTGCAGGTGGTAACTGATATGCTTGGCGATTTAATGGACAGCGGCCACCCGATTGAAATAAAACTGTTTGGCACCGACCACGAAAAAATACAGGAATTGTCACGGCAGATTGGAGATAGCCTCGAAACCATTGACGGTATAGCTGACGTTTACAACGGAATTTTGGTGGCTGGCCCCATGTTGAATATCGTACCGAAAGAAGATAAATTGAAACAATTCGGCTTGACTTCCAACGATTTGTACGCGCAGGTTCAAACCTATCTCGAAGGAACTGTAATCGGTTCAATCCCTGAAAAAGAACAACTTACAGATATTCGGATGATTTTCCCCATGAATAATCAAACACCCATTGAAAAGCTAAAAGAAGCAAAAATATGCACTGCGGCGGGCGACTATTTCCCCTTAAATAATTTTGCCGATTTTTCGATAAAAGGCGGCGTTGCTGAAATTGAACGCGAAAACCTGCAAACCATGGGAATGATTACCGGCCGATTAAATAACCGCGATTTGGGAAGCGCCATGAAAGACATTCAGCAAAAAATGGCACAAATAAGTTTGCCGCCAACCTACCAAATTGTATATGGAGGCTCGTTTGCCCAGCAACAAAAATCGTTTGCCGAATTGCTGAAAATCCTGATTTTTGGCGCGCTATTGGTTTTTACAGTGGTTTTGTTCATGTTTAAAAGTTTGAAGATTTCGATAACCGTGTTGTTTTTGAGTTTGCTCGGAATATCAGGAAGCGTACTTGCCCTTTATTTTACAGAAACTCCGTTAAATGTTGGCAGTTACACCGGGCTGATTATGATTATCGGGATTATTGGCGAAAACGCAATTTTTACGATTCAGCAATTTCTGTTTGAACTTAAAAACTCGAATGTAAACAACGCGTTGGGATTTGCTATTTCGGCACGTTTGCGGCCAAAACTGATGACGGCAGTTGGTGCAATTGTAGCGCTCAGTCCGCTGGCTTTGGGTTTTGGAACCGGTGCAAAAATGCATCAACCGCTTGCTATTGCTGTAATTGGTGGGTTGATAATTGCACTTCCACTGCTTTTGGTTGTGTTGCCAGGGATTTTGAAGTTGTTGTTTAAGAGTAAAGTATAATAAAACAATTTTGGTAATCATCAAGAATTTCTCGGCGATGGATTTACACCGCTAATTGAAAATCATTATGAAACACAGGTGGTTTGAGTGGGATTAAATAAAATTTTTAGAGATAATGAATTAATGTACAAATTCTGTTTTATTGACATTGAATAAATTCCTGAATTTATCCATGTAAATTATCTTGAAAAATTTTGTTTTTTCTTCAGATGTTGCTTTTTCTTTTTGTTTAAATATACCTCAACATTCACACTGTATTGCCAGTGGTCATCAGTCATATCAACACCTGAAATTTCTGCTATATTCTTAATGTAAACACCTGTAAAACAGAGAAACATATTTTGTTTAATTTCATATTTGAATCCAGCACCACCATCGAAATTGAATCCATTGGCGCCGTCCTTCCACATGTAACCTGGTCCACCAATTAAAAATGGTTTAACTGCAATATCACTGTCAAACAAATAACCGTTATTCAATTTGTATCGCAGCTGTAACAATGGGTTGATGATATCGATTCCTTTATAATAGGTCAACCGATTTTCCAACATTATATCAGCAGAAGGATTTACATAACGAACTACATAAGCATTTTGCAGCGGACTATATATAGATTTATCTTCATTATAACTAATCCCTGCACCAATACCAACCGACCAGATTTTATTTGACTTTCGGTTAAATTGGGCAGATAAAGTAGCCACAGTTCCTATAACAGCCAATAGTAACAGGGAAATTCTTTTCATTCGTTTATGTTTTATTTTTAAATAATTGCAACTTATGCAACTCCCGATAAAAATTAATCATGCTTGTTTCCAAATTATCACAGATTAAAATTCGTGTTCGTTTCATATGGTTAAAAAAACCTACCTAAATGTAAGACAATAAAGGAAACGTGTCAACCTTTTTTTTATTCAGAAATTTTTAAACTGTTGTATATCTGACAATTCAAATAAACAAAAAAATAATTTTAAAAAATATTGATGGATAGAAATCCATAAATGTGCTTTTTCGCTTCATCCAAATCTGAATAATTAGCAATAGTTAAATCGCTACAACCGGCGATCATTGCCGATATTTTTCTTCCCGAATCGGGGCGAAAAAGACAAAGTACCTTTTTACCCGTTTCAACAGCCCGGCCAACCTCATACCCTACACCCATTGAAACCATGGTAACTTCAGCTATCATAATATCAGCAGATTGCAGCCATGCCAAATCGCGGTCGTGGATGAATTTATCTGTTGGTCCGTCATCGCCTGAAACAGTTAAGTTTTGGTCGCCTATATGTTCTGTTAACACTTCTCCAAAAGTTTTCAGGTAATCTATAATTTGCAGATAAAGTGCTGCATCTTCGCGCCCTCCACGAATTGAACCGGCAAAGTATATTTTCATTTTTATGTTGGATTTAAGATTATTCAATTAAAGTTTCATGCCAAGGAAATTAAGTATAATTTGTAATTTCCGGGAATATAAGAAATGATAAATTTTTTTAAACCTAATATTTTTGATTTCGTTTTTGCTTTTGCACTTAATTAAAAAAAATGAGAAAAACATTGCTTTAGACACCACGGATTTTGACAATTCTTTTTATCCTTTTCATCAGCATGTTTGCTCTTGATTCATTTGGTGGCGATAAAACTATACCAGCGCAAATAGGTGAATTTCTTATTCATTTAACGCCGGGTTATGTTTTAATTGTGCTTTTGTTTTTTTCATGGCGATATGAAATTAATGGAGTCATCGCTTTTTTGCTTCTTGCCATAGCATACATAATAATGGCGCGGGGAAAGTTTTCTATATCTACTTATTTTATAATTTCGGGACCGATGATGGTTATCAGCATCTTATTTGGTTTAAACTGGCTTTTAAAGAAAAAGTAAACCGGGAATAACATTATATTGTTGTTCCTTTTCCTTTTTCATCATTTATAACAACCCGTGTTTTCGGCAAACTGTCAGGGAAGTTCTTTTGCAGGAATATTATAAGATTTTCCCGCACAAAAACACGCAAATCCCATGCTGTTGCCGAATCTTTGGCACTCATTAATGCGCGCACTTCAACAGTTCTTTCTTTTGCATTGGTTACCTGTAGTACGTTAACTTTTCTGTCCCACAATTCAGTACTTTCCAGCAATCGGGTAAGTTCATTTCTGAGCTCATCGAATGGCACATTATAATCGGTATAAATAAAAACTGTACCTAAAATTTCAGAAGTTGTGCGAGTCCAGTTTTGGAAAGGTTTTTCGAAAAAATATGTGGTTGGTACTATCAAACGACGTTTATCCCATATGTTAACGACCACATAAGTCAATGTAATCTCTTCGATTTTTCCCCATTCTCCTTCAATAATAACTACATCATCGAGGCGAATTGGTTGTGTGATTGCAATTTGAACACCTGCAATCACTGTTCCGATAATCCGTTGTGCTGAAAAACCGATGATGATACCTGCTACCCCTGCCGAAGCAAACAAGCTGATACCTATACGGCGAACATCGTCAAACAGCATCAAAATCAAGCCAATGGAAATAATGATTATCAGGAAAATAAGTATCCTTTCCAAAATATTGAACTGGGTTTGAAATTTGCGCGAAAGCAAATTATCTTCTTTCGTTGAATCAAACTGTTCAAGAAAAATCCTCTTTGCAGTCCTTATTCCGGCAATTAACATTAAGGCGAGGCTAACAATAAGAAGCACTGAACCCAGCATTTCGAAAATTAAGTTGAACTCAGAATGAAAAATATTAAAATTATCTGCAAAGTATTTCGAAAAAATAGAGATTAACAAAAGGATTGTTGGTAGGATAAATCGTTTGGAATTCTTCATTTTGTTATAATTATTTTTTTGAATTTGACACTAAATTAATAGAAATGGGTAAAACAAAAAAGGAGGCAAAAAACCTCCTTTCCTTCGTCTATTTTTGTTTTTACAAAATTTAATTCATCGAAATCACTGTTCCTGTTTTAAAATACCCGTCATAAGCAGTTTCCGAATTCAACTCCTGAATGGCTTTTTTAATCCCTTTGTCATCGTGGATTGCCGCGCGGATAGCTCCTTTTTGGTAATAGTAACGTGAAACAATTTCATCTTTTAATAATTCTTTCACCTCATCACTGAAATCAGCTGCATCTTTTTCGAAATTGGGCGCCAATTTTGTTTTCAAGGCCTCAAACTCATTCTGAGCAAGTCCGTAATATTTTTCCTTTTTCGCGTGTGAAATTAAATCATTGAGTTCTTCCTGCGACTGAGATTCATAAACAAATTCACTTCCTTTTACGTAACTGATGAACTGATTGTAAATATCATCGGTAATTTGAAATTCCTCAGGTGAAGGTATTGTTGCATTTTCATTGGAATATTTTGTTGCAAAATCGAAAACCATAAATTTTGTTATCAGAGCAACACTTAAATTGCTCAATGTTTCGCTTTCAAGTTTTAAATCAGGAACAACACCACCACCATCATAAACTTTGCGTCCTTTTTTGGTGGTAAACTCCGAAATCAAGGAATCGGGAACATTTCCAACACTACCGTCTTCATTTCGGTGCGAATAGTCGAGCGCCTGAATGCACCGTCCGCTTGGAATGTAATATTTGGCAGTTGTAACTTTCAGTTTTGTATTGTAGCTTAAATCGCGGGTGGTTTGAACCAAACCTTTTCCAAAAGTACGGGTTCCAACAATAATCCCGCGGTCGAGATCCTGAATAGCGCCGGCAACAATTTCTGATGCTGAAGCCGATCCGCTATTTGTTAATATTGCAATATTGATTGTTGTATCAACCGGGTTTGAGGTCGCTTTATAAACTTTATCCCATTGGGTTACTTTCCCGCGTGTGCTAACAATTTCCGATCCTTTTGGTACAAACAGGTTTACAATTTCGACAGCTTCATTTAACAGACCACCCGGATTTCCACGTAAATCAAGTATGAGTGAATGTGGTTCATTCTTTTTTAATTCGAGTAATGCCTTTTTCACATCACTGCTGCAATTATCGGTAAAACTCGAAAGGCGAATATAGGCAGTGGTTTTATCCAACATTCCATAATATGGCACAGCACCAATACTGATTTTCTCACGGACAACATCTATTGTAATTGGTTTTTTCTCTCCATAACGTTCGTATTTTATTTTCACAGGCTTGTTGGCCGGACCTTTCAACAGGCTACTCACATCTTCAGTATTCATTTCCGAAGTTGATTTTCCTTCTACCTCAAGCAAAACATCACCTGCTCTCAACCCAAATTTTTGTGCCGGAAAACCTTCGTAAGGTTCTGCAATTACAATTTTATTGTTTTGCTTGCTGATTAGCGCGCCAACACCCGCATATTCACCGGTTGTCATAAAACGGAAATCCTCAATTTGGTCTTCCGAAATGTAGTTTGTGTATGGGTCAAGCGAACTTAACATATCGTCAATGCTGGTTTTTATAAGTTTGCCTGGATCAACTTCATCAACATAAAACATATTTAACTCACGAAATAAAGTGTGGTATATTTCGAGGCTTTTCGCCATTTCGAAATTTTTCTCGTCTTGTGTGAAACTGAAAAAGCCAAGTCCGGCAACCACAATTATTACTATCCCTATCCAAATTCTCTTCCTTTTCATCTTAAATATTTTGTTTGAACCTAAATTCTGATTAAAAAACTATCCGCCAAAAGTATAAAACTTACCACATAAAACCAGCAATGGCTGATTTGCATTAAGTTAAAATATATTAACCCAAAAAATGAAAGAAAGTTTTAATTGTTCAACCGGAATAATAAATTGCTATTCTTTCAGCACTTAAAGGAGTATAAAATATTCGATCCCACTTTAATTTTTAAAGTCACAAGCACCATCTGATTTTGAATAAGGCGGCTACTTATCGATGAAATACGTGCTTTTATCGAAAATATTTTGAATCAAACTTCATTTCCAATAAATTAGTTGAATATTTAAAATCCTTAAAAATATCAGACTATGAAACAAAAACTACCGATTTTAATTTCCTTTTTGATGATTCTGTTTATCTTTTCTTCCTGTGTGTTTTTAGGACCATCGATAAAAGGAAATGGAAATGTTGTTGAGCAAAACAGAAAAATTAAGGGTTTCAATAAAATTGACGTAAGCCGCGGGATGAATGTTTATATTTCGCAGGGAGAGGTTACAAAGGTTGTTGTAAAAGCTGACGAAAATCTGTTAGAGGCAATTGAAACCAAAACCGAAGGTGATGTGTTAATCATCAGGGCAACTCAAAATATCCGCAACGCAACTTCAAAAAAAGTGTATTTAACTGTTCCTGATCTCGAAGAAATTGAAGCTTCTTCAGGCTGCAATATATTCTCAGAAACAAAACTTGTTTATAAGGATTTGAAGGTTAAATCATCTTCGGGAAGTAATGTGACTTTGGAAATAAACTCAGATAGATCAGAATTTTCATCGTCATCCGGCTCAAACATAAAATTACGGGGAAAAACAAATTCTTTTAAGGCGAAAGCGTCTTCAGGGTCAAATATCAAAGCCGAAGAATTAGCTTCTGACAATTGCGAAACCAAAGCAAGCAGCGGCTCAAACATTTGGATAACAGCACAAAACAATTTTTCGGGTGATGTAAGCAGTGGTGCTAATATTTTTGTTTATGGCAACCCAAAAAACTCAAACATTGAAAAGTCTTCAGGTGGAAATATAATAAATAAATAGCCGAAAGTGTAACATTCAAAACCTTTGGGCGTCATGTTAAATATTCTAATCATAAAAAGAAAATTAACGATGAAAACATTTAGAAAACTGAACATTCTTCTCATAGCCATGGTTTTAGGTGTAAATATTCAGGCTTTTGCATTTAGTTCTGATAAAACAGAAATCAGGAATGTAAGAGACTTTAACGCAATTAAAGTTTCTTCGGGTATTGATTTGTACCTGCGGATGGGGGAAACGGAGGAAGTAAAAGTGGTTGCTGACGGCGAAATAATCGACGAAGTTATAACTGAAGTAAATGACGGAACGCTGAAAATTTACATGAAAAAGAACAATAACTGGAACTGGGGAACAACCAAAGCCCGCAAAGTGTACGTGAGTGTAAAAGAATTGGAAAAATTAGATGCATCATCGGGTTCTGATGTGAATTCGGAAAACACATTAACCGGAGAAAGCCTGGAAGTTAAAGCGAGTAGCGGTAGCGATGTTAATTTGGATATTCATTACAAGAATTTTTCACTCGACACAAGTAGTGGTTCCGATGCAAAAATAAGCGGCAAAACAAAGAATTTTGAAGCTGAAGCAAGTAGTGGCAGTGATTTAACAGCCCGGGACCTGGAAAGTGTTGTTTGCAAAGTCAGTGTTAGCAGCGGCTCGGATGCAACTGTAAATGTTTCAGATGAATTATACGCCAAAGCAAGCAGTGGCGGCGATATTCGATATTACGGGAATCCACAGGTAAAAGATATTAATGAATCGAGCGGCGGCGATGTAACGCATAAATAAATTGATAAACATAACAGCAAAAAAGACGGAGTTTTCCGTCTTTTTTATTTAACGTTATGCAAAAAAAAGATAATTTTTCATGCAACTATTTGAAATAATGTAAATTTGCAATCTGTTTGTAATATTTATTAAAATGGATTTATTGATTTTACTATATCTGACAAATTTTTTACGCACCCTTTTTATTATTGCGGTTATCTACTATGGAATACGCTTATTTTCGAGATATATTTTGCCGATGCTTGTTGATAAAGGATTAAAAAATATGCAACAAAAAATGCAGAATCAACAACAGCAAAACCAACGTTCAACACGTCCTCCGGGAGATGTAACAATAGAAGGAAACCCGCAACGGGGTAAAAACAACGGCCAAATTAAAGGAGAATATGTTGATTTCGAAGAAGTAGATTAACGTTTTAAGCGCCCGTATCCCCTAAAAATTCATGATTTCTTCTGCAACAAGCAAAACTATTCTATTTTTGCACCCATTAATTTGAAACTTATACAATGGCACAGGAAGATCTTTTCAAAAAATTGGTTGCACACTGCAAAGAATACGGTTATGTTTTTCAATCGAGTGAAATATATGACGGGCTTGGCGCCGTCTACGATTATGGGCAGTATGGTGTTGAGTTGAAAAACAACATTAAAAAATATTGGTGGGACAGCATGGTTTTACTCCACGAAAATGTGGTAGGGCTCGACTCTGCCATTTTTATGCACCCAACAATATGGAAAGCTTCGGGTCATGTTGATGCATTCAACGACCCGCTCATCGACAACAAGGATTCAAAAAAACGCTACCGTGCCGATGTTTTAATAGAAGAACAACTGGCCAAAATTGAAGATAAAATCAATAAGGAAGTTGAAAAAGCCGCCAAACGTTTTGGCGATGCTTTCGATGAAAAACAATTCAGGGAAACAAACCAGCGTGTACTTGACAACCAGAAAAAATGGGACGATTTGCACAACCGTTTTGCAAAAGCGTTAAACGATGGTAATCTGGATGAACTGCGCCAGATTATTGTTGACGAAGAAATTGTATGTCCGGTTTCAGGTTCACGCAACTGGACCGAAGTGCGCCAGTTTAATCTCATGTTTTCAACTGAAATGGGCTCAACTGCCGATGGCGCGCAGAAAATTTTTCTTCGTCCCGAAACCGCCCAGGGAATTTTTGTAAATTATATGAATGTGCAAAAAACCGGTCGGATGAAAATTCCGTTTGGAATTGCACAGATTGGAAAAGCTTTTCGCAACGAAATTGTTGCGCGCCAGTTTATTTTCCGAATGCGCGAATTCGAACAAATGGAAATGCAGTTTTTTGTAAAACCCGGAACTGAATTGGAGTGGTTCGAAACCTGGAAAACTACACGTATGAAATGGCACCGCGCACTTGGTTTTGGCGATGAAAACTATCGTTTCCACGAACACGAAAAACTGGCACATTACGCCAATGCCGCGGTTGACGTTGAATACAAATTCCCGTTTGGATTTAAAGAAGTGGAAGGAATCCACTCACGCACCGATTTCGACCTTTCGCAACATGAAAAGTTTTCAGGAAAAAAAATCAGATATTTCGATCCGGAAATAAACGAATCTTACGTTCCATTTGTGGTTGAAACATCAATTGGAGTAGATAGAATGTTTTTGCAGGTAATTTCAGCATCCTATTTTGAAGAACAACTTGAAAATGATACACGTGTTGTTTTAAAAATACCGGCAATGCTCGCACCGGTTAAAATGGCTGTTATGCCGTTGATTAAAAAAGATGGGATGCCCGAAAAAGCACGTGAAATTATTGATAATCTGAAATTCGATTTCAATTGCCAGTATGACGAAAAAGACTCAATAGGCAAACGTTATCGCCGGCAGGATGCAATTGGGACACCATTTTGCGTTACAGTCGATCATCAAACTTTAGAGGATAATACGGTTACCATCCGCTACCGCGACACGATGGAACAGGATCGTGTTGCCATTGCCGATTTAGGCGCAATTATCGGTAAACACGTGAGTTACAAAACGTTGTTTGCGAAATTGTAATATATCTTTTGAAAATGTATTAAGTGCGGGGAAAATATTATAAACCCCATACAAATCTGTAAATAAAGAAAGGCTAATTGATTCTCAATATTGCGGCAAAATTAAAATTCATGTTATTTTTTGTATTTTTGAAAAAACACATGTAAGTCATGACAACTTTAACAGGGACATATTATAAAGGAAGATTAAAACTTGACAAGCCAGTAAATTTCTCGAAACCAATTAAGGTTACCATTACATTTGAAAAAGAAAAAACTTCTGGATTAAAATTATCTGATTTTTCTTTCCTTGAAACCCAGAAAATGCTCAAAGATTGTAAAACTTCTTTTGCTGAAGAGGTAATAGAAGAAAGACGTAAAGCAATATGAACCTGTTTTTTGATACGTCTTCTTTATTCAAGCTTTATCATAAGGAAGAAGGCACTGAAAAACTGATTGATTTTTTTAATTCAAATACAATTGATTCAATCTATCTTTCTGATATTACAAGGATTGAATTTTATTCTGCCATTTGGAAAAAATGTAGAAAACGGGAAATCAGTGAAAATATATCAAAATCATTAATTGAAAAGTTTGAAATTGATTCATCCAATTATAGGTTTGTAAATCAAAGTGAACAATTAATAATGCTTTCTAAAAACCTAATTGAAAAACATTGGAAAGGAGGGTTGAGAACTTTAGATTCAATTCAATTGGCCTCTGTATTGGTAATAAAGGATATTGATTACTTTTTTACTTCCGATAACGTTCTATCTGAAATAGCCAAAAAAGAAGGTTTAAATGTTATATAAGAAAGTTCTCATCATCACTTATTACTGGCCGCCAAGTGGCGGTGGCGGAGTAATGCGGTGGCTGAAAATGTCGAAATTTCTTCCTGAACTGGGGTGGCAACCTATTATTTACACACCTGAAAACCCCGATCCTTCAGTAATTGACGAAAGTTTGCTCAGGGAAATTCACCCCGAAATTATTGAATTAAAAACGCCCATTTGGGAACCCTATAATTTTTACCGGAAAATTACAGGAAAGAAAACGGGCGAAAAGTTTAAATCGGGTTACATTTCTGAAGCTGCAGAAGGCAACTGGAAAAGCAAACTATCTGTATTCATCCGAGGGAATTTTCTGATTCCCGACCCACGCAAGTTCTGGATTAAACCTTCAATAAGATTTCTAAGTAAATTTTTAAAGGAAAATTCTGTCGATTTAATAATTTCTACCGGGCCGCCGCACAGCATGCACATTATTGCATTAGGGTTAAAGAAAAAGTTCGATATTCCATGGATTGCAGATTTTCGTGACCCTTGGACAGATATCGATTTTTATCATAAATTAAAGCTTACAACCTGGGCAGACAAAAAACATAAGAATCTCGAAAAAAAAGTACTCTCTGCTGCCGACCATGTTGTAACAGTTAGTCCCGGTTGTGCCGCCGATATTCAAAAAATTGCCCACCGCAAAATCGAAGTCATCAACAATGGTTTTGATCCTACAGATTATGATTTTAAATTGCCCGAATTGGATGAAAAATTTACCATTTCACATTTTGGTGCATTTAATAAAGACCGCAATCCTATTTCCCTTTGGAAAGTGTTGGGAGAACTTGCTTCCGCAAATCCTGATTTTAAAAAGCTACTTCAAATTAACTTAATTGGACAAACAGATCAGTCAGTAATTTCTGATATCGAAAAGAATAATCTTAAGAACAATTTAGTCATTACAGATCATTTGCCACATCGCCAGGGATTAATTGAACTCAGCAAATCACAGGTTTTGTTGCTGCCGCTTAACGATGCTCCAAATGTAAAGGGAATACTTCCCGGAAAAATGTATGAATACATGGCACTTCGCCGGCCAATTTTAGCCCTTGGCCCAACCGATGCCGATTATGCAGAAATACTGCGTGACACAAAAGCAGGAGTTTCACTTGAATTTAATGATGATGCCGGGAATTAAAGAAACGCTGTTGGAATATTTCAATCTTTTTAAAGAAAGCAATTGTTTGTTCAATCGGTAGCTTTCGAAAAATATTCACGACAAAATCTGGCCAAACAGTTTATTGGACTGATTCAATAATTCTGATTAAGTTTTCTTTCTTATTTTCAGCTTCTGCCCAACTACCAAACCTTTTTCATTTGAAATGTTGTTTAACTGCAGAATATCGTCAGTTGTTACTCCCTCAAATTTTTGAGCGATTACCCACACATTATCCCCGCTTTTTACTGTATATAATTCGAATTCCGAATCGGAAGCTGTATTTTGTTTTTTTGAAGTTGCCGTATGTGTACTCCCGCTTTTGCTAACTGTTTTCCCGGCATATTTCGATTTATCTTTCTCGGGAACATAAACTGCAAGTTTTTGTCCAACCCTGATCAGGTTTTTCCGAATGTTGTTCCAGTAGGTTAAATCGCTCGCCTTTACCCTGTATTTAGCTGCAATTCCACCAACAGTATCACCTGATTTTACTGTATAAACAATTTTTGATTTGCCTTTCACATCACTTGGTGTAAAATACCCTGATGATCCTTCTGCAGGAGCTACAAGTGTGTTATTGGGAAAATATTCATTGCGATTATAGGCAAACACTGCCGTATCTTTGTCAATAAACTCATATGCCTTTTCGTGAGGCAGAACTAATGGATACTGCTTTTTGTTACTTGCCGGAATAACTCCGCGCCTGTACATAGGATTCAGTGCTTTTAAGTATTCCTTGTCAAAATTCAGGGTTGCTGAAATCTGGTCGAAATGCAAATAATTATTTACCATAATTGTGTCAACATTTGTTGGCATTGCAGGAATTTGCGGTATCAGATTGTGCTCGCTGTAAAAATTCATTACATAGGTTGCGGCAATAAAAAGCGGCACATAACCACGGGTTTCGCGGGGTAACAAATAATAAATTTCCCAGTAATTTGTTTTACCGCCCGAACGCCTGATGGCCTTGTTAACATTTCCCGGACCACAATTGTAGGCCGCAATAGCCAAATGCCAGTCATTGTAAATATCATATAGAAATTTGAGATATCTGGCGGCAGCATCCGAAGATTTAACCGGGTCGCGACGCTCATCAACAAAACTTGAAATTTCGAGGTTCAATAGTTTTCCTGTGCCATACATAAATTGCCATAAACCCATTGCCCCTACCCTTGAAGTTGCTGTCGGATCAAGTGCTGATTCGATAATGGGGAGATATTTTAATTCAAGTGGCAAATCATATTTATCAAGCATTTCCTCAAACATTGGAAAATAATATTCACTCAAACCGATCATCCGTTCTACCTGGTCACGCTTTCTTTCGGAATACATTTTAATAAAACTCAAAACGGCAGGATTAAAAGAAAGGTCAATAACCTGCTCGGTTTCCTGCAGGCGGCGGATATAAATTGAATCGGGTATATTTTTCGGGAAATTGTCAATCAACTGCACTTCCATCGAATCGCTCAAAAAAACATTATCTAAAAACCAATTTGCATAAGCGCTGTCAATCTGATCGGAAAAAAGGTCACTCAAATCCTCGTTAATCATTGTTTCAGTGGATATAATCGAATCCAGATTTAAAACAGTAATCGTATCGGCAGGGGTAATTTCAACAGCATTTGAGTTTTGAGAAAATGTAAAAATGATGACAAGGATAAACGCGATAAATATTATTTGTATTCTTTTCATAGAAATTTTTAAAATTTAAACGAGAAATTGGCGCCATAAACCAATTGTTTCTCAAAAGTTTGTACTGCAGGTTGCCAATTCATCGTCAGGTCTTCACTAATATCGAAATCAAAAAGGTGCGCATCCACACTGGCATCTATAATATTCAGTCCATAAAACCCAATCATACTGATAATTAGCAAATCCCGGTTTCTCCGGTAATATTCCGATTGTTTCGATAATCCGGTTTTGAAATTATTATAATCTGTTGGATTATCCAAATCATAATATTGCGATGCTTCCAAATCGAGGTGAGAATTTGTATCGGGATTACCATCAGTGAGATCACTGTATGCCACTTTATAAGTTTTGTAAAATCCATTATTCCACCCAATAAAATATCCAATGGTTCCGAAACCGGCATAAATTACAGGGATTTTCCAGTACTTTTTATTGTAAGCCTGCCCCAAACCTGGTAAAACTGCCGAATAAATTGTTGCCCGCCTTGGTGAATGTATAATTTCTGCTTTTGGAGGAACTTCTTCAATTTTTGTTGAATCAACAATTAATGTTTGTCCATAAAGATTGCCCGAAGTCAAAACAAAAAGAAAGAATATGATATTTTTTATTAAAATCACACTTAAAAATTTTTATATAAAAATAGAGTTTTACGCTAATATTAAGTGTGGCAGGTATCTGTTACTTCTGATTTTCAATTATTTTAACAATTCTATCCAAATCTGCCGGAGACCTAAAAGAGATTACAATTTTACCTTTCCCGTTGCTGTTCATCGAAAAATCTACTTTCGAACTGAAAATCTTATCGAGTTGTTTTTTTATTGACTGATATTCTTTTGGAAATTTTTGCTTTTCAGATACTGCAGGTTCTGCTTGTGCTTCGTTTCCAATATTTCGAACTATTTCTTCAACTCTCCGCACCGACAAACCCATTTTTATGATTTGATTGTAAATCAGGGTTTGTGTATCGGGATTTTCGATATTGATAATTGCCCGGGCATGTCCCATTGAAATTTGTTTGTCAATCAAACCTTTCTGAATTATTGCCGGAAGTTTTAACAAACGCAGATAATTGGCAATCGTACTTCGTTTTTTACCAATTCGGGTGCTGAGTTCTTCCTGTGTAAATTCAAGTTCTTCGAGTAACCGTTGGTAGCTGAGCGCAATTTCAATGGCATCCAAATCTTCACGCTGAATATTTTCAACGAGCGCCATTTCGAGCATTCCTTCGTCTTTGGCTTTTCTTATGTAGGCCGGAATTGCTTCAAGACCGGCTAATTGTGCCGCCCTGAATCTGCGTTCCCCGGCAATAATCTGGTATTTATTTTCAGAAATCTTACGCAAAGTAATGGGTTGGATTAACCCTATTTCTTTTATCGATTCTGCCAGTTCTCTTAAAGGTTCTTCGTCGAATTTAGTTCGGGGTTGAAAAGGATTTGCTTCAATTTTCGACAACTCTATTTCGTTTATTCCTGCGCCGGGCAGCATTTTATCCGCATCATCCATTAGCGCGCCAAGCCCTCTTCCAAGTACGTTCCTTTTCACTTTTGAATTTTTAATTTATTACAATGTTGCTTTCTTTTCCCAAATGTGTCATTTTGTTCCGCTGAAGTATTTCGCGCGCCAGGTTCATATGGTTAATCGCACCTTTCGAACTGGCATCATATAAAATAACGGGTTTCCCGTAACTTGGTGCTTCGCCCAGTTTTATATTCCGCTGAATTACAGTGTCAAAAACCATTTCCTGAAAATGTCGTTTTACCTCGTCATAAACCTGGTTCGAAAGGTTTAACCTGCCATCAAACATGGTCAGCAGGAATCCTTCAATTTCAAGGTCTTTATTTAAACGATTCTGAATTATTTTAATTGTATTTAAAAGCTTTCCGAGACCTTCAAGTGCGAAATATTCACATTGAACCGGGATTATAACGGAATCGGCTGCAGTCAGGGCATTCAACGTAATCAATCCAAGTGAAGGCGAACAATCAATAAAAATAAAATCGTAAACTTCCTTTAAATGTTCAATAGCATTTCTCAGTACTTTTTCACGATTGGGTAAATTCAGCATTTCAATTTCGGCGCCAACCAAATCAATGTGCGAAGGAATAATATCGAGATTGGCAATAGCTGTTTTCAATATAACTTTCTCAGCCTCAACTTCATCAACAATACATTCATAAATACTCGATTGAACATTTTTCAGATCGAAACCCAATCCGGAAGTTGCATTTGCCTGTGGGTCAGCATCAATTATCAAAACTTTTTGTTCCAAAACTGCAAGGCTGGCGGCTAAATTAATAGTTGTTGTAGTTTTTCCTACGCCGCCTTTTTGGTTTGCCAACGATATAATCTTTCCCATCTAATTCACTTAATTTTTTTTGAACGGGTTCAAAGTTAATAATTTAGAATTTACCTTTTGACGTTTTTTTATCAAGCAAAGTTTGAAACAAGCTAACAAGCTGGAAATGAAATATAAATCAGTTAATTATTTTATGCTTTCATCTCATTAACCCATTGATCTTTATCTGTGTTTACAAGTTCACCAGGTTTGTACAGTTGGCACAAAATTAAAATAAATGAGTTAAAATATTACTGTTTGAATGTGTTTCACATGAAGCTGATGACATTTCAAGCGGGATCAACATCGACATTAATCATGCAATTGCTGTTTAACGGCGATTGTTTGGTAGTTTGAATGGCTTGTAAAACAAGAGTTTTCAGTTGATCGGGGTTGATTTTCCTGTCAAATTTGAGCCAGATTTCCTTTTGATACCAGAGCTGAATTCTTGCAATCAAAGGAAATTCGGGCCCCAGCACAATTATTGATTTGATTTTCCTGAGCTCGGCACCCAGTATTTCAGAAGCGCGTTCAACGGTTGATACGTTTTTGTGTTTTACGATTACTTTAATTAATCTGAAAATGGGGGGATATTTGAACAAATCACGTTCATGAAATTGAGTTTGCCAAACTTTGTTGTAATCCTGATTTTTTATAATATCGATTAAAAGATGATTGGGTTGTGATGTTTGAATTATTACTTTACCACGTTTGTGTTTTCGCCCGGCCCGACCTGCAACCTGCGAAATCAATTGATAAGCACGCTCATGCGCCCTGAAATCGGGAAAATTGATCAGGTTATCAGCATTTAAAATTCCTACAACACTCACATGTTCAAAATCAAGGCCTTTTGTAACCATTTGTGTTCCAACCAAAATATCTGTTTTTCTTTTTTCAAGATTATGAATTATTTTTTCGAATGCATGTTTATTTTGAGTTGTATCCAAATCCATTCGTGCAATCCGCGCATTTTTAAAAAGCGATTTGATTTCGTCTTCTATTTTTTCGGTTCCGAAACCACGGGTTTTTACTTCTGGCGAACCGCAATTGTCGCAAGTATTGTGCAACGAGTGGCTAAAACCACAATAATGACAGGTTAATCTGTTTTTATATTTGTGATAAGTAAGACTTACATCGCAATTCTGGCATTTTGGAATCCAGCCACACTTAAAACACTCTACAAACGGCGAATAACCGCGTCTATTCTGAAAAAGAATAATTTGTTCACCATTTTCCAATGCCGTATTCATTTGATTGAATAATTCAGGAGTCAGAATCGAGTGCATCTGTTTTCTTTTGTAAGCTCGTTTTACATCAGCGACAATAATTTCAGGTAATTCCATTTTGCTGTGCCGTTTAAACAGGTTTACCAATGCATATTTTCCATTGATTGCGTTAAAGTAACTTTCAAATGATGGTGTTGCCGAACCCAGTAAAACCTTTGCTTCGTGCTGATATCCCAAAACCACTGCCATGTCGCGGGCATTGTATCGCGGAGCGGGATCAAACTGTTTGAAAGAGTTTTCGTGTTCTTCGTCAACTATAACAATTCCGAGGTTTGAAAATGGTAAAAAAACTGCTGAACGGGCACCCAAAACGACCTGGTAACCTTTTGTGGGTTCGGTTTTAAACAGTAACACTTTTTCCCAAATTTCAACACGCTCCTGGCTATTTAGTTTTGAATGATAAATGCCAACTTTTTCGCCAAAAACATTTATTAATCGCTTAATTATTTGTGTAGTGAGTGCAATTTCAGGAACAAGATAAAGCGCTTGCCTGCCCGATTTTATCATTACATCGATTAAATGAATATAAATTTCGGTTTTGCCGCTGGCCGTAATTCCATGAATCAGTGTTACCTGTTTCGTTTCGAATGCGGTTTTAATCTGAGTTAATGCTTCTTCCTGGTATTTATTAAGCAAATTAATGTCAACCTGCGTTGTTTTTTCCTGCTCAATTCGCGAAACCTGTTTTTCAAACTGAATTAATATATTTTTTTTACACAACTCATTTACAAGATTAGCGCTGAAATTTGTTCCTTCAAAAAGTTCCTTTTTCGAAATAACCACTTTAAAATTATTTTCGAAAACATCGGTTTTATTGCAGAAATAGAGAATCAATTCAGCCTGTTTCTTTGCTCTTTTCAATTCTTCGATTTTTGTTTCAAGAATTTTTTCGCTTGAGATTGATGGATGAAACTTAACGAGGGTTTCGGTTTTAGGTTTGTATTTTTCACTTACTTTTTCCTCGACAAAAATAAGGTTTCGGGCCAGCAAAGTTTTGAGTGCTGCATATGAAAAATTTTTCCCCAATCTTTTTTGGAGTTCATCCAAAAAAGTTTCTTCCTGTTCAATCTGACTTATAATTAATGATTCTCTTTCAGAAAGAACATGCTCATCATCAATCCCTGTTGAATAAATTTTTGATTTGCTTTCGAGTTTTAACCCTGTTGGGAGCGCCGCGCGAAAAACGTCGCCAAGTGTGCAGCAATAATATTTTGCAATCCACTCCCAGAGTTCAAAGTTTTTGGCAAATACAACAGGTTCTTCATCCAGAATTTGTTGCACTTCTTTTATTTCAATGTTTTCGGGTTTTGTATCTGAAAGAGAGAAAACAAGGGCGGCATAAAATTTTTTTTGCCCGAATTGCACAATTACGCGTTGCCCCGGTTTTATTTCGGGATGCAACATTTTCGGCACGCTGTAAGTGTACGAGTCATGCAGTGAAAGCGGTAAAATTACTTGTGCAAAAAGTTCAGGCATCGTGAAATTTTAAACGTTGCCATAAAAGTAGTTCAAAATATATGAAATGAAAATTGGGATGAAATCAATCAAAAATTTGATTTTACCCAATCGGCAACTTCTTCCATCAACCAATTGGGAGTTGATGTTGCGCCGCTGATTCCCACTGAATTAACTCCCGTAAACCACTGTGAATCTATTTCATCGATTCGGGAAATGATGAATGAATTTGGGTTTTCCTCTTTGCAAATGCTGAATAAATATTGCCCGTTTGAGCTTTTTTTACCTGCAACAAACAAAACCATATCGTAGTTTTTCGCAAAATTTTTGAGGTTGGGAACCCGGTTTGAAACCTGCCGGCAAATTGTATCTTTTATTTCAATCGGCACTCCGGGTGTCATTTTTGAATGTATCAATCCCGCAATTCCATTAAAATCTTCAATTCGTTTTGTTGTTTGCGAATACAGTGAGACAGGGCGGTTTGTGTCAATTTTATCAATATCGGCAATGCCTTCAATAACAATTGCATTGTGCATGGTTTGGCCATTTAAACCATCAATTTCGGCATGGCCTTTTTTACCAAAAATCACAACTTGTCCCTGCTGATCGATTTTCGCTTCGTAAGATCTTTTTACCTTTTCCTGTAAAGTTAAAACCACAGGGCAGGTTGCATCAATCAATTCAATATTGTTTTGCCTTGCATATTCATAAGTTTCAGGCGGTTCGCCATGAGCACGGATTAAAACCTTGCAATCTTTCAAAGTAAAATATTCCTCCTTTGAAATCGATTTCAAACCACGTTTTTCAAGGCGTTCAACTTCCTTCCCATTATGCACTATGTCGCCAAGGCTGTATAGTTTGTCAGCATTGTCTAGTTCATTTTCTGCTTCCCGGATTGCATTGATTACCCCAAAGCAAAATCCTGATTTTTTATCAATCTCCACTATCATTTTCTCTCCGTTTTTTCTTTTACTTTATCCAATGTCCATTTTAATTGCTGTTCGCGGGTCAAATAGCTGTTGTCCAAAATCAAAGCATCTTCGGCTTTTTTAAGCGGGCTGACTTCCCGCGTTGAATCAATTTCATCCCGACCTTCAACATTTTGCAGAATTTCAGCAAAATCAACTTCAATACCTTTCTGTTTTAACTCGTCAAAACGGCGTTGTGCACGAATTTCGGGAGAAGCCGTCATAAAAATCTTCATTTCGGCATCGGGAAAAACAACTGTCCCAATATCGCGGCCATCCATTACTATTCCTTTGTTTTTACCGTTTACGCGTTGTTGTTTAACCATTTCGTGCCGCACTTCGGCAATCGTACTTATTGGACTTACATTTTGCGAAACTTCGAGCCGTCGGATTTCTTCCTCAACATTTTCGCCATTTAAAAAAGTAGTGTTTTTACCCGCAATTTCATCCCACTTAAATGTGATTTTTATATTTTTCAGTTCAGCAATTAACTTTTCAGTGTCAGGCACTCCATTGTTAATCAAATTCATTCGAAGGGCATACAATGTGACCACCCTGTACATTGCGCCACTATCGATATAAACGTACCCGAGTTCCTGTGCTATCGATTTTGCCATTGTACTTTTTCCGCACGATGAATGTCCGTCGATAGCAATTATTATTTTTTTAACAGTCATTTTAATTTTTTGGATTTGAATTGAAATTACTCAATACACAAATCTATTATTAAAAAACAAAGATAGTTGATTTTTTAAAATCAGACAATTTCGTCTTTTTCCGATTATGTTGATTAGAAGTTGTTATTGAGGTTTATTGCCAAAGAAAACAAGTTTGAAGATCCTGCCAAATGAAACTGCGAAATTCCGTAATCGAGGCGAAAACGTTTTATTTTCAAACCAAATCCTGCTGAAAAACCAACCATTCCGGGCCTTTCACTGAACTTTAATTCCTGGCGGCGCTGGTAATTGTATCCTGCCCTGATGATAAAATTTTGAGAAGGTAAAATTTCGACTCCAAAAACAAGGTGCCGCATAATTTGCTTGCCAAAACCCTCTTCTCTTTTAAAAAAATCGATTTCTTCATCGCTGTTTTCATCGGGTTCCGGATTTCCCAAATCCCAGTGATTTAAGTACTGCATATTCACCGCAAGATTTATAGGAGCATGTTGCAAACGCCTGCTGATACCCGCCTGAATGTTAAGCGGTATTTTTTCGAAATCTCCATTGTCATAATAAGTTGTAATTTGCGATCCAACGTTTCGTGCTACAAACGACACATTGGTGGATTTGCTTTTGCTTGCAATGCTGACCCCAAAATCGGCTGCAATTCCAACAGACTGGTAACTTTCGAACGAGGAAAGTATGGGCTTGATGGCTACGCCGTAGTTCAATCTTTTATAATTGTTTGAATAGATGAAATGAAAAGCATACTCCGCAGCTTTAAAATTTCTACCCGTGAGTTCGCCAAACTCAGTTGCTTCCTTAAAATTTCCGTAGTTGATATAATGAATGGCGACTGCAAAATTTCCAATACTGTCGAATGATTTTGCAAACGAAGCATAGCCGTAATTGATATCGGTCATGTAGTTTACATAATTTACCAAAACTTTATTTTCCATTCCTTTGTGCAGTGCAGCCGGGTTGTGGTAGGGCAGGTTTAAGTCGGTAGTATCCAAAATTGCAATCTGGTTACCTCCAAGGGCGGCAATTCGTGCTGAATTTGTTAGCTCAAGAAACTGGTAGGTATTTTCACCGCCAATTTGGGCTTTCGCAAAAAGCATTGAAAAACAAAATATAATGACGAGGTAAAATTTCTGCTTCATTCGAACAATAACGTTTTCACTAAAACGCCAAAGATATTTAATTATTATAAGCCCTGTGAATTAAAACAATTCAAATCTTTTGCTGAGATAAATAAAGCTTACGATTATAACAAATACTGTAAAAACAAAAATTACCCCACCATAAATCCTTTGTCTTCTGTTATCTGCTAATAACTGCTTTCTTAGTTTTATTAGATAGATTTTTGTTGGCTTTTTCTGACTGAGATTATCGAGGTTATTTTGATTCAAATGATATAAATCCTGGATATCGTGTCCGGCAAAATCAACAGCGTGCTCAGTACCAGGTCTATCTCTTCGGCCAAAAAAAGGTTTGGGTTTCATATTCGAAATCCACGGTTGCATACCAAATCCCATGTATCCCATAATCAGATATTTATAGCAGATTTTAACGGACGTAAGTTAACAATATTTTTGTTTCAACTCATCAAAAATATCATAAACTACAGGGCATGTTTCACAATTTTTGTGCGAAAGTGGGAGGATTTGGTAAAATCGTTTGCGGTCGGTGTGCGGATATTCGCGGCAGGCGCGGGGACGGTTTTCGTAAACCATGCAATAGTTATCGGGCATTAAAAATGGGCAAGGATGGTCTTTAAAAACAAAATCATTGTCTTCATCGACTTGAATATATTGATTTATGAAATCTGAAACTTTCATTTTCAGATGTTTGGCCAGCCTTTCGATGTCTTTGTCAATTAATCGCGGACCAATAGTTTTGCAGCAGTTTGCACAATCAAGACAATTGAATGTAGCAAAAGCCTCAACATGAAGTTCATGAACCGTGTCATCCAGATTTTTGGGTTTTTTCTTTTTTAGTTTTTTGACAAAAGCAGAAGTTTCCTGCCAGGTTTTATTTGTCAGTAGCTTTAATTCATCGGGTGTTCTGTAAGTTACTTTTTTCATTGATGGATACTGGATTCCTGTCTTGATACTCAAAAATCTTGCTGCCTGATACTCAAAATCTTAATTCTTGATACTCAAAATCTTGATACTTGATACTATATACTATATCTATCTGTTATCCACTTTCTCTGGATTCAAATCGTGATTTTGCAATCTGTACCACGCCATTTCTTCATATTTTGTTCCTTGTTGGCCGTAATTACAAAATGGATCGATGCTCAATCCTCCGCGGGGAAGGAATTTTCCCCAAACTTCAATGTATTTTGGTTCAAGCAATTTAACCAAATCTTTCATAATGATGTTCATGCAATCTTCATGAAAAGCGCCATGATTGCGAAAGCTGAACAAATAAAGCTTCATACTTTTACTCTCAACCAGTTTTTTATCCGGGAATATAACTCAGGTAAATTGTTGCATAATCCGGCTGGCCTGTAATTGGGCAGAGACTGGTAAACTCAGGGCTGTTGAATTTTACGAAATAGTCGTTTTCGGGATGTTTGTTTTCAAAAGCTTCAAGAAGATTTGGTTGATAATCAAACTGATATTTTGTTTCCTGGCCAAGATGTTTTAAATCGTTCATGTCTTTAGTTTTGATTTTAATTCATTTTTTATTTGCAGATAATTTGCTAATCCTTTGTTGCGTAATCCGCATGAAGGACATTCGCCGCAACCCACACCTTTTATTCCGTTGTAGCAAGTTACGGTTTCGTTTTGTACAAGGTCGAACACGCCGAGTTCATCGGAAAGTTGCCAGATTTCGCTTTTGTTTTTCCACATTAGCGGAGTGTGAATTGTGTAATTATAATTCATTGAGAGGTTTAAGGTTTGATTGAGCGAAAGGATAAAATCATTTCGACAATCGGGGTATCCGCTAAAATCGGCCTGGCCAACTCCGGTAACCAGATTGTTGATATTTCGGGCTTTGGCAAATATGGCAGCATAAGTAATAAACAGCATGTTTCGGCCTTCAACCAAAGTGTTGGGAGGTCGCTCTTCAGGCTTTTCCTTCTCCACTTCCATATTTGGCGAGGTAAGAGAATTGACAGTAAGTTGAGCAAGTAAATCAAGTTTTAATATCTCCAAGTTGAACACCAGCATTTTTTGCAATACTTTTTGCAGCTTCCAACTCAACACTGTGTCGTTGTCCATAATTAAAAGCCAATGCTGCAACCTCAGAAAATTGCTCTTTTGCCCAAAACAGGCAGGTTGTTGAATCCTGTCCACCCGAAAAAAGTACCAATGCCTTACCATATTTCATTTCAAACTTCGCTTAATTTAAATGGATTATACGAAACAGCAACATCAAAAACATCTTCCCCTTCCAGTTTTTTTACTTTTCCAACAACCCAAACAGTTAGCGGCAGTACTGCTATTTCGTAGACGGTTTTAATTATTGCCTGTGTTAAAACCATTGTAAACAAAACTCCTGCAGGAAAAATACCGGCAAACGCAACTGTAATAAAAATCAATGAATCGGCTCCTTCTCCTACCAATGTTGAAACAATTGCACGGATTGAAAAGCCTTTTCCTCGGGTAAGTACTTTAAATCGGCTCATGATGTACGCATTAAGGAATGATCCCACAAGATAGGCAAGTAAACTGGCAGCTACAATTCGCGGCGTGTTTCCAAGTACTGCGGAAAAGGCTTCCTGCGAACTGTAAAAAGTGGCCGGAGTTGCAACAATTCCAAGACTAAAAAAAAGTACGGCAAGCAAGTTCACGCCAAATCCTGCCCAAATAATAAGCCGCGCCTTACGATATCCCCAAACTTCGGCAATTACATCATTTATAATATATGCCAGCGGAAACACAAGCACCCCGGCCGGAGCCGACCACGGGCCAACCATCATAATTTTTGATGCAAGTATATTGGAAACCAAAAGGCAGGCTGCGAATAAAATGCCCGCCAACATAAACAACACTGAAACTTTGTTTTTCATACTCTTGTTTTTTACGTGGTTATCAAGAACACGTGATTTTTAACGGCGCAAATATAAAACTTTATAACGAATGAAAGTTTTTCAAAATAGAGTGAATTCAAATTTCCCTCAAAAGCTCCCAAAAATAGCGTGCTTATCCGAGTTAAAATAAATGGTTGAGTAGATATTAAATCCTGCTTTGTTGGTAGTCAATTTGCGTTCGATATGTAATACTGGCTGGCCTGATTTTAATTTAAGTAATTGTTTTATTTTATCATCAGGTTGAATGGCTTTTAATTTTTGTTCGCCACCTAAAATTTCAATTTGATAATATTTTCGCAGTATTTCGAATAATGATTTGTTTTCAAAAGAGCGGGTTGTAATCCTTGGTAAATAAGTATTTGGCAAATGATTAATGTCATAAAAAACTGGTACTTCATCAACATAACGAAGTCTTTCCATGTAAACGCAACCCATTTCTTTTTCAATTTCTGAAAGCTCAAAAGGAAAATTTTCGGGCCAGACACGGATTTCGGGCTTTTGCAAAATATCCGTTTTCAGGTAACGAACACCAATTGCCGAAGCAGTGCCTGAAATCGATAAAATGCCAATATTTTGTATTTGTTTCCTTACTATACTGCCTTTACCCTGCTGCTTCAATATCAATCCTTCTTTTACCAGCGTGTCGAGGGCATGCCGCACGGTTGGACGGGTCATTTGATAAGTAGCACACAATTCGTTTTCCGAGGGTAATAAACTTCCCTCTTCATAAATGCCTTCAACAATATGCTTTCTGAGCAATTCGTAAAGTTTTCGATATTGTGGAATTTGTTCCATATGGCTTCAAAGTTAAAATAAAATTAAAACTTTCAATACAACTTGTAAATACAAGTTTAAAAATATAATTTTACAGCCTGATATTTTTGAAAATTTTAAAATTCAGATAATCAATGAAATAATATTTTATAAAATAAATATTTGTATTAACAAGTAAAATTAGAAAATCATAAAACCAATAAAATATGGCAGTACCAGTTTTAATGCCTCGCCAGGGCCAATCGGTTGAAACCTGCATTTTGGGGCAGTGGTATAAAACCGTTGGCGAAGAAGTTAGTGTTGGCGACATACTTTTCTCCTATGAAACCGACAAAGCGTCATTTGAGGAAGAAGCAAAGGAAGATGGAGTTCTTTTGGCTACTTTTTTTGATGAAGGTGATGAAGTCCCTGTTTTAGTTAACGTTGCTGTAATCGGGAAAAAGGGTGAATCGTTTGATGAATTCATGCCCGGCTCCGCAATTGAAACTTCAATTGATGAACCTTCCAAAGTAGAAGAAACACCAAAAGTTATCGAATTTGAAGTTGAAGACGAATCGCCGGATAAGCATATCCGCATTTCTCCATTGGCAAAAAATATGGCAGAAAAGAAAGGCGTTGATATTCAAAATTTAAAAGGTACTGGACCACACGGACGAATTATTGCCCGCGATATTGAAAACGCAGAAAAAGTTGTTGAACAACCAAAAGTTTCGATAGCTCATAAATCTGTATTGCCTTCAGCTCCTTCAATTGTTTTGGAATCAGGCGATGATTTTGAAATCAAATCAATTCCAAACATCCGCAAACTGATTGCCAACGCAATGTACCAGTCGTTGCAAAACTCGGCACAACTCACGCACCATTTAAGCGCCGATGCCCGTAAACTTCAGCGTTTGCGCAAGAAATTTAAAGCAGAATTTGCTGAAGGTAAAATCAAACAAAATATTACCATCAACGATTTAGTTTGCTTTGCCGTTATTCGTGCCCTGGAAAAATTTCCACAGGTAAATACGCACTATCACGGCGATAAAATGAAGTGGTTCAGCAAAGTGCACCTCGGATTGGCTGTTGATACTGAACGTGGATTAATGGTTCCGGCATTAAAGAACGCTGATGACCTTTCAATCACCGGTCTGTCAAGCCAATTAAAAGATTTGTCGTCTGCTGCGCGTAGCGGAAATGTAAATCCTGATTCTTTAAATCCTGCCGCTGCAACTTTCACTGTTTCAAATCTTGGAAATTATGGTGTTGAAATGTTTACACCTGTAATCAATTTGCCACAAACTGCAATTTTGGGTGTTTGCGCAATTATTCCGCGGCCAAAGGAAATTGAAGAAGGCGTTTACGGATTTGTGCCGATGATAGGACTTTCGCTCACCTACAACCATCAGGCACTTGACGGCGGGGAAGCAACACTTTTCCTTGCAGAAATCCGAAACCAAATCGAAAATTTATCAGTTTAAAAAAGTTACAAGTTGCATGTTACAGGTTTCATGTTAATCTGTAACCTGTAACATGAAACCTGCAACATTATAAAAACATAAAACAAAACGAAAATGCCAAAAGTACAATACATAAACCCAGACCAGGTAAGAAAATCCAGTCAGTTGGAATTCAAACCAATACCTGTAAATCAATACAATAAAACGATTGAAGAGGAAAAAGAGAATTTTTCAAATGAAGATTTTATCCGGATTTTTCATGATATGGTGGTAATCCGTGAGTTTGAAAACATGTTAAACCTGATAAAAATTCGGGGTGAATACAATGAGGTAAAATACGATCATCCTGGACCAGCACACCTTTCTATCGGACAGGAAGCAGCAGCAGTTGGAATGGCCTATACACTCGATGTTGAAGATTTTATCTTTGGTTCGCACCGCAGTCACGGCGAAATTCTTGCCAAAGGATTATCTGCCATTGACAAACTGAGTGATGAACAACTCGAAAAAATAATGGAAACCCATTTCAACGGGATTACATTGGCGCCTGTAAAAGCCGGTCATTCCGGAACTACAAAAGAACTGGCAATAAAATTTCTTTTATACGGAACACTTGCCGAAATTTTTGCCCGTGAAACCGGATTTAACAAAGGTTTGGGTGGATCGATGCACGCGTTTTTCACTCCATTTGGTGTTTACCCGAATAATGCAATTGTTGGTGGTTCAGGTGATATTTCGGTTGGCGCGGCACTTTACAAAAAAGTAAATCGGAAACCCGGCATTGTTGTTGCCAACATTGGCGATGCCTCAATGGCTTGCGGCCCCGTTTGGGAAGGAATGGCTTTTGCTTCCATGGATCAGTTCAACGAATTGTGGGAAGGCGATATGAAAGGTGGCTTGCCCCTCATCATAAACATAATGAACAACCAATATGGCATGGGCGGACAAACCTGTGGCGAAACCATGGGGTACTCAATTGCAGCAAGGATCGGCGCAGGTGTTAACCGCGACCAAATGCATGCCGAACGTGTTGATGGTTACAATCCGCTTGCAGTTATAGATGCGTATAAACGCAAAAAGAAAATTCTTGAGGAAAAACGCGGACCTGTTTTGTTGGACGTTTTAACCTATCGTTACAGCGGACATTCGCCATCTGATGCATCTTCCTATCGATCAAAAGAAGAGGTGGAAGCATGGGAAAAACAGGATTCGATTGTTTGGTTTGGCAGCGAATTGGTGCGGACAGGAATCGCCAAAAAAGAAAATCTCGAAAAAATAAAAAATGATATTATTGAGATAATCACGTCTTCTTTGAAACTTGCTGTTGACGATGAAGTTTCGCCGCACATGGACATGAAAAAATACCCCAACCTGATTGGCGACATGATGTTCAGCAACAAAAGTATGGACAAAATGGAAGACCGTCCGGTAGAAGTGAATCACCCAATGGAAGAAAACCCGCGGGTAAAACAGCTCTTGACAAAAGAGAGGTTTGCGTTCGATGAAAACGGCAAACCACATTCAAAAATAAAAACTTACGCACTTCGAGACGGAATTTTTGAGGCGGTTATCGATCGTTTTTATAAAGACCCGACTATAATTGCATATGGCGAAGAAAACCGTGACTGGGGTGGCGCTTTTGCAGTTTACCGCGGATTAACAGAAGCTTTGCCTTATCACAGGCTTTTCAACTCGCCAATTTCTGAGGCATCAATTGTTGGAACTGCAATCGGTTACGCCATGTGCGGTGGACGTGTTGTTCCCGAAATTATGTACTGTGATTTCCTGGGCAGGGCTGGTGACGAAGTTTTCAACCAGCTACCAAAATGGCAGGCCATGAGCGGAAATGTATTGAAAATGCCGGTTGTTATTCGTGTTTCTGTTGGCTCAAAATATGGAGCACAACACTCGCAGGACTGGACAGCACTTGCTGCCCACATTCCGGGTTTGAAAGTGGTTTTCCCGGTTACGCCATACGATGCCAAAGGTTTGATGAATTCGGCTTTGCAGGGAACCGATCCGGTTATTTTCTTCGAAAGCCAGCGCGTTTATGATATTGGCGAAATGTTCCATAAAGAAGGCGTTCCGGCTGAATATTACGAAATACCGATGGGCGAACCCGACATAAAAAGAGAAGGATCTGATGTTACTATTCTGACCGTTGGCGCAACACTTTACCGAGCTTTGGATGCAGCAAAAATTCTTGAAGAAAAATATAAATTTTCAGCAGAAGTTATAGATGCCCGTTCGCTTGTTCCGTTTAATTACGATTTGGTAATTGAATCTGTAAAGAAAACAGGACGCATAATTATTTCAGGCGATGCTTCGGGTCGTGGGTCATTTCTGCGCGATTTGGCTTCAAACATTACTGAACTTGCATTTGATTATTTGGATGCACCGCCGGTTGTGGTTGGTTCACGTAACTGGATTACCCCGGCTTATGAACTCGAAGATGCATTCTTTCCGCAGCCTGATTGGTTTATTGATGCAATTCACGAACGCATTGTTCCGTTGAAAGACCATGTTTCTGAAAACGATTTTACAGAAGCTGAACAATTGGACAGAAACGCACGGGGAATTTAGTTTAAAGTCATCGCCCACCTCCAGGTCGGGGTGTTGACTAAACAGAAACTTTATATAAAATGACGGACTTAGGAAAGTCCGCCTCCTAAAATCCAGCTTCGAAAGAGCCTGGATTTTTTTGTGGGACAAGGACTTTCCAAGTCCATGAAACTCGTTATCTTTCAACTTAAAAAATGGGAATCACTATTCACTACAAAGGCAAACTCAATTCCCCAGATTTAATAAATCCGTTTTGCGAGGAATTGATGGACATTTCAAAAGAAATGGGCTGGCATTATACTTATTTTGATTTCGACAAAAAGAAAGATAAAATACCGTTAAAGGGCTTATTTGTAAGTACTCATAAAAAAGCTGAACCATTGATTTTTATGATGGATAAAGAAGGACACATACGAAATGCCATTTTTTTGGACCATTTTGAAGAAGTTGATGACACCACCTATTTCAACCACACAAAAACACAGTTTGCTCCGGTTGAAGTCCACATAGCAATAATCAAACTTCTAAAATATATCCAGAAAAAATATATGGCAAACCTCGAAGTTTGGGATGAAGGCACTTATTGGGAAAAAGAGGATCCTATTGTTTTGAAGGAAAAGATTGATTTTCTGACAGAAAAAATAAATTTTTTAGCCGATGCTTTGAATTCGGTTGAATTTGAAAAAGAAGCTTCTGCTGAATCAGTTGCCGATAAAATAGAGGATTTATTACGAAAGTTGGATTTTGGAAAAAGTGAAGATAGTTAGGAGTTTTTAATCAGTACCGACTTGGAGGTGGGAGACGACTACATACTAATTTCCTGCCCCAACTCCCTTTTAATCATATTTTCAATTTGCAAAGTAAGTTCATCCACATTCATTCCTTTGGGTTCGATTGGGTTGAGGACTGTGAATTTTAGGTGGCCGCCAAGCTGCATTGGATAGTAGCCGTTTTTCATAATGTCATAATTTCCGTCGATTGCAAAGGGCACAATAACTGCCGAAGGTGCTGTTCGGATAAGTGAAGCAATCCCCGCCGGTTGAAAAGTTTTTACCGAACCGTCCTTCGTGCGGGTTCCTTCAGGGAAAATACATGCTGCATAAGTTTCTTTTTCAATGTGTTTGCCAAGCATCAGAATGTCTTTTACCGATTGCGATTTGTTTTTCCTGTCGATAAGCACCGAGCCACCGTGGCGCAGGTTATACGATACACTCGGTATTCCTTTTCCCAATTCAATCTTCGAAATAAATTTTGGGTGGTTTTTCCTGAACCCCACAACAATGGCAACAATATCGAGCAAGGTTTGATGGTTTGCCACGATAATTAATGGACGGTTTTGGGGTATTTTTTCGAATCCCTTAAAATTAATTCGCGTACCCAAAATCCAAAGTGAATAAAGCAACCCGAAATTCAGCACGTCAACAACTTTTTTACGCACAGGGTAACCCCAAATCCAGTTGGTAAACATTTGAACCGGATGAAAAATTACAAGGAGTAAAGCAAAAATAATCAGATAAACAGGTGTGATGATATAAGAAAGTATGTTCTTCATTTCGCCGGATTTCTCTTGCGCAAAAATAGAAAAAAACAATAAATTATATCTTTGCTCTTTTTCAAATCAAAATGGTAAATTGCTTGCCTTGAATCTAAACCACTAAAAACAATAAAAGATGACAGAAAGAAGAGATTTTATAAAGAAAAGTTTGGCGGGAGCCGCCGGAATTGCAATAGGAGGAATGGGCTTCAGTGCAAAATCATATGCTTCAGTAATTGGCGCAAACGAAAGAATTAATGTTGCCGTAATTGGAATTCGCGGTCAGGGAAATTCGCACATTGGTAACTGGTGTGCCTTAAAAGATAACAGAAATGTTTTTCTGAAAACAATTTGCGACGTTGATGAGGAACTTTATTCTGAAAGGGCAAAATCGGTACTTGATTCTATTGGCACAAAACCACTGACAGAGTGGGACATGCGCAGGGTTTTTGATGATAAGGAAATCCATGCAGTTTCCATAGCAACGCCAAATCACTGGCATGCACTTGCCACAATTTGGGCTGCCCAGGCCGGGAAACATGTATATGTGGAAAAACCCGCCTGCCACAATATTTTTGAAGGTCGTAAAATGGTTGAAGCCGCAAGAAAATATAATGTCAGGGTACAGGTTGGCACGCAAAACCGCTCCATTGCAAATGTTATTGAAGCGATTGAATTCCTTCACTTTGGAGGAATTGGTGACGTGTACATGGCAAAAGGACTTTGCTATAAACCACGCGATTCTTTTGGCATTTCACCTGACAGCATGCCGCCCGAAACGCTTCATTACGACATGTGGCTCGGCCCGGTAACCTGGCGACCCTACAACGAAAAGAAAGGACACTACAACTGGCACTGGCACTGGGCCACAGGTGGCGGAGACACTGCTAATCAGGGACCTCACCAATTTGATATTGCCCGTTGGGGAATGAACAAAAACGAACACCCTGTTTCGGTTTATTCAACTGGGGGTATCTACGGAATCAACCCAAAAGAATGCTCACAGGAAACGCCAAATACGCAAACTTCAGTATTTAATTATGCCGACGGGAAAATTCTTGAATTTGAAACCCGTGGCCGGTTTACCAACGCCGAAGCAGGACTCGGAATTAAAATAGGAAACACCTTTTACGGCACCGACGGATATTTGGAAATCAACGGAAGTTCATGGCAGGCTTTCAGACAACGCGAAAATATTCCTTTTGCAAGTTCTTCAAGGGAAAGTTCGGAAACACCGAAAGACCCTACTTTCCGTGCAGCGCCTGGCGGCACCGAGCACTATGCCAATTTTATTGATGCTATCCGTTCCGGAAACGATTATGATTTGCATTGCGATATAAACGAAGGATTTTACTCTGCTGCTTTGCCGGCACTTGCAAATATTTCGTACAGGTTGAAACGCGAACTCAGTTTTGTTGGCGCTTACGAAAAATTTGCCAACGACCCTGAAGCAGATATGTTGCTGACAAGGAATTACAGAAAACCTTATTTTATTCCTGATGAAGTTTAAAATTAACAGAAATAATTTTGAGATTTGAGTATCGTGGTAAACAATGCAGATATTACAAATCCCGCCCGGTGCGTGCAACCTCCTGGCAGAAAAATACAAGTTTATAGTAAATCCGATCAGTAATCTGGTCGGATTTTTTTAGCAATTTTCTCAGCACTTGTAATGAAAATCAAGCTGTGATTTCAAATTTTTCATTTCAGTATAATTTCTCTATTTTTAAAACTTTCAACTAAATACCCTTTTCATGTTAGTAAAAGCTTATGGAAGTGCAGTTTTTGGGATCGACGCAAGTACAATTACCATTGAAGTTGATGTAACAAATGGCATAAAATTTCAGTTGGTTGGCCTGCCTGACAGCGCCGTGAAAGAGAGCCAGCAACGCATTGAATCGGCCTTGCGGTTAAATGGTTACAAATGGCCACGGCAAAAAATCATTATCAACATGGCTCCGGCTGATGTCCGCAAAGAAGGTTCTGCCTATGATTTACCATTGGCGGCGGGTGTTTTGGCAGCAAATAACGATGTAAAATCAGACCTGCTCCCAAAATATGTTTTAATGGGTGAACTCAGTCTTGACGGGACTTTACAACCCATAAAAGGCGCTTTGCCAATTGCAATTAACGCCCGCAAAGAAGGTTTCGAGGGATTTATTCTTCCAAAACACAATGTTCGGGAGGCTGCAGTTGTTGACCGTTTGAAAGTTTACGGGGTAGAAAATATTAAGGAAGTGATCGACTTTTTAAATGGAGAAAGCAATCTGGAACCAACTATAATTGATACACGTGCAGAATTTTACAACCAGGTTAGCAACAATGCACTTGATTTTGCCGATGTGAAAGGCCAGGAAAACGTTAAACGTGCCCTCGAAATTGCAGCTGCCGGCGGTCACAATATCATTTTGGTTGGTCCACCCGGAGCCGGAAAAACGATGCTGGCAAAACGCATTCCCGGTATTCTTCCACCTTTTACCCTAAAAGAAGCTTTGGAAACTACAAAAATCCATTCTGTTTCGGGGAATATGGACAAGGAAACTTCGCTGATGACACAACGGCCATTCCGCGCGCCTCATCATACGATTTCTGACGTCGCTTTGGTAGGTGGCGGAAATTACCCGCAACCCGGCGAAATATCACTGGCTCACAATGGCGTGCTTTTTTTGGACGAACTTCCTGAGTTTAAAAGAACTGTGCTTGAAGTGATGCGTCAACCACTTGAAGACAGAACCATTACAATTTCCCGTGCTAAATTTTCTGTTGAATATCCCGCTTCGTTTATGTTGGTGGCTTCAATGAATCCATGTCCATGCGGATATTACAACCATCCAACAAAAGATTGTGTTTGCGGGCCGGGAATCGTACAAAAATATCTCAACAAAATCTCAGGGCCGCTGCTCGACAGGATTGATATTCATTTGGAAGTTGTTCCTGTGCCGTTTAAAAAACTATCGGAACTGACTTCCTCTGAAAACAGTGAAGCCGTGCGCGAAAGGGTTTTAACAGCGCGGAAAATACAGGAGGACCGTTTTGCCGAACACAAAGGGATTTACGCCAACGCACAAATGACATCGAAACTCATAAAAGAACACGTGGTACTCGATGAAGCCAGCAACGAACTTATAAAAAATGCAATGGAAAGGCTGGGACTTTCTGCCCGCGCCTACGACCGCATTTTAAAAGTCTCACGTACCATTGCCGATTTGGAAGGCGAAAAAGACGTTCAGGCACACCACCTTTCAGAAGCAATTCATTACCGGAGTTTAGACAGGGAATCGTGGGGAACGTAAGAATATTTTTTTATTAACTTCGTTTTAATACATCAAATATCATGGCAAAACAACTGAAAATGATATCCTATGAATTTTTGGAAGAATATTCGTCAAAAGTGGATATGGATTGGTCGGTGCTTGCCAATACTTTAAATGCAAAAACCCAATTTTCAATTGAGGATTTTGAATACTATATTATTTCATCTTCATTATATTCCTCAAAAATCGAAGGGAACACATTAGATGCAAACAGTTTTTTCAGAAACCGTGGAAAAAAATCTTCTCCTAAAAATAAAGAGGTCAAAGAAATTGAGTGCCTTATGGAGGCTTATAAATTTGCATCGGAAAACCTTTTAAATAGAACGAACTTTTTAAAAGCGCACCTATTATTGTCAAAAACTTTGTTGCCCGGCAAAGAACGTGGAGTGTTGCGAAAAGTACAGGTAGGTATCCGGGATTCAAATACAATGAAACCTGTTTACATGGCGGTTGAACCCCAGTTTCTTGAACAAGAATTTAGCAAACTATTCGATGATATCGTTGAGCTTTTAACCCTGGAATTAAGTCATAAAGAAATATTTTATTTCGCTTCAATGATTCATCTTTGGACAGCCAAAATACATCCTTTTGGCGATGGTAACGGACGGGCTGCCCGGCTACTGGAAAAATGGTTTTTGGTTTCAAAATTGGGTTTGGCAGCTTGGTCAATCAATTCTGAGAAATATTATTGGGACAATCGGTCTGATTATTACCAAAATATTGCTTTGGGCTATAATTACTACGTTTTATACTGGGAACGCTGTATACCGTTTTTATTGATGCTGCCAAAAGCTGTTCAATAAGTTGAAACAGTTAAAACTAAGCCTAAATCATTTTGGATACCATTACTGTAATTTGTGCAGGGAATCGTGGGGAGCGTGAAGGATTATGCATTAACAAATAATTTTGATTTGTTGCTATTTTTCGTTTTCAGAGTATATCGCTATTTGTTAGGAAACTACGCACGCTGACAAGGCAGTGCACAGCGCCGGAAAATAACCTCACAGCATCCCGGGACTTATCAGCGTCAACTAAAACCCCATCGTTTGTATCGGGAAATCGGCCGTTAATCATTTTTGATGCGAATAATTTTCAAAATAACGAAATAATGCTAGGCAATTTGCAGGTGAAAAAGGCTCTGTTGAAGTTTAAGATGAAAATTAATTTTATTGTTAATGAAAAGATAAAATAATATGTGGCATAATCAATTCAGCTTTCATCCTGTTGCAAAAGAATGGCATTGGGAATTATCCTACTGAACCTGAACCGTATAAAATTGTTAGAATATTGTACATATCATTCCCCGATTAAAAAAGAAATTATGTCACATTCAAACATTACTGTATATGGTGCACTGGCTGCAAATATTGCGATTGCTGTATTAAAATTTATAGCGGCTGCATTTACAGGCAGTTCCGCAATGCTCTCCGAAGGAATACACAGCACGGTTGATTCGGCAAACCAACTGCTTTTACTGTTGGGGATACACCGCAGTAAAATGCCACCCGACAGAGCACATCCCTTCGGACATGGGAAAGAAATTTACTTCTGGTCGCTCATTGTCTCCATCCTCATTTTTGGGTTGGGTGGGGGAATGTCCATTTTTGAAGGCATAAAACACATTCAGCATCCCGAAGAAATTAGCAATATAATGTGGAGTTACGCTGTTCTTTGCGGTGCGTTTTTGTTTGAAGGAACTTCGTTTATAATAGCAGTTCGCAATCTGAATAAAAACAAAGGCATTAAAGGTAGTTTTTACAAACGGTTGCGAATAAGCAAAGACCCAAAGATTTTTGTTGTCATATTTGAGGATGGTGCCGCGCTGGGCGGTTTACTCATCGCTTTGGCCGGTGTATTCATTGGTAGCCATTACGATCTGCCGCTGGCCGATGGCATTGCATCCATACTCATTGGATTATTGCTGGCATATGTGGCGGTGTTATTAACGATAGAAAGTCGCAACCTGCTGATAGGTGAAAGTGTACAATCCCATATTACTGATGATATTATGAAACTGGTGATGGAAGATAAAAATGTTGAAACATTAAATCGTCCACTTACCATGCACATGGCACCGGAGGATGTTTTACTGGCGCTGGATGTGCAGTTTGTACGAAATCTTGGCAGCTCAGAACTTTCGGCAACCATCAAACGCCTTGAAACAAGCATTAGTAAAAACCATCCCGAAATAAAGCGCATATACATTGAAGCCCGAAATTTATCGGAGGAGCCGGAGAAAATGTGATAAGTTGAAAAGTCACCATCAAAAATCAATGTTTAAAATCAATAGTTTCTTTCTGAGTATATTGAAATTGAATTGTTGAGAAATTAATAGTGAGTTGCAAACGCAAAACAGCTTTCACCAAGTTGCAAATCTGGAGTATTGGGGGATTCGGAAAATAAAATTACCGACCAGTCATTATTAAAATGTAATATCTTTACATGGGTCGGATAAATTCTAATCTTTTAATCGATGAAAAACAAAGTTATTGCAATTTGCAGTCTGGCAGTCATAAGCATGTTTCTTGTTTTTTCCTGTTTTGCTGAAGTAAAAAACATCAAATTCTATGTGTCAACTGAGGGAAATGATCAAAATTCGGGAACTGTTAATGCTCCATTTCAAACGCTCGAAAAAGCCAGGGATGCGGTTCGTTTGCTCCGTAAAACTGTACCTGAAAAGTCAGTAACTGTTTATATTCACAACGGAGTTTATCCGATTGAGAATGCTTTAAAATTCTCACCGGAAGATTCTGGTAATAAAAAAGCGCCGGTCATTTATCGGGCCATGGAAGGCGAAACTCCGGTTTTTAGAGGCAGCAAACCATTAACGAATTGGGAACTCCTGAAAGATGAAACAAAGTTGGATTTATTGAATGCATCAGTCCGCAATAAATGTTTATGTAAGCGATTTAAAGCGTGCCGGAATCTCAGATTTTGGCGACCCGATCGAAATTGGTAAACGTCCTGAATTGTTTTGCAACGGTCAGCTTCAAACACTAGCCCGCTGGCCCAACAAAGGATTTGTGAAAGCGGGACTGGTAAAAGGCTTGACTGAATTGCCTCCAAACTACACAAAAGTCAGGGGAACCAGAGAAGGACTATTTCAATACACTGATCCATACCAAAACCGATGGGAAAATGAAAAGGAAGCATGTTTGGAAGGATACTGGTATTGGGACTGGAGCGATGAATTTCAAAAAGTGAAAACGATTGATAGCGATGACATGATTTTATCACTCCAGGAACCTTATCACAATTATGGTTATAAAGACAGTCTGCGCTATTTTGGGCTAAACCTGTTCTGCGAGATTGACGAGCAGGGTGAATATTATCTCGACCGAACCAACGGGTTATTATACTGGTTTCCACCAAATGAGATCGATCCCAATCAGGCCGAAGTCCGTTTGTCGGTTTGCAGTGCACCTTACATGGTTGAACTTGATCATTGTTCTTACTTTACCATTCAGGGTTTGAGTTTTGAGGAAAGCAGGGGAAGCGCCATTCTTGTTAATGGGGGATCGCATTGTTTGATAAAGGATTGCCTGCTTGAACGATTTGGAAGTGATGGCATCCACCTGATTGACGGTTCTGAAAATGGTATTACCGGCTGTTTGCTGCGTACTTTTGGCTGTGGCGGAATTAAAGTCAAAGGAGGCGACAGGAAAACACTCACTCCGGCCAATCATTTTGTGGAACAAACGGTTGTTGAAGATTTTTCGCTTTTCAAACGAACCTACCAGCCAGCGGTGCATGTTGATGGCTGCGGAATCCGTATCAGCAACAACCGCTTTAAAAACTCGTCTTCATCTGCAATGCGACTGGAAGGCAACGATTTTCTGATCGAATACAATGAAGTCAGCCGGGTAGTGAATGAGTCGGACGATCAGGGTGGAGTGGATATTTTTTACAATCCTTCCTATCGTGGAATTGTAATCCGCTACAACCGCTGGTCGGATATTTCGGGAGGAACCCGGCATGGCGCTGCAGGAGTTCGGCTCGATGATATGATTTCAGGCGTGTCGATTTATGGAAATTTATTTGAGCGTTGCGGCGTGCTGGGTTTTGGTGCAATACAAATTCACGGGGGAAAAGATAACCTTATTGAAAACAACCTGTTTTACAAATGTTTTGCAGCAGTTAGCTTTACTTCGTGGGGAGAGAAACGGTGGTTGGAAACATTGGACAATCCGGTGATACAAAAGAAAATATACGAAGACGTGGATATCAGTTCTCCTGTTTACCTGAAAAAATACCCCGATTTGAAAGATATCCGCCTGAATGCAGACCGGAATACGGTGACCAATAACCTGATGGTCGATTGCCAGAACATGTTTCTAAGGAAAAGTAAAGCACTGATAGTTGCCAATAACGATTCAATAAGTTCAAACGGGCTTACCACAGCAGCTCTTTGCGATCCGTCGTTTTTGAAAAAACACGGACTTAAACCGATTCCGTACAGATGAAATGGGGCCGAAGAAAAACCTTTGGTTAAAGGAAAAGTAGTGCTTTGATTGAATGGATCCGTAGTACCACAAGATACAATCGTGCGGTAGCGGGGGATTCGTTCTTTTTGTAGTTTTTAATGAAAAAGTTTGAGAAAAAGATAAAAGTTGAGAGTAAAAAACTGAAAATGAGGGCTGAATTTCATAAAAAAGTAGAAATATTCCTTAAAAAAACTTCAATTTTTGTTAAAAACTAAGTCAATAACCATCCTCAGCGACCATGGTGAAGGTTTTTTAAAAAGATCCAAGAACAAGTGGCAATCAATTAGGTGAGTTTTGAAAGCTTTTTGTTGGTCGATGAGGAAATATCAATTTTTTGTTTAATGTTGATTTAAACTAGCTATAAACACGTACTAAACGAACATTTGATAGATGTTCTCACTCTTTATTTTACTCAAGTGATCCTGCATTACTTAGAAAGATAAAATTGATATCTGCAATCATATTTTTTAATATAAAAATTATTCTTGTAAAAAACTATTTAACTTTAAACCGCACAATAGGTTAATTTAAATAAACTTTTAAAATGAATGTATCAAAAACACATTTTGGCATGAAATATTTACCATTGACAAATTCACAAGAAGAGTTTCGAGATATAATTCTAAAAGAAATTGAACAATCAGAACATCATTTTTTATTTAATGATTTAATAGCAAGAATCAGGTCAAGGTGTAGCTTCAAAGAGGAATCTCATGAGAACTATGCAGGCGGAATAGATTTTTTAGGAACAGAACTCAACTTTATAAACACTTTAATTTGGGAACAAATTTGGGATAAGAAATTGATGATTGACTTTACTGATAAAAGACCAAATCACAATTCTGATACATTTTTCTTGAAAAACAATCATCTTTCATAAATAAAAACACAAATCAAAATGAAAAATACAATAACTCTTTTGATTCTTGTAATACTGAATATCAAAGTTTCAGCCCAAATAGATTTTTTTAAGTTCATTGAAAGCATAAAGTGGAATAGTACAGAAACAGAAATTGTTAAACAATATCCAACAATTATTGAAAAGCGTGAACATGAAACTAATGACTTAAATCATTTCGAAGTTAATTATGGAATAGATAAAATAATATTGGACGACTGTAATTTTAACGCTGATTTTTGCATAAGCATTATAACAAAAAAACTTATTTTTCTTCGTTTTATAATAAATGAACAGGCTTCAATATCAAATGTTAGCCCGAAAATTTTAAGTAATAATCTTGATTCAATATTTATAGAAAAGTATGGTTTGCCTGATGTAAAAGTAGATGACGATGAATATGTGTTTTCCACCAGTAGAAAATGGCATAATGAAAATACTATTGTTAGTGTTGTTCAACTTGGGAGTTTTTACGTAATGAATATACGACAATTAAATGAAAACTCTTTAAAAGAACTACAAAGAGAAGTTAGAATTAGGGATAAATATGCAGATGAAATTGCTACAAAGATTATCGACAGGAAATTTTGGATAGGAATGACATCAGAAATGGCAAAAGAAAGTTTAGGTATCTCGCAAGATATTAATAAAACAGTTGGTTCTTGGGGTGTGCATGAACAATGGGTTTATGGGAACACATATTTATATTTTGAGAATGGGATTCTAACCAGTTATTAAAATTAACGAGAATTTCTTGTTGATACGAATTTTCATTCAACAATACTTTTAACATTGGTTCTTGGGTGAGGATACATTATAAAACCCCCTGCTACTGCGCGATTGCATCGCGTTGTTTTCCACCACAAGCAAGCCTCATCGCAAACGAGGAGCCGTGGGGGTATGCTTAGTATAAATAATAAAATGAATAATGAACTATAAAGTCATTTATACTCCTTGTGAGAAAAATATAGAACAACTACAGAAGTGGTTAATCTTAGGAAGATTTCAAAGATATTTTGCTGGTGATTTAAAAAAAGGAGCAGAAGATGGAGTATTAGTTATTATCACATTCAAAGAAGATGCTATAGGGTATCTTCTTTACTATGAAGAATCTCCACTAAATATATATATACGTGGAACTGAAATACATCCTAACTTTCAACATCGAGGAGCTGGAACGTTATTAGTGAAAAACTGTATTGCAAAATTTGAACAGGAAGGTATATCAGTAGTTTATCTAAAAAGTGTTTATAATTCTGAATCTTTTTGGTACAAGATGGGTTTCAATGACAGGTTTATACCTATAGGTATGGAAAATACAGTTCATGACCATATATTTCTAAGATTGTTCTTAAAATAATAGTGTCCTTATAGAACGGTGCAAATATTAATATTAAAAAAAGCATATAATCGAATAGCCCGCCCCAACAGAAAACCTAGCTACTCCGCGAATTCATCGCGTTGTTACTCAACACCTGCAAAATTTACATACTGAAATTTGATTTGACAGCTTTTCACCTGTCAGCGCCGATTTTTAATCGTTGCACTATTCGATTGAATTGAAATTGATATAGTTGTATGGTACGATTGCAAATTAATTAACCAGAAGAGTTACAAACTCAAAACAGCTTACCAATCATTGCAAACGGGGGTAGTGGAGTTTTAGATTTGAATAATGTCAATAGCAATAAGAAAGTGTATGTTGATTTAAGAAATGGTACATATGTACAAGACCTTGCAAGAATATTATTTGTTGCATGTTGTTGCATGTTGTTGTATGTTGTTGTATGTCAGCATATTGCATTTGCATATTAAAAAAATATATCGTAATATTGTAATGCAAATTTTGAATATCCTAAAAAACAATTTGATGAAAAGTATAAGAAAAACATTTTTTAAATTAATAGAAGTTTTTGGCAATGTTATCGTAACTGGAACAATTTTTCAAGAAAATGACTTGATGCTTTTTGTGGTTAAGGGGGCTTTTTTAATAGTATTTATTGTTGTACTATACTTACTTATTACTTCAAAAAGAACAAGAAAATTTTTAGAATAGGTTAGACAATTCTGGTAACTATTTAAATCAGTACTTTAATAACCAATCATTCATTTTACAAATCTCAGTCATTTCATTATAAGTTATTATTTCTTTAATCACATTTGAATCCATAACCATATCTGGATTAGTAACTACAAGTTAACTCCCCTGCTACTTCGCAATTGCATCGCATTGTTATCCACCACAAGCAAGCCCAATCCAACTGAAATTTGATTTGACAGTTTTTCACCTGCCCGCACCAGTTTATAATCGGTGCACAATTCGATTGAATTGAGAATAATACGATTAATTCGTTAACCGGAGGAGTTGCAAACGAAGGGCAAGGGGATGACACTATGAAATATTCGAATTGGAGTCTTTGTAAATTTACAAATACTCAATTCTCAGAGGCTTAAAAATAGTTTTTAGACAGACTGCCGTTAGCGCCAAGCAGAAAAAACAACACATTGCACATTTGATTGTGCATTAAATTAGGAAATTTGTTGAATGTGTTGTGCATTTCGTATCTTTGTAAAAAATAGTACATCAAGATTATGAGAATATTATATCAGAAATTTGAAACGCTTTTACAAAATACGACAACGGATTTTAAACGTTATTTATACAAAAATGTGTCATGGGACAGCCGGATGGTTGGAATTATTGGAGCTCGCGGAGTTGGTAAAACAACAATGATTCTACAACATATCAAGGAAAAGTTAGATAGCAAAAAAGCATTATATGTTTCTGCAGACGATATGTACTTTAGTGAAAACAGACTTTTCGATTTAGCTGATGAATTTTATAAAAATGCAGGAGAATATTTATTTATTGATGAAATACATAAATACACAGACTGGTCCCGCGAATTAAAAAATATTTACGATTCATTTCCTACTTTGAAAGTTGTATTCACAGGCTCTTCTGTACTTGACATATTGAAAGGCCCGGCTGATTTAAGTCGTCGGGCAATAATTTACAAATTACAAGGACTCTCATTTCGTGAATATTTGAAATTCTTTCATAACTATGAAACAGAAGTTTACTCCTTAGAACAAATTATAAATAATGAGGTGAAACTTGACAACATTCAACATCCACTACCCTTATTTAATGACTATTTAAAACGTGGGTATTATCCTTTTGGAATTGAAAATGAAATGGACTTACGTTTAGGTCAAATTATTGTACAAACACTGGAATCCGATATTCCGCAATACGCAAATTTAAATGTTGGAACAAGTCGAAAACTTAAACGATTGCTTTCGATTATTGCCGAAAGCGTACCTTTTAAACCCAATTTTTCCAAAATATCTGAAATGATTAGTGTGAGTCGAAATTCCTTAGATGACTATTTCACCTATATGGAAAAAGCTGGACTTATTGGACAGTTGCGCAATGAAACAAGTGGTATTCGTGGATTAGGAAAAGTTGATAAAGTTTATTTAGATAACACAAATATTATTTTCAACCTGGTTGGAGATAAATCAAATGTAGGCAACATTCGAGAGACTTTTTTCTTCAATCAATTGCGAGTGAAAAATGAAGTAATATCTTCAAGTAAAACAGATTTTATAATTGACAATTACACTTTTGAAGTTGGAGGAAAAAATAAGCAACAAAACCAAATAGAAAAAGACGGTAAATCGTTTGTGGTTAAAGATGATATCGAATACGGTTACCTCAATGTGATTCCACTTTGGGCTTTTGGATTAAATTATTAAAATGACTAAGAAAGAATACCAGGCCTTAGTTAAGTAACCCCCCGCTACTGCGCGATTGCATCGCGTTGAACTCCAACACAAGCAACCACTTTCAACCCACTATTTCCCATTCGCCCCCGGGCAAACCCAATACGTATAACCAGTTTTTGATTTGAATGAAGGATCGCGAATACCCTGAGTTTCGGAAATGTGTTTTTTTGTATGCGCCAGTTGCATGTGTGCATTGTGCGCCCCTTTTGTTGCCCATGCTTCGGTGAGGCAGAATAAAGTACTGTCGTTATAGGATTGAAACAAGGAATAGTCAAGTCAACCGGGTTCCTGTTCAAGTATTTTTGCGCGGCATTCATCAAATGATTGTTTTAAAAATGAGATATATTTCGGTTTTACCTTAATCTCAAACAGCATATCAATGATCATTGAATCGTTGTAACGGAATAATACACAAACTCCACATCACACAATTACTATGGATACACTTGTTGGAGGAGAAAAGCAAAATTTAGCAACTTTGTGCCACTACATTTCAGTTGCAATTTCTATATTTGTAAAATGACTTCTATCAGTAAACTAATCGACCGATTTAAGAAAAAGCCAAAAGATTTTTCTTTTGATGAGTTAAAGAGGTTATTAAGTTCATTGGGATATACTGAAAAACAGGGTGCTGGTTCAAGGGTTGTTTTTTCGAATGAAGCAACAAACCATAAAATTAAATTGCACAAGCCGCACCCAAGGAACATCCTTAAACAATACCAATTAGATGTTATTGAAAATGAGTTAAAAATAAAAGATTTACTATGAAACGAGCATATACGAGTTCTTATACAAAGGAGGATGATTATACGCGAATTCTACTTTATATCTTTAAAAACAAAAAACTATAATAAGATGAAAGATGTTTTAACATATAAAAATTTTATTGGCTCGGTACATTTTAATGCAAGCGACAGGATTTTTTTCGGCAAAATTGAAGGCATAAATGACCTTGTAACCTTCGAAGGTTCAACAGTTGATGAACTTGAAGATGCCTTTAAATATATGGTAGATGAACATATCAAAGATTGTGAAGAAGAAGGAATTCCGCTTGAAAAATCATATAAAGGAACTTTTAATGTTCGGTTGAATCCAAAGCTTCATAAAAAAGCGGCTCAGGTTGCAATGGTTAAAGGAATTACTTTGAATCAACTTGTACAAAGAGCGATAAAACGTGAATTGGAAGAAAATTAACCCGCTTATTTCCCATTCGTCCCCGTGACAAATCCAATAAGTATAACCAGTTTTTGATTTGAATGAAGGATCGCGAATGATCTGGGTTTCGGGAATGTGTTTTTTTGTATGTGTCAATTGCATGTGTGCATTATGCGCCCCTTTTGTTACCCATGCTTCGGTAATGCAGAATAAAGCACTGTCACTATATGATTGACACAAAGAATAGTCCAAACAACCGGATTCCTGTTCAATTACTTTTGCACGGCATTCGTCAAATGATTGTTTTAAAAATTAGACATATTCCTCACCACCTTTTATTTGAAACTTTGGGAAGTTGGGTCAATATTCATTTTTTATTCAACCTGTTGTTTAAATGTTCGTTTAATCGTTTAAATTAAAAAAAAGGAATGCGTATTTTGCACTTTACAAAAACAGAACAAATGAAAAAATTACTTATTCTCGTTATCATTATTATTATGACAGCAAAAGTGAACTTTGCACAGGAAGATCCTAATCTGTGGCTCGAAGATGTTGAAAATCCAAAAGCCCTTGAATGGGTCGGTAAATGGAATGAAAAATCGCTTCAGGTGCTGAAGTCCCAAAAAAACTACCAGGCCATTTACGACAAAAATCTTGAGATTTATAACTCAGTTGACCGAATTGCCGATCCGGAAATCAGGGGAGATTATATTTTCAATTTTTGGCAGGATCAGACAAATCCCGCGGGGAATCTGGCGACGTACTTCTGTGGAAAATTATATCAGTGGAAACCCTGTGTGGGAAACATTAATTGACATCGATAAAATATCAGAACAAGATGATATTAAATGGGTATTTAAAGGAGCTGCCGGCCTTTATCCCGATTACAAAAAGTTCCTTGTAAACCTTTCGAAAGGCGGAGGCGATGCGGTGATAGTTAAAGAGTTTGATGTGGCTTCAAAATCATTTGTTGAAAATGGATTTTATCTCCCTGAAGCAAAAGGTGGTGCAAGTTGGATTGACGAAAACACTTTAATGGTTTCAACCGATTTTGGAGATGGAATGACAACATCGGGTTATCCAAAAAAAGTAAAAATATGGAAACGCGGAACCGATTTAAATGACGCAAAACTTGTTTTCGAAGGTAGTGAAACTGATATGGGAATTTGGGGAACAACCAATCCAACACCTAAAAAAACATATCAAATGGTAGTTCAAAAAACATCGTTTTACACGGGCAATTATTTCGCTATCGAAAATGGAAAGCTCATAAAACTTGATCTCCCGGATGACATTGAACTTTCTGATATTTTTAATGGCCTTGTGATTTTACAGCTAAAATCGGATTGGGAAACCGGCGGTAAAAGTTTCAAACAAGGTTCGGTTATCAGTATCGCTTACGATGATTTGATTTCAGACAAAAAAAGTTTTAATTTAATTGTGGCTCCCGATGAACGCTCAAGTGTAACCGAAATTTCATCAACCAAAAATGTTTTACTGATAAATATGCTCAACAATGTAAAGAGCGAACTTTACAAATATACGTGGAAGGGTAACTGGAAAAAAGAGAAAATTGATGCTCCGGAATTTGGCAATATTTCCTTAAGCACAAGCGACGAAAACAGCGACAATTATTTTTTCTATTTCACCAATTTCCTTGAACCTTCCACACTTTTCTTTGGTGACGCAACAAAAGGAATTGTGAAAAAGTTACAATCGCTGCCGTCATTTTTCGCAACAGAAAAATACAAGGTTCAGCAATTTGAGGCCATTTCGAAAGACGGAACAAAGATTCCGTACTTTGTGGTAAGTAGTAAACAAATAAAATACGATGGATTGAACCCTACACTTTTGTATGCTTACGGCGGATTTGAAGTACCTATGCTGCCAAATTACAATGCTGTAACCGGCACGGCATGGCTTGAATACGGCGGAGTATATGTCCTTGCAAATATCCGTGGAGGTGGCGAGTTTGGACCAAAATGGCATCAGGCCGGATTAAAGGAAAACCGCCAGCGGGTGTATGACGACTTTAATGCAGTTGCCGAAAGTTTAATAGAAAAGAAAATCACTTCACCTGAAAAACTTGGTATTTTCGGGGGCAGCAATGGTGGCTTACTTGTTGGTGTTGCCTATACCCAACGTCCTGATTTATACAATGCCGTTGTTTGTGCAGTGCCTTTGCTCGATATGAAACGCTACAACAAACTGCTTGCCGGTGCAAGCTGGATGGCCGAATACGGTAATCCTGATATTCCGGAAGAATGGGAGTACATCAGCAAATATTCGCCATACCAAAATATAAAACCGGGGATGAATTACCCCGAAGTATTCTTTACAACTTCCACCCGTGATGACCGCGTACACCCGGGTCACGCCAGGAAAGCAGTTGCTAAAATGGATAATCTAGGATATAGGGTTTACTATTTTGAAAATACGGAAGGAGGCCATGCCGGGGCTTCTACCAACGAACAACGGGCGCAAATGTATGCACTTATTTATGCCTATTTACAGATGAAGCTGATGAATTAGCTATAAATGTTGGATAAAAAACGGAATTCCCTGCCTGTCAATTCAGGCAGGGAATTCCTACGCTACTGCGCGATTGCATCGCCTTGAACTCCACCACAGGCAAGCATTATCCAACTGAATTTGATTTTACAGTTTTTTACCTATTCGCCCTGTTTTATAATCGGTTTGCAATCGAATTTAAAAAGCTATATCACACGATTTTGCAATACCGCCAATTTGGAGCTGTTATAAACCATAAATCCCCATTGCATTTAAGTATAAAAAATCTAAAACTAAAAAATACAGTAATTTAAAATAATATCATTATAAGTTACCCTTTTTGGTAACTTTAGCTAACTTTGTGCTGTATGAGAATAATAAAGGAAAAGACTCTTTCTGATTATTGCAGGCTTGGCAAATACAAGCAGGCAGAAGAACCTTTAAGAGCCTGGACTTATGAAGTAAAATACTCCTCCTGGAATAACGCAAACGATTTGAAGGCAAAATACAAAAGTGCCAGTATAATCAATTCAAAACGGGTAGTTTTCAATCTAAAAGGGAATGATTACAGGTTAATTGTTGATGTTGAATACAAACTAAAAATTGTTTTTATTGTGTGGTTTGGCACACATACGGAATATGATAAAATAGATTCAAAAACAGTAAAATATGAAACGAGCGTCACGAAAAAATAAGAATTGTGCATCAATTTATTTCAAGCGAGTTACATTAAATGCCGCTAAAATTTTAAAATAACAATGGAATGAAAACTAAAATATTAAAAACAGAACAAGAATACAACGAAGCATGTGAAAGGGTATATCTGCTGATAAACAGTACTGAAAATGCGATAGAACCCAATAGTCCGGAAGGTGAAGAAATGGAACTTCTTTCCTTGCTTATTGAAAAATACGAACAGGAAAACCACCAAATGAAAGCTCCATCTCCAATTGAAGCCATTAAATTCAGAATGGAGCAAATGAACCTTAAACAAGCTGATGTGGCGCCGATATTTGGTGGAAAAACAAGAGTCTCAGAAGTTTTGAACGGAAGAAGGACACTAACTTTAAAAATGATAACTTTATTAAACCGATATCTTGGCATTCCCCTGGAATCGTTGATCAGCGGCAATAAGGAAATAAAACTTGAGCCGGAAAAGAAAGAGAAATTATTGAATGTCTCTTCGATCAAAGAATATTTAAATAGTGGAAGGGCGGCAGTTATTTAAATAACCCCGCTACTGCGCGATTGCATCGCTTTGAAATCCACGTAAATCAACCAATTATTTCCCATTCGCCCCGGGACAAATCCAATAAGTATAACCAGTTTTCGATTTGAATGAAGGATCGCGAATACCCTGAGTTTCGGAAATGTGTTTTTTTGTATGCGCCAGTTGCATGTGTGCATTGTGCGCACCTTTTGTTGCCCATGCTTCTGTCAGGCAAAATAAAGTACTGTCGTTGTAGGATTGAAACAAGGAATAGTCAAGGCAACCGGGTTCCTGTTCAAGAACTTTTGCCCTGCATTCATCAAATGATTGTTTCAGAAACGAAACATATTCAGGTTTTACCTTTATCTCAAACCGCATTACAACATTCATTGAATCTTTGTTAAAACTGCATTCATCCTGAACAGGATTGTTTATCAGACCACTTGTAACGAAACCGATAGCAGTGAGTGCCAAAATACTTAAAATCAGATTTTTCATAAGATGATTTTTTAAATTTAGTTGGTAAATATGAAATGAAAATTAATCAGCAAATTAAATAAAAACTGTCAGCAAAAAAAGTTCTATTCCCCGGATTTTGGTGCATATATTTCGCCAAGATAGGTAATCGCCTGCCGGTTTAAACTTGACGCCACAACAGTAGCATCACCCATTTTTGAAATATGAAATACCAATTCTATTAGTTCATTCAGGTTTTTAACTTTAATGTTTACTTCGTATCCCGATTTTGTTTTTACCCGTTTGTAACTTATTATTTGTTGTGCAAAACCCATCGGGCTGTCTTTGAAATTTGTATAATCGCGTGAATAGGTGTTGCCATAATAGGGTAAATAAGAAAAAATGGAGTCATTGCGTACTTCAATCCCAAAATCAGAAATCAAAGTTTTTATTTTTTCATTTTTTGGAACTACAGAATACGCTTTAAAAACAAATGTTTTGTTATCAACAAGATTTTTTATGAGTTGAATTTTTTGAGATTTCAGCTCTGCTTTCACTTGTTTTTTGCTTTTCCTTTCCTGGGCAAATGACACAGAAACCAAAAAAGTCAATACAAAAATCAAAGCTAAGTTTTTCATGGCAATAAATTTTTTCATTCAGAATTCATCATTGTAAATATAATGCTTAACACGAATTATTAAATCTCTTTACCATCTTTCCTCATCAGGGCATACAATTTATTGGCAAAAATAAAATCGTTAAGGTGTTCATTGTTACTGTTCAAAACTTCCCTGTTGGTTCCCACCCATTCTTTTTCGCCTTTTTTCAGAAAAAATATCGTTTCACCAATCTCAATCACCGAATTCATATCGTGGGTGTTTATAATTGTTGTCATTTCAAACTCTTTTGTCAAATCAAAGAGCAATTGATCGATAACTGTTGAGGTTTCGGGGTCGAGTCCGGAGTTGGGTTCGTCGCAAAACAGGTAACGTGGGTTGAGGGCAATGGCACGTGCAATGGCAACTCTTTTTTTCATGCCTCCACTTATTTCACTTGGCGAAAGTTTGTAAGCCTTTTTATCGATATTTACATGGCCAAGGCAAAATTCAACCCTCTGTTGCTTCTCTTTTACACTCATTCGGGTAAACATATCCAATGGAAAACGCACATTGCCTTCAACCGAAATACTATCGAAAAGCGCACCACCCTGAAAAACCATTCCTATTTCCTTTCTCATTATTTTTCGCTCTTTTTGATTGGTAGCTGTGAAATTCCTGTCATCATACCAAATTTCACCTTTGTCGATATCAAACAGACCGAGAATACATTTTAGCATAACTGTTTTTCCCGAACCACTTCGCCCGATAATCAGATTTGTTTTTCCCTTTTCAAAAACGATGGAAACATTTTTAAGCACTTCATTGCCATCGAATGACTTGTATAAATTTTTTACTTCAATCATGTCAGTAATAATCGGGTTAATACTAAATCGAAAAACAAGATAAGGATGTTGGTGTTTACTACTGCCTGGGTACTTGCTTTCCCAACGTCAAGTGCGCCTCCCTGCACATAATATCCAAAATAAGCCGGCACCGAAGCAACAAGAAACCCAAAAACAAGTGATTTTATAATTGAAAAAGTAACATAATATGGTACAAATAATGTTTTTACACCATCCACATATTCGGGTAAAGTAATGGTTCCGGTAATTGGGCCGGTCACCAAACCGCCCAATATTCCGAAAAAAACGCTGATAATGTATAGAAAAGGGAAAATAAAAACCACAGCAATAATTTTAGGCAGAATAAGATAACTTGCCGAATTAACTCCCATTATTTCAAGCGAATCGATTTGCTCAGTAACACGCATACTTCCAATTTCAGAGGTAACATTTGATCCGATTTTCCCGGCCATAATAAGTGCCAGCATTGTAGATGAAAATTCAAGCATGAGTGTATCGCGTGTGGCTAACCCTATCAAATACGACGGATACAGCGGATTCATTAAAGCGTATGCAAACTGGATAGTCATAATCCCACCAATAAAAACCGAAATGATTATAACAATTCCCACCGAATTAACACCCAGATTTTCGATTTCGTAAATCAACTGTTTGAAGTACATTCTGTGCTTTTCGGGCTTGGCCAAAGTCATTTTGAGCATCGAAAAGTAACGACCTATATGAAAGAAAAGTTTCATTTTGTTTTGCTTTAAATATGTAAGCATAAATTATTTTCCACCCCAAAATTCCCTAAAGAGGTCATTTTGCAATAGCCTTGGTCCCGCCATTGTTGCCTTTAAAGCAGAGAATAAAACAATAATTTATACCCAATGATTCACTGTTTACATTGAAAAATCACTCCGCTAAAATTACAACTTAAAAAACCCTAAACAAAAAGAATCAATCACCGAAAAGATGTGTAATCAAAAAAACAGCAAAAATTACATTGAATAGTTTTAATTTAATATTTTTGAATGAACACAAACTTAAACATGATGAACAACAACTATTGTATTATTATGGCTGGCGGAACCGGTAGCCGTTTTTGGCCACTGAGCCGCATGGTTAAACCAAAACAATTTTTAGATATACTTGGTACAGGCAGAACATTTCTGCAACAAACATATGACCGGTTTTCGAAAATAATCCCCGATGAAAATTTTTTGGTGGTAACCAATGCAAAATACCTGAATATAGTTCTCGAACAGCTGCCTCAATTAAAAGAGGAACAAATTTTACTGGAGCCAATTCGCAGGAATACTGCACCTTGTATAGCTTATGCTACCTATAAAATAAAAATAAAAAATCCCAACGCCAATTTAATAGTTGCTCCTTCGGATCATGTAATTTTGAAAGAAGATGAGTTTATACACCAGATAAATAACGGGCTTGATTTTGTCAAAGAAAAAAAAGCCCTGCTAACACTTGGCATAAAACCAAGCCGGCCGGAAACTGCTTATGGTTATATTCAGGTTCAAAAACGCGTAGCATTTAAAGAGCTTGACAACCTCCACAAAGTAAAGATTTTCGCCGAAAAACCCGATTTACAAATGGCAAAGGTTTTTGTTGAAAGCGGTGAATTTTTCTGGAATTCAGGGATTTTTATATGGTCGTTGCCAACCATTATTGACGCATTTGATAAACACCTTCAAAATGTTTCGTCACTTTTTGAGAGTGGTTTGAAACTTTACAATACAGCTGATGAAATTCATTTTATAAATAAAATTTACTCTGAAATGCCGACCATTTCGGTTGATTACGGAATTATGGAAAAAGCCGGTAATGTGTTTGTTTTAACCGCCGATTTTGGTTGGAGCGATCTTGGAAACTGGAGTACCCTGTATGAAAACCGGGAAAAGGATGAAGCTGGAAATTTTATCAGTGGTGACAATGTTTTAACTTATGACACCAATAATTGCATTGTCAACATCTCCGGCGAAAAAATAGCTGTGCTTCAGGGACTGGATGGCTACATCATAGCCGAATCTAATGACATTCTGATGATTTGCCGGAAGGAAGACGAACAGCAAATCAAAAAATTTGTTACTGATGTGCGAATTATTAAGGGCGATTCTCTGGTGTAAAACATTTAATTCATTCAATTATAACCCCGGAATCAACGTTGCCACAAAACCACCAAAAGGAAGTACATCTACTTTAAGTTTTTCGCCTGATTTTATTTCTGATTCAGATGAAGAAAATGAATTATTTGTTTCACCATCGGTAATAATTGAGGCAGAAAAGTCGCTGCCATTTAACCGTGAAAGATCAATTTCCCATGATAGCTTTTCATTTGTTCCGTTAATTCCACCAATGTACCAGGTATTGCCCGACTTGCGTGCCATAACACAATCTTTTCCGGGATAACCGGCAAGCAGCAATGTAGAATCCCAGGTAACCGGAACTGTTTTAATGAAATTTTTTGGTGCCTCAGGCAAAGCTCTGTATGTTTCGCCGTTATCAGCAAAATGTAAAATACCCGATTCGAAAACAACTGACAACGCAAGTTCGTGACCAAATGAAGTTTTGTGCGGAAATTTTTGGTTCGAAAAAGTAACAGGCGTATAATCCATTGACCCTATTGCATTGCGGGTAAATGGAAGTATTGTGTTGTGCCAAACTGCATTTTCTGTATAAGCGGAATCAAAACCGTACGATTCTGCACCGCGCACCGCTTCCATCGAAATTAAATTTGGCCAGGTACGGTTCCATCCGCGAGGCATGGTACATCCATGGAAATTAACCATAATTTTATTGTCAGCAGCATCTTTTAAAATATCGAAATACTGCTTAATGATTTGAGGTTTATCGCTTTGAAAAAAATCAACCTTAACACCTTTCACACCCCAGTCTGACAGTTTTTTAAATTCTTCTTTTCTTTTTGTATCATCGCTCATGATATTACGAGGACGTTCGGTTACATTGTTATGTGCTCCACCTGAATTGTACCACATTAAAATCCCAATGTTTTTTGAATTCGCATACTTCACAAGTTCTTCGATGTTTCCTCCTGTCATCATGTCCCAGTTGGCATCAACAAGTGAATATTCCCAGCCCATATCTGCGGCGAGGTCAACAAATTTTTTCAGCTTGACAAAATCTTTTGAACTTGGCCAGTCGCTCCACCAACTCCATGATGCACGACCCGGTTTGATCCAAGTTTCGTCTTCGATTTGAGACTCCGGATTAAGAGAAACTACCATATTCGATTCAACTACATCCGAAAGGTTTTTCCCGATAATCATTACCCGCCACGGTGTTGCCCATGGTAAAGTGGATTGAGGAATATTTGAATAAATATTGTTTGCTTCTGCTGCTTCGGGCATTCTTATTAAATATTTACCACCTTCGGCATTGGGTTGTAAATGTGAACCAAAATAATTTGAATCGAGTGCTGCTTCTGTTAGCAGCATCCACGCATTTTCGGTTTCAAATAGTGCAGGCAAACACCATCCTTCTTCGCCGGGTGCATTTGTTCCGATTGGAATCCCGTTTTCGAAATACCTTTCATAACCGGGAGAGAATGTTGTTACTTTGTCATAAGGTGCCATCCATGTTTTTCCATCGCCGGCGATAGAAAAACCGGTAAGTTCTTCATTAACTGAGAATATTTTTTCATCCGATTCAGGAAAACGGTACCGAAAAGCCACACCATCATTGCTAACTCGTGCAATGATTTCTATTTCATTGTTTTCCTTGTTTTTAAATTTTAGTGTCAATTCATTTGTTTCGGTGCTTATTGATTTTTTCTTTCCGACAGGAAGCGTAAATGTTTCGCTTATTGTAACATCAGCAACTTCAGAAACGAAGGTCATATTGTCAACAAAAGATGCATCTGCCCTTTTGATTCCCAAAGGAGAATCAGCAATCAGCGTTTTGGCAGCACCCGACTCAATCAATGAAACATTATACATTAACTGATTATTCCCGCCAAAAACAACTTTGAATTCAATGTTTTCGGAGGGCGATTTTACCGACCATTCATTTTTTTGTTTTGCGCAGGAAACTGCTGTAGCGCACAATACAATCATGACGATTGATTTTATCAGATTTTTCATTTATTCAGGTTATTTCGTTAAATATTTGTTGAAATATAAGCTTCAAAAATATCAAAAATTTTCGGCTTACTTTAATTTTAATTCCCATTTAGGAAAAGAAGGATTCTTTGTTTTCCATTCAACCCCAAAATTAAAATTGAAAGAAATGGAAATTGAATATTGTAAGTTCGATATTGGAAATTATTATTTTAGAAGTTGCAAAGCGGATATCATCACTTTTATGATTCCATTCTGAGAAAAAGCTCCGGCAACACCAAAATTTTCTATATCATTTTGCTTTTTACTTCTCTCTTATGGATTCCGGATGATTATCGGGATGGAGAGGCTGTCTTCTATAGCACAGTTACCCACCCATATTTATCAGCTTCGTCGCCATTTTGGATAGCGCGAAGTTTATTATACAGCTTTTCACTGATTGCACCAGGTTTGCCATCTTTTGAAAATACGTATGATATCTTTTCATCGTAATCATCAATTTGACTAATAGGGCTGATAACAGCAGCTGTACCACAAGCACCGGCTTCTTCAAAAGTTGACAGTTCTTCAACAGGTATTCTGCGTTGTTCAACTTTCATCCCCATTTCTTCGGCTAAAACCATCAAACTTTTATTGGTTATCGATGGTAAAATTGACAAAGATTTCGGAGTGATATAAGTATTGTTTTTTATCCCAAAAAAGTTGGCAGCGCCACATTCATCAATATATTTTTTCTCTTTTGCATCAAGATAAAAAATATTTGAATATCCGAGTTCGTGTGCTTTTTTGCCCGCAACCAAACTTGCAGCATAATTTCCGCCAACTTTGTATTTTCCCATTCCCTGAGGTGCAGAGCGGTCAAATTCACGCATAATTACAAACGGAGTGGTTTTAAATCCACCTTTAAAATAAGGACCAACCGGCATCACAAAAACTATAAACATATATTCATCGGCAGGTTTTACACCAATCTGCGGACCGGTACCAAACAAAACCGGACGGATATACAACGAGGCGCCCGATTCATAAGGAGGAACAAATTTTTCGTTTAGTTTAACAGCTTTTACAACTGCCTCCATAAATTTTTCAACAGGAACTTTTGCCATTAAAGTACCATCGGCGGAGTCAACCATTCGCCTGGCATTTTCATCCATTCTAAAAATACGGATTTTACCATCTTTACCCCTGAAAGCTTTCAAGCCTTCAAATGATTCCTGTCCGTAATGAATTGCGGTAGCTGAAATATGCATCGGAAAGTATTCACTGTCACTTACTTCAAAGTCGCCCCAATTTCCATTTTTATAGGTGCACCTGATATTGAAATCGGTTTTTATGTATCCAAAATTCAGGTTGTTCCAATCTATATTTTCCATTTTTTAAGAATTTACTGTAAACATGCTTTTGAATATAATTTCAAAAACAGCGGCAAAATACACAAATTTTATCTTTTCGAACTACGAAAAATATCACTTAATTATCAATTTAAGATGAGAAAGGTGTTATTAAGAAATCTCAGCGTACAGAAAGTTGGTAAAACTATACAAGTATGTCAATCAATTGAAAAAACTTCTCTGTATAATTACTATTTCAGATAAGTTTGAAAATGATTTTTGCTCTTACCAGAAGACCAGATTGTGAAGGTAATTCGCGAACCGCATCAGGGTTTGTAGCTTGATTCTGAGTGGCATAAATTACAGGTCCTCCGGAAAGAGAAAATGAAAATCTTGAATCTTTTGGTGTCAGATTTAGTGATGGTCCAACCATAACTTTAGCACCTCCTTCGGCTTCTTCCTCATCCCATAAACCTTCCAAATCTTCTCCAATTGCCTCAACTCCTCCAAAAAAACTTTGATAAATACGGTAATGAAAACCTATACTTGTTATAATATCTATTACATCCCTGTCAGAGGCTAATGCTTTTTCAAAAAGCAAATTCCCTCCGGCTTTCCACTTTATGCCTGCATAGGAAATTGTTGCCCTGCCAAGCATCGAATTTACGTTGGTAAAATCATTTCTTACGCCCAAACCTGCACCAATTCTCAACCCCAAATATTTTTTCCCACCAACAAGATCACGAATAATTTCAGCTTGAAACGCACTTGAAACATTATTTTCATTTGGAAAACCAAGTGCTGCATTTGCATGCACAGTAAACTGTTTGCCCAAATACCCATTTACAGAAATTTGCTGGCTTACACCTTCATACCCAAAAGGGGTAGCCACTCTTTCACCGTAACTTCCTGAATAATCAAGATTCCATTTCGAGTTCTCAGGCGTTAAGGTTGACACGGAAAAAAGAAATGGGTCGGCAATAATATCATTTGCAAGATTAATCTTTTGTACCTCACTCTGTGCCCAAATATTGGAGGCTATTATCGCTATGAATAAAAAGCTAAAAATTCGTTTCATAAATCCTGATTTTAGTGATTTTACATTTCCATTTTAATAAAGTATCCGTTGTGTTTTCTAATATTTAAAACCGAATCATCTGCAAATAAAAGATATTGACCTTTAATTCCGGTTAAAACACCTTCAATTAAAGGCAATTTATCAAATCCCACATTTTTAATTTTGTCGGAAAACTGTTTTACCGGATAATTAATTTCGGTGGTTGAGTTATCTGTTTCAATATATTTCCGAAGTTCTTTTGGCAACAACTGAGTTATTTTTTCTTTTTCAGCTACGAGGTCAATGTTTTCAATAATTTCATTTTTTAACATTGCGCGCCAGTTGGTTTTATCGGTAAAGTGTTTTTTAAGAAAAACCTCCATAACACCCGCAATGTGACGGTTGGGTGTGGTGGCTAATTTTATAGCCAAACTTGCACCCTGGTCAATCCAACGGGTTGGGATTTGGTGGATTCGGGTAACTCCTACTTTTACCTCACTTGAAATGGCAAGATAAACGATATGATCGATGAGGTCATTTTTTTCAGCCCACTCTATGTTGCGTGCAATGCCATGATGCGCTTTCGAAAGTTCGGGACGCAATATTGATTCGCTGGCTTCGGGAGAAGTTTGCAGGCAGTTGTAGCAAAACCCCTGTCCAAAAGAAGTTTTGGTTTGTTTCCCACACGAAACACAGTTAATTCGACCTTCAAATTTTAGTGAAATATTTTTGCCGATGAGGTCATTCATTTCGATCAGATTTTCGCCAATGGGTAAGGTATATTTTACCGGACTGGCAAGTTCAGCCCGCATTTTAAGGATGTTGCCTTCTAGTAGCATAATTTTTTGTTTAAAAATGAAACAGGAGAAAAGTATAAAAGTTTTGGGAATTGCCGGGAACCGGAGTTTGAAACTCCGGATTTTGTTTGACTTGGAAAGTCAAACTCCCTTTAAAAATCATTCGCCACACCCAAAATTCCCAGGTAAAGTAATTTTGCTGCATCTTCCATAATTTCAGGTGTCAGAACGTCGGTTTTATCCTTTGGGTTATGGTAATAAACCGGAAAAACTGAATTGCGCGTCCACATTCCAAGTGTTTTAATGCCTGCTTTTTCGAAGTTTGATTCGTCGGAGCGAGGTCGTCCGTAGTTTTTGCTCCATTCTGAAGCCTCCATCCGGCGATGAATAAAATTGTTGTTGGCACTTTCAAAATATTTATATAACTCAGGATAGCTTTTCCCGTTGGCCAAATAAAAACCTGTGCCGTTTCCAACCATATCCAGGTTTATCATCAGTTTTGTTTTTTCGATGGGGAAAATCGGATTTTTTGCATAAAATTCACTGCCGTACAAACCACATTCCTCGCCGCCAATTAAAATAAAAAGCACCGAGCGTTTTGGTTTAACTTCAGATTGTGCCAGCGCTTTTGCAGCTCCCAGAATATCAGAAACACCCGAAGCATTGTCAAGTGCACTTGGGAAAACCACATTTCCCATGCTTCCCTGTCCGTCAAGATGTCCACCAATTATAATTACTTCATTTTTTAAAACCGGGTCAGAACCTTCAATCAAACCAACAACATTGCAAGCCACAGCATCGGGAAAATACTTTGTTTCTGCTGAAATGCTGATTTTTTGATTTTGAGGTAAAACAAACGAAGGGATTTTCATCTCCTGTAAGTCTTTTTTGATTGCTTCATAATCTTTCCCGGCATCAGCCATAATCAGGCCGGCAACATCGCTGCTAACGTGAGCATAAATAAAACCTTCAAGATGAACAGTATTTGGATTGGCAATTGTATTTGTATAAAGCATTCCCGCAGCTCCATGTTTTACTGCATTTCTGAATTTGTAGCGGTGGTATGCGTAAGGAGTCCATTTTGCCAGTGTTGTATCATTTTTGGCATATGGAATTCCCGACTCCAAAATAACAATTTTGCCTTTTACATTGACATTTTTGTAGTCATCATAATCCAATTCGGGCGCAGTAATACCATAACCCACGTAAACAAGATTCCCTGTAACTTCTCCAGAGGCAGAATTTGAACCGGGTAAATAATCATCAGGGAATTTCAACGTGGTTTTGTTGCTTCCATTTGAATAAACCACTTCACCCAACGATAAAACTTCGGAATATTCATTGGGGAATTCCTGAAAATAACTTCCATTGTTGGCAGGTTTAACGCCCCATTCAGCAAACTTTGCGGCACACCATTTTGCAGCTTCCAAATATTCGGGCGATCCCGAAAGTCTGCCCTTATATTTATCAGAACTCAACTCTACAGCAAAATCCAAAAGTTCGTGACTTGATATGGAATGAAACGACTTCTGAATGTTCTCTATGTTATTTATCTGGGAATGAGTTTTAAATAGAAGAAAAAGAGAAAAAGTTATTGTAAAAAGAATTTTCAAATTCATTGTTCTGATTTTTTTGATTTAAGCCGTTAAAAGTAAAAAAAACAAAGGTTATTGATTTGAACTTGAATTCATTTTGAATTAAATGCGTAAATTCCTAACACTTAATTTTTAAATCAAATGAATATGAAAATTATCAGAGGAACTTTTTTTGGTGGAATTGCCTATTTCCTAATTGGCTGGCTGGTGTGGGGAATATTGCTGATGGATTTTTACACAGCAAACTTTAATCAATGTTCAGGCAGACCTGAAATGGAAATGATTTGGTGGGCTTTAATTGTTTCCAATCTTTCAATTGCATTGTTGCTGACACTTTTTTTGAAATGGTCGGGAGCAAAAGGAATTGTTGACGGTTTGAAAACTGGTGCATTGTTTGGATTCCTGTATGCTTTTACCCTTGATTTGGGATTTTATTCAATGACAACCATGTTTAACAATTTTACTGCAATTGTTGTGGATATTGTTGTTAATACATTGGTAATGGCTGTACTGGGGTTGATAATTGTTTTAACCTGGGGAAAGGAAAAAACAGCTTGATTCGAATTCTGAAAGTTACTTCTGAACAAAATAATAAAGTTCCCGTTTACAACCGGGAATTTTTTTTTGCCTGAATTAATAAAATTCCGAAAAGTAAAATTTTGATTGTTGTATAAAAATATCACCAATTAAAAAACCACTTCCGTCACTGAAAGTGGTTTTTTAGAATGCCCTGTTATAAAGCGTTTTATATGATTCCAAAAGCGCTTAACAAATACTTAAGTGCAACAAGAACTATTACAAATACAATAATTCCGATTGCTAATTTCACAAAGTCATTTGATGATTATTCTGCAGGAGGAATCGCCATTGGAACCGGGTTATTTACAGGTTTTATACTTTTCAGATAAGTAAAAATTGCAATTAGTTCTTCATCGGTCATGTGGCCATATGATTCCCAAGGCATTGGAGGCAATAAATTCCGACTATTTTCCAACCCTTTCCATTTTCCTTCTTTCATTGCCCGAATAAACTGCTCTTCAGACCAGCTACCGATTCCAGTTGGGTCAGGAGTAAGATTTGCAGCATATGAAGTTCCCCATGGACCAACAGCGGCTGTACCGTTCATATTGAATAAAATATAAGATTTCAGAATTTCTTTGTCGTAAGCAGGTAAAACCTCATTTGCCGGATGACCTGACATAAGTTTAAGTGAATCCGGAACTGGTCCCATTGGGGTCATTACTTTTGGAGAGTGGCAATCATTACATCCCAAAGCTGTAACAAGTTGTTCTCCTTTTGCTATCTGATCAGCAAGAGAAACTTCTGCAGTTTTATTCGGTTCTTTTGAATTTGGAGTACAGGCAACTATAAAAGCTGCAAAAACTAAAGACATAATAAAAGTCGTTTTCATGATAAGTTGTTTTTAAAATTAATACTTCTGTAATTCAGATTATATACACCTGATTATGTGAAGGTTATTTACATTTATTTAAATATTTAATCTTGCCAGTTTGCCACATACCTGCACAAATCGCGTTTCATGTCGGTTATTTTAAACAGGTACGGACCATATAATTGTCTTCCTGCATTTATATTTATATACAGGTAAGTATCATTATCCGGGACATAAAAAAATTGCGTGGAACAACCGATTCCGTCGCCTTCGTGGCCAAATTGCGGCGATGAACCGGGGTTGAACTGCCAGTATTCAAAACCTTCGCCATATTCCGGTTCGGTTGAATTTTTGCCTTTCACCCAGGTTTGCATTTCTTCGAATGAACTTTCTGAAATTATCCCGCCTTCAATTAATGCCTCATGAAATTTGATAACATTGGCCGGTGTAGCTGCAAGTGCGCCGTAAGCATCGCTCGCGTTGGCAAGTGCACCATTCCATTTTGTATTGTTTTCAAGTTGCTCGTTTGCATAGCGGTCGAAATAGTAATTCGGAAAACCAAGATTAATAGTTTGTTGCTCAGATAAACTGTGGTAAGTGTGCGTTAATTGCAGCGGTTCAAGAATTTGTTCGTTCAGCAATTGCCAGTAACTTTTCTTGCTCACATTTTCAAGAATCAGTTGCAGGAGCAGGTAATTTGTATTTGAATACATAAAATCGGTACCGGGTTCAAATGCCAGTGGTTTACCGTCCATCATTTCTAACCGTTCTTCAACAGTTGGCTGGTTGAGCGGGTCGTTTAATTGCCCGACCACAAATTCAGGAAGTTCAGTTACATTTACAATCCCTGAAGTATGATTCAGCAACATTCTCACCGTAATTTTATCATGACCTGCAATTTTATTGAGAACATTTTCAGGAAGATATTTTGAGATAAGACTATCGGTTTCTATGCTTCCGACTTCTTTCTGTTTCATAACCAGTGTTGCTGTGTAGGTTTTTGTAATACTGAATAACCAGGAAGTACCACCCGAACTAAATGACTCTTTGGTTTCAAGTTTGGCGTAACCCCCTGAAATGTGAAGCCAGCCATCAGCGTTTTTAACTACTACCTGAGCACCTGGAATCCCATCCGAAATGTACTTGTCAACAAGATATTGAAGTGAATCTTTCATTGGGTGGTTTGGATTTGACTGCAGATTATCGTCGCCTGGCTTATAATCTGAAACGAGTAAATCCTGCTGGCACGAAGTTATCTGCGCCAAAGAAATCATTGTAATTATTAAAATTTGAATTGTTTTCATGGTAATTTATTTAATTTTTATTGAAATGAAATTTGAAACCGAACATGATACTGGAATCAGGAAGCGGGTCAAAGTCGGGATTATAGCCAAACATTGCCTTCATTTGGTATGCGATAAATGGAATTACCCTAAGGGAGGAAAATTGAATTGAACGAAATCCTATACTTAACTGAATGGGTATCTGAATTATTCCTTTAAACTTTTCCCCGTCTTCCCAGTTATTTTCGTTCCATTTATATGTTGCAGAAGGATATCCTGAAAATCTGTATCCGGCGCCTGTGCCAATTCCCAGTTCCAATTTTTTAAATAAAACGGGTGTAAACTGCCCCAAAAGTTGCAGACTCGTGGCATTTCCCTGTATTTCATTTGCAGCAAATTCGGCCTGTAAACCCAGTGAGAAAATTTGTTTTGCACCAAACAACCTGTTTACTCCTGCCGAAATTGCATAAGCCGGATTATCCCATTTTAAATTTTCAACCGGTGCATAAAATGAATGAATGCCCGATGAAAAAGTGTATTGCAGGGAGTTTTTAATTGCATTTACTTTAAAAGTGATTTGCAAAAGAAGTACCAGGAGAAGTACAATCATAAGTAGTTTTTCCTGTCGCTGATTTAAAAATTTGTCCCGGTTCGGTTTTAAACCGGGAGCAAAATTCTGTTTTTCTGTTTTCATTGTTTCATTACATAGTTTAATTTTAATTTGCCGGCACAGCCAACTGAAATTTTAAACTTGAAAAATCCTTTTCAGCCATGTTCTGTTCCAGAAGTTCCATAAGCGCTGCAAATCGTTCGGCAGGCATGTTCTGTTGGATTGCCGCCAGCATCGACAAATTTTCTTTTTCATTTTGCGCCGGAAACATGTGTTTCATCCAAATCAAATAAGTTTCAGGGTTCATTTTGGCTACTATTGATTTATGAATCCCAAGTTGTTCATCAACCGATAAATTCTCCCAAATCAGTTTCTGGGTTACTGTTTCTTCCTCATCAATATGTTCAAGATAAAGACTGAAAAACGATGCGAATTTGAGGTAAAATTCATGTGCTTCATTGTCGAAAACCGAGGTGTCCATTCGGTTTAATCGAATTTCGAGTTCGTGTTGCAGCTTCTCTATTTTTAAATGGTCGAGTTTATCGTGTTCTGAGGCTCCGGGAAGTTTACTTTCCAACAGACTCAAAATAATTTTGTCTTCGGTTTCGGCATGAGAAGTCAAAAGAAAGAACATTTCATTACCTTCTTTTTTAAGTTTTTCAACTGCATCAATGTTTCTGAAGTTTGTTTGTCCGGCCAGTATTAAAAACCCTGACATGGTTTTTCTTAATGCCTTGTGTGGCGCTGAAAATGTTTTAATTGTTTCCATAATACCAAAAATTTAATGTTTCTGTTTTAATTGACTTTGTTTAATTCTTTAAAAGTTTACTGTTGTATATCCTGCCGTCGTCAGTTTTTATATTCAGCAAATACATTCCTGAGGTAAAATTTTCAGTATTAACTGAAATGAAGGGATTTGAGTAGTTGTTACTAAAAACAGTCTGTCCAGCAAGGTTTACAATGTTCACATGGTAATTTGTGATTTTGCTTTCATCGATTTGAATAGTAAAAGTTGATCTTACCGGGTTGGGGAAAACTTTCACGTTGTTCAGAACGTTAATTTCAGGGACATCGGTAGTAAAATGCAGGAAGCTGCTGTACTTGTACCTGGAAATGTTAACCGGTTCTGAAAGTTCAGGGTCGCGGTAACGTAAAATCATTTCGGTAACATCGTTCGCTTCGTTGTACAAAAGGTCGAAAAAGAGCTCCATTTCCAGTTTCCAACCGGTGTCGTACCACGAACTGTAAAACATTCCGGTTGGATTGCCATAAGCATCAAATGTTCCCTTGTATTTTTCTGTTTTTTCCCAACCCTGTTCAGTCCAGTTTTCCAGAATTATTTCTTCCTGAATTTCGGTTCGCGAATAGGTTTGTCTTTCACTATTTGCCCATTGCCCATTATTCCATATTTCGGAAGTTGATATATAATTCTCGCCATTATATTGGGATGAGAACCTTTCACCATTCACCCAGTTATTTTCTTGCCAGTATTGCACGGTGTACGCCGCGAGCTTCCGGGTTGACCAGTCAGCCCAGGTAAGATTCATCGTTTTACTTAGTAGTATCCACTCATTTTCATTCCAATTGTATGTACGCATACCAATCGGAATATTGTTGGCACCCAGAATATATTCAATCCTTGTTTTATTAACCCAAATTCCATTTTCCAGGGTTTGTTCAATTACGCCGTTGATTTGACTCTCAGCGCTAATTGTGTAAACCGATTTGTCACCTGAAACAGGTGTCCATTCATCAAATCCCCTGACATATGAAACCTCTTCGGTTATGTTTCCCAACAAATCATATGAATAGGAAATCCGGGAGATATAAATATCGGTCCCGGCTTCCTGTGCAATTTCCTCTGTCACTCTTCCTGCATCATCATAGGTGTAGGTTGTGTTGGAATCATGTTTCCAGTCGTTTAAATCCTCATCCCACGAAAAATCCTCGCTGTACCCGGGAACCGATAACTGATTTACTGTAACAAAAAGTTGTTTAAACCCTCCCTGATTTTTATGGTTACCAGAGTACCCTCTCTTCGCACTAAAAAAGTACTGTTTCCCGATTTCAGATTTTGTTCGTTCTGCATTGGCAGCGATTCCGAATGCGAAAAGAACAAACATTGTAATTGTTGTAAATTTTGTTTTCATTGCTTCAATTTTTTAAATGATTAACTGATAGCAAAGTAACGGTGATTAACAACCGGGGGCAATCGCATAGAAATGTGAAATGGCTGGTATTAAAAAGAAAAAAGATGTGATAAATAATCACACCTTTTCGGAGTTTGTTGTCTTTTTCTTTAAAAAAGATTGTATTTGATGACTTGAAAATTAAATCAGCTTATCTTTAAAGGCTTTGGCTACAGCTTCGCTTTTACTGTTAACCTGGAGTTTCTCGTAAATCTTTTTAATATGTGAGCGAACAGTATCAATGGCAATAAACATTTCGCCGGCAATCATTTTATAACTGTAACCATTAACGAGTAATTGCAAAACCTGTTTTTCGCGGTCGCTCAGGTTGTATTCAACGTTACTTCGCTGTGGCAATTCTGAAAACATTTTTAAAACCTGCGTTGCAACAGACGAAGTCATCGGAGCGCCGCCAGAAGCGACATCGTCAATATATTCCAGGAGTTTTGCAGGTGGAGTTTTTTTCAGCAAATATCCGTTTGCCCCGTTTTTTAAGGCTTCAAAAACATTTGTGTTATCATCGAAAACGGTAAGCATTAATACTTTTACTTCCTGATTGATTTCCCTGATTTTTTTTAATCCTTCAATTCCATTCATTTCCGGCATGTCAATATCCATCAATACAACATCAGGTTTCCACACTTTGATATCGGAAACAATGTTTACACAATTTTTGTAAGATGCCACAACACTAAATCCCTCGCTTCCATCAATCAGCATTGTCAGTCCTTCTCTTAACTGGGGGTTATCTTCGTAAATTAAAACCTTTGTCATCGTTATTGTTTTTTACAAAATTAGGCATCTGAAGGAATTTTGAATCCACATAAATATGTGAAAAATCAGTCGTTTACAGGTACAATCAACGAAATTTCAGTTCCTTTTCCTTCTTCGCTTTTAATGTCAATTTTCCCATGAAGTGCATCAGCCCGTTTTTGCATATTTCCCAATCCATTTCCTGAATCTGCCGTACTGATATCAAAACCAATTCCATTGTCAATTATTCGAATAATCAGCTTGTTGTTTTCAAATTTTACAATGATTTCAATTTTGGAGCAGTGACTATATTTGGCACTGTTGTTTAATGCCTCCTTGAAAATAAGAAATACATCGCGACGGGTTTCCATATTGAGTTTCAGGTCATAAATATTTTCATCTATCTGAAAGTCGATTTCAATCTCTTTAGGTTCAAGTATAGACGAAGCATATTCGCGCATTCGTGCCACTATTCGTTGCATATTATCATTGTCTGGTTTTATGCTCCAAACAATATCGTCCATGGCTTCCATCATTTGCTGGCTATTGTCGGTAATTTTTGAAATATATTCGCTTGTTTTTACCGGGTCGGTCAACAGTTTTGTTTTGGCCATCGAACTAAGAATATTTATTGTACTTAATGTCGATCCAACATCATCATGAAGGTCGCGGGCTACTTTATTCCGGATGCGTTCAACGGCAAGTAACCGGTTCAGCCGTAACCGGTAGATCAGGTAAGTAATGCCAAAAACGAAAATGAAGATGAGGATCATAAACCAGCGGGACTGGTAAAAATGGGGTGAAATATCAATATCAAGTGTAGTAACATTTGCCGATTCAATTCCGTGCATATTTACACATTTTACATTAAAAATGTATTCACCCGGTGCCAGAATAGTATAATTTGCAATGAGATTATTTTCAGCCTTTATCCACTCATTGTCAATGCCTTCCATTTTATAATAATAAGCCAGTTTGTCTTGTTGTGTAAAACTTAGAGACGAAAAATAAATGGCAAATGAATTTTGTTCTGGCTTTAATGTTACTTTTTCATGCAAAAGCAGGGAGTCAAGTGAAATGAAATTATTTAATAATTTGAAATCGGTTAGAGTAACATCAGGAGGAGCAGTTTTAATTTTAAGTCTTTCAGGCAGAAAACCAAACATTGAGTTTTCGCCACCAAACCAAAATTCTCCGTTTCTCATTTTAAACTTGGCATATGTTGATTTATCGGCTGAAATTATTCCATTGCGTTCGGTATAAGGAACAAAGATATTTTTTTCAAAATTGTAACTTGCCAACCCATTATTATTTGTAAACCACAATATTCCTTCGCTGTCAATCAAAAGCTTACTTACCCCGGCACCCGGAAGTCCGTCATAAACAGTTAAAACCTCTGTTTTTCCTGAATTGACATTAATTACGTCAAGAAAACCAGTGCTAGCGAAAAAAATGCTGTCATTTAATTGTTCAATATCAACAACACTGTTACCGGGTGTACCTGAAACTGAATAGGGTTTTTCTTTAAACTGAAAAATTACGTTTTCCCCGGTTGGGTCCATTACATAAACTCCGGAGTTGCGCGTGCCCACCCAAATCCGGTTGCTGTTGTCACGAAATAAGGTAAATACAGGCGTGTTAAATTCACCAATTACTTCAAAATTTTCTGCTGAAATTTCGGTCCCTTTTTTCCATTTAATGAGCCTTCCTCCCTGAGTCCCAAATAATAAATTTCCTTCTCTGTCTTCCAGAATCTGACGAATGGTGGCATTTTTAAAAGCAGGAGGCTCAAGAAAAGCAATGGGCTTTTTAGTTTTGGGATTAAAAACGGCTAATGTTCCATTCTGGCATCCCGACCAGATATAGCCTGATTCCGTGTGCTGGCAAAGATCCCATACAAGATACAAATTCTGAAGTTGTTGGTGGGGCACACCTTTGTACAGGTCGTGTTTTACTTGAACAAAATGGTCATCAAAGGTTAATATTCCATTTCCCCATGTACCCAGCCAGTTTTCCAAATCGCTGGTTTCCAGTATTGAATTTACCATAATATCTTTTCCTTTGGAGGGGTTTTGAAATACAAAGTTCAGAACGTTTTTTTCCTGGGTTAAAATGTACAATCCGTTATCCGTACAAAGCCAAATGTTGTTTTCCCTGTCTTCATACATTTGTTTAATTTCCCTGCAACGGATGTCGTAAATTCCAGGTAACGATTTTCTGTATTGTATAAGCGAATTTTGTTTCGAATCATACTTCAACAGTGCATTAACACCACCTATCCAGATTTGATTTTCCTGAGTCTCAAAAATCCATCTGAGTTCTGCATAACCCGGAAAAGCTGCTTTTAAACCTGCAGTATCATTAAGTACCTGATTGTTTTTCGGGTCATAATGTACGATTTCTGCTTTTTCACCCTCAGGATTATAGTCCCAGTAGAATGTCCACCACGTTCGGTCTTTGTCAATAAAAAAATTATTGACAAATGTATAGTTGTGGTTTTCAAAAAATGGTATTTTCCCGGGATTGTTGTCTTTGTACACCAATGTTCCCGTTTGACTTTGATAAACTGCCAGGCCCTTGTCGCTGCAAATCCAATAATCTCCTTTTAATGTATCTTCATAAAGCCAGGACACAGGCCAACCTTCAGGAATTTTTATGGGCAGATTTTCTTCTGTAAATATATTTCTAACAGGGTCATACCAAAGCAATCCGTATCGCTCAATGCATAGAAAAGAATTTCCTTTGCTATCGCAGAAAAGACGTAAATTATTCTGAGATAAATAAGGATCCCGTGTTTCCACCGGAATATTATAATAGTTGAATGAAACCGGATCGAACATTCCCATTAAATTGCCTTGCCGAATCCAGATTTTCCCTTTTCCTGCATCCATTATCTGGTCAACTCCAAAAGGTGGAATACGAAAGTTTTCATCAACATGAAAACTTACAAACTTACGCCCGTCATAACGATGGATACCATTTTCGGTTCCAATCCACAAGAATCCCTTTTTATCCTGCCAAACGCAATTGATGCTGTTCGTATTTAACCCATCGGATCGGGAAAGACGATTAAAAATATATGACATTTGCCCTGTTGCGGGAAGAAAAGTCATTACAAATAGGAAGAAAAAAAGTATCCTGGCCATACATTTTATTTTTCCTAAAATTACGAAATACTTTATTTTAAAAATTACACAATTCTAAAACCACATATTTATGTGATATTGAATTGAGGTTTTTATGTCAGCCATGATTAATCATGAAACGGAAGAAGATTGTATCTATCCTCCAATTTCCATGATGATCCTGTGATTAATGAACTTCCCAAACCTGTTTTTCTAATTATCAACCGGGTAAAGTTGGTGTTTTGGAAATTCATAAGGAGTTTCATTTATGTTGTGCAGCAATACTTCCACTCCTTTCATGAGCTGGGTATCATAACCTTTCGATAGTTCCAGCGAATTTTGCTCAAGAATTATATCGGGTACAACACCTTCGTTTTCTACCACCCAGTCTCCCTTTTCATTGTAAATACGATAATCGGGTGCAGTGAGGCCGCTGCCGTCAAGCAATTCGATAAACATGGAAACTCCTACCAGTCCGCCCCATGTTCGGGTTCCAATAATTGGTCCCATTTTATTCCATCTGAATTCATAGGGCAATTCGTCGCCACCAGAGCCTGCATAACGGTTGGTAAGACAAACCATTTTTGCAGTTACCGACAAGAAAGGAATGGGCTGGTCGGCTGAGTATCTCCGGGTCCAGTATCCATGTGGTTTTTTCAGTAAACGCTGAAAGAAAATTTCCGGATCAAGACCACCGCCGTTAAAACGTCCGTCGATAATTAATCCTTTTTTCTTTGTCTGTGAATAAAAGTATTTCGGGAAATCGGTTGCTGAACCTTCATAGGTATCGGGGAAATAGATATACCCGATTTGGCCGTTAGATGCTTTATCCACTGCTTTACGGTTTGACTCCAGCCAGTCGGCATAACGCAATCCCGATTCACCGGACAGCGGAGAAACCGTTACTTCATGTGCTCCTTCAGTTGTTGGTTTTTCGTTTACAAGCAGTGTAACCTGTTTCCCGGCCAGATCAACAAAATAACTGTATATATTTTTATCGGCGGTTACTTTTTTGCCGTTTACAGCCAAAAGATAATCGCCCTCTTTTATGTTAACGATTCCTGGTTTTGCAAGCGGTGCATAAATTTTACGTGACCAGTCGTTTTCGCGGAATATTTTTTTAAACTGATAAAGGTTGTTTTTGGTGTCGGTCTGCCAGTCGGTTCCCAACATTCCAATGTTAACAGCATCGGCTTTTCGTTCGTTTCTGCCGCCGTACACATAAGTATGCGAAGTATTCAATTCACCAATCAGTTCACCAATTAAGAATTCCACATCCTGTCTGCAGGTTGCATTTTCAACTAAGTTTCCGTATTTTGTTTTCATGGCATTCCAGTCAATTCCATGCATGTTTTTTTCGTAATAGAAATCCCTTTCCATTCTCCAGGCTTCGTTAAAAATGGCTTTCCATTCTTTTTTGGGATCAATGTTCATTTTTAATCCCGAAAGCGCGAGCGGTGATCCTTTGCTGATTTCTTCATCGGCAGAGATAATACCAGGTTTACCATCTTTCAAATAAACAACAGACGAACCGTCAAAAGACAATTTAAATCCATCGATGTTTTCAATTACTGTTTTTTCCTCTTTTGTCCCGAATGCATAGGAATAAAGATTTCTTGGACCCAATTCACGGTAATCCATTTTATTATAATCGCCTTCATCGCTGTTCAAATAAAATAAGTTGGTTTTATTTACAGCGAGGTCGCGGTAATTTGCCGGCTTAAGCGGTAAAACTTCACAACGGTCAGCCAATCCATCAAAATCTATTTTGAAAGCTGATTCAGTTTTACTTTTTCCCCATATCAGAAGTTTCCGAATCGTTTTTAAATGGAAGTATTGAAATGCCATCTTTTTTAAGATTTAACGAAACAATAACTGCAATATCTTTATAAACCATCTCCCATTCCATATCACCAAATGTTGGGTCAAAACTTCGGTTCGAAACAAAAAGCAAATGTTCTCCATCTTTTGTAAAAACCGGGTTGAAGTCGTAAAAAAGGCCATTACTTGCCGTGTGGATTGTTTTTGAATCCAGCGAATAAATATAAATCTGGTAAACCAGGTCTTTGTTCATTTTCGAATAGGCCAGAAATTTGCTGTCGGGCGACCACGAAAAATCGTAAATGGGTTTTTTGTTCAAAGAAATATCTACATTTTCATATTCGGCATGATCTGCTTCAGTAATTATTTTGGACGCTACATCCAAAATATATAACCGTAAAGTCTGGTCGGTAAATGCAATTTTTTTGCTGTCGGGCGACCATCGCAAAGTGTGCCGGTAACCATCCTTGAATGTGGTAAGTTTTATGGCCTCCTCACTTCCATCAGGTGATTGCAGATAAATTTCGTATTCACCGCTTTTGTCTGAAAGATAAGCGACAGTTTTACCATCAGGAGACCACACAGCATCTTTGTCTCGTGCGCCGCAATTGTTGCTCAGGTTGTAACTGATTCCTTCAGTTTTAGGGATTGAAAACACCTCGCCACGTGCCACAATCAGGGCTCTTTTCCCTGATGGTGAAATTTCGAATCCCTGTATTTTATCGCTCACATCTGCCAAATATGGGCGGGTTTCGGGTGCATCTGAATTAATGTTTATATCAATTTTATGTGTTTGTTTGGTTTGAATATCCAGCATCCAGAGTTCTCCACCAAGTTCATAAACAATTTTCCCGGTGCCGGCTGAAGGACGTCTGATATCAAATTCCGTATGATTTGTAATTTGCGAAATTTGTTTTGTTTGAGTGTTGTAACAATAGATATTCAGTTTTTTGTCGCGGTCGGAGCTAAAATAAATTTCATTCCCAATCCACATGGGCATCCGGTCAGTTCCGTTGAAATTCGTAATATTTTCTTCGGTGTTTGTTTCAAAATCATAAATATAAATTTCCTGAGCCAGGCCACCTGTATATCTTTTCCATGTTCGATTTTCGCGGGAAACTTTATTGTATGCAATTTTTTTACCGTCAGGCGAAAAACTTCCTCTCGAAGCATCATACATAATAAGTTCCTCAAGTCCTGTACCATCGGGTGAAATAAGAAACAATTTTGTGTAGCGGGTAGTGCTGTTCCGTCCCGAATTAAAAATGATTTTATTTTTTACCGCATCCCATCCAACAACTTCATCTGTGCCCGGATGAAAAGTAACACGACGAATATCCCCGCCTTTGCTGTTCATAACATAAACATCACTGTTTCCGTCATATTCTCCGGTAAAAGCAATCATGCTGCCATCTGGCGAAAATTTGGGATAACGTTCGTTTCCGTCATGCAGGGTGAGCCGAACTGCATCACCACCCTGAGCAGGCGCCGTCCAAATGTCATCACCCGAAACAAAAACAACTTTGTTGCCATTAATATCAGGGAAACGCTTCAATTGACCGGCAATTGAATTTTGGTTGAAACCAATAGTTAACAGCACAACAGAAATACAGATGCAGAAAAAGTTTTTCATATTCTTTTGTTTTTGTTTATGTTTGAAAAATTCAGCCGAATTGGGAAGCAAACATTGAAATCAAAAATACAATTAAGTTTGTTTACAGGAAATGATTTTTATCCACCCACTTCCGCTTTAATTCCAAACTGGTTGAAAATGGCAACTGATTGCAGATTTTTTTTACTCCCATAATATCAATAGTCTATAAAAGCCGTAGTTCAGATAGAACCTAATACTTTGGAACGTTTTCACAATGATTTTCGACTTGTAATTATTTTAGTTTTATGGTCAATTAAAGTCAAAAAATAATCAACAATCCCACTAAATAAGACTTTATAGTATTTTATTAAAAATAAAAGTGTAACTTGATTAGCAAAAATAAGATTATGCCATTATTCATGGACATACATTATATAATGGAGATTACGCTGGAAGAAACACGAAAAGCCCATTTGGCTGATTTGGCAGTCCAGGAAAAGTATGGTGTTAAATACCACCAGTACTGGTTTAATGAAAAAGCCGGCACTGTTTATTGTCTCATGGAAGGCCCCGACAAGGAATCATGTGCTGCAACGCACAGAGAGGCTAATGGAGTAACAGCATGCAATATAATAGAGGTTGAAGGTGGCATGTATGATTTGTTTATGGGTGAAAACCAAAACGTTGATCATGGCTTGGTCAGGCATAAAAACGGAGAGATAGATTCGGGATATCGTTTTATTCTCTCAATTGATACGATTACAAAAACTACAAGTAAAGATTTGATAGATTTCGACCAGCTTAAACTCCCCAAAATGCCAAAGAATAAAGCCTTACAATTAATCGCTGAATGTAATGGCAAAATTATTAAAACTGCAGGATTTGATACAATAATTGCTGTTTTCGAAAATCCGGATAATGTACTCCGATGTGCCCATGAAATTCAAAAGGAATTTCTTCAATTACAAAATAACACCGACCCGTTACTAGATGATATTTTATTTAATATGGGAATTAGTGTGGGACAACCTGTTACTGAAAAAGAAGGATTTTTTGAAAAGGCAATCCAAATGAGTCAACGGTTGTGTTTTATCGCGGGCGACAATGAAATTATTATTTCGAAGTTGTTTGAAGAACTTTGCAATGCCAATGAAATTATCAGGGAGCATATTAAGCTGCGTATTGTGAATCCTGCGGAACAAGATTTTCTTAACAATCTTTTAGACATTACAGAAAACAGATTATCGGAATATGAATTTGGTGTTGACTGCCTAAGCCGTGACTTAGGTGTCAGCCAACCAAAATTGTATCGAAAAGTTACATCAATTACAGGTCGTTCACCGGTTAGTTTTATTCGTGATATCCGGCTAAACAAAGCCCTTTCCCTGATAAGGGAAAACAAATACAATCTCTCCGAAATAGCGCTGGAAGTAGGTTATAACAGTCCTTCCTATTTCTCCAAATGTTTTCAGGAAAAATATGGCATTAAACCTTCAAGAATAGCTGTATAAATTTTCCCTTGCTGCTTCTCACTTATTTTTAGTTTGAATTAAAATTGATAGTTATTGAATTAAAAACGGTGGACTTACATCGTTTAAGCCGGTAACTTTGCCTTGTAGATTATACATTATCAATGTGTTATTACATCGTTCAATTATTAATTCATTTAAAATTAAGTATCATGAAAAAAATTAATGTACTGAAAGCACTTGTAGTTCTGACTATACTCATTTTGAGTTTACCCGGAGCATCACAAAAAAATGAGTCTCAAAAACTGGTGTTGCATCCGCATGAATTTATGGGGCCCATACACCTTTCACCTGACGAATTTCCTAAAGGGAATATTATAAATATGGTAGGTGGCTGGGGTGGATTGGCTGTTGTTATCAATGAAGTACCAGCCGGAACAGATTACACCCCGGTATTAGTTGGACTAAAGGATGACCTCTGCCAGGTTCCGCACTGGGGATATGTCGAAAAAGGGAAACTGCGGATCATCGATAAAAATAAAAAGACAACAGTTGTCAAAGGCGGAGAAGTGTTTTACATGCCTCCCGGCCATACAGTAATCATCGATGAGGATTCGAAAGTCGTTGAATTTAGTCCCGAAGAAGGTATGCATGAACTGAATAAACATGTACAAAAGAGAGTGGCTGAAATGCAAAAAAATCAATAAAAATCCGAAATGAAAACAATGTTCAGTAAGTTAAAGAATCAGGTAAAAGGTAGAGTTATTCTTCCGGAAGACGAAAATTACGATGATGCGCGTAAAATTTACAATGCCATGATTGAAAAAAAACCAGCGGCTATTCTAAAATGCAAAAATGCTGATGATGTGGTCATCGCTGTAAATTTCGCGAGGGAACTTAAGTTGGAGGTTTCCATAAAAAGCGGTGGTCACAATGGCGCAGGACTTGCCCTGGTGAACGATGGATTGGTTATCGACCTTTCTGAAATGAAAGATATTCAGATTGATCCGGGAAACCGAATCGCAATAATTCAGGCAGGCTGCCTGCTTAAAGAGGTGGATAAAGCCACACACGAATACGGACTGGCTCTTCCCTCGGGCATTATTGGCACCACTGGAATTGGCGGATTAACATTGGGCGGGGGAATTGGATATCTGAGCCGAAAAGGCGGCCTGACCATTGACAACCTGCTGGAAGCCGAAGTAGTGCTGGCAAATGGGGAAAAGGTAACAGCCAATAAAAGTTCGCATCCCGAACTGTTTTGGGCCTTACGGGGCGGTGGCGGCAACTTTGGCGTGGTAATTTCTTTTACGTTCAACCTTATTCCGGTAAAAAACGTTTATGCCGGACCTATGTTTTGGCCTTTGGAAAAAGCTGCTGAAGCGATGAAATTTTATGCCGATTACACAAAAAATGCGTCCAATGATTTGTATGGCTTTTTTGCTTTTCTGATTGTTCCACCCGGTCCTCCCTTTCCAGAGCATCTGTACAATAAAAATGTGTGCGGTGTGGTTTGGAACTTTACCGGACCAAAGGAAAAAAGGGAGGAAGTTTTTAAACCCATCCGCGAATTTGGGCCGCCAATTCTTGATTTTGTAAGAGAAATCCCAATGCCTGCACTCAACGGAATGTTCGATGCATTGTACCCACCGGGGATGCTATGGTACTGGAAATCACATTTCCTTCAGGAACTTTTAGATTCCGGAATCCAGGAGGCTATAAAACACGGTTCAAACATTCCATCCATACATTCTACTACTCATTTTTATCCTATCGATGGGAAAGTACACGAAGTAAGTGCTGATGAAACCGCCTGGGTAAACCGCGATGCCCGGTGGGCGCAAGCTATTGTTGGGGTAGATCCCGATCCCGCAAATGCAGAAAAAGTTACAAAGTGGTGCCGGGACTTTTACAATGGAATGAAACCTCATGCATCAGTTGGGGCTTATGTCAACTTTATGATGGAAGAGGGACAGGACAGGATTAATGCATCTTACGGATCAAACAATAAACGACTTACCCGAATTAAAAAAGAATACGATCCGGACAATTTCTTTCATTTAAACCAGAATATAAAGCCTGGCTAAAAGAATATTCGACTATCTGCGAAATTCCATAAAAACTGCTATAAAACGTAAGGTTTTTAATGTGAAACATGACTAATTCAGGCATAATTTGCCAGGGACAGGGGATTCTTATGTGTTTACCATTTTCAATTCAAAAATTTAAAAAAAAATATCATGAAAACAAAATTGACATTTTTAGCGATTATCATCTTCAGTTTTATATTCACAGCTTGTGATAATGATGATGATGAATTTACAGTTGAATCAAAGGAAATCGACATTATTGAAAATGAATTTCCTGAATCAAAAGCAGAAATACAAACGGTGCTCGACGGAATATTTAAAAGCATTCAGGAGGGTAATGCAGAAAAGCTTATAGCTTACCATGTGTACGGGCCAAAATTCACAGAGTTCCGGGAAAGTGAACATCGGTATGACTCCGCTGAAAACGAAGCATATGAACGAGCATTTGTGGGTGCAATTTCCGGCTTCGACTATGACCTGGAAGATTTAAAAATCAATGTTTTTGGCGATGTGGCAGTAGTAACATTTCATGCAAATTTTCGCCCTACTATTGGAGAAGATGTTATTCAAATATGGGGTTCAACAACATTGGTTTTTGTAAAAGTTAATGGTGAATGGAAAATAACGCACGAACATCATTCGCCGTTGAATGTGGACTAACTTTTAGGTATTATACAATGCCTGTTTTTTAGATGAAGAGGTTTGTCCCGGAGTTTTAAATTAAAAAAATGAGATTTTTATCATCCGCCAATTTCAACTTCAATCCAATATTTTCCAAAGATTGCGATGGCAATTTGTATTTCATCGATTGTTGGTTCTTCCATTGCAGCCGAATCATAAATCATTTCCAGTTTTCTGTATTTTCCACTGGCAATGTTGTGGTAAGGTAATAAATTTAAAGGGATTTTTTTACCGGGTGTCGCGAATTCCGATTCGCGATTTTTAAAAGACAAACTCGAAATAAACTCGGCCATTTCAGTAATCTCTTCAATTCCGGTATTCACATTTTTGATAAGATGGAATCCTGATATTTATTTTGCGCCCGATTTCAGCCAGAATTTTCAGATTTTTTAAAATCAGCCGGTTGTCAACGCCTGTCCATTTTTATGCTGAGCCGGGTTCATCATTTTAAATCGTATAAAAACAAATCTGTATGTTTTGCTACTTCAGATTAGTATTTCAGTTGAAGCAAAACCACAAGTATCCACTGCCCGGTGCAATCCTTTTTCGCCACAGGCATTCAACATTTCAATCAGAAATTCAGGGTGCATTAGCGGTTCGCCACCTGAAAAAGTCACACCTCCACCCGAGTGTTCAAAGTGAATTCTTTCACGTTCAATAATGGCTATAAGTTCTTTGGTATTGTACAGTTTCCCCGACATTTCGATGGCTTTTGAGGGACAAGCTTCGGCACATAAACCGCAAAGTGTGCATTTTTCGCTATCGGTGATAATTCCTTCGGGAGTTAAGGTAAGTGCATCCTCAGGGCAAACTTCGATACAATCCTGCGCACCGATACATTTTGAGGCGGTATATAATTTCTGCACCTCTGGCGACTGGCTTTCGGGATTGTGACACCATGCACATTTCAGCGGGCAACCTTTCATGAAAATAGTAATCCGGATTCCCGGGCCATCGTTGATGGAGTAGCGGCGAATATCGAAGATGAGTGGAATCATCGTTTAGCACTGAGATTTGAGTAATGAGTAGTGAGATAAAATCCCAAAAGACAAATGTCAAAATTCAAATAAATCCCAATTATTGAGGCTTTCGAGGTTTTGAATTTTGAAATTTTAGAAATTTGAAATTTATTTGTCATTTGATTTTTAAAAGTTTGTTATTTAGAATTCTCACTACTCCTTACTATAATTTAAAACGCTTCATTCTCCGTCCTTTCAATCACTTCATTTTGCAAATCGGCATTCATATCGTTAAAATAGTCGCTGTAACCAGCCATGCGAACAAGCAAATCACGGTAATCTTCCGGACAGGCCTGCGCGGCAAGTAATGTTGCAGTGTCAACCACATTAAACTGAATGTGGTGGCCACCAAGCGAAAAATAGCTGCGGATTAAATGACCCAGTTTTTCAATATCTTTTTCACGTTTTAGCAGACTTGGTACAAAACGCATATTGAGCAAAGTTCCGCCCGATTTTACCTGGTCGAGTTTTCCCAAGGAGCGGATAACGTTGGTTGGCCCGTGAGTGTCGCAGCCGTGCGAAGGCGAAGTTCCATCGGAAATGGATTTACCGGAAAAACGACCGTTGGGCGTGGCTCCCAAAACTTTTCCAAAATAAACATGACAAGTTGTTGAAAGCATATTCAGATGAAACGCTTCACCTTTTGTATTTGGTTTTCCATCGATTGCAGCCAGCAAATCATTATAAACCCGCACTGCAATTTCATCTGCAAATTCATCATCGTTTCCAAAAAAGGAAGTGTAATTGATAATGCGTTGCCGGAGTTTTTCTTCACCTGCAAAATTTTTGGAAACAGCATTTAGCAAGGTTTCCATACTAAATGTCTTTTCTTCAAAAACGTGTTTTTTCAATACCGAAAAACTGTCGGTAACTGTGCCCAAACCTGTACACTGTATATAGTTTGTATTGTAACGTGGTCCGCCGTTGTAATAATCTTTTCCTTTTGAAATGCAATCGTCGATAACTACTGAAAGAAAAGGTGCGGGTGCGTATTTGGCAAACATTTTATCTATATAATTGCTTACCCGGATTTTCTGGTCAACCACAAAATTTAGTTGTTTCAGAAAAGCATCATACAGTTCTTCATAATTCTGAAAGGTGCGCGGATCGCCGGTTTTAATGCCTGCAACTTTTCCCGTGAGCGGGTCAACACCGTTATTCAAGGTAATTTCAAGAATTTTGGGAACGTTTAAATACCCTGTCAGCAAATAGGCTTCTTTGCCAAAAGCGCCAACTTCGATACAACCACTGCAACCACCTTCACGTGCATCCTGCAACTGTTTTTCCCTGGCGTAAAATTCCTGCACATAAATATCGGGATTGAAAACCGACGGATAACCATGTCCCTGGCGAATTACACGTCCGGCTGCATTTAGAAATTTATCGGGCGTTTTTTTGCTGATATGAACTGAATTTCCGGGTTGCAAAATGTGGAGTTCTTCAATAATTTCAAGCATTAAATATGAAACTTCGCTTACACCATCGGTTCCGTCGGGTTTCAATCCCCCAAGATTAATATTTGTGAAATCATTAAAAGTTCCACTTTCACGGGCAGTAATTCCCACTTTTGGCGGTGCCGGATGGTTGTTAACTTTTATCCAGAAACAACTTATTAATTCTTTTGCCTCATCGCGGGTCAAGGTTCCGGCAGTGATTTCCTTTTCATAAAATGGTGTTAAATGCTGGTCGAAATGACCGGGATTCATTGCATCCCAGCCATTTAATTCGGTAATTGTACCGAGGTGAACAAACCAGTACATTTGAATGGCTTCCCACAAATTCCGGGGTACATTTGCCGGAACCCACCGACAAACTTCAGCTATTTTCAGAAGTTCATTTTTGCGAATTTCTTTGGTTTCCGAAGCCGCCATTTTTTCAGCTAATTCAGCATGTCGTTCAGCAAAAACGATAACTGCATCGCACGAAATATTCATAGCCTGCAGTTCTTCAAGTTTTTCTGTGGCTTCGGGGTCATTTAAAAAATCAAGATTGTTAATTTGAAATTGAATTTCTTTTTTGAAATCAAGCATTCCTTTTTGGTAAATTTTACCATCAAGCGATGTATGTCCGGGTGCACGTTGTTCCATGAACTCGGTAAAAACGCCGGCTTCGTAAGCCGCTTTCCATTCAGCAGGTACGTGACTAAAAATCCGTTCCCGCATTGTTCTGCCACTCCAGTAAGGAATTACTTCGCGCTCATAAATATCAATATCCTCCTGCGAAATAGTGTAACGCTGCTGGTCGCGCGAATTGAGAACTTGAAAATCTTCAACACTGTGGCAGGTAAGTTCGGGAAAAGTGGGTACCGATTTTGGTGCAGGTCCGCGTTCTCCAACAATCAATTCATCGGCACCTATTGTTATGGTTTTTTGTTTGCAGATTTCGAGAAAATTAAGCGCGCGCATTACCGGTTCGGAATATTTGCCATGGTTTTCCTTATAAAAACGGGTGGTAATCAAAGCCCTTTCAATTGAAAGCGATTCCTGTGTTTCGACACTTTGTTTGCGCAGGCGTCGAATACGGTCGTTCATTCCGGGCAGTTTGCTATTTTTTTCGGAGTTGTAAAAATTCCCCTCTGCACCGGCATGACGTTCAGGAATTTTAGTGGTTTTTATTATTGTGGCATTCATTTTAAAATGAATTTGAAATAAGTAATAACGAAGAAGAAATCACTGTAAGTGGATATTTTCTTTTTCCTCACCTGCAGGGAGGACGGGAGAGACTTTTTATAACATTAAACAACTGAACAGGCAGCGATAGGTTCCGGTAAGGTTATATTTTTGTGGTTTTACTGTCATTTTCAGCTATTTGAAAGAAAGTGTAAACTTAAAACATTTATGTAAGTTTTTGATTTTAATGTTATGATTTTTTAAATGTGAAATATTAAACAATGTTTTTCCAGTATCGAACTTTAATTTCCGAGGGAATTTTATATACAGGCAAATCCAGGTGTGAGGCGCAGTTTGAAAGCCTCCGGGCCAGCAATTATCCAAAATAACTATTGAAGTTTGTATGCTACCTCAGTCGAAGAAGTTGTAATAGGAGAATATTCCTGTATTTTTTGAGTAACCGTTCTTATTAAACTGGAAAGAAAATCGAATTCAAAACATTATTTTTGGTTGGGTTGGCTAAGGGTTATTTTCTTGTATTTTTGCATCGGTTTTAATATTTATGAAAAAACATCTCTTTTTTATTATAATACTAGGCTCAACGCTAGATCTTTCGGCACAAAATGAGGTTGGCCCCGATGGCGGTAAATTACTTTGGTTGTTGCTGTTTTTATTTGTCGTTATAATAATTGCTGTTGTTTTAATGATTCGAGGAAATAAAAAAAGCCCCCTTTTCGCTCGTGAAAAAATTATTATTGAACTCGATAAAGATCGTAAGTATTATCCCGATTACCTTACTTTAAATGTTAAAAACTCCGGAAAGATTGATATTGATTTGGATCGCCCTTTACTTGTTTTCGATAATTTCTGGCTGAAACGAAAATTCAGGATAAGCGGTACCAACAACCGGGTTTTTTATCCGCTATTCATGTCAAAAGGCTACAACCACACAATAAATATTGATTTAAACCATTTTTATTTATATGACAAAAAATTGAAAAGATACCCAAAAGTAAAAATTACTATTTTCAATGTAAAAGGTAAACGATTGGGAAGTAGTTCAATTTATTTACGAAAAACACTTATACAATTTTAAATGCGAAACTGGAAATTTAATCATATAGATTTTTCAACTTATCCCTTATACATGGGTGATGATTTAGGCGTTTTTTGGTCGCCTGAAAAAACCGTTGTAAAAATTTGGGCACCTACTGCCAAAATTGTTGAATTACGCTTGTACAAAGACGGTGAATTTGGCGATGCATTTCATAAAACCAACCTTCAGCCAAGCGGTAACGGAACTTGGTCCACTATTTTGAAAGGCGATTACGAAGGGAAATTCTATACTTTTAAAGTGAATGACGGAGAGAGTTTGACAGAAGTGCCGGATATGTATGCCCGTTGTGTTGGAATAAATGGCAAACGTGGAATGATATATAATCCCGTCAAAACCAACCCGGAAAATTGGGATAAGGATAAAAAGCCACATTTTGAGCATTTTACCGATGCCATAATTTATGAAAACCATGTGCGCGATTTTTCAATAGACGAAGGTTCCGGCATTCAAAACCGGGGCAAATATCTGGGTTTTACCGAAAAGGAGACAAAAACAAAAAACAACATTTCAACAGGATTGCAGCACCTTATTGAATTGGGCATCACCCATGTACATTTATTGCCGGTAAACGATTTTTTTAATATAGATGAAGAAAGGCCAATTGAAAAATACAATTGGGGTTACGATCCATATCATTACAACGCGTTGGAAGGTTCCTATTCCACTGATCCATATAATGGCACAGTTCGGATTAAAGAGTTTAAAATGCTCGTTCAAGCTTTGCACAACAATGGAATTGGCGTGATTCTCGACGTTGTTTACAATCATACTTTTTTTGCAAAAGAATCAATTTTTAACCAAACTGTGCCTGGCTATTTTTATCGTCAAAAAAGTGATGGAAGTTTTTCGAATGCTTCGGGCTGTGGTAACGAAATTGCAACAGAACGCCTGATGGTTCGAAAATTCATTATTGACTCGTTGAAATATTGGGCTACTGAATTTCATATTGATGGTTTTCGGTTCGATTTAATGGGGATTTTTGATATGGAAACCATGAATATAATTCGCCAGGAATTGGAAAAATCGAATCCTGGCTTGCTTTTATACGGCGAAGGTTGGACAGCAGATGTTTCCCCAATGCCCGACAGTTTGAGGGCACTAAAACACAGTATGGCAAAAATGCCTGGAATCGCAGCTTTCAATGATGATTTTCGTGATGCTTTGAAAGGCACGCAAAACTCAATGAAAAGCAAAGGTTTTATCAGCGGGCTGGATTTGCGTGAAGAAGCTGTGAAATTCGGAATTGTTGCAGCCACCTACCACCCCCAGATTGTTTATGATTATGTTGAAACTTCTAAAAAACCCTGGGCGGCTCAACCGAATCAGTGCATTAATTATGTTACGTGCCATGATAATTTCACACTTTGGGACAAACTGAAACTGGCATTGCCAAAAGCAAGTGATATTGACATGCGCAAAAGGGTAAAACTGGCCGGCGCATTAATATTAACTTCTCAGGGAGTACCTTTTTTAAAAGTAGGTGTTGAATTTTGCCGATCAAAGCATGGCGATGAAAATTCTTATAAATCACCGGATTCAATTAACCAAATTCACTGGGATAGAAAGGAAGAGTTTTTTGATGTTTTTGAATATTACAAGAAGCTGATACAGTTGCGCAAAAACCACCCGGGATTCCGGATGCAAACTTCTGAATTGATACAAAAGAATTTAAATTTCTGCACATCATATCAAATGGGAATTGTATCGTATTGTATTAACGGGAATGAGGTTGGTGACAAGTGGGGAAAAATAATGATGATATTCAATGGTCAAAATAAAGCTGCTTTAATTGCACTTCCTGAAGGCAAATTCAGACAAATTGCAAAAGGTGATGAGATAAATGAGCAGGGAATTGGAGAAATTGTAACTGATGAAGTAAAAGTTGAAGGAATTTCTATGGCGATATTGGTTGAAATTGAATAGAACAAATTTTTTCACAAAAAATCGGATAGACTGAAATTTTCTATTTTGAAAAGTCAATTTATTTTTTTCATTGTTTTTTTTAGAAATTTGCTTTTCTTTTATTATAAATGCCACTCTGATAATATTTTAAACATTAGTTAAATAATTGTTGTCTCCGGTAATTTTTATTAACCAATTTAATTTTAAAAGCCTTATTCGTATCGTTTTTAAATAGATACAACCAACTCAACTTTTTCTGTTTTTAACTTTTATGTGAAATTTAAAAAATTACATTTGCCCAGTTTTTTTTAAAATATCCAATTATTTAAATAAACCGATATATGGAGAGTCAATCACTAATTCTCTTTTTCCTTATCGCACTTGTTCTGGTTGGGGGTGCAATTGTTTTCTCGACCCTTGTAGCTCCAAAATCATTTAATCCGGTAAAATCTGAACCTTATGAATGTGGTATTCCATCTGAAGGTCCGGCATGGATTCAGTTTAATGTGGGATACTATCTTTTTGCCATTATTTACCTGATTTTCGATGTGGAAACTGTATTTCTTTTTCCGTGGGCAGTTGTGATGAAACAAATTGGGTTAAGAGCATTTATTGAAATCATAATTTTCTTCGCGGTACTTGGGCTTGGCCTTTTGTATGCCTGGAAAAAAGGAGCTTTGAAATGGGTGTAAAAATTAAATCGATGAAAAATGAAGATTTTGGCGACAATGAAGCGCTGGAACTTCTGAATACCTTGGGTGACAACGCATTCCTGACAACAATAGACAATTTAATCAACTGGGGCCGTTCCAACTCGGTTTGGCCGCTTACGTTTGCGACAAGTTGTTGTGGTATTGAAATGATGGCTGCCGGCGCATCGCGACATGATTTTGCGCGGTTTGGTATCGAAGTTTATCGTGCCTCGCCTCGTCAGGCCGACGTTATTGTGGTTGCCGGAACAATTGTAAAAAAAATGGCGCCGGTTTTAAAACGACTTTACGACCAGATGCCCGATCCAAAATATGTGATTGCAATGGGTGCTTGTGCCGTTTCCGGAGGTCCGTTTTTTTACAATACCTATTCTGTTGTTCGCGGCGTTGACCATGTAATTCCTGTTGACGTGTATATTCCCGGTTGTCCGCCTCGCCCCGAAGCTCTGCTTTATGGTGTTATGCAACTTCAACGGAAAATTAAAGGTGAATCGTTCGTAAAACCTGACAAAACCGATAAACTGCTTTAAACTGAACCACATGTTAAACAAAGAAGAATTATCAAAAATTATTCTGGAATTGGTTCCTGAAGCAGAAATTCCTGAAGGAACTCAATTGCCTGAAGCAATAATACCGGCTGAACAATTGGTTGAATTGACAGAAAAACTGAAATCGGATAAAAGAACAGCAGTTCGATTATTTGATTAGTCATACTGCTGTTGATTTTGGACTCATTTTATGGCAGTTTACCATCTCGATTCAACTGAATTCAGGCATATTCTTGTTCTGAAAGTAAAAATTGCCGACAAGGGAAAACCCTGAAATTGATTCACTTACAGGATTATATCCTACCTGTGAATTTTTTGAACGCGAAGTTTTCGACCTTTTTGGTATCAGATATAAAAATCATCCCGACCTGAGAAGATTGTTCCTTGAAGATGATTATGGATTTCCACTTCGCAAGGATTTCCGCGATGAAGTAAACATTATTGAACGATAAAATCCGCGCAATGAGTGAAGAAATAATCAAAGACGTAATAATTGGCGAAAACGAGGATTACATTATCAATATGGGACCTCAGCACCCGTCAACCCACGGAGTTTTAAGGTTCGAAGTTTGTTTGCAGGGCGAAACGGTGAAATACCTGATTCCGCATGTCGGATATATTCACCGTGGTATTGAAAAAATGTGCGAGGCGATTACCTATCCTCAAATCATTCACCTCACCGACCGAATGGATTATCTTTCGGCTCACATTAACAACGAAGCGGTTAGTTTGTGTGTTGAAAATGCCCTTCAGGTTGAAGTTCCGGAAAGGGTAAAATACATTCGTACCATTCTTGCCGAATTAAACCGGATTGCTTCACACCAGTTGTGGTGGTCGGCTTTTGGAATGGATTTGGGCGCTTTAACCACGTTCTTTTACGGACTTCGCGACAGGGAAATGATTCTCGATATATTCGAAGAATCGTTTGGTTCCAGGCTCCTTCATAGTTTTGTGATGCCCGGTGGACTAATGCACGACGTTCATCCTAATTTTCAAAAAAGGATTAAGGAATTCATAACATATTTCCGCAAAAAACTACCTGAATACGACCAGCTTCTTACAGGAAATATAATTTTCCAAAACCGTTCAAAAGGAATTGGACTGATGAGCAAGGAAACTGCTATTGCTTATGGGGTTACAGGTCCGTCGGGAAGAGGCTCTGGCTGGAGTTGCGATATCCGCAAAATTTCGCCATACAGTGCTTACGACAAAGTTCAGTTTAATGAAATGCTTGAAACTGAAGGCGATACTTTTGCACGCTACAAAGTGAGGATGCGTGAAATGTGGGAATCGATGAATATTCTGGAACAATTGGTTGACAATATTCCGGAAGGCGATTACACAGCCAAAATGAAACCGATTATTAAACTGCCGGTTGGCGAGTATTTCCAAAGGGTTGAAACTGCCCGTGGCGAACTTGCTGTTTACATTGTTAGCGACGGAAATAAAACGCCATACCGGATTAAATTCCGCACCCCGAATTTCAGTAACCTTTTTGTAATGAACAAAATAACTTCAGGATACAAAATTGCCGACCTGGTTGCTGTCAGCGGTTCGCTCGACCTTGTAATCCCTGATATTGACAGATAAATGAATACAGATATGTCATCGAATTTATACGATTTTTCAACACTTACCAGTTCCATTCACGAATGGCTTTCGGGATTCATGTCCGCTGGGTGGGTTGTTTTTACCGAACTTGTGCTGATTGGGTTGCTGTTCCTGCTATTCTTTGCTTTGCTTGGGCTTTTCCTTGTTTATCTTGAACGAAAAGTTTGTGCCATTATGCAAAACCGGGTTGGCCCGAACCGCGTGGGAAAATGGGGACTTTTACAAACCATTGCCGACCTCATCAAACTGCTGATAAAAGAGTTGATTCCTATTCGCAAGTCAGACAAGTTTTTATTTAACCTGGCGCCTTTTATTGTGATAATTGCTTCTTTAATGGCAATGGCAGCGCTACCTTTTGCAAAAGGGCTGCAAGCCATAGATTTTAATATCGGTGTGTTTTATATCATGGCCGTTTCATCGCTGGGAGTTGTTGGGATTTTGCTTGCCGGCTGGGCCAGCAACAGCAAATACTCTATTATTGGTGCAATACGCAGTGGAGCACAAATTGTAAGTTACGAGCTTTCAGTTGGGCTGTCACTTTTGGCAATTGTAGTTTTTTCAGGCAGTATGCAACTTTCAACAATCATTGAAAGTCAGGCAAACGGCTGGTGGATTTTTAAAGGTCATATTCCTGCATTCATCGCTTTTATAGTTTTTTTGGTTGCAAGTACTGCTGAAATCAACCGCGGCCCGTTCGATTTGGCCGAAGCTGAATCTGAATTAACAGCAGGTTTTCATACTGAATATTCGGGAATCAAATTTGCTTTTTTCTTTTTGGCCGAATATATCAACATGTTTATTGTTGCCGCACTTGCTGCAACCATTTTCCTTGGCGGCTGGATGCCTTTTCATATTGGCAGCTGGGAAGGATTCAATCATATTATGGATTTTGTTCCGCCAATTGTCTGGTTTTTTCTGAAAACGTTTTTCATCATATATATCATCATGTGGTTTAAATGGACTTTCCCGCGTTTGCGAATCGACCAGCTACTTACCCTCGAATGGAAATACCTTTTACCGATAAGTTTGGTGAATATAGTTTTCATCGCCTTCCTTGTATTAATGGGTTGGCATTTTTGAAAATAAATAGAGTTTAGTTAAGCATGAAATTTAAAGAAAAATATTTCAAACACCCTTCGACTTCGCTCAGGGTGACAGTCAGACTGAGCGAAGTCGAAGTCTGTTTACAACTTGAAACTTTGAACTGATGAATAGTATATCGAAATATTTTAGCGAAATGTTTAAAGCGATTGCATCGCTTTGGGCAGGAATGCGCATTACAGGAAAATACTTTGTGAGCCCCGGGGAAATTGTGACTCAGCAATATCCTGAAAACCGTGCAACATTAAAAATGGAAGAACGGTTTAAAGGTGAAATCATCATGCCGCATGATGAAAATAATTTGCATGCCTGCACAGGCTGCGGAATCTGCGAAATGAATTGTCCGAACGGCTCAATCGAAATTATTACAAACCGGGTCCCCAACGCCGAAGGAAAACCGGAAAGGGTAATTGACAAACACATTTATCACCTGTCAATGTGTACCTTTTGTGGCTTGTGTGTGAAAACTTGTCCTTCAGATGCACTGGCTTTCGGGCAGGAATTCGAACATGCAGTTTTCGACCGTAATCATCTAACTAAAGTATTAAACCAGCCGGGCTCGAAGCTCAGAAAGGAGGCAAAGAAATGAGTTTCAACGTAATCATGTTTTATCTGTTTTCAGCAGTTATCCTTGTTTTTTCGCTGCTTACAATCACTTCGAGGCGAATTCTTCGCGCTGCTGTTTACCTGCTTTTTGTTTTGATGGCCACTGCCGGACTTTATTTTCTTTTGAAATACCAGTTTATGGCTGCGGTACAGCTCACTTTATATGCCGGTGGCATTGTAGTGCTAATCATATTTAGTATTCTGCTTACCCACCACATTTCGCACCTGTTTGAACACCCCGATACAGTTAAACTGATTATGGGAGTGAGTGTTGCTGTAATTGGAAGCGGAATTACAATTGCCACAATTCTTAAATATCCGTTTCAAAATAGTTCAATTGCCGAAATGCCCGCAACAATGGAAAATATCGGGAATCAGTTGCTTGGCACCGGGAAGAATGGTTATGTTTTGCCATTCGAGCTAATCAGTATTTTGCTGCTCGCCGCAATGATAGCCGCCATAATTATCGCCAAAAAAGAAAAAAATAAAAATTCAGAAATATGATTCAGGGAATTCCAATACAACATTTTTTGATTGTCAGTACAATCATGTTTTTTATAGGGATTTGCGGTTTTATTATCCGCCGCAACCTGATTACCATTTTAATGGCAGTTGAACTTATCCTGAATTCGGTAAATATCAATTTTGTGATTTTCAACCGGTATTTGTACCCCGACCAGTTGCAGGGACATTTCTTTGCAATTTTCGTTGTGGGGATTGCCGCTGCTGAGGCTTCTGTAGCGATTGCGCTAATAATTAATATTTACAGGAAACTGAAGAATATTGACGTTGAAAATGTAAACGAACTGAGGTATTAGGAGACAGATTAAAAATATTAAAATGAAACACATAGGCACATAGGTACATTAGGAAACACATAGATAAAATAAAATCTATGTGAACTATGTGCCTATGTGGTTAAAATATAATTTCTTATGTACAATTACACAATACTGATTCTGCTGATTCCACTTGTCTTGTTTCTCATAACGGGACTTCTGGGAATGAAATGGAAACCCATTGTTTCCGGAATTGTTGGGACTACAGGACTTGGAACAATCTGGATTTTATCGCTGATTACAGCTTTTACTTATTTTTTTGGCAGTCACAATGCTGAAGGATTTCAAACAATTATTCCTTATGATGTACTATGGCTGAAATTTAACGAGTCACTGCAAATTAAAATGGGAATTTTGCTTGATCCTATTTCGGTGATGATGCTGGTTGTAGTTACCACAGTTTCATTTATGGTACATTTATACAGCATTGGTTATATGCACGGCGAAAAGGGTTTTCAGCGGTTTTACGCGTTTTTGTCATTGTTTACTTTTTCGATGCTGGGACTTGTGATTGCTACCAACATTTTTCAGATGTATATTTTTTGGGAGCTGGTAGGTGTCAGTTCATTTCTTTTAATCGGATTTTATTACCAGAAACCTTCGGCAGTGGCTGCATCGAAAAAAGCTTTTATCGTTACCCGGTTTGCTGATTTGGGATTCCTTATCGGTATCCTGATTATTTCGTACGTTGCCGGAACATTTGATTTTGGCAAACTCAATGAACCTGGAACCACGATTTTTAACAGTGCTGCTTCCATGAGTTTTATGGGTATTTCGGCGATGACATGGGCCATGACCTTGATTTTTATTGGTGGTGCCGGTAAATCTGCTATGTTTCCGTTGCACATTTGGTTACCTGATGCAATGGAGGGTCCAACCCCGGTTTCGGCTTTGATACATGCTGCAACGATGGTAGTTGCCGGTGTATTTCTGGTAGCCCGAATGTTTCCTGTGATCCATTTTCAAACTCCTGTTACCCAGGAAATTATTGCTTACGTTGGCGGATTCACCTCATTGTTTGCCGCGACTATCGCTATTACACAACATGATATTAAAAGAATACTTGCTTTCTCAACACTTTCACAATTGGGTTATATGATGCTCGCTCTCGGAGTTTCGGGTTATGGTGGCGAAGATGGACTGGGTTATATGGCCTCCATGTTCCACCTGTTTACACACGCCATGTTTAAAGCTTTATTGTTCCTTGGAGCCGGTTCAATTATTCATGCTGTTCATTCAAATTATATGTACGATATGGGTGGCTTGCGGAAATATCTGCCAATTACACACATTACATTCTTAATTGCATGTTTAACAATATCAGGAGTGCCGCCACTTTCAGGATTTTTCAGTAAAGACGAAATTCTTGTTGCAGCACTTCACCATAATAAACTGCTTTTTGCAGTAGAATTTATTGTTGCCGGGTTGACAGCATTTTACATGTTTAGACTTTATTTCAAAGTATTTTGGGGAAAAGACAGACAGTATCATCATACTCCGCACGAATCGCCACTGACAATGACTATTCCGCTAATGATCCTTGCATTTGCATCAATATTCTCCGGATTTATTCCATTCCACAGTTTGGTTACTTCCGATAAAATGCACTTTGCCACTGAAATGAATCTGGCAGTTGCCATACCTTCAGTTTTAATCGGACTTCTGGGAATTGCAATGGCATGGATTCTTTACAAAAAAGAAAGCCTTGTTTCGGGAAGAATATCGAAAAAACTGGGAATATTATACACAGCCACTTACAACAAGTATTATTTTGATGAAATATATCTGTTTGTAACTAAAAAAATCATTTTCAATTTTATTTCACGGCCGGTTGCGTGGTTCGACCGGCATATTGTGGATGCTTTTATGGTTGGAATTGGCACCGTTACCGAAAAAATTTCATACAGAATAAAAGGAATGCAGTCGGGGCAATTGCAGCACTACGCTTTTATGTTTGTGGCGGGTGCGCTGGCTTTGGCATTGGTGATGATTTTTACGATATAGAAGGCCAGCCCCCTTCCCGTTCCCCCGAAGGGGGAATGATAAGAAAGGGTTGCAAATTTTTAAGCTCTGAAAGAGCGACAATATAATAGCCCGGGGTTTTAACCCCTGGGAAAAGAGGGAAAAGAAAAATCATCCGCGTAGGAAATTCAAACAAAGCGTGAAGCCAATTGCGGACGAAACAAAGAAACGGCCCCAATGAGTTCTTTAAAAAAATGAAAAAAAATAAATGCAGATTTTAAAGCTCCAAAGGAGCAAAATATAAATAGCCCGGGGTTTCAACCCCGGGGTAGAAAAGGAAAAAAAAGAATCGTCCGCGAAGAAAGTTGAAAAAAGAGACAAGGTTGTGGCGGACGAAATAGAGGAAATGCTGAAAGAAGATATAAATCGAAATAAAAAATAAAATATTCGATATGAATATACTCACATTACTAATTGTAGTTCCAGTACTGACAATGGCTGGCATCCTGTTTACAAAGGATATGAAAACCACCCGAATGGTATCGGCCATTGGAATGGGTGTGCAACTGATTGTTGCCGCAGTTCTGGTTTTTATGTATCTCGGTGCACGCAAAGCCGGGGCAAGCGATGAAATGCTGTTCGTAGCCGATTACACATGGTTTGCAAGTTTAAATATCCATTATACAATTGGTGTCGATGGTATTGCTGTGGCCATGATAATGCTAACAGGAATTGTTGTTTTTGCAGGAATTTTTGCTTCGTGGGAAATGGAATATCTCACCCGTGAATTCTTTATTTCGCTCATTTTGCTGGCAACCGGCGTTTTCGGGTTCTTTATTTCGCTCGACCTGTTTACCATGTTTCTTTTTTACGAAGTCGCAGTTATTCCCATGTATTTGCTCATCGGAATCTGGGGCAGCGGGCCAAAAGAAAGTTCAGCAATGAAACTAACTTTAATGTTGATGGGAGGTTCGGCATTGTTAATGGTAGGTATTTTCGGCATTTATTTTAATTCTGCTCCCGATGGCGGACCACTTACTTTTAACATTCTCGAAATTTCGAAAATACAAATTCCGGTTGAGGCACAACGGTTTTTCTTTCCGTTTACTTTTATTGGGTTTGGAATTCTTGGTGCATTGTTTCCATTTCACACCTGGTCGCCCGACGGTCATGCCTCGGCGCCAACCGCAGTTTCCATGCTGCATGCAGGGGTTTTGATGAAACTTGGAGGTTACGGCGCGTTTCGTGTTGCTATGTTTTTAATGCCCGAAGCGGCACACGAACAGGCCTGGATTTTTATCATATTAACAAGTATCAGCGTTGTTTACGGTGCATTTGGTGCAATCTGGCAAAAAGACCTCAAATATATCAATGCCTATTCTTCGGTTAGTCATTGTGGGCTTGTACTTTTTGCACTGCTCATGATGAACGAAACTGCCATGGACGGTGGAATTTTACAAATGATTTCGCATGGTTTAATGACAGCACTTTTCTTTGCTTTAATCGGAATGATTTACGGACGCACACACACCCGGAACATTAATGAAATGGGTGGTCTGATGAAAGTTATCCCATTTCTTTCGGTAATTTATGTAATTGCCGGTCTGGCTTCTCTTGGATTACCCGGATTGAGTGGATTTGTTGCTGAGATGACAGTTTTTGTCGGCGCATTTCAACACCCCGATATTTTTCACAGGGTAGTAACGATTGTTGCTGCTTCATCAATTGTAATTACAGCGGTTTATATTTTACGAGTAGTGGGAATTCTGTTGCTCGGTCCTGTTAAAAATCCACATTTTGAGCACCTGAACGATGCGAAATGGTACGAAAAACTGAGTATGATAACCTTGGTGCTTGCAATTGCCGGAATTGGTATTGCGCCCCTATGGCTGTCAAATACAATTCTCGACAGTCTTAAACCAATTGTTGAAAAACTGGCAATGGCGGTAACTTTTTAATCGAATAAGCAAGAATTATGAGTATCGAACAATTTTATATCATGCGCCATGAACTGGTGCTCACACTCGCAATTATAATTTTATTAATTGCTGAAATTGCCACAAGCGATAAAAACAAGAAAAAGCTGATACCGCTTTCAATCTGGATTTTTGGAATCATTACAATTACCGGATTTATTCCTACCCAGGCAGGAACTTTGTTTGGCGGTTCATATCAGTCATCTGCGCTCACTGATTTAATGAAGAATATTCTGAATATCGGGGTTTTTATCATTTTCCTTCAAGCAGAAGGTTGGCTGAAACGCGATGAAAATGCCGACAGAATCAGTGAATATTTTCTGCTGACACTCGCAACGCTGATTGGAATGAACTTTATGATTTCAGCAGGCGATTTTCTTATTTTTTATATCGGTATTGAAACCGCAACCATACCAATTGCGGGTTTGGCAGCTTTCGACAAAATAAGAAGCCGTTCAGCTGAGGCAGGTATCAAACTGATTTTATCGTCAGCGCTGTCTTCCGGAGTACTTTTGTTTGGACTTTCATTGATTTATGGGGTAACAGGTTCTATTTACTTTACTGATATCGCACAATCCATTTCTTCAAATTCAATGATGTCGCTTGGGTTTATCTTTTTTGTAAGTGGAATGGGATTTAAAATTTCACTTGTGCCATTTCATTTCTGGACTGCCGATGTTTATGAAGGAGCGCCAATCAATGTAACTTCCTATCTTTCTGTAATTTCGAAAGGTGCTGCTTCATTTATTTTTACGATTATCCTATTTACTGTTTTCAAATCGATTACCGAAATGTGGAAACCACTGATTTATACTTTGGCAGTTTTTACAATGACAATTGCCAACCTGTTTGCGTTACGTCAAAATAACATAAAACGATTTCTTGCCTTTTCATCGATTGCACAAGCCGGATTTCTGTTGCTTGGAATTTTGGGAGCCAGCGATTTGGGAATGTCTTCAGTTGTTTATTTTGTACTTGTGTATGTATTTACCAACCTTGGCGCATTTGGCGTTGTTGAAGCTATTTCCAATGCTTCGGGCGTGGAAACTATCGACGGTTACAACGGTTTATACAAAACCAATCCAAAACTCAGTCTGTTAATGACACTGTCATTATTTTCTTTGGCTGGAATTCCACCGGTTGCAGGTTTTTTCGGGAAGTTTTTCCTGTTCACTTCAGCAGCTTCAAGCGGTTATTTTATATTGGTTTTGATTGCCGTTTTAAACGCAACCATTTCGCTTTACTACTATTTGAAAGTCATCCGCGCCATGTTTATCGAGAAAAGCGACAACCCGGTAGTAACTTTCAGAAGTTCAAATTATATGCGTGTTGCACTTGTAATTTGTGTAACCGGTATTTTTGCTGTTGGTTTTGCCAGTGGAATTTTCGAAATTATTCGCGAAATCAGCGGAGCATTTTTAAACTAAATTTACCATCAAATGCCATTAAATAAAGGAAAACATATTGTTGAAGAGTTTGACGGAATCCGTTGTACTGTTGTTGAAACCGGTGCAACACAGGAGAGGATTGACTTTCTCAAAAAACTCCTCGAACTGAACAATTACGAAGTAAAAACAGCGCCCGACAAAGTAGAGGGATTATTCAAAATAGGAGTCACTGATATCCTGTTTAATCCTGTTATCGATGTTTACAAACGGAGTTTGAAAAGCTTTTCAGGTAAAAAAGTAACACCTGCCTACTGGCTCCAGCAATCTACTGCCGAAACCGAAGCTGAGGTAAATTACTGGGACCTGAGAAAGTAAAATTGGTAAAATAAGGATTATCCGTTGAGGTGAATATAGTTTTTTTGATAGCCCATCAAATATCAGATTACCTTGGATTTTAGCCAAAAATGACAACAAATACCCTTGGATTTTAGCCAATTTACAGAAAGTAAAAATATACAAGTTTTGTTATCAATACTTTAATTTGGTTTTTTTGAAAACTATTTTACACGACTTTCAAATGGAAATGCCTCCGATTCGTTCTTGCTGAATTCATTAGTTCAAGTAACTCTTTTACGATTTCGGGATTTTCAGCGGCTACATTATTTTCTTCACCGATGTCATTTGTCAAATTGTACAACTCAGTTGTGGTTTTTTCAGAATCAAAAACATTGTACTGCACCAATTTCCAATCGCCTTTGCGAAGAGCTCTTCTCCCACCCTGTTCATGAAATTCCCAATACAAATAGTCATGCTGTTTTTGTCCTTCCTTTTTTAACATTGAAGGTAAAAAAGAAATACCATCGATATTTTTGGGAGCTTCAATTCCAACCAAATCCGCAATAGTTGGCATTACATCCCAAAATGCTGAAATGTGATTATTTATTGAACCGGCTTCAATTTTACCGGGCCACCAGGCAATCATGGGTTCACGAATTCCTCCTTCGTATAAATCACGTTTGTAACCTTTCATTGGGCCATTGCTATCGAAATAATCAGGGTCAGCACCACCCTCCAAATGTGGTCCGTTATCGGAAGTAAAAATTACAATCGTGTTTTTTTCCAACCCCAGTTCTTTCAGTTTTGCCAGTACTTCGCCAACCTGTTTATCAAGCAAAGTAACCATTGCGGCAAACGCTGCATGGCTTTCAGGTTGGGTTCCATACGGTCCTTCACGAAATCCTGTACTTCCGGGTTCGGCACCTTTGTAGCTATTTTCGGGAAGAAATTTACCGCGAAATTGTGCCAGGTTAGCTTCGGGAAGCAGCAATTCAGCATGTGGAATAGTATTCGGATAATACAAAAAGAATGGCTTGTCCTTATTTTTTTCTATAAACTGAAGTGCGCGCTGATGGATTAATTCAGGTGCATATTGCCCAAATTTATCACCACTGTTTTCCTCCAAAATTACTTTTTTGTTATTATCCCATAAATGACCCGGGTAATAATTATGTGCCAATCTTTGACAGTTGTAACCAAAAAACTCATCGAAACCTTGCTTGTTTGGGCTGCCTTCAGTTTCAACATAACCAAGTCCCCATTTGCCAAAAGCGCCTGTTGTGTAACCTGCTTGTTGCAGCATTTCTGCAATTGTAAAAGTTGAATCGGGAATTGGCCACTGACCTTCGGGCTTCCATTCTTTGTTTCCGCGAATTGGCGTATGACCTGTGTGCAGCCCGGTCATAAGCGAAGACCGGGAAGGTGCGCAAACTGTTGTGCCGGCGTAGTGTTGGGTAAACAACATTCCTTCGGCAGCCATTTTATCAATATTTGGGGTTTGAAAATGAGTTTGACCGTTAACACTCAAATCGCCATAACCCAGGTCATCTGCAAGAATGTAAACGATATTTGGTTTCGCTGATTCTGTACTTTGATTTAAATGCGATTGGCAAGCCCCGAAAATCAAAATCAGTACTGACAAGACATAAATTGATTTTTTCATAGTTAAAATATTTTTTAAATGAATTTAAACATAATGAAAACTGTCGGTTTTTGTATTCTTTTTATCAATAACAGGCAAACTAAAATGGAAGCTGCTACCCTTGTTTTCAAAACTTTCAACCCAAATTTTTCCCCCGTTTTTTTCAATAAATTCTTTACAAATAATCAGACCCAAACCTGTACCTTTTTCATTTGCAGTTCCGGCTATTGAGTTGGCACTTTCAATTTTAAAAAGTTTATCCTTTGATTCGTTGTTCATTCCAATTCCATAATCCTGAATTGTAAATATGTAAAAATCATCTTTTAATTGTTGGCTAATTTCTATTTTACTTTTTTGAAATGAAAATTTTATTGCGTTGCTCAATAAATTTCGAACCACAAAGTTCACCATGTTGTAATCGGCAAATATTTTATAATCAATTGGGTTTAAAATGCATATCTCAATATTTTTTGCTTTTGCAGTTTCTTTAAACTATATTAATTCAAATAAACATTTTAATTGTTTCCAATTCATCTATTTTGCTACCTCAATTGCTGAAACCAGTGCATCAATTGCCGAACTTTGTCGTCCCGCATCAGCTTTGTCAAAGGGGCCTTCCCATTGAGAACCGATTAAATTTGCACCTTTTTCTGTCGCTGAATACTCTATCGATTTAGCATTTTTTATGATGTAATCTTTGAACTCCGGATTCCCTGTTTGCTCGTATAAGTAACCCAAATGCCGCATAAAAATTCCTTTAAACTGAACGCCGTCCGCGCCATCTTCCTGTTTCGGGTGACCTTTTAAAATTCCTTCCGGGGTTGACATATTTTTAATAGCTGCCGTTGCAATTTTGCCCGCCAAATCAATGTGTTCCTGTTTGCCATCGAGTTTGTATAAATCAACGAGTCCTGCCAGAATTACACCCTGGTTGTATGTGTAATGCCGGCCTTTTGCCACGCAATCTTCTTTCACACCATCATGAACCAATGGTAAATCGTTTATCATTCCCGTTTGCGAAAACCAGTTCCATTCGTTATTTGCCCAGGTTTGGTAATATTCGCGGTTGCTATCACGCAAAGCCAGTCGGGTTGCCAAAAGCAGGAACAACTCATTCGAAATGGCAGATTTATATAATAGCCCCTTCTTCCACAAAATTCCACCGCCACAACGGTCATCCCAGCCGCCTTTCATATCTTCGAAAATTGTTTTTGCCATTTCCAGGTATTTTTGTTCGCCGGTTAAATCAAAAGCTTCAACCCATGCCAACGCCCACCAGCCTTCGTCGTCGTAGTATTCATTGATGTAATTTTCTGTTCGTTGTTCCGGATAATCCTGGCTGGCCGGTGCCACAATTTTTTTTGTTTTTAAGAAGGTATTTTCTATAACCCATTCGTATGTTTTGTCGCCTGTTGCGGCAGTATACCGAATGATTCCTGTCAATACATTGGCCGCATTCCACCAACCAGTTGTATTCCAAAGCCCGGTTTCGGGGTTGTACCATTCCATTAACGACTTAATCGCATTGGATGTAAAATTATCGGCAGTATTTGTATATGACTTGATTTTAATATCCTTATAACGAATCAGTAACTCATCGGATGCATGTAACTGCAATGCAATCTGTCCGGAAGTACCTGCATTCTTTTCTTTATGAACTGCATCATCAAGAATACCTGTAGCATCGAAATTTGTAACCAGCTTCCCGTTTACAAAAGTTCTGATTTTCATGCCTTCGCAAACGATTTCCATTGTGTTCCAGTTACTCCGATCATCGTCAGCATAAACCAATTCGGTTTGAAGTGCGGATTCAGGGACATCCGCTTCGCTGATTTTCCAGTTTGGCAACGAAGGATAAATCCATCGGTTCACACCGTCTGTTTCATCATAGATCAATCCTGCACGAAATGGCGCTGGCGGATGAATATCGGCCTGTGGACCGCTTAACCAGCCACCTGCCCTGGCGGTTTCCGAATCATCAAACCGACTGCGAAACTGAACTCCACTGTTCCCATCAGAAGATTTGAAAATTTGAAAATCAAGGTGCAAATCGAAATCGGCATAGTTGTTTTCATTCATTAACCAAACATAATTATGGTCAGGTTGCCCAATGGAATTGCACTCAATAACACCATCTTTTACTTTCCAGAAAACTTTTTCGCGGTCCTTTGGTAGACATTTAAGTTCCCAGCCATCCAGGCTTTTGCCATTGAACAAATTTTCCCAGCCTTCATTTTCGGAATAGACCAATTCAAAAGGATTTAAAGACATATCATTTTCTGTAGGGAAATTTTCGGGAACTTTAACTGTAACTTTCTCACCAGCCAACCATTGTATTGCCCTTAAAAATGTAGTTTGAAATCCAACACACTGAATACCTGGAGGCATTCTTATATCATTCCATAAATGCCCAAAAGTTGAATTGTAAACTTCTGCCTTTACCATATTGTACAACCCAGTCAACCGGCCAGTTTTTATTGGTCTTTTCATCAAAGGTGTATGATAAAACTTCTATATTTTCAGCCGGACCGCGCGCGTAAGTGTATAATTCAATATCAGGCGTGAGCCATTTTGAAGGAAATCCATCATTAATAGGATGATTTTTCAAAACATTTACAAGCAGATCAACCCGGGGTCCATGACTTGTGTCTTTTCCTTCACCCACAGGAATTTTTACCATTTTGCCATTTTTAATTTCTATGGCAACACCCTGGTTTGCTTTACGCCAGCCCAAACCAATCATCTTGTTGTATTCCATCCATTCCGGAAACGAATTATTTGCCGAATGAAAAACATACATTCCACCGCCATTTTTCATATAGTTCTCAAAATTCCGTTGAACTTTTTGTGGCCATGAATTTCCATTTCCCAAACTGTTTACATTTTGAACCACAACATCATATTTTGAGAATTCCGGGTTCCAGTTATTATAATTGGGTGAATCGTTGGTTGGAGCAGTTGAAACATCAACCTCACAAAAACCTGAATTAACTAAAAGTGTATTTAGTATTTCGGTTGTATATCGCCAATCGTGGTTGCTGTAACCATCTACTATCAATATTTTTATTTTCTCGGATTTCGCAAATAATACAATCGTCAGTAACAAAAATGTTAACATCAGCATTGATTTTTTCATAGGTTTTAGCTTATTGTTGTTTCACAAATGAATGCTAAAAATAACAAAAAAAAGCCGGACAACAGCCCGGCTATACTTTCTTGGGGTATGATAGTAAAACTAAAAAAGTTTTCTGAATCCAATCACTTCCTTTACTTCCTGAAGTGTTTTTGAAGCCGATTCGCGTGCCTTTTCAGCACCCATCCTGGCAACCTTCGCAAGATACGAATCATCTTCCAAAATTTCAATAATTCTTTCACGAATTGGTGAAGTATATGCAATAATTTCTTCGGCCAAATGTTTTTTCAAATCGCCGTAACGGATTTCACATTTGTTGTACAAAGTATCGAAGTGGGCAAGGGAATCAGGTGTTGAAACAATTTTCAGCAAAGTGAAAAGATTTTCTACCGGTTCTGATTTTTTCTGGTTCATTTCAGTTGGGCCCGAATCGGTAACAGCACGCATAACTTTCTGTCGGATTGATTTCGGATCCTCAAAAAGGTTGATTGCATTTCCTTCAGATTTTCCCATTTTCCCACTGCCGTCAAGGCCGGGTACTTTTATCATATCGCCGCCATCGAAGGTAAATGGTTTTGGTTTCGGAAAAACCTTTTTGCCATACATATGGTTGAATCGTTTGGCAAATTTCCTTGCCATTTCAAGGTTCTGTTCCTGGTCTTTTCCAACCGGAACATATTTCGCTTTATGAATAATAATATCGGCTGCCATTAAAACCGGGTAGGTCAACAATCCGGCATTTACATTGTCAGGATTTTGACGCGCTTTGTCTTTAAACGAAGTTGTACGTTCCAATTCGCCCAGATAAGCATTCATATTCATTAAAGTGTATAATTCCGAAACCTCAGGAACATCACTTTGGATAAAAATTGTAGCTTTTTCAGGGTCGATTCCACAAGCCAGATATTCAGCAAGTACCTGTTTTACGCCCGATTGCAAATCTCCGGGAGTTGGGTGCGTAGTCAGCGAGTGGATATCAGCGATAAAAAAGTAACAGTTAAAATCTTCCTGCATTCTGATGAAATTACGCACAGCACCAAAGTAATTTCCCAGGTGTAAATATCCGGTCGGGCGGATTCCACTAACAACGATTGGTTTATTCATTATAAATGTTCTGAATTTAAAACGTTGCAAAAATAGGTATTCATGTTGAACGGCAAAAACAAAAGAAAAATAGTTCAGTTAAAATCGATTAAAAACCATTTCTTTTCACAAGTTCAGCACCAGAAGAATTAGAACGATTCTGAATTTTGTTTAGAGCTTGGAAATATTTGATTGAAAAAAAAATAGTATTAGTTTTACGTGTTGAACAAAAGTGGGATATGTACAAAATGCCTTTATACGGAAAAGAGTGGAGCTGGCGCAACGTGAAAATGGAAGCGCGGGAACAACATATTGACTTGTGGTTATAAAGGCCGGAAGAAGGGATTTATTGCGTGTGTGCGATAAATCCCTTTTTCTTTTTTAAAAATTAAAAAGTAAATATTGAGTTCAAAAAATAATTAAAATCATTAATTAATACCAAAAATCATGACAAGAATAAAGAAGATTTTTCTCGATGAATCGGAGATGCCAAAACAATGGTACAACTTAGCACCTGATCTGCCATCACCATTAAATCCGCCGCTTGGGCCCGATGGTAATCCGGTTGGCCCTGAAATGCTGGCACCTGTTTTTCCAATGAACCTGATTGAACAGGAAGTAAGCCAGGAACGATGGATTGATATTCCTGAACCTATCCGCGATATTTTAAAACAATGGAGGCCAAGTCCGCTGATTCGCGCTTACGAATTGGAGGCTGCGCTTGGTACACCTGCAAAAATTTACTATAAAAACGAAGGTGTTTCGCCCGCGGGAAGCCACAAACCAAATACTGCAGTTCCGCAAGCCTGGTACAACAAACAATTTGGTATTAAAAAACTTACTACCGAAACAGGAGCCGGCCAGTGGGGTTCAGCCCTTTCGTATGCCTGTGCCCAGATTGGTGGTATTGAATGTAAGGTTTTCATGGTTCGTGTTAGTTTCGACCAAAAACCTTTCCGGAAAATGATGATGGAAACATGGGGCGGAAACTGTATTGCCAGTCCAAGCACCGAAACCCAGGCCGGACGAAACATTCTTGCTGAATTTCCTGATACTCCCGGAAGTTTGGGAATTGCCATTTCGGAAGCAGTTGAAGCTGCTGTTACCGACCCAACCGGAGGAACGCGTTATTCGCTGGGTTCGGTACTGAATCATGTTATGTTGCACCAAACAATTATTGGCCTTGAAGCCAAAAAACAACTGGCAAAAGTAGGCATTAAAAACCCTGACATTGTAATTGGTTGTTGTGGCGGTGGAAGTAACTTTGCGGGTATTTCATTCCCGTTTATGTACGAAAAAATGCACGGAGCAAATATTCAGATTATTGGTGCCGAGCCATTTAGCTGCCCAACTTTAACAAAAGCACCTTTTATTTATGATAATGGAGATGTGGCTCAAATGACACCACTTTTAGCAATGTATAGTTTGGGGCATAACTTTGTTCCGGCTCCAATTCATGCTGGTGGTTTGCGCTACCACGGAATGGCGCCGCTTGTGAGCGCTGCCCTGCGCGATGGATTAATGGAAGCACAGGCAATCCACCAAAGCGAATGTTTCGAAGCGGGTTTATTGTTCTCAAAAACCGAAGGTATTATTCCTGCACCCGAAACAAACCATGCCATTGCTGCCACTATCCGCGAAGCTTTAAAAGCCAAGGAAGAAGGAAAAGAAAAAGTTATACTTTTCAACTTTAGCGGTCATGGACTGATGGATTTGGTAGGTTACAACAAATTTATGAGTGGACAATTACAGGATTATGAATATCCGGAAGAAGAAATTGCAAGAAACCTGAAAAAACTGGAAGGGTATCCGATGCCGAAATAAAGCCCCCTCCCAG
>CAWDAW010000014.1:0-129702 GCA_963800345.1 uncultured Prolixibacteraceae bacterium | reverse complement strand
ATTTGCTCTTTCCAAAATGTATTAAAATCAGATTTGGGGTTTTGGAACAGATAAATTTTGGTGCCGTATTCAATGGCCAGCGCGTTTTTGACTTCTCCCATTTCTGTCCTTGTTTCAAAGAAATTGTTCATATCCCTGAAATTGCCGCTGTCCATTGCATCTGTTCCAATTACATAAACAACTTCAGAAATTTCTGTTTCAAATTGTTTGGGCAGCCAAAACTGAAAGGATTCACTAAAACTAAGGGGTTCGGGCAGGTTGTATTTCTTGCCGATTACACTAATTGCGCCTGCCTGACCATAGTTGGTACAAAAAATAAAACTCCTGTTTTTATCTTTTACCGACAACCAGGCTTCATTCGTTTTTGTGGTAATTTCATTCCAACCAAGCATATCGGCATACACCTGTGGTAATTGTCTGTAATTGCCATCTTCATCTTTTCTTAAAAAATCGACACCTGTTGCTGAAGCAAAAATATTGAAATAATGTACCATTTTTGCGGGTTTAAATACAGGCAAACCCAGTGGCAGCAATAGCACCGAAAATACAACCAGAACACTTGTTGCCGACAGAAACACCAGTTTTTTAGCTGTTATTTTTTCAAGGAAAAGCGCCCCTGTTACAAGCAAAAACGGGAACAATCCAGAGGTATAAAAACTTTTGCCTTTTAATAGTATGAGCAGCAAAATGACAACTCCTGAAACAACGATTAAAAACCTGAATTCATTAAATTCCTTTTTCACAAAAAAGAATACGATACCCGGTAAAATGATAAAGGTAAAGGGTAATAAAAAGATGAGTTGCCCGATAATAAATTCAACCCGGTTAACATTGTTGAGCTGGCTTTCCTTTAATTCCTTCAAGTGATTGATGACAGGAAAATGATGCGTCATCTGCCAGATAATATTGGGCAATACAAGCAAAACTGCCAGCAACAATCCCATGTAAAAATATTTGTTTGAAAAGATTTTCCTGTGTCTTGTAAAGGGTGTGACCATCACAATGGAAAACAGCAGAAACAGTACATTGTATTTGTTCAGAATGGAAATACCGATTACTACACCCAGCAGAATCAGCAATCTGTGATTGTTTGTATTTATATAACGGATGATAAGGAAAATAATCAGGGTCCAGAAAAATATATCCAGGAAGTAGGGTGTAAAAACCCCGAAAATGGTGACAAGAAACAGGGTTCCTGTAACTCCGATTGCCGAAATGAGCTGTGATTTAAAATTTCCATTAAGTTCCTTTGCCATCATTGCAGTTAAAAAAACAAGGATTCCACTCAATAATGCAGGGAAAAAACGAACAGAGAAAACTGAATACCCAAACATACTTTTCGAAAGAAATGCCACGAATCCAATCAGTGGCGGGCTTGTTAAATAACCGAAATCAAGATGATTACAGAATGAAAAGTAGAGTAATTCATCCCGGTGGTATTCAAAATTGTACCCTGAAAACAAATGAATCAGGAAATTTAACAAGCCAGTTAATGCAAGAAAAATATACTTGTGCTGGTTTTTCATTCAGGAGTTTTCAATTCGGTTTCAAATGTTTTTGTACAAATTCAACAATTTCATTCATCGCGAATGTAGCTTCGGGGAACATTGGCGCCAGCAACGGATAACAATGCACCATTCCGGTGCCGGCCCGAAACGTAACATCGACACCTGCATTTTTTGCTTTTGCTGCAAACTTTTCTCCGTCGTCAAACAATTCATCGTTGACACCCGAATTGATAAAAAGCGGCGGAAGTTCCGTCAAATTGCCAAACAGTGGCGAAATCAAAGGATTTGTTGCAGGCGTATTTCCGCAGTAATGTTTGCTGAACACAAACCATGAATTAATCGGTGCCGGTGAAAAGCTGTTTTTTGTTTTGTACGAATCGCCGGAACACGTTAAGTCGGTCCAGGGTGAAATGGCAACTGCTGCTGCGGGCATTTGAATTTTATTTTCCTTTAAAGCCAGCAGGGTTGCAAGGCACAGACCGCCGCCGGCCGATTCTCCGGCAATGACAATATTTTCAGCTTTATATCCTGAAGAAAGCAACCAGTTGTACACTTTCACCGAATCGTTCAAAGCTGCCGGAAACTTGTGTTCGGGCGCTAAACGGTACTCAAAAATAAGGTTGGCAACTCCTGTAAAGCGGGCAAATTTCGATACAAAACCGCGGTGGTCGCTGCACGAACCCGAAACATAACCGCCGCCGTGAACATACATAATTATCTTTTCCGGATTAGCTCCGGCGGGAATGAGCCATTCCGATTTTATGCCTTCAATACTTTGTTCTTTACACTGAACACCTGCCGGAATTTTTGCATACCGGGCAGCGCCTTTCTCGCAGTTCTCACGGAAAAGTTCGATGGAGGTATTCATATCGAATGTTTCCTTTTTCAGTTTTCCGCGCAATAAAAAACTGTTGCGCATCATAAGGTTAAACAGACTGCTTTTTATACTTGTCATGGTTTTTGTTTTTTACCCTTAAATCCCCAAAAGGTGACTTTCGCCGCACAAGCACTGATTAGACTTACTGCCGAACCCCCGTTTAGAGGGTTGGGGGCGATTAACACTGATATTCATGTTTCTCATTTTTTAAAAATCAACCGAAGGCGCTTTGAAGGTTTGCGGGTCGTTGTTTAATCCGTGTTTGTAGTTGATTACACTTAATTTTTTTGGTGTAATTTTTATGAGCACAAAAATGTCCTGCCAGTTCGGGATTCCGCTCCAGTAGTCGCGTTTCATTTTTTGCAGCAGTTCTTTGTCGTCAATAATTTCAGCAATTCCTGAAATGGTAACATAACCTTTGGGTGCGGTATGGTCGCAATAATAAACAGCAACTTTTGGATTGTTTTTAATTTCCCGCACTTTCGTGCTGCTTCGTGATGTTGCAAACCATGTAATTAATTCATCGTTGGCCGGAAACGGATTCATTGTGCGTATTTGCGGCTGACCTTCTGCATCCACCGTAACAAGTCCGCAATACGTTGTTTCCTTCATTATTTCACGCGCTGCAACAAGAATTGTATCCCTGTTAAATGCAGTTTGGGAAAAGAGATTTGATGCATTCCCTGCAACAAAAAGGATTAGGAAGATAATTTTGGTTTTCATTTGATTATAATTTTTAAGTGAAACGTATTAAATAGTTTTATAAATTCTGGCACTCTGTAAATGCACAAGTGCATAATGGGGTTAAAACCCCTTTGTCATTGCATCTTATTAATCCGTTCACTGAAGTGAACGGCAATAACAAAACGCATTAATTTTAGTAGTGTGCTATTTTTATTGCCGTCCCGTTTACGGGACGAATAGAATATACTGCTGTTTTACCGCGCTTTAGCCACATCATATTTTATATGTTTTAAGTGCCAGATTCAATTGTTTTAAAAAGGTTTTTAGATTTTGTTTTTACCAATGTCCTTTTTGTAGTTTTTCATCATCTTTCCAAATTGTTTGTCGCGGTTTCGTTTTTCAGTTACTGTAGCCTCAAAATGTGCTTTTTCTCTTTCCATTTTCAGATAATTCCCGTAAGAGTTTCTGTCAATTTCGCCATTTTCAACAGCTTCAAGCACCGAACATCCTATTTCATTGGTGTGGGTACAATCTTTGAATTTGCAATTTTTGGAAAAACCGGCAATACTGTCGAATGTGGTTTCCAACCCGCCGGATGAATCGGCAATTCCAACTTCCCTCATCCCGGGATTGTCGACAAGAATTCCTCCATTTTCAAGCAAAGTGATTTCCCTGTGGCTTGTAACGTGCCTGCCTTTGTTTGTGCTTTCGCTGATTGTATCAGTTTTCATGATTTCCCTGCCCGAAAGATTATTCACAAGTGTTGATTTTCCAACTCCCGAAGAACCCAGCATACAATATGTTTTCCCTCTTTCGATGATTTTTTTGAGCGCTTCATATCCGTCCTGTGTTTCATTGCTTATGGCAAATACCTGCACATTTTTAATCCGCTGGTGAATGGCATCAATGGTTTCATCAACTTTTTGAACTGTGCTCAAATCGGTTTTTGTAAGTACAATTATGGGTTTTACATTCGACGCGTAACAAATGGTGAGGTATCTTTCAAAGCGGTTGATATTAAAATCCCTGTCGGCTGCCTGCACCAAAAAGGCAAAATCAATATTTGTGGCAATTATTTGTACTTCACCCGATTTACCGACAGCCTGTCGTTTAATTGTTGAAAACCTTGGGAGTATTTTGTGGATTATGGAGAAATCCGGGTCGTAATTTATCAGTGCAACCCAATCGCCAACTGCCGGAAAATCTTCACGGCTAACTGCGGAAAACCGCAAATTCCCTGTAATCTCCGCTTCCGGTTCGCCCTTTTCAGTTTTGACAATGTATCTTTCTTTGTGTTCCGAAATCACCCTTCCAACTTCAAAATCCTTTAAGTTATTATCAACTCTAAACTTTTCGAGACTATCGTTGTATCCAAAATCTTCCAATTTCATTTTTTAGGTATAAAAGTTTATTTCATGCTAATTAACTGTATTGTAAAATATTTTTGAACCCGTGGCGTCAGGCAAAAAATAACAATCAGAATACCGGTGCCGGCGATGATGGGTTGCAGTATAAAATAACCGGTTAACAATTGCTGAACAACAATCCATATCACACTGATAATGCCGCTGTAAAGTGTGTAAGTCCATCCCCAGTATTTATCGTTAAAAATGTTGAAGGCATTGAGAAACCTGTTGTTTTTCCGGTCAAACAAACCCACAAGCGCCGTCAGCGGGAAAATCCCGAGAAAAAGAAATAAAATTATTCCCGGAATCAGATAATCAGGAAATGGCAGCATTTCGTGCCAGGCCTGTTCCATTTTCAGCAACGAACCATCGGGCGACAGGATCAGACTGCCACCGCCGTAAATTGCTCCGGCAGAAATAAACAGGATAAGAAAACAAAGGATGTAAATTTCAAAAGGACGTTTCATCTTTTTGTATTTTTTGAAAATGAATACTGTTTTTATTTTCATTCAATTGTTCCCGTAGCAAAGGTATTCATGCCTTCCTGCATCGCCACATTCCCGCATTCTTCCATTTACCCATTTACCCATTCACTCATTTACCCATTCACCCATTCACTCATTTACCCATTCACTCATTTACCCATTCACTCATTCACTCATTCATTCCCTTTCCCGTCAACCCACTTTTTAAATTCCACCACTTTATCGAGGCTCACAAACACTCCTTCCGGAACGGGCGGGTTTAACTCCAGTTTTAACCGGCTTTTTGGAAAAATGTGAATGTTTACTATAGCATTCAAATTTACCAGGTACTGCCGGTTAACACGGAAAAACAATTTTGGATCGAGTTCATCCATGAGGTTGTCGAGACTTAGGTCGAGCGAATACTGGCTTTTTGAAATCATCGACACAAAAGTTATCCCGCTGTTTGAGAAAAAATAAGCTATATCTTTTACATCGATGCTTTTCAATTTTTGGCCCACAACCACCGAAAACCTGTCGCGGTAAGTCTTTTCTTTCACATGCATCAGTTTGTACAGTTCTTTTAAATCAACCAACTGATTTTTTTCGCCCCACTCCCGGTATTTATGAATGGCTTTTTCCAAATCGTCCTGAACTATGGGTTTTAGCAGGTAATCAATACTTTTTAGCTTGAATGCTTTTATGGCATATTCATCAAAGGCGGTTGTGAAAATGATGGGTACATTCACTTTTACCTTTTCAAAAATGGAGAAACTTAAACCATCTTCCAGGTGAATGTCGAGGAAAATAAGGTCGGGGTGCGGGTTGTTTTTAAACCACTTCACCGAGTCTTCCACAGATTCGAGTTTTGCCACAATTTCAATGGTGGGATCGATGGATTTTACCATGTTTTCAAGCCTGCGGGCAGCCAGTTGTTCGTCTTCAATAATGATGGTTTTCATAAGGAAAATTGTTTCTTTTTATCTCGCAAAGTCGCGGAGACGCAAAGAATGATATTGTATAATTGCGGCTTTGCGGCTTTGCGTGATGTTGTTATTTGTTGTCAAAAATGTCACTGAAAAATCCGATACCAATTGGTTTTCTGTAGTTTCTTCCCGATTTCAGGTATTTTTCGAGCATACTGATGAGTTCGTTTTTTACAATAGGTTTGTGCAGGAAATCGATTCCTTTGGTCATAAACGCTTTTACTGCCAGTTCATCGGTGGCAGTGGTAAAAACAATTGGACTCGAAACACTTACTTTCTCAAAAATTGCAAAGCTTAAATCATCTTCCAGGTGAATATCAAGGAAAATCAGATCGGGTTCAGGATGAGTGTCAAACCATTCCACCGATTCGCTAACCGACTCAAGCCAGGCCGCAATTTCAATGGAGGAATCAAATTCCTTCACCATGTTTTCAAGCCGTTTGGCTGCATACATTTCATCTTCAATTATAACTATTCTCATTTTCAATATCTTTTAGTTTTGGGCTAAAGCCCGTTATCGTTTTGCGTTTATAACTCTCCGTACTAAAACAGGAGATTGTCATCTTAGTCACAGGGTCAGTATTTCAGTGGCACACGGGCTACAAATTTGGTTTCGGTTTTTAAAAATTCGGGTGCGGGCATTTCCAATAAATGGTAGCGGTGTTCAATATTTTTCAGGCCAACACCGGTTGAAACCATGTGCGACTCTCTTTCCTGCAGGTTGTTTTCAACATTCAATACATTGTTATTATCGATAAATATTTCAATCTTAAGCGGATTTTTCTTCGACATGGAGTTGTGTTTTATTGCATTTTCAATGAGTAATTGCAAGGCAAGTGGCAGGATTAACATTTCCTTTTTCGATTCGGGTATTGAAACTTGCACTTCAATTTTATCCATAAACCGAATGTTCAACAAAAAAATATAGGCATCAAGGAAATCGAGTTCGGTTTGAAGACTCACAAGGGAGTTATCTTTGTTTTCCAAAACATAACGATATACTTTCGACAGGTGTTCGGTAAACTTTTCGGCCAAATCAGGTTCCAGTTTGATAAGAGAGGTCAAAACGTTTAAACTGTTAAAAAGAAAATGCGGATTTACCTGTTGACGCAATACCTCAAATTGCGATTGCAGATTTTCTTTTTGTAATTTAATCAGTTGGGTATTTGCTTCGGTTAATTTATAGGTACTGTCAATAACCCTTTTTTCGAGACTTTTATTCAGTTTTTCCAGGGCATTTTTTGCTACCTGTAATTCTTTTTCGGTTTTTAGTCTTTCGGTAATATTCCTGATAACAATAAATGCAGCGGGTTGGCCATTGTAATTCGAGGTACGTGCATTTAGTTCCATGGTAATTATTTTACCATCTTTTGGAATAAAACGGCTGCGGTAAATGCTTGTAAAATTTTCGCCTTCCATTCTGCGTTTGTGGAAATTTATCATAACCGGGTGGTCTTCTTCCATCACATAATTGAGGTAAGGTTTTTCAAGCAGTTCGCTGAGTTGGTACTGCATCATTTCGCACATGGCAGGATTACAAAATTTGATGAGGCCATTTTGGGTTATCACAATTCCATCGGTTGCATTGTCGATTAAAGCACGGTATTTTTCCTCACTTTCGCGCAGCGCCTTTTCCATGGTTTCATATTCTGACATGTCGAGAATAATTCCACGTATTCCAACCACATCATCGCCTTTAATAATAGGTGCAGCAAAAGTAATGGCAGGAAATGTTTCCCCGTTTTTGCGGACAGCAGTGTATTTGTTTCCAAATGTGTATTTCTTTTCGGAAAGGGTTTTTTGTATGTTCGATTTAAAATATTGATGTTGCGAAGGCAGGATAAAATCCAAAGCTGAAGACCCTAAATCTGAATAATCGATGCCAAATTGTTTAAACCCTGTTTGATTAAAAAAGATGACATTCGCGTTTCTGTCTAATTCATAAACTGTTTGAGGGAGCATTTCGGTTAGTTCGCGATATTTCTTTTCGCTTTCGAGCAGGGTGTGCTGCATTTTTAATTTTTCAGTTACATTGTGCAAGGTCATAAAAGCAGCGGGTTTTCCTTCATATTCAACAGTAGATGACTGAACTTCAACTTCTACAATTTCACCATTTTTTGAAATCAGTTGCAGTGGGTAATTCAGCGAATCTATGCGGCCTTCCATTCTGATCGGAATGAATTTTTAAAATTTGTTCGCGATCTTTTTCAGGAATTACATCTGTGCCTTTCATGTTATAAAATTCATTGTAAGTATATCCCAGCATCCTGCACATAGCGTTGTTTGCAAACTTGAATTTACCGTCCTGAGTAATAATAATTCCATCCTGGGAGTTTTCAACAAGGGTTTTGTATTTTTTTTCACTGTCACGAAGAGCTTTTTCAATATTTTGACGATCTGTTATATCCTGCTGAATTACAATAAATCCATCCATTTCGCCATTTTCATTTTTGTAGGGGGCTGCAATTGTATTCGCCCAATATTTTGTTCCGAATTTATTGATAGTCAGCAAATCGCCCTGCCAGCTTTTTCCTTCTGAAAGTGTCTTTACAACTTCTTTTCTTGATTCAGGAGTTTCGCCAATGCCGCGATAAAGTGTGTCGTTGATATTTTTATGCAGCAGATCATTTTCCGTATATCCTGAAATTTGTGTGAACTGAGGATTGATATATTCAAAATTTGAATTCCTGTCCATTATAAATACTGCTCCCGGCGCCTGATCCAGCGCGAGTCTGAATTTCCGCAGCTCGCGTTCAGTTTTAATCCGCTCAGTAACATCCATTGAAACTCCGAGATAGCCTGATTTTTCACCTTTTTCATTGTAAATGGCAGAAACTCTTGTGTCATAATATATTTCGCCAAGATGTACAATGTCGTTTTGAATTTCATTTTTTAAAACTTTGGAAATAAAAACTTCCACTTCCGTCCCTTTGTATATTTTAAGTGCCGATTTGCCAATCCTGTCTACCGTTTTCATTGTCCCCTGTCGCCCTTATATTGGGAATATGTAAAAATCCCATTTAAGTCGATGCTCCAAACTACAATTGGTGCATTTGCAAGAATACTGTCGAGCAATTGCTGGTTTTCTATTAAGCTCTTTTCTGAAACCTGAAGTTTTTCGATTTCAGCAGTCAATTCTGCGTTAGACTTTATCAATTCCTCTATTTTATTCATTAAAATATTACTTTTCATGTTTATAGATTTGGTTAATACCAAATTACTCGAATTCTTCCTATCAGCTGGTAAAATGCTTCATAAAGTTTTAGTATTTAATGAAAAACAGATTTTGTATTGAGAAGACAGGAGCAAGTGAATTGCAATTTTAAAACCATGAAACATAAATGGAAGAAAATAGAACATCCATTTTATATTACTTAAAAAAGCAGGTTTAAAAAGGAGTTTAAAATTATTATCGGACCAAACATTTGGAAATGTATAAGTATTCATGATTTTTTAGTTTTGTTACATGCACGAATCCAGTTTACGGGTATAATAATCGGTGAAAATTTGTTTTGCATGTTCCGTAGCCCATTTTTCAACACCCATTTTTTGAATCATGCAAAGGTTGAAGATTTTTAATGCATGCGGAACACGATCCGCACGGTCAGCAAGTGGCTGCAGCCGCAGACATGGAAATTCATGACATTCAAAGCAAAATTCCACCTTTTTCTGCTGAACACAAGCAAACATTTTACAGTGCTTGTCAATTCCCAGTATTTCAAGTCCAGGGCAATATCCATTGTTGGGACGACAACCATTACAACGAAACTTGTCCTCCGGTATGTTGTTTCTTTTCAGAAAAGCTTCGCGATTGGCGCGATTTTCCTCGCCTGTGAAAAGCGGGCAATTGAAACAATCCTTTCCGCATGGCGCCGTAAGAGTGAGATAGTCCATTTTTTCAGATTTTTATTTAAAAGTATGCTGAAAGATTGAGGAGGTATAATTTATTAGGTTGAATGACCAAAAACAGGGATTGAATCCATGATTATTACGGATGAGTTTTATGAATTACAATTTTGATTTCTACTAAAGATTTGGTCCAATAATTTAATTTCATTGGAATTTCTATTTTTACAAAAAACAAAACTGATAAGAATATGAAAAAGATGATTTTAATTGTAATTACCCTTTCAACTTTTACAGCATTTGGCCAAAAAGGCGAAAAAGGGTTGATAGCAAAAAATGCCAAAGTAGAAAAGGCAGGTTCGGATTTTGCATTTACTGAAGGTCCGGCTGTTGCGCCCGATGGCAAAGTTTATTTTACCGACCAACCCAACGACCGAATCTATGTTTGGGATGAAAAAAAAGGGATTTCACTTTGGCTCGAAGGCACCGGCCGGTCCAATGGAATGTTTTTTAATGCAAAAGGCCAATTGGTTACCTGCGCCGATGAAAAAAACCAAATTGCCTATTTTGATGACAAACAAAAAACTTGTCCCCGTGCACGCAGGTTATGACGGAAAACATTTGAACGCGCCCAACGATTTGTGGGTTTCGCCAAATGGTGGCATCTATTTTTCTGATCCTTACTATCACCGCGACTGGTGGGCAGAGGGACACAAGGAAATTCAGGATGTGAGGGGAGTTTATTATCTGTCAACCGATGGTAAAATTACCCGGGTAATTGATGATTTTAAAACACCAAATGGTTTGATTGGAACACCCGATGGAAAAACATTGTATGTTGCCGATATTCAGGCAAATGAAACCTTTAAGTATGATATTCAACCGGATGGTAGTTTGGCAAACAAAACCTTTTTCGCACCCAAAGGCAGCGATGGGATGACAATTGATGATGAAGGAAATGTTTACCTCACTTCAGGGAAAGTTTGGGTTTATAATCCGAAAGGCGAGTTAATCCAAGAAATCGAATTTCCTGAAAGCCCGGCAAATGTATGCTTTGGAGGCAAAAAAAGAAATATACTTTTCGTTACAGCACGAAAAGGTGTTTATACTTTAAAAATGAATGTGAAAGGGGTGCAATAAGAAGTTTAGAGTTTAGAGTTTAGAGTTCAAAGTTTAGAGTTCAGAGTTCAGGGTTTAGAGTTCAGAGTTCAGGGTTCAGGGTTTAGAGTTCAGGGTTCAGGGTTCAGGGTTTAGAGTTCAGGGTTTAGAGTTCAGGGGTCAGGGTTCAGAGTTCAGAGTTTTGGGTTCAGAATTTTAAATTTGAATTAGGTACTTTGAACTTTCAGTTTGAAGCCAATGATGAAGTTGTCAATTCTTCTATTTTTTTGGCAATTTCTTCAAGGTTTAAAATATAATCGGGGGTTGATATTTTTATTCCGCTTAGAGGCATTGTTTTAGCAAAGGCAGTTTCAGGATTTTCAACGATGGTTGTGCCTCCAAATTCCTTAATTGTTTTAAGTCCCTCAGCTCCATCGCTGTTTGAACCGGTAAGTAATATTCCCAAAAGTCTGTTTTTAAATGTCCAGGCTGCAGTTTCAAATAATACATCGATTGAAGGACGCGAAAAGTTTACTTTTTCTGCTGTTGACAGACTAAAAGAATACTCATTTTCAACTTGTAAATGGTAGTTTGGCGGTGCAAAATAAATTGTACCTGCCTCTATTGCTTCATCTTCTTCCACCTCTTTTACAAAATGCTTTCCGTCTCTGTTTAACAATTCCAGAAATGTGCTTATGTTATTGTTGCCGATATGTAAAACAACAATTACAGGTATTCCCATATTTGAAGGCAGTTCATTTAAAACTAGTTTAATTGCTTCCAGACCACCATATGAGGCCCCAATTACAACGGCTTTAATCATTGTTAACCTGCGATTTTTTATAAATTTTATTTACTTTATCCATAACTTCGAAATTCTTTTCAATCTCAGTGAATTTGAGGCTTTCCTTTGTTCCAAGACATAAAATTCCCCTTTTTGTTAAACTATAATCGAATAAACCAAGTACCCTGTTTTGAAGTGTTTTATTGAAGTATATCAAAACATTTCTGCAAAAAATTAGATGCACTTCGGCAAAAACCCCATCGGTTACGAGATTGTGGTCGGCAAAAACAATATTTTTCACCAAAGATTTGTCAAAAATTATCGAACCATATTTTGATATGTAGTAGTCTGATAATTGACCTTTGCCACCTGATTCAACGTAGTTTCGGGAATATAATTCCATATCCTTTTTACTGTAAATGCCTTTTTTTGCCAGTTCCAAAACCCTTTTATTAAAATCGGTTGCATATATCTGTGTTTTGTGCAAAATGTTTTCCTCTTTCAAAATTATTGCCAGTGAATACACCTCCTCACCGGTAGAACAGCCGGCATGCCAGATTTTTATGTGGGCGTATGTTGACAATTCGGGGATTATTTTATTGCGGAATTTCAAATAAAATTCCGGATCGCGAAACATTTCTGTAACGTTGATGGATAGATCCTGAAGGAATGTCATAAAAAACTCTTTGTCCCAAAGAATTTTCTCCTGCAAATCAGTTATTGTATTTAACCCACTCAATAAAAGACGGTGAAGTATTCTGCGCTTTAAATGAGTTTTTGTGTAATTGCTAAAATCATAGCCATATTTTAAATAAACTGCCTGTAAAAGCAAATTTATTTCAATGTCAAGTATATCAGCATTTTCTTGATTATAAACTGACATACTTTATACTGATTTTTGTTCGTTTAAAGCATTTAAGATTTTATCCTTAATGTCGTTTTCCTTAAATGGTTTGCTTATGAAATCATTCATTCCGGCTTCAATGCAGTTTCGTTTGTCGCTGGCATCAATGTTTGCAGTAACTGCCACAATATAAATGCAACGTATTAAGTTATTATTTTTCTCGAATTTTCTGATTTCTTTTGTGCACTCTATGCCATCTTGTTCAGGCATTTGAACATCCATTAAAATCAAATCGTATTCATTCTTTTTATACAATTCGAAAGCTTCCAAACCATTTTTGGCAATATCGCAGGATACACCGAGTTTTTGCAGTTGCATTAAAGTAATTCTCTGATTTATCAGATTGTCCTCGGCATAAAGTATTTTTGTATTTTTTGGTATTTCAGATGTTATTAAGGGATTGTTGTTTTTATCACTATCCAAGCCTTGGTTAGTAAATGAATAGGTAAGTTTAAACCAAAATTCCGAACCTTTGCCAACTTTACTGTTTACGCCTATTTCACCTCCCATCAGCTTAATCAGGTTGTTTGAAATTGCGAGTCCCAAACCGGTTCCTCCAAATTTCCGGGTGGTAGATTCATCAGCCTGAGAGAATTCTTTAAACAATTTTTCTTTTCCTTCATCTGAAATACCAATTCCAGTGTCTGTAACTTTAAACAATAAAGTAATTTTTCCGGTTTCATTTTCGATACTTGTTACCGAGATTTTTACACTTCCTTTTTCTGTGAATTTTATTGCATTGCTCACAAGGTTGGTAATCACCTGGTTTAAACGGAAAGGATCGCCGACAAGCGTATCCGGCAGATTTTTTTCCATTTTAAAATGAAGTTCAATACCCTTTTTATCGGCATTTAACCGTTGCAGTTTAACTATTGTATTTAAGGTTTTTAGCAGCGAAAATTCTATGTTTTCCAATTTAACCTGACCTGATTCTATTTTTGAAAAATCGAGGATGTCATTGATTACATTTAACAGGTTTTCACCCGAAGAAACTATGATTTCAGTTAACTCCTGCTGATATTCAGTTAATCCTGTTTCTTCAAGTATTTTAGAGAATCCGATAATTCCATTTAAAGGGGTTCTTATTTCATGCGACATGTTTGCAAGGAAAATTGCCTTTGCCTTTGCTGATTCCTCCGCTTTAATTTTCTGAATTTCGAGTTCTTTATTTGTTCTTTCAAGGTGTTTTAACAAACCGCTCAGTTTCTTCTTTTGAAAATGTAAATCGAGAAATATTTTCACTTTTCCTATCAATATTTCCGGAATTATAGGTTTGGGAATAAAATCAACTGCACCGGTTTCAATTCCTTTAATGATGTTTAAATCGCTTTGGTGAATTGCAGACACAAAAATAACGGGGAGATATTTGGTTTTATTCCTTTTACGCATTAATGAAAGTGTTTCGTATCCGTCCATTCCCGGCATTTGAACATCAAGAATGGCCAGTGCAAAATCATCGGTTATTGTTTTTCGCAAGGCTTCTTCACCCGAGGTTGCCCTTTCGATAGTTACACAAAAATCACTTAACAGCATTTCTAAACTGATAAGGTTCTCAACAAGGTCATCAACAATTAATATTTTAGCTTTTTCCATCTTTTAATTAAATAACCAAATTTTTAGCAATTCAAATAGTTTGTCCACGTCAAGGGGTTTGGAGATGTAGTCATTTGCACCGCTGTCAATAGCTTTCTGATAATCTTCTTTCATTGCTTTGGCAGTTAGTGTAATAATCGGAATAGTATGTAATTCGGGGTTTTTTCTAATAATTTCCATGGTTTCATAACCATCCATCACCGGCATCATTATGTCCATTAGTATCAGGTCAATATCTTTGTTTTTTTTCAATATTTCAATGGCTACTTCACCGTTTTCAGCCTCAAAAATTTCAATCCCTTTTTCTTCGAGTATTTGTGCAAGGGCAAAAATATTTCTAATATCATCATCAACCAGCAATATCTTTTTACCTTTAAAAACAGTTGTATTTAATCTGAGCGTTTTGGATAAAGGCTTTTTTAGATGGTTATTTTCAATGTGATGAAGAAATATTGAAACTTCATCCATTAATCTGTCATCCGATTTAATTCCTTTAATCACAATTGATTCTGAAAACTTCGTTAATTCACGAATTTCCAGTTTGTTTAATTCCCTGGCAGTGTGAATAATTATATATGGAAGCGGAATATTTTGTGCTTTTAATTTTTCAAGCAATTCCAGTCCTGAAAAGTCAGGCAAGCCCAAATCCAGTATCACACAATCAAAAGATTTTGTTGAAATTAATTCAAATGCTTGATTCCCTGTTTTTGCATCATATAAAATTAAATCATTATTTTTTAAAATGAGGTGCAAAGCCTGCCGCGTTGACGGGTCGTCTTCAACTATTAAAATATGACTGAATTCAACGCTTATCAAGTCTCGAATGTTGTTGAGCTGTGCTTGTTTATTAACTGTCGATGGAGTTTTTAATTCCTCAAAATCATCATAAGCAACTTCGTCAAAACGGCTCACATGATGAATTGGAATGTGGCTGGTACTCCGGTTATTCTTTAACTTTTCATATTCTTCGGGCAAAAACATTTCTTCTGCAATTATTATTGCCTTGGGCGAATATTTCTCTGCCAGTTTCAATCCATCCTTAATATTCCCGCCCACAACCGAATTAAAATTTTTCTGCCGGCAATGAAAAAGTAACTCTTTTGCTTTTTCTTTATCAGGATGTATAATCAGCAGTGTTATATTGTTTAATCCTGATTCCCTGTCATCTTCAATAAATATTGGGATTTGCTGTTGGTCAGCATCATTTATTTCCACTGATTTGGTTTCTTTTGAAGGCAAATTTAATTCTTCAGTTAAATCGTTTTTAGAATTTGCTTCAGTTCCTGGATTACTTTCATGCTCAATCAAATTTTTGTCGAGCGGGAGGAAAATGGTAAAAACAGAACCTATATTTTCTTTGCTTTCAACTTGTATTTCACCACCCAATACCCTAATTAATTCCTTTGAAATGGAAAGTCCCAGCCCCGTGCCGCCAAATTTGCGCGAAATGCTCCCGTCGGCTTGTTGGAAAGCTTCGAAAATGGCATTAAATTTATTTGCCGGTATTCCAACCCCTGTATCTTCAACCGATATAAAACATGTGTTACTTTTATTTAATTGTTCATTGGTAAAAATGCTGTTTGGACCAGGAATCCCAAAATTTATTTTAATTCCTCCTGAAACGGTAAATTTGAATGCGTTTGAAAGAATGTTCCTGATAATTTGAATTAACCTTTGCTTGTCGGTATAAATGTTTTTTGGGAATAGTTCAGCGTTGTTCAATTCCAAATACAATCCTTTACTTTCGGCAACTGGTTTAAAACTGTGCAATATTTCGGTCATTATATCTTCCGATGCAATGTTGTTGAATTCGAAACTCATTTTCCCTGCTTCAATTTTCGACAGATCGAGAATTTCATTGATAAGTTCTAGCAAATCTTTTCCACTTTTATAAATAATACTGGCTGATTTCACCTGATCAACATTTAAATTACCATCCTTGTTGTTCTGTAAAAGTTTCGACAAAATCAGCAGACTATTTAATGGAGTCCGCAATTCGTGTGACATATTAGCCAAAAACTCAGATTTATACTGACTGGCTAACTCAAGCTCTTTTGCCTTTTGTTCCAATTCGGTTTGTGCTTTTACCAAATAGCTGTTTTTGTCGGTAATGGCCTTTTTTTGTAACTCCAGTTCGTTTGTTTTCAACTCAAGTTCTTCATTTGTAACCTGAAGTTCTTCTTGTTGTACCTGGAGGCTTTTTTCGCTTCGCGACAATATTTTTGTTTGTTCAGCCAGTTCCTCGTTTGCAACCTTTAATTCCTCTTCCTGGGTTTTTAACACCTCGTTTATACTTTTTAATTCTTCTTTCTGATTGTTGAGTTCATTATTTAAAATTGAGAGTTCGTTTTGTTTCTCAGTTAATTTTTCATACTGTCCTTTTATTTCAATTTCAAGTTTCTTTATTTCTGTAACATTTTTCGAAATTCCAAATGTGCCAATACACTGCCCTGTTTCATCAAACATAGGCAATTTGGTTACCGAAGTCCACAACAGATTATTATTTTCATCAATCCCTTCTCTTAAATCATTAATAAATCCATTCTTTTCCCTGATTATGTTTTGTTCCTCCTCAAAAAACTTTTTGGCATTTTCTTTTGTATGAAAGTCAAAATCAGATTTTCCGATAATCTTATCAGAAGAGTTTACTTCAAATAAATGTACCATCGATTCGCTTACGCGCAGAAACTTACTGTTCAAATCTTTAAAATACACATAGTCGGGTATCGTTTGCAACATAGAATCGAGCAAAGCTTTTTCCTGTATTAGTTTTTTCTGAATGATGTTTATTTCGGCCAGATTTTTTACAAGATCATCTTCCCTTTCATGGAGTATTTTTGATTGTTCAAGGGTTTTTTGCAGTAATTCTTCATTTCTGTAGCTAACTATTGATGCATTTAGGTTGACTGCAATTTTTTCCTTAATTACATTTATAAATTCGATTTTGCTCTCCGAAACTTCATTTATCGAGGCAAACTCAATTACCGCTTGAATGTGGTTGTTGAAATGGATTGGCAACAAAAATATTTTTTCGGGAATAATTTCTCCGGAAGCACTAAATATCCGATGATATTTGTTTTTTGTGTTTAAAATTTGCAATGAATCCGTGGATGCGGCATTCCCTATTAAACCCTCACCAATTTGAACTTTTTGTTGCAAATCTTTCGTGTTTAAACCAATCGAGCCTGTAAGTTCAAGTTGTTCCGGAACTTCATCATAAACGTAAATTGCACCAATCTCAAATCCAATAAAATTACTTAAATAGCCAATTATTTTTTTTGATAATAACCGCACGTTCGAATTACCTCTCATTTCATCGTCCAACCCATTAATCCCTTTTTGTATCCAGTTTTCCTTTTCAGTTTTAAGCTTAATCTCCACAAGTTTGTCTGCCATTTTGTTTAGAGAAACAGTTAAATCATCATCAGCCGATTTTGGTGCAAGTCTGGTACTGTAATCGCCTTTGGCAATGTTTTTTGAATAAGTTATTATATCCTGCAGGCCAATCTGGATTTTTAAGAACGCGTTTGATAAATCACCAATTTCGTTTTTTGAATCGAAACTTACGGAAGTACTTAGATTGCCGGCAGCAATTTTTTTGAAATTATCAGCCAGCTTATTGATTGGTTTGGAAATTGAATTTGAAATCCGTACAGATATAAATGTTGCGATTCCACCCAATACTATAACCAGGGTAAAAATTAGCAGAAATAATAAGTTGAAAAGATAATTGTTCAATTCAAACAATTTCACTGAAAAAGAATTGCTAACGTTTTTAGTTGTTGTTAAATTACTTTGAATGTCAGTTAGTTGGTTGTTGTTTGCCACTGCCAAATCTGAATTGACCAATTGAATTGTTTTATTGAGATAGTGCGAAGCATCCCTTGCAACCAACATCAACTCAGTAAGCATTTTGGGATTGATTTTAGAAAAAATTATAATTTGATCTCCCATCAATTCAACTTTTGATTGGTCAAAACCAACTCCTTTGCCATAAATTTTGTACATGTATGGCAGCCATTCTTTTTTCTGCATTACATTTAAAAAACTGTCGATATTTCCAAAAGTTGAAGCTATTTCATTTGCTTTCTTTAAATGAGTTATGGCTTGTATTAGCTCTTCTTTGTTTTCTGTGATTTTATATTTATAAAAATATTCGGTTCCCAATCCCAGTTCTTCAACAAATAACCTGTGCTCATTGGTGATTATTGTAATGGTTTGGCCCGATTTAAACAACAGATTTACAGCAGAACCAAGTATTATAAGGCTGAACAGGAATATAACATTCAACAAAGTAAGCTTCGAGCGAACTTTATAATTTGCAAAATGATCGAAAAAATTGCTCATTTTTATTAATGGTTTTGAAAAGGTTTGCGTCAATTGCGAAAAATAGAAAAAATTAATATTATTCTGTTGTTTTATGCAAAAAATAAGTTAATCGCTTGTTAAATAAGTTGTTAACAAAATAGTAATTATTGAAAAATTATGCATGTAATTGCGCCATTAAGTTCTCAGGTAAACGTTAAGAAAATGCTGAAATGGAAATAGATTTTCAAAAAAAACGCTAAACCACAATCTCATTAAATACTGGAATTGTGACTTAGCGGTATTTTTTTCTTTGAACTTTGAACTCTGAGCTCTGAACTACTTCATCTCCCAGTCATCCGTTCTGAATGAAGATGCGGGCAACCCTTCTGTATTAAAAAGTTCGCCAACAACAAAATCGTCAAACGCATAACGAACAGCAACAGGTTTTTCTACATTTGGAGCATAAACTGAAATTCCCTGATTGGTTATAAATGCCTGTGCCGGTACAAAGTTTTTGTTTTCTCCGGCTATTTTAAAATTTTTAAGTTCCTTGCCAAAAGTTGTCAATCCATTTTTGGCATGGTCAAAAGTTAGTTTTACAATGCTCCCGTCAACTTTCATTTCCTTTAAAACCGGACCTGAATATTCGATTCCTTTTTTGCCGTATGTTTTTGCAAGTGCCAGATACGCCAATCTTTCTCCCGCCACTTTTTTGTTGGCAGGGTGAATACATGTTTCTTCTCCGGCATCCATAATACAAGCCATTCCAAGGTTTGGTAAGGTTGAAACTTTTAACATGGATTCGCGAATATATGCTGAATTTAAAGCGTTTTCACCATAATTAAAAGGTGCAATCTGAACGTAATAAAACGGGAAATCGCCAATTCCCCATTCGTTTATCCAGTTTTCCGATAATCCAGGCAACAGTTTTTCATACTCAACCGGTTCATTGCGGTTGGCTTCGCCCTGATACCAAAGTGCACCTTTTATGGCATAACCGGCCATTGGTGCAATCATTGCATTGTACAGAACTGTCGGAGTTTGCTGGTTGTAGTCACCGTTCATATTTTTATCGGGCATTTTTACCCAATCAAAGTTTTTGATTCCGCTTTCGCTCATCCAGGGTTCTATACGGGTTCCGCCCCAACTGGAGCTAATCAAACCCACCGGTACATTAAGTGCCTGTTGAACCATTTTTCCAAAGAAATAGGCGGCAGCACTAAAATCTGCAACATTTTCAGGAGTACATTCCACCCATTTCCCGGGAAAATCTTCCTGTGGTTCCAGGTTTTTAACGCGGTCAATTGTGATTAGCCGGATATTTTCATTTTCAGAAGTAGCAATTGCTTCGTTGGCACCCAAAACAGGTTGGTTGCGATAACCGCTCATTGTCATTTGCATATTCGACTGGCCTGAGCAAACCCAAACTTCACCAATTAAAACATTGTTAAGTGTAAGTGCTTTTCCATCTGATATGCTTATAGAAAAAGGACCACCCGCTGAAGGGGTTTGAACTTTAATTTTCCATTTTCCCTCGGAATCAGCTTGTGCTGAATAACTTTTTTTATTCCACGAAGTTGTGATTTTTACAGTTTTGTTTGGAGTTGCGTGTCCCCAAATGGCCGCATCTGTTTGTTGTTGCAAAACCATGTTATCGCCAAAAATAGCGGGCAGCTTTACTTCAGCATTTAAATTTATGGAAAGCAGAAAAAGGGATAATACAGTTAAAATTGAAATAATTTTTTTCATAATTCAGATATTTGATATTTTATATTATTCAGACTTTTTCAAATATATCAAATTCAAACTTTAATCAGGTTCTCATTTTTAAATTTGATGAATTTTTATCTTTTACAATTTTTGTTTGATATTGGTTTCCTTTCTTTTTCAGGCTAAAAAATAATTGAGGAGAAAACTATTCCGATTTTTTTCAGGAACTTTGCCGCCAATGAAATTTTACCTGTTATTAATAATTGAAAATTGCTTATTGAATGTTCGATATTGGATATTTCTTAAATTCCCCTTTTTGATACTTCCCACCAATTCTTAAACCATGAAAGTTTGTATTGCTGAAAAACCAAGTGTTGCGCGTGAGATTGCTGAAGTAATTGGCGCAAAATCACGAAAAGACGGATATTTTGAAGGAAATGGCTATCAGGTTACCTGGACTTTCGGCCATTTTTGTACACTTTTTCCGCCCGAAGATTATGACCCGAAATGGAAACAATGGGATTTAAACGCTTTGCCCATGCTTCCGGAGCGATTCGAAACCAAACTTATGGACGACCCCGGAGTTAAAAAGCAATTCAAAATAATAAAGGATTTATTTGGAAAAGCTACTCTGATAATAAACTGTGGTGATGCCGGTCAGGAGGGTGAACTGATTCAACGCTGGGTGATAAAACAGGCAAAATATAAAGGTCCGGTACAACGCCTTTGGATTTCATCATTAACCACGGAAGCTATTCGCACAGGATTTCAAAATCTAAAACCAGCATCCGATTTCGACAATCTTTTTTATGCCGGAAGTTCACGGGCAATTGGCGACTGGCTTTTGGGGATGAATGCAACCCGCCTCTATACAATGAAATACGGTGCATACAAACAGGTTTTATCAATTGGCAGGGTGCAAACGCCAACTTTGGCAATGTTGGTAAACCGCTATTACGAAATCAAAAATTTCGAACCCAAACCTTACTGGGAGCTGCAAACCATTTATCGCGAAACAACTTTCAACAATACAACAGGTAAATTTTTTGCAAAGGAAGATGGCGAAAAACTGCTTGCGCTGATTACAGGGAAAGACCTTTTTATAACCGATATCGAAAAGAAGGAAGGGAAAGAATACGCGCCAAAACTGTTCGATTTGACCGGACTTCAGGTATTTTGCAACAACAAGTTTGGTTTTACTGCAGAAGAGACTTTAAAAACCGTGCAGCGCCTTTACGAAATGAAAGTGGTTACTTACCCCCGTGTTGACACTACTTTTTTGCCTAATGATATGTATCCGAAAATTCCCGGGATTCTTAAAGGACTAACTGATTATTCAACATACACACAGTCGCTTTTGGAAGGAAAAATCCGAAAATCGACAAAAGTTTTTAACGACAAAAAAGTAACCGACCACCATGCAATTATACCAACAGGTGAAAAAAGACTTTTGGGTGGGGACGAACAAAAAGTGTATGATATTATTACCCGCAGGTTTATCGCCGTTTTTTATCCCGATTGCGAAGTCGCCAAAACACAGGTAAGCGCTCAGGTTGAAGGGGTTGGTTTTGTTGCCAATGGAAAGGAAATTTTAAAAGAAGGCTGGCGTATTCTTTTTCAAAAGGAAAGCAAAAGCGAAGAGGAAGACGAAAACAAAGAGAAAGATGAAGAAGCCATTCTTCCTGCTTTTGCAAAAGGCGAACATGGCCCGCATGAACCGTCGTTTCTTGAAAAAGCAACAAAACCGCCAAACAATTATACTGAAGCTTCACTGCTTCGTGCCATGGAAACTGCAGGAAAACAGGTAGATGACGAGGAACTGCGTGAATTGATGAAAGCCAACGGAATCGGGCGCCCATCAACACGTGCAGCCATTATCGAAACTTTGTTTAAACGAAAATATACACAACGCTCCAAAAAACTTGTAATTCCTACTGAAATGGGAATACAATTGATTGATACCATCCAAAACGAACTACTTAAATCTGCTGAATTAACGGGGCAGTGGGAAAAGCAGTTAAAGGAAATAGAGCAGGGTGAATTTAGTGTCAATCAATTTATTTTCAACATGAAGAAAATGGTACACGACCTGGTTCATGAGGTTCGTTCAGAAACCGGAAAACCCAAAATGGTGGCCATTTTTCATGAAGAACATAAAAAAGCAAATAAATCGAAAGCGAAAAAAGCATCAGTAACAACTGAACTGGTAGGTACAAAATGTCCGAAATGTGGCAAGGGAAATCTCATAAAGGGCAATAATGCATACGGTTGCAGCGAGTGGAAACAAGGGTGTAGTTTTAGGTTGCCATATGTATTTATGGATAAAAGGCTTACTGAAACACAATTACATCGGCTCATCGCTAAAAAGGAAACAACAAAAATTAGTGGTTTTATTTTGAATGATAAAAAAGTGGAAGGCCTATTAAAACTCACTTCAACGTTTGAAATTGAATTTGAAAAATCGGTTGATGAAACACCCAAAAAATCGGAAAGCATGCCGCCTTGTCCAAAGTGTAAAACTGGTACAATTATCAAAGGGAAAACAGCTTATGGCTGCAGTCGCTGGAAATCGGGTTGCGATTTCAGGTTTTATTTTGATGAAATCCGAACACGGGCAAAAGGAAAGTCGCTTACAAGGGACCTGGTTTTGGCGATTTTAAATGGCAAATAATTTCTTTGCCTGAATTAGTATAAGTTTTATTCTATATGCCCTTATGTGCCTATGTGGTTTGTTCTTTTTTCTGAAACCAAAATTTTACTATTTTAGAACCTTAATCTAAATCAATAATCATGGAAAGAAGATCGTTCATTCAAAAATCATCGATAGCCACGGCAGGTTTGGTAACTGCCTTCAATATACCTGCTTTTGCACAAAACGAAAATTGAAAATCGGTTTGATTGGGCGCGGGCTGGTATGGAATGGTAATCACCGAAGCAGCTTTAAAAGTTGGTGGTGTTGAAGTAATTGCAGTTTGCGACATTGATACAGAACATTTAAAAAGCAGTGCCGACAAACTTGAATCGATTCAGGGAAGCCGTCCAAAAGAGTTTAAAGATTATAACGATTTGCTTGATATTGAAAGGCTTGGAAGCAGTATTTATTGGTTCAGTTCCTCACTGGCATGCCCTGCATTTTATTGCTGCCTGCGAAAAGGGATTGGATATTTACTGCGAAAAACCGCTGGCCTACGACATTGAAGAAGGAAAGGCAATGGTAAAAGCGGCGCAAAAAGCCGGGAATATTGTTCAAATAGGATTTCAACGCAGACAAAGCCAGGCTTTTGCAAAGGCAAAGGAAATGATTGAAGCGGACAAAATTGGCAAAGTTCACCAGATAGGTGCGCAAATTCATTACAATCCTGTACTTGCTGATGCGACAATTCAAGCGCCTCCTGCATCACTCGATTGGGAAACATGGTGCGGTCCGGCGCCAAAACTCGAATACCGCCCCATTATCGGTCACAAAGCCTGGCGTTTGGAAAAAGAATACGGAAACGGTCATCTGGTTGATTGGGGAATCCACCATATCGACATTATCCGAAAAATCATGAATTTCGGAATGCCAACTTCTTTCGAAACTAACGGCAGTTTAAATATCCTGAACGGTAAAATCACCACACCCGACACACTAAATGCAACGATGAATTTTGAAGGTTGCCCTGTAATTTGGCAACATCGGCTCTGGGGAACGGGCGACCTAAACACGCAGTTCAACAATGGTATTTTCTTTTATGGTGAGAACGGGACTCTTTTTGCCTCTGACAATAAATTGATTTTAACGCCAAACGGCAAAAACCAGCAACAGGAGGAAATGGAAATTCAAACACCCGGAAATGCAGGAAAACCATGTTGCCAACTTTTTGGATGCTGTAAAAGCTAAAAACAAAAACCTGCTGGCTTGTAAAATTGAGGATGCATTCCAGTCAACGGCCACAGTGCAATTGGCAATGGCTTCTTATTACACCAACAGTAAAGTGGACTGGGACGCAAAATCTCAGACAGTCATCAACAACAAAGAAGCAGCAAAATTATTGGCACGGCCATACCGGGGACATTACAAAAGGCCAAATGCGTAACTCATAATATTCGTTTTTCTTTGTGGTTGAAAGGAAAATGTAATGTTACGCCATCAAAATCTGTCAGTCAACAAATCCATTTTTCAGCCAAAATAACCGAATTAAAACCTTGGATAGTTTTTTGATGCAAAAAGGTTTTACCTTAATTTTGAATGAATAGTAAGAAAAATGATTGACAAGGAACTAAAAATAAAATACAGCGAAATTTGCCAAAACCTGGCAGATCGGAAATTAAAACCGGCATTCGATTTACTTGAAAAATGGATATCAGAAAACAATTTGTTGATATATCTTGACGAATGGCGCAACCTCGAAAAGACCTACAGTTATATGCTGAAATATACGGTTGAAGGAATCAAGGATCCTGAGCGCCAAAAGATTTATAGAAAATTAATTGTTTCGGTTTATGAGCTGGCTGATGTTGTGTACAATGCTGCACGTTTAAAAATTTCATCATCAATTGAATATGAGCGTAAACGATCGGACCAAAACTTGATTAAACCCGATTTTAGCACTTATCTGCAACTTTTAGAAGAATATTATTTGCATGAAGAACTTGTTTCGCTTGCAAAAGATGTGGAAGTAAAAACTGAAAGCAAACTCGAAGAATCGAAAAATCATCAACAAAATATGATTGCTCTGTTTAACCATTTTTGGTTAAGAGATAAATATTCTGATGAAGAAGTTGATTTCCTGCAGCAGCTTTATGCCAGCGAATTAATTCAGGATGCCTACAAATCTTTTATTGTTTCGGCCATTATTTTAAGTCTTCAAAGATATTTCGACAAAAAGAAGTTTGCCATTCTTTTTGATATTTACAATATGCAAAATCCTGAATTGACACAGCGCGCATTGGTGGGTTTGCTTATGAGTTTTTATAAATATGATTCGAGGATGCCATTTTACACTTCACTAACCAGTCGATTGCAGATTTTGAACGAAAATCCCGGCTTTAAGAAAAACCTTGAACTTGTAATAATTCAGTTAATCCGCAGCAGGGAAACAGAGAAAATCCAGAAAAAAATAAAGGACGAAATAATTCCGGAAATGATTCGGATCAGTCCAAATTTAAAAGATAAAATCAATCTGGAAGGATTAATGGGCGAGGGTTTGGATGATGATAAAAATCCCGAATGGCAGGAGATTTTTAAAGATTCACCGGGTTTAATGGACAAAATGGAAGAGTTTTCGGAACTGCAAATGGAAGGCGCCGACGTTTTTATGGGCTCTTTTGCCATGTTGAAAATGTACCCGTTTTTTGCAGAATTTACCAATTGGTTTGTTCCATTCTTTATTCAAAATCCACAAATTGCCGATATGGCCGAAAGTAAAGATGAAACCTACCGCTGGTTTGTTGACTCTATAAATAAAGCGCCCATATTGTGTAATTCCGATAAATATTCCTTTTGTTTCAGCATTGAAAATCTGCCCAAAGAAAACCGCGAGTTTATGTCACAAGGGATGAACGCCGAAATGGAACAATTTAACGAATTGCAAAAAGATGAGGAGCTTACCGACCCGGGAAGGAAAGCTGGTTTTATATCAAACCAGTATATCCAGGATTTGTACAGGTTTTACAAACTCCACCCGCGCCGACTTGATTTTGAAGATATTTTTCAGTGGCGGTTCGATTTTCATAACAAAAATTCGTTCGACGATATTTTAAAAGAAGATGAAAAAATGCTCAGAAATATTGGCGAGTACTATTTCAAAAAGAATTATTTTGATGAGGCAGCCGAGATTTTTGAAATGTTGTTGACTGAGGAGAAAAATGGAGAACTATATCAAAAATTAGGTTTTTGTTTCCAGAAATCAGGTGAATATGAAAAAGCGCTTGAAGCCTATAAAAAAGCTGAATTATTCGGTCTGAACCAATTGTGGAATTACAAGAAGATCGCACTGTGCTACCGTAATATGAAACAACCTCAAAAGGCTTTGGAATATTATCTTGAAGCAGAGAAATTGAACGATAAGGATTTGAATACCCATTTGAACATCGGTCACTGTTATTTGGAACTGGAGCAATTTGAAGAAGCATTAAAGTGTTATTTTAAAGTTGAATATTTATCTCCCGGTAACAAGAAAGTCTGGCGGCCGCTTGGTTGGTGTTCTTTTGTAACAGGCAAAAAGGAACAGGCAGCAAAATATTTTCAGCAATTGATAGACGATGAACCGGGCAAACACGATTTAATGAATATGGGCCACGTTCAGTGGAGCATGGGAAACCGCAAAGCTGCACTCGACTATTACAAAAAATCAATATCAACAAATTACTTTTCTGAAAAGGAATTTTTTGAGGTTTTCGATGAGGATTTACACCATTTATTGGATCAGGGTGTTGAAAAAGAAGATGTTCCAATCATGCTTGATCAATTGAGGTATTTTGTTGAGGAATGAAGCAAGCCCCTCTAACTCCCCGGAGTTGGAGGACAAAAAGGAAATCCGGCATCCGGTAACTACCCTGCATAAAGAATCGGAGTTGGAAACTCCGTGTCCCATTTTTTCTTTATCCAAAATTCAATCCTCTAACTCCCCCGAAGTTGGAGGACAAAAAGGAAATCCGGCATCCGGAAACTACCCTGTATCAAGAATCGGAGTTGGAAACTCCGTGTCCCATTTTTTCTGCAATCAAAATTCAATCCTTCAACTATCTTTGCACAAAATTTTACAGAATGATCCGCTTTTCAGAAAATTACTCTTTAAAACAGCATAACACCTTTGGGATTGAAGCCACGGGCAAAATATTTTTTCGAATTTACCGATGTTGAAGATTTGTCGGTTTTTCTGAATTCCAATGAAAGCATCAGGGAAGAAAAAATCCTGATTACGGGTGAGGGTAGCAATATTTTATTTATGAACGATTTTGACGGGTTGGTAATTCATCCAAACCTCCCGGGGATTCAGGTTGTAAAAGAAGACAGGCAAAATATTTGGTTGGAAGTTGGAGCTGGCGAAGTTTGGGACGAATTTGTGCAATATGCGGTTGACTTTCAGTTGGGTGGAATTGAAAACCTTTCTTTAATTCCCGGTTCAGTTGGGGCGGCTCCTGTGCAAAATATTGGCGCTTACGGTCAGGAAGTTGGCAATGTGGTTGAAAAAGTAAAAGGTTTCAATTTATCGAAAAAAATGCTTGTTGAGTTTACCGCTGAACAGTGCGAATTTGCTTACCGCAACAGCATTTTTAAAAGTAAATTGAAAAATATTTTTGTCATTACATCGGTTGTTTTCAGGCTCGAAAAGTTTCCTGAATTTGTTTTGAATTACGGTCAGGTTGAAGAAAAAGCAAAAGAAAAGGGCGAAGTTAATCTGCACTCGGTCAGGGATGCAGTTATCGAAATCAGGCAATCCAAACTACCCGATGTAAAGGATTTGGGAAATGCAGGAAGTTTTTTCAAAAATCCGGAAGTTGATATTGAATTTGCCGAAAAGTTGAAGACTCAATATGATAACATGCCTGCTTTATCCGACAAAACCCGGGCTGGCGAAACTTGCGGCAGGTTGGTTAATTGAAAAAGCCGGATGGAAAGGAGTTCGTGAAGGCGATGTTGGTGTTCACGAAAAACAGGCTTTGGTTTTGGTCAACTATGGCAATTCCAGCGGGCAACAGATTTATGATTTTTCAGAAAAAATAAAAAATTCAGTTTTTGAAAAATTTGGAGTGGAGTTGGAACGTGAAGTAAATTGTGTTTGATAAATCACAGGCAAGTTATTCTACCTTCAAAAATTTACGATAAACTTTTCTTTCGTTTATTTTGATTTCCATTACATAAAATCCTTCACTTAATTCATTGATATTTATGTGATTGCCATCCATATTTATCCGGAAAAAAATAATCTTTCCATCTAAATTGAAAATCCTGATATCAAATGGTTTTTCCACACCTTCAAAATTAAGAAACGTTTTGGCAGGATTGGGATAGATTTTTACTTCGGCAAATATGTTGTTTTCATCCAATGAAGTGGTACCTGCAACAATCTGTTTTGTGATTGTATCGCAAGCGAGATTTCTATTAAAAACTGCAAGATGCACAAAGTAATTACCGGGTTCTAAATAAGTGTGTGCCACTTCATTTCCATTTCCTGTAGTTCCATCTCCAAAATCCCAAATTACATTATCAATTTCTGATGATGTATTCATGAAATGTGCAGTCAAATTTTCTATATTAAATTCAAAATCAGCCTTTGGTTGTAACTGATGAAACAGGAATTCGCTTATTTTCCATTGTATTGTATCCCAGTATTCGTTAGGACCTTCGGGATAAAATTCACCGGTGTCAACTCCATAAAACTCATGTTTTCTGCCTTCAACAAAATAGGTTTGGTGCATAACATTGCGGTTATTGAGTGCTGTGTCAATACAAAAGCTGCCATAAGTTTCAGATATTGTAAAACTTATCGCCGGGTTATCTGGAACAATTCCTGAAAGTGGAATCCCTTTTCTGAAAGGTACAATGTCATCGTCGGTCCCGTGTACCAAAAATACTGGAGTGTGTTCATTTTCAATTATTTCTGTGCTTTCAATTGCCCCCCAAAGCGAAACTGCAGCATCAGGTTTCGAGCCATATCCCTGAATACCAACTGAATCTAAATTCCCCAAAGTTGGTGGTAGAAATGCATTTGATGAAACTTCAAATTTTTTATCGAGATATAAAGTCTGCAAACTTAAAATTCCGCCGGCACTGCTGCCAACGAGGTAAATTTTTGTTGTATCGATGGAAAAATTTTGAGCATTGTGTTTCAAAAAACGTATAGCTGCGCGACAGTCCTGCACTGCACGATAAACAGTTCGGTAAACATTTTTGTCGTCCAGTTTCAATCCAATTGGAATTCCAAAAATACTTGTAACTGTTGCTCCCATTCCCAGGCGATAGTCTATTGTAGCGGTAACGTAACCACGGCGTGCAAACGAATCACAAAATGCAACCATGTCGTCATTGTGGCGGGTTCCTGTTAAAAAAGCACCGCCATGAGCAAAAATAATTGCCGGACGTTTTTTTAATGTATCGCCTTTCGGCATAAAAATGTCCATGAAAAGCGGTTTGTTTATGGTCTTATTTTCACCATCGTGAATGTTTTTATCCGCAAGTATTCCGATTGGATTGTTTAGCCAGTCAGCAGTTGCAAACTCAATGTTCTTTAACGTATCAACCTGACTAAAAACAGGGTTTTGATACCTGAAAGGTTGTGAGAATGAATTGAATGTAAATCCAATGTAAATGATGAATAATATTGTTTTGCTTGTTTTCAACTGGAATTTTATATTAAAACCTGGAATAGATTTTCGTTTTCGTTCAGGTATTCATAAATGAATCCATTTTCTTCCATTCGTTGTACCAAGCCATGGAAATCTTCTTTATTTCTTATTTCAATTCCGATAACTGCCGGCCCCTTTTCCCGGTTTGTTTTTTTTGAATATTGAAAATGGGTAATGTCATCGGTTGGTCCCAAAACTACGTCAACAAAAGTACTTAAAGCACCTGCCCGCTGCGGAAAACGAACGATGAAATAGTGTTTCAGGCCTTCATATAAAAGTGAACGTTCTTTGATTTCTTCAGTGCGGGTAATATCATTGTTGCTGCCACTGACAACGCAAACCACGTTTTTTCCTTTAATTTCATCTTTATAAAAATCCAAAGCCGCAATTGATAAAGCTCCGGCCGGTTCCAAAACAATCGCATCCTGGTTATACAGATCAAGGATTTTTGTACAAATCCGCCCTTCGGGAACTGTAATAATATGGTCAACAACCAGTTTACAGATTTCGAATGTATATTCTCCAACTTTTTGCACTGCGGCACCATCAACAAATTTGTCGATATTTTTTAACTCAAGAACCTTTCCGGCTTCAAGGGATTTTTGCATAGAAGCCGCCCCTGCAGGTTCAACGCCAATTATTTTGGTTTGCGGACTAACTTGTTTAAAATATGCACCCATTCCGGCAATCAGTCCGCCACCTCCTATGGGAATAAACACAAAATCAATGTGTTCTTTGGTGTCCTGTAAAATTTCGAGCGCAACAGTTGCCTGACCTTCAATTATCTGTGGGTCATCAAACGGATGGATAAAAGCCATGCCGGTCATTTTTGAATCTTCAAGCGCTGAATTTTGTGCGTCATCAAATGTATCACCTGTTAAAACTATTTCAACATACTCTTTCCCAAACATTTTTACCTGCTTTATTTTTTGCAACGGAGTAGTGGTGGGCATGTATATTTTGCCTTTAATACCCAGTTTTTGACAAGAATATGCAACTCCTTGTGCATGATTTCCGGCACTTGCACAAACCACCCCGTTTTTTAATTCCTCAGTAGTTAAATGTGCGATTTTATTGTATGCACCACGTAATTTATAGGAACGTACAATCTGCAAATCTTCACGTTTGAGCAGGATGTTTGCACCAAATTGATCGGAAAGGTTTATATTTTTTTGAAGTGGTGTTTGCGTAATTACCCCATTCAGATTGATTTTTGCACGGTTGATCTCCTGTAAACGCGGGAAATATTTTGATGAAGAATCCATTAATTTTAATTTTTTGCAAAGATAACCTTTCTGTCGGTGCATTTAATTCGCACCCAAATTTAAAATATGAATAGTTCAAATTGCATTGAGGTTGTCAAAAAAGTGTAAATAACAAACTACCTGGAATTATGGCTGTAATTTATCAGTGAATTCACTTTGATTTTTATGATCATAATATTGAATATTGCTCAGATAGTTTATTTTTTATTGGTTTAATAGTTGGTTTTGTCAGCCAATAGCCTTTAATCATTGGCGATGAAAGAAAGAATTGATAAACTCCTGTTTTGCCAGGGGTAAAGAAGGGGTGCCTTAAACTAAAGGTGTTTGTTATTTCATATTTGGCATTTTTTATCATTTTTAAATTTTCTGCATAACGGTAAAAAATTATGGTTTCATCTAAAAAATCCCCTTCGATTTCAATTTGATAAAGCGAATCTGCATGAAGTTCCAGAATTTCCCTGAAGTTGTAAAATCCAAATCTTGGTGTTTCAAATTGGTAAGGTTGGTAAATTTGTACATCCTTGATATTTAATTTTTTAGCATGTTTGTCAGAAAATTCTAATCCAAAACTATTTATTTTTACGTTGGAATTAACAATCATTTTATTTGAATCAATTTCAACTTTTAAGGAATCGAAAGAACAAAGCAGACCATTAGGTTTAAATTTCCAGTTTGAAGATTCAATGTTTTTGTTGAAGTAAATATGACATGAATATACTGAATCTTTCAAGTTTAATTGATAGGACTTTTTGTGCTTCAACTGATTACCGGATATTTTTGAATTTAATAAAACAGAATAGTCACCTGTTGACTTTTGTGATTTTTCAAAATTTATGAGCTTACTTGAAATTACATCCTTTTCTATATAAAAAGGTACAGCATATTGATAAAGTGGATATTTGTAATCGGTTAAATTTCTTTCCAATTTATTAAATGCAAAATACGACCACAACATCATTTGTTTTACAAGCCGGTAATCATTGTATATTACATTTAAAAATTCCAGCTCCGTAATTTGATAACGTATGTAAAAGTTTGAAATACTTTTCTTCCGCCTGTTGTAAGTGGTCCAATTCGATGGTAAATCGTATTCCTTAAAAGTATTTATCATGGCATCATAACATTCATCATGAATCTTATTGGCCAATGTGTCGCCCGGGAAAAAATTCATGTATTCCCTGATTCCAATTAATCCGTTTATAAATCCGTTTAGCACCTGTGGATTGGTTTTCGATTTTGGATATTCTTCAATAAATGTATAACCCTCCGGTGTTTTCCCTATTGTCCCTCCAGTTCTAACAGGGCGCAACATGAAATAAGCAAGTTGTTGCACCTTTTTTAATGCATCTTTATCACCGGTAAGTTTGTAGTAACGCAACAGGAACGAAATCGCTACACCTTGTGTCATTCCTGAATACCAAGGTGCTTTTAAATCTGTGAATTTAAAATGGTACGGGAGTCCCATTCCCTTGAAGCCGTCGATATAATCTACTTTTGAACTATCGCAAAAATATTTGTATTGGTTTATGGCATGTTTATAATAAACAGAATCGCCTGAAATAATAAAATTTTCATAACTCATTATTCCAAACCCTGCAATCGATAGGGCATGATATTCATTTTTTTGAATAACAATACCTGTCGGGTCAAAAGCCCTGTCATACTGTTTAAGCCATAACTTTTGATCAATATGGTCGACACTTGAAATATATTTAAATACTTCCTGTCCTGAAATATTACTTGAAAAAGTTAGTATCGAAGTCAAAAATATTATTTCTGTAACTGTTGAAAATAATAAATTTTTTTTTTGTGATGGCATACAAAATATTTATAGCTCAACAGGCAACAAACTAATATGATTTGCAGGTATTTCAACTGAAACAACACTGTTGATTTCATTAAAACGAATAATAAACTTATTTTTTCCCTGCGCTTTTACAAGTTCACCTTTTAGCCCAATCATTGGTCCTTCGATGACTTCTACTTTTTTGCCCGGCGCGAAATTGTCGCTTGTAACATTTACTTCGAAATCATACTGTTTCAACATTTTTTTCAAAGAATCGATCTGGTTTTCAGGAATAACTGCAGCCTTGCCTTCAAAACGAACATAACCCACAATATTGTTGGTTTGTAAAACCATATCATAATCCTTTTTGGCAATGTTTACAAAGCAGTATCCCGACATTAACGGCATTTCAACCCACTTTTTTCGATCCTTCCATTGACGCAGTTTTTTCTGCATGGGAAGAAAATTTTCAATTTGCTTGATCGAAAGTTCCGTTTGTACTTTCTTTTCTGCACGCGACCTTGTATAAACTACATGCCACTGCTTCTGTGTGGTACTTATTTTTTCAATCATAGTTTGTAACGTTTTAGGCTCTGTTTTTTTGTTTTGCAAATCTAATATTTTTCGTTTGGTTTTATAAATTGCGATTAGAATTGGATTTTTATAATTTTACCACGTTGAATTTATTTTTTTTTATGAAGAAGGTAATTACACATTATATACTTTTTATTTTTCTTTTTCTTCTAATAAATGTTTTTCATTCCTGTAAAACTGATGAATTCAAATTTGGTGAAATATTAATAAAGGAAGATTGGGCAATTGACGTTATTTCGCCCTTGTTTGTAGGTAACGGAATGGAATTCAGGGATTTTGTGTATGACTGGAAAAAGAAGGTACCTCAATCCCCGGCTCCTTTTACGGTGCTCAAATATTCAAATGGTAATCACAAAACTATTCCAACGCAACTCATTTTTAGTCCTTCAGCGGTAATTGACAGTTTCCCGTTTTACATACAGGGCAAATATTCTTTGACTGCTGTAGAACTGGTTTTTACTGTTTCAAATGGTTGCCCTTTCCCTTTAAATATCCAAATGCAATTTTTTGATAAGGTAAATCCAAACAATTTAGGTCCCGTAATATTGCCTGCTCCATTTAGTCCGGCAGATTTTGGAGTATCTCCTGAAGTTCCGGAAATAAGCACCCATTCGATTGCATTGGATTCTTTGCAATTGCTGAGTTTTAATAATTCAGACCGGGTGAAATTTACGTCCTGGTATGACAGGACTGATTTTATAAATCAAAATGATACCATTTCGGCCAATTATCCTATTGATATTTCAATTGTGTTAATTGGTGTAGTACAAGGGAAAAATGAAGATTAAAAGCTTGTCAATTTTAAAACTGATATTTATTTTTCTTTTAACTTGTTTGATGGATTATGGGAAAAGCTATGCACAAATTAGTGGTTCGCAGTTTATGTTACCCAATAATTTTTATGCCCAAATGTACAATCCATCATACATGCGTACTGATGATGCAACTGAAATTTCAATACCGGGTTTTGCCGGATTAACCTTTATTAATCAGGGAAGTTTTAAGATTTCTGATATTATTACAACTTCGGGCGGTAGTCCGGTTATTGATTTTGACAATTTTTACAAGCAGGTAAAAACCAATAATTTTATAAGAGAGGATTTTTCAATCCCCATGTTTTTTATTAGTAAACCATTGAAAAAAGGTGTATTCAGTTTCTACTATAAAGAAAATTTTAGTTCGGCTTTGAAATTCAAAGACGATGTAGTTGAGTTTTTAGTTAATGGTAATTTAGCCCCGGGATACCATAATTATAATTCAAATGATATGAATTTATTATCAACAGGTTATCGGGAATTTGCATTTGGTTTTGCTAAAAAATGGAATGAACACCTTGATGTTGGTTTGCGGGCAAAACTTTTGTTTGGAACTGTGTATTTTAACGCTGATAATTGGAATTTTGGTGTCGAAACTGCACCATTTGGAGATATTGTCACATTGAGTTCAGGGGGAGGAGGGAAGTTAATGCTGCCATTTCATGTGGTTTTAAGTGAGAATAATAGGATTTATACCGTAGAAACTGAAAATGCAGTCCGGAAGTATTTCGGATCATTCAAGAATCCCGGACTTGCATTTGATGCGGGGCTTACTTATTATTTAAACGATAATAGTACTTTTTCATTAAGTGTTCGCGATTTGGGTGGTATTTGGAACAGGAATAATTCATTTGATATGGAACAGGATGAAAATTATGATTTTGTTGGTTTCGATTTGGTAAGCGCTGTCAGATATCCTGAGGAAACCGGGTATACTGAACCACATATTTTGGTAAAAACAGTAAAGGATTCAGTTAGTCAGGTTTATCAACCACTTGTAAATGAAAACAAGTTTATTAATGGTTTGATTCCCAAAACTGTTTTACATTATCAATATCAATATTCTGAAAAACTAACCTTTGGAATAACCAACCAGTCTGCAATTCAATTCAATTATTTTCAGAATATTTTAACATTAAGTGCTTTGCAAACCTTGTCAGGTTTCTCGGTATTCGAAAATGTAAATTTGCATGGGGTTAGTGATGTGTCAATTGGTGGAGGAATACAATATGAAAACAACCATTTCCAGTTTTTTTTGGCTACAGACAATCTGGTTGCTTTTTATCATCCGGCCAATAATCGCACATTTTCTGTTTCTGCAGGTATTTGCCTCTTGTTGTACAGCAACAAAGAATCAAGCGCTGGTAAAAGTGGTTTTAAAAAGGGCAAAGGTGAAACTTCAAAGGAACTTCCATTTTACAGGAAGATGAAGTAAGACTGCAATTGAACTGCAACAAGCAACTGCATATCTCCAGGCGAAATCCCGCTAAAACCAATCCTTGCAGCAAATTTTATTTCCTGTGACCATTTCATTTTTTATTGATACTGAAAGAAATCGTCCGGATACCTGATTCCAATTGTCTTATATGATACACATAAATGTAAATGCTAATTTTATTACCTTGGCCTTCCGTAAATTTTAAATATTTTAAATTATGGCAGTAATTAAGTTTGATGAGGTTCCATATGAAAAAGTAAAAGAAGGCCTCGAAAGAAAAATAATTCATACAAATGAATTGATGACAGTTTTGATCGACTTCAGCAACGGACCCTGGGAAGAGCCCGAACCACCGCACGCTCATCCTCATCAGCAAACATCATATGTTGCTGAAGGAGAGATTATTTTTTATTGTGAAGGTGAACCCGACCAATACTTGAAAGCTGGCGATATGTATGCAATTCCATCGGGATTAAAACACACGGTAAAATTACTCACAAAAAAAGTTAGGTTGGTTGATAGTTTTTATCCGGTGAGGGAAGATTTTTTGAAGTAAAAATGCAGGAATGTAGGAATGGAAGGAAATGTGGTTGATTGAATCCGGTTTCTTTTTTCAACAATCCATGCAATAAAGTATTCTCAGTTATGCATTATTTAAATCATACATTCATGCATTCACTAAAAGGTATAAACCATTGTTACCCCGCTTTGCTGTTTGCTGCGCCAGGGAAAAATATCCAGATTTTTAATGTGTTCGTTATCCCATTTGTAGAGGTGGGTTAAATAAACGAGTTCAGTTGATAACATCCCAAATCCTGCACCAGCCAAAACATCCGAAGCCCAATGCGCGTTTTTCGAAACGCGCATGATTCCAACAGTTGTTGCACACGAGTATGCTCCGATGCTGTACCAAACACTTCTGTCACCAAATTCGTGGTGCATTATCTGCGCTAGGGCAAAAGCCACCGAAGTGTGTCCCGATGGAAACGAACGCGGATCTCCGTTAGGTCTTTCCGAATCAGTCCAGGTTTTTAATCTCGAAACAAACAAATCATTAAGTAAAAGTGTTTTTATTACAATGGCTGTAAGGTTTCCAAAATTATTCTTTCCTTTTACTCCAAAGGCATTCAATGCATAAACTGCAATCCCTGGTGCATACTGAATATAATCGTCAACATGGCCGGAATAGGGAAAATCCGTTTGCACCCAACCCTGGAAATTTCCTTTTGCATCAGTGGAAAAATGGAGAGCTGTTCCTGTTGTAATCAAAAGAGCAGGAGCTATGAAAGGTTTTATTCCTCTTTTTTTATCCTTGTATTGAAAATTAAGTTTGTGAATTGAGTCGTTGTGAAAATCAGAGATATCAAAAAATGTTGTTTTTGATTTTTTTTCAATATCACTGGCATAGGTAAATTGATTAATAGTATTAACCGCCAAAATAAATAGAAGAAAAAGTAATTTCAGTTTCATTTTGCAGGGTTATGGATAATATCTGTAAATATCTTTCCGGTGCATAACTCTTTCAAAAATAATGGTTTCTTCTTCAATTCTCACGCCTACCCTATAATTTCCAAATCTAATCCGATAATAATCTGGAAATCCTTTTAGCCTTTTAAGATTTGGAATTTCATTTAACGCATTTAAAGATCGAATTTCTTCAAATACAAAAGTTTCGATTTTGCTCCTGCTTTTAATCGGAAGCAAAATCAATTCTTTCAGGAATGTTTTATGAAATTTAACGTTCAAAATTATTTTTGAAGATTTCTGTAGAACTGTTTAGCTTCGGCAAGTGAAAGCGTTTCTTCAGGAGAATTTTCTTCGATTAATTTTCCAAGTGCATAATCTTCAATAAGTTGTTCTATTTTGTTGAAAGTGTCAATATCCAATTGCACAGCAACAGGCTTTTTGTTTTTATCAACAATGTATTTTTTTTCTATTTCGAGCATCTCAATAAATTTGAAAGTAAAAATAAGGGTAACAAACGGGAAAAACAAAAATTTGATTTTTAAGCAAGATTTAAATTTTCCTATATTCGCTTTATTGCAAAAACACATGAAACAAAAATCAGAACAAATACCGGTTTACAGTCTTCACAATTTTAGTCCGAAAGATAGTGTGAATCAACAATTCCAGGTAGAAGTGTTTGATGCAAACAGGCATTTTAGTGTAAAATACCCACACAGGCACGATTTTTTCGAAGTTCTTTATTTATCGAAAGGTTCTGGTTTTCATGTTATCGATGGGAATAAATATGAAATTAAGCCGCCCTGTGTTTTTTTTATGTCGCCGGGACAGGCACATAAAATTGAGTTTTCAAGCGATATCGAAGGATTCATATTTATTTTTACACCCGAGTTTTATCTTATCAATCAAACCAACCAAAACCGATTGATCGAATTCCCCTTCTTTTTTACAATCCGGCAGGACAATCCACCACTCAACTTACATGACGAAAATGAAGTTTTGTTTTTGGAAAGTTTGTTTAAAAGAGGAATATCAGAAATTGCAAAAGGAGAATCCTTTTCGGTTGAATTGCTCCGATCGGTGCTCGATTTGGTTTTGACTTCCTGTTCCATACTTTATAAAACAGACGAAAATATGTTATCAAAAGGTAAAGGGCATATTGTCGTTAAAAAGTTTTTCCAATTGGTTGAGGAGAATTATCAGCAAAATTTATCGGTTGCTGAATATGCCGACCAAATGGCGATTACACCCAATCACCTTACCCAAACAGTAAACCATTTGACGGGGAAAACTTCGTCTCAGATAATAAAGTCAAAACAAGTGCTTGAAATCAAGCGTTTACTTGTTCATACTAATCTCAGTGTTACAGAAATTTCAAACCGGTTAAATTTCCCTGACCAATCGTATTTTACCAAGTTCTTTAAACGTGAAGCCGGGATTTCTCCGCTACAATACAGGGTTAAGGCGGTAAAATAGTTTGGCGAAGTGAATGCGATTTCCATGCAATCAGGTTTTCAACTTTGCTCTGAATGTGTTGTGATTTTATTTAATTGTTCTATTTTCAATGCAACTGTAAATATGGAATCCAAAATTGCCACCTTACAAATACACAACTGATATCATAGTTTAATGTACTGAAAATTAAAAGGATTATGAAAAATGGCTAAAATGCAAATTACCATTTCCCATGATAATTACCTAAAATACCTTTGTTTTTACTTCTGTTTTTGATTATATATTCATTGCTTTGCAAACGAAATAAATATTGGATTGCTAATATTTCAGAAGTAAAAACATATTAATCATTTAAAAATTATAAAAATGGCAAATTATTTCAATTCACTTCCTTTGCGTCTTCAGTTAGAACAATTGGGAAAATGCGATTTCATGGATGAGTCGGAATTCGCAGATGGCGTTAAAAAGTTGGAAGGCAAAAAAATAGTAGTGTTGGGTTGCGGTGCGCAGGGACTTGCGCAAGGTTTGAACATGCGTGACAGCGGCCTCGATATTTCATATGCTCTTCGTAAAGTGGAAATCGACGAGAAACAGATTTCTTATCAAAATGCTGTTGACAATAAATTTGAAGTTGGCACTTTCGAAGAGATGATTCCAAAAGCTGATTTGGTTTTGAACCTCACTCCTGACAAATACCACAGCCCGGTTGTAAAAGCTGCAATGCCGCTGATGAAAAAAGATTCGTGCCTTTCATATTCCCACGGTTTCAATATTGTTGAAGAGGGAATTGATATCCGCGAAGATATTACAGTAATTATGGTTGCTCCCAAATCCCCGGCTTCAGAAGTTCGTGCTGAATTTTTACGTGGATTTGGTGTGCCTACTTTAATCGCAGTTCACCGGGAAAATGATCCGAATGGTGATGGTTTGGAAATTGCAAAAGCATATTGCGTGGGAACCGGTGGACATAAAGCTGGTGTTTTACATTCTTCCTTTGTTGCCGAAGTGAAATCGGATTTAATGGGCGAGCAAACCATTTTGTGTGGTGTGCTTCAAACAGGTTCAATTCTTTGCTTCAACAAAATGATTGAAAAAGGTATTGACGCCGGATATGCTTCAAAATTAGTGCAATACGGATGGGAAGTTACAACGGAAGCCTTGAAATTGGGTGGGATAACCCACATGATGGACAGGCTTTCAAATCCTGCTAAAATTGAAGCCTACAAATTAGCTGAAGAAATGAAAACAATCATGCGCCCACTTTTCGAGCATCATATGGACGATATAATGTCGGGTGTGTTTTCATCAACAATGATGAAAGATTGGGCTGATGGTGACAGAAATCTTTTAAAATGGCGTGCTGCAACGGGCGAAACGGCTTTCGAAAAAACTCCTGCAGGCGATATGAAAATCAGCGAACAGGAGTATTTTGATAATGGTACTTTGATGGTTGCTTTTGTTAAAGCAGGTGTTGAACTGGCTTTCGATGTGATGACCGAAACCGGTATCAAAGGTGAATCAGCCTATTACGAATCATTGCACGAAACTCCGTTGATTGCCAACACAATTGCACGCAAAAAGCTTTTCGAAATGAATCGTGTAATTTCTGATACAGCTGAATATGGTTGTTATTTGTTCGACCATGCCTGTCAACCACTTTTGGCTGATTTTATGAGCAGAATAGACACAAATGTTATCGGTAAAAATTTCAATGAAGGGAAAGATGGTCATGTTGACAACCGCGAACTGATTGAAATAAACGACGAAATCCGCTACAGTGAAGTTGAAATTATTGGTGCCGAACTGCGCGAAGCAATGGAATCGATGAAAGCGATAATCTAATCAATATTGATATTTTTAAAAAGTGGCTCTTTCGGAAGATGGGGCCATTTTTTTTGAAATTAAATTATTGCATAAGAACTTACAAAACAAAAACCTGCCAGGAAAATTCCGGACAGGTTTTACTATTTTAATTTGATTTTCTGAGTTAATCCATCGAATCCAAAAAAGCGTCACGCTCTCTCAGAAATTCCGATAATCTTTCAATTGGGTCGCGGGTTAATGCCACACGCCCCGATCTGATAAACTGAAGTACCTTGAATTTATTGAGTTCCTCAAAAAGTTCCTGGGTTTCTTCAGTATGCCCCGTTTTTTCAATGACCACATATTCGCGTGTAATTTCCAAAATGCGGGCACTGGCTTTGCGAACTATTTTTTCAATTGTGTCACTGTCATACAATGCTTCAGTTGGCACTTTGTAAAGCGCAATTTCCTGGTAAATTATTTCATCGTTTGTATGATAAAATGCCTTTAAAACATCAATTTGTTTTTCGATTTGGTTGACAATCTTAATGGTTTGTTCCCGCGTGGTTTTTATGACAATCGTAAACTTAAAAACACCAGGGATTGCTGATTCTGATACGGTTAAACTTTCAATATTTACTTTTCTTCGTGTAAACACAATGGTAATCCGCGTTAACAAACCAATGTGGTTTTCAGTAAAAACTGATATGTTGAATTCTTGTTTCATTTTTTATTTGTTTTTAGATGATGAGTATCAAGCATCAGGATTTTGCCTTGAACCCGAAACTTTAAACTTTAAACTTTTTTATGGTTCAAGGATAATATCCGATACCGAAGCTCCTGTTGGAACCATCGGGAAAACGTTGTCTTCCTTTTCAATTACAACCTCGAGCAAATAAGGTCCGTGGTGGTTTATCATTTTGCTGATTCCTTTTTCCAAATCTTCACGAACTTCAACTTTATGACCGTCAATTCCAAAACCTTTTGCAATCATTATAAAATCAGGATTTTGAAGTTCAGTAAATGAATATCTTTTGTCAAAGAAAAGTTGTTGCCACTGGCGCACCATTCCAAGGAAATTGTTATTCAGGATAATGATTTTAACCGGAAGTTTATTTTGTGCAATTGTTCCCAGTTCCTGAATTGTCATTTGAAATCCACCATCTCCAATAACAGCGACTACGGTGCGGTCGGGAGCTCCCAATTGTGCGCCCAGACTGGCTGGAAGTGCAAAACCCATTGTTCCCAATCCGCCGGAAGTAACATTACTTTTTGATTTACGGAATTTAAAATAGCGGGAAGCTACCATTTGATGCTGACCAACATCGCTAACCAGAATCGCTTCATGGTTGGTTTTGTCTCCAGTGATACGGATTACTTCTCCCATTGTTAATCCTGGTTTTTGAGGAAAAAGTTCGCTGTTAATGATTTTTTCATTTTCGATTTTATCGCATTCCTTAAAGCGCTGCAACCATTCACTGTGCGAATTTTCTTTCACATTGTCGACTAACATGCGGAGCGATTTTTTTGAATTGCCTAAAATCGCTACATCAGCTTTTTTGATTTTATCGATTTCTGCCGGATCGATTTCGAGGTGGATAATTTTAGCTTTTTTTGCGTATTCGCTTACTTTTCCTGTAACCCGATCATCGAAACGCATTCCAACTGCAATAATCAAATCGGCTTCGTTTGTCAATAAGTTTGGACCGTAGTTTCCGTGCATTCCCAACATTCCCACATTTAATTCATGGTCAGTAGGCATAGCCGAAAGTCCAAGCAATGTCCAGGCTGCCGGGATTCCGGTTTTTTCGATAAATTCTTTTAATTCATCTTCCGCATTTCCAATAATTACACCCTGGCCAAATAATATCAGAGGACGTTTTGAAGTGTCAATCAAATCGGCAGCTTCTTTAACTTTAAAAGGGTCAACGGGAGTTTCCGGAACATAACTGCGAATTTTCCTGCATTTTTCATATTTGAAATCCAGTTCACCAAATTGGGCATCTTTGGTTATATCAATTAAAACTGGTCCGGGCCGCCCCGATTGAGCGATGTAAAAGGCCTGTGCAATTACTTCAGGAATTTCTTCGGCATTTGTAATCTGGTAATTCCATTTTGTAACGGGCATCGAAATGCCCACTACATCCGATTCCTGAAAAGCATCGGTACCCAAAAGCGGGGAAGCAACCTGACCTGTTATACAAACAAGTGGTGTTGAGTCTATCATTGCATCTGCAATTCCTGTGATGAGATTAGTGGCTCCGGGGCCGGAAGTTGCAAAACAAACGCCCGCTCTTCCTGTAACCCTTGCATAACCTTCGGCTGCATGCACCGCGCCTTGTTCATGGCGGGTTAAAATGTGAGTTACATGCTTGTCGAAATCATACAAAGCATCGTAAATGGGCATAATTGCGCCGCCGGGGTATCCAAAAATTGTATCAACTCCCTCCTCCAGCAACGAAAGTATTACCGCCTGTGATCCTTTAACTTTTTTTGTAGTCATTTTATTTCCTTTAATCTTTTATTTTCATTCATTCATTCCCGCATCCACGCATTCAACCATTAATCGATTAATCTTACCGCACCTTTGTCAGCAGCCGAAACCAAACTTGCATAAGCTTTCAGTGCTTTCGAAATGTTGCGTTGCCGTCCGGCAGGCATAAAAGCATCTTTTCCTTTTGCTTCTTCCACTTTTCTGCGTTCGGCTAATTCCGCATCTGAAATCATTAAGTTTATTGAACGTTTTGTTATGTCGATTTCAATTTTATCATTGTTTTGGATAAGCGCAATTGCACCACCGCCCGCGGCTTCCGGAGAAACGTGACCAATTGAAAGCCCCGAAGTTCCACCTGAGAATCTACCATCTGTAATCAATGCACAATATTTATCCAGTTGCATTGATTTCAGGTATGAAGTTGGGTATAGCATTTCCTGCATGCCCGGCCCACCTTTTGGTCCTTCATAACGGATTACAATTACATCACCTTTTCGAACCCCATCACCAAGAATTCCATTTACTGCATCATCCTGCGAATTGAAAACTTTGGCATTTCCTGTAAATTTAAAAATCGAAGGATCGACACCGGCAGTTTTAACGATGCAGCCACTTTCGGCAATATTTCCATATAAAACTGCCAAACCGCCATCTTTGCTGTAAGCATTTTCAAAATCGCGGATGCAACCTTTTTCACGGTCATCGTCTAAATTTGAATAGTAATTATCCTGTGAACCCAGGACTAAATTTCTCCTTCCATCGCCAGGCGAAGAAAGGAATCGTTTTTTAGCGTCTTCAGAAACATTTTTACCCTTTATGTCATAAGCTGCGATTGCTTCTTTCAATGTTTTTCCATCAATGCGGTTAACCGCGGTTTCCATTAAACCCGCACGATCGAGTTCAGCCAAAATTGATAAAATACCGCCAGCCCTGTTAACATCCTGAACGTGGTATTGAGAACTTGGCGATACCTTGCACAAGTTGGGTGTAACACGCGAAAGCCGATCGATGTCCTCCATTGTAAAATCCACTTCAGCTTCGTGTGCAATGGCGAGCAAATGCAAAACCGTGTTTGTTGAACCGCCCATTGCAATATCCAGTTTCATTGCGTTCAAAAATGCATCGCGTGTTGCAATTTTTCTTGGAAGCACTTTATCGTTACCTTCGAAATAGTATGATTTTGTTGCTGCGACTATTTTTTCCACAGCTTCTTCAAATAATCTTTTTCGATTTGCGTGAGTGGCAACAATTGTTCCGTTTCCCGGTAATGCCAGGCCAATTGCTTCGGCAAGGCAGTTCATGGAGTTGGCAGTAAACATTCCTGAACATGAACCGCAGGTAGGACAAGCATTTTGTTCAATTATAGAAAGATCGCTATCGGAAATTGATTGATCGGCGGCCAAAACCATTGCGTCAACAAGGTCATATTTTTTAGTTCCAACAGTACCTGCCTCCATTGGTCCGCCTGATACAAATACTGCCGGAATATTTAGCCGCATGGCAGCCATTAACATTCCGGGGGTAATTTTATCGCAGTTTGAAATGCATACCATCGCATCAACTTTATGCCCGTTACACATATACTCAACACTGTCGGCTATTACATCGCGTGACGGCAGGGAATAAAGCATACCATCATGTCCCATTGCAATTCCGTCGTCAATAGCTATTGTGTTGAATTCGGCTGCGAAAAAACCGTGTTTTTCAATCAATCCTTTAATATACTGACCAATATCGTGCAAATGTGCATGTCCAGGAACAAACTGAGTAAACGAATTTACCACAGCAATTACAGGTTTCCCAAAATGTTCTTCTTTCATTCCGTTTGCACGCCAAAGACTTCTGGCTCCGGCCATCCTCCTGCCTTGTGTGGTTGTGTTGCTCCTTAATGGTATTTGCATTCTGTATCTGATTATAAAAATTTATATTATTAAAAAAGCCTTCCCCGTTTTCGGAAAAGGCTTGTAAATATCTTAATTCTACACAATACTAACCTCTCCCTGAACATTCAAGAATGACCACCACGAGGACTAGAATATATGCAGAAAATGATTTCATTCGTTTTTTGTTAAACTGAGGGCAAATGTAAAAAAACAATTTAAAAAGCAAAACGAATTGAAATTAAATTCTTGATTTTGCTACGAAAATTAAAGTTAAGGAAGTCTTTTAATGTAAGATTTTAATATTTACACCAAATTTCAGGTGCTAATACCTGTTGTTAACTATTTCAATGTTTCGTTTGATACGTTTTTACTTTATCTGCAATCACAGTTTCAATATCTTCGAGATATTCGATCGGTATTGAGTTGAGCATTTTGGTAATATCGATTACTTTTTCTGACCTTTTTAAGGTTTGCAACGGATGAGCCGAATCAAGCTGAACATCTTTTTCCTGTATCCATTCCAAAAGATCGTTGGGCGTACATCGTAAAAGGATGCACAGTTTTTCAAGTACGTTCATGTTTAACCTTGCCACCCGGTCATTTTTAATTTTCGTTGCAAATTTTTGTGAAAATCCGGCCTTCGCCAAATAGCTAAATGGCTTTTCGATACCCCTGGCTTTGAAAACGCGGTTGAAATTGTACTTAATCATGATTTTGTTTTTATTTAAGTTTTTAAGATGATATAAAAATACCTGATTTTTCAGCAATTATAGATTGTTTTCAACCTGAATGAATTAAACATACCTTTAAAAGTATGGAAATACACTTTATAATCGTTAAAATGTACTCTGTTAAATTCCTGCAAGCATCAAATTCCACTCTGCAAGCATCAAATTACACTCTACAAGCATCAAATTTCATTCTGCAAGCATCAAATTACATTCTGCAATCATCAAATTACATTCTGCAAGCATCAAATTTACATTCTGCAAGCATCAAAATTCATTCTGCAAGCATCAAATTCCACTCTGCAAGCATCAAATTACACTCTGCAAGCATCAAATTACATTCTGAAATCATCAAATTTACACTCTGCAAGCATCAAATTACACTCCTGGAATCATAAATTACACTCTACAAGAATCAAATTACACTCTGCAATCATCAATTTCCACTCTGCAAGCATGAATTTACACTCCGAAAGCATCAAATTACACGCTGCAAACTTCAAATTTCAACTTGAAAATAAAAAAGAAGGTGATTGTGTACCGTATTGAATAAATTACTTCAATATAAAAATCAATTCGACAGATGCCAGCAGGTAAATTGCAAAACAAATTAAAGGTGATAATTAAACTTCTTTTTCCTTTTTGAAAAGCAGTATAAAAAGTACTAAAAGAAGAATTGAACTGATGGTTGTGATTCCCCAAATCGCATCCCAGTTGTAACCGGCAGCGCTTTTATAATAACCGATAATGTGCCCGCAAATGAGGTTTCCTACCAATAAACCTAACCCGAAAGTTACAAGGAAAATAAATCCCTGTGCCTGTGAACGTAATTCTGCCGGGGCTTTTTTGTCGATGTAGATTTGTCCGCCCACAAAGAAAAAACCGAAAATCAGTCCGTGTATTAAAATGCCGATGTAATACATCCAGCTTTGATTGATAACTCCGCCTGTGTAAAGCGATAAATAACGAATAACAAGGGCTACCAAACCAAAAATCATCACTTTTCGCAAACCGAATCTTTTAATCGCGCCGGGAATTAGCAACAAAAAACCCATTTCGGCCAGCACACCCCAGTTCATTGTTACCGAAATGTATTTTGTATTGATATTTAAAAGAAATTCGGAGAAATAGGAATAATACATCGCAAACGGTAGTAGTGCAAGAAAGGAAAAAACGATGAAAACAGTGAAATTCCTGTCTTTCATGAGTTTTAAGGTTCCCAGTCCGAATGCATCGATAAGCGATATTTTTTTACCTTTTGCAAGTGGTGGAGTGTTTGGAAGAAACAGGTTTGTAATGGCCGCAAATAAACTTACACCTGCACCGCAATAAAACGGGATATTTGTTCCATCGAAATCGAGTTTCAGGAAGTGGATAAAAAATATGCTGAACAAGCCTGAAGCAACCCAGCCAATTGAGCCAAAAACACGCACTTTCGGGAATTGTTCAGACGGCAAATGTACCATTGCAATGGAACTTGTTAAACCCCATGATGGCATATAACCAAGCATAGCAACAATGAGGCAGATAAAAAGCAAGTCGGGATTATTTGTTGTTCCGGCGAGTGCCAACATACCTGCATTCACGATATTCAAACCTGAAAGCACTTTTTGGGCGGCAAAAAACCTGTCGGCAAGCATGCCAATTACGGGAGAAACCATACAACCAATAGCCATTGAACTCAAAATAAAGGCTTTTTGAGTATGTCCGATTTCGAGGTTTGTAAGATAAGCGGCTAGCGGTACCCACCAAACTGCATACATCATGTATTGCAGGAGCATCATTGTTGAAAGTTTGAACCTTGCCATATAATTTTTTATTGGTATATATTTTCTTAAAGTGCCGTTAGGCATTAAATATGGGTAGAGAGCACATTGTCAATCTAATATTCGTGCCTTTAGGCACGAAAAAAAGTCTGTTTTATATTGTGTACCTCGCGGCACACTTAGTTTCTCTCACTATTTCCATTTTCTACCCACATAAAATCCCTACGGGACAAATCTGTGTTGGTTTTATTTGAACAATTAAAAAGGCCGACTCGATTTGAGCCGGCCTTCCTCTACTAACTAACCATTCTAAACTAATTATAACCGGGATTTTGTTGTAATTGCGGTGCTTTGTTCATTTCATCGCGTGACAGCGGAACCCAGTAGAATTTTTTATCATTGAAAACACGTTCATCAGCTTTGTCGGCTTTGTTGTATCTCCAAATGTTAATACCATTATCATAATGTTCGACCTTCATGCCGTACACATCCTGGATAACCTGTTCTGCAATCATCCAGCGGCGCATATCATAGAAACGGTGGCCTTCGGCAAAGAATTCGATATTTCTTTCGTGACGAACATATTCCCTTGCTGTTGCCTGATCGCTTGTTACCCTGTCGGGTAACCCTGAACGGTTGCGCACCATATTCATTGCATCTATTCCATTTTGAAGATCAGCACCACCCAATTCAATGCAGGCTTCAGCATAGTTCAATAAGATTTCAGCATAACGGAATTCTACCCAGGTATGTGTGCCCCTGAAATACTGACCGGCAGTTGCCGGATCGAGAAGTTTTCGGAGGTAATAACCCGTTTTTGTTCCATTCCAGGATTCTATCAATCCTTGTCGGGTATCAAGACCACTCATGTATGGATCCGTGTCTCCGGCGTTTGTATAATAATAACCCGTTTGAACCACGTTATTTGGTTCGAGCCCGGCTGCATCAGAGGGGCGTTGTTGCCAGGGTGCGCCATCATACAAAACTGAAGCATAAAAACGAGGTTCGCGACCAACGTATGGGTTTCTTTCTGGTTCCGCAGCCAGTTCGGCAGCCGTTGCGATGCGAACTTCCGAATTACCCGGGTTGTATTTGTCCCATTGGAATTTTGTGCCGTCGGACATTTCGTAACTTCTTACCATAGGTTCTGTGGGGTTATTGTTTCCCCAGTTGTGATAGCCGTTAGGACCATACCAAATGTTGGCATTGTTAACGTTTCCACCGGTAAGCGGAAATTGAACACCCCAAATGGTTTCAGTATTCCATGCTGCTTTTTGCACAAAGTTGCTGAAATAATCATTAGCGTATTTCTGCACATCGGCAGGTGATAATGGAGATGGTGGATCAACTGTTGAACCCACCAAAGAAAAGTTACCATATTTACCGTCCATTACATCTTTAGCTGCATCACGCGCCTGTTGCCATAATCCTGTCTGACTTCCGGAAGGGAAAGAAACTAATGGATTAGATGCTTCGTAACCACCATTTGTAAGTTTGCTGGAACAAAACAGCAATACTCTTGATTTTAAAGCTGCAGCTGCAGCTCTGTTGGCACGTCCCTGTTCCATAGTTGCAGGTAAATTGTCGATAGCACTTTGGATGTCCTTTAAAACAAAATCAAGTGTTTCTTTTATAGAGGATCTTTTAACAGATAAGAAATCTTCTCCAAGGGTGAAAGCTTTATCCTGCAATATGGCTCCGCCATACACCATCAACAATGTTGAATAATCATAAGCCCTTATGAAGTAAGCTTCTCCAATCATTTGCTTTTTAAGGGCTTCTTGTCCTGCGGTTAGCGGAACATCATCAATCCCGTCAAGAATTTTGTTGGCGTTTTGAATATTTGCATATAAATTATTCCATCGCAAATATCCACCTTTGCCATTATCAGCAAAAAAGCCGAGTTGGTCGGGGCTCATTGTACCTTTAATCATTACATAGTTTGCAGGACGGTGAATACATAAGGTTTGGTCGGTGCCTGATGATAAAAGATCTTCCCGGGCACCCAGAATACCATCATTAGTGTCACCACCCATGCGGTCATAGGTTTTCTCAAGATAGGCTTTTACAACATTTAAATCTGAAAAAACAAGTTCTTCATTAAACGTATCAACTGCTTTTTGGTCCAAAACATCTTCGCATGAAGGAATCAGGAACACAAGTATTGCAATTGCCAATATGTTAAATAATATTTTTTTCATTTTCTAACTATTTATAAAATTAAATGGTTATTAAAAAGTAATATTTGCACCAATTGCAAATGTTTTCATCAGTGGATATACGCCAGGGTTATTGGCTTCCGGATCCCAGATTTTGTTTGCAGTATAAAGCAGTGCAACGTTATTTCCTGAAACAAAAACACTAATTTTTGCGATGCCGGCTTTTGAATAATAATTAGCCGGAATTGCATAATTAAGTACAACGTTTTTCAAACGTAAATATGCGCTGTTTTCCAACCAGTACGTACTCATGCGTACATCGGGAGACCAGTAAAGGTCATCACGGTTATAGGCACGTGCAACATCGGTTTCTGTATTGGTTGGTGTCCAGCGGTTATCATACTGCCATTGGTAGTAGTTTCCTGCTTCACCACGACGGTTGTCATATTGTGAACGTTTGAACACTTTTCCCTGTCCCTGTAAAAGTATTGAAAGAGTAAAACCTTTCCATGTAGCATCCATATTAATTCCATAAAATGTAAATGGGTAATCATACTCATCAACAAGTATTCTGTCATCATTTGTTATTTCACCGTCACCCGAAACATCTTCAAAAATAACATCACCAGGTTTTGCCCCCGATACATGCGGAGTACTGTTAACCTGTGCTTCGTCTTTGTATATACCAATGGCATTGTACATTAGTTGGGCTCCATATGGATGTCCTGTAAGTTGTTGCCAGGGAACAGCTCTTTCCGGTTCGTCCATGTACACAATTTCGTTTTTGTTATAACTGAAATTACCACCAAAATTAATAAATAAGTCTTTGTTAATGGCTTTGTGTATCCCTGCTTCAAATTCAATACCCCTGTTGTCAACAATACCAATGTTTTCCTGGGGTAAAGAAAGCCCTGTGAAACTTGGCACTGATGCATCTCTTGTTGCAAGAATATCTTCCCTTCTGTTTTTGAATACATCTAAATTTAAATGTATTAAATCATTAAGGAATTTTGAATCAAAACCCAGGTTATAAGTTGTTTGTGTTTCCCAGGTAATGTTAGGATTGGCAATTATGGGTGGGCCAACAGCAGTTCCAATAGCACCACTTGTTCCGAAGGTCATACCCGTTGAAAGATTATATTTATTCATGAACTGGAAAGGATCCCCCGGATCCATCCCCATTTTACCATAGGATGCCCTAAGTTTAAAATAATTGACTGCAGATAAGTTGTCTTTCCAGAATCCCTCTTCAGAAGCACGCCAACCAAGCAAAATCCCCGGAAAATAACCCCAGCGTTTTGTCTCAGGGAATTTCAATGAACCATCAGCACGGAACACGACTTCTGCCAGATATTTACCTTGATAATCGTATGTGGCACGGCCAATAACAGATTTACGTGCATAAATGGATGCGTTCCCTTCCAGGTTTTGATCTTTTGCATTACCTGCGTTCATGGTCTGAATTATTGAAGAAATATAATATTTGCGATATCCCTGGAAATAATTCCAGTCGCTTTGATATTGTTCATAACCAGCAAAAAACGACATGTTGTGGTCGCCAACAGTTTTTACATAATTGACATTAAACATAGTGGTTTGGTTGATGGTCCTTTCATACCTTTCTGTGTTTTCGGGAGTTGAAATTCCTCTCAGTGTTGGTGTTAAAGGCATGTCGGTAATGTACCCGTCACTTCCCCTTGTTGCCTGGTCCCAGTTAGGATAGTATAAAGTCCAGGGTTGATAAAAAGCCTTGTTGTAATAGTTGGTAAGGTCGAAACTATAACTTCCCGATAATGATAAACCTTTCACAAATGGTACATCAATAGTAGCCCCAAATGTACTTAACACCCTGTAAGTTTTCTGGTCGTTAACTCCTGCGCTGAAAGTTTGTGTTTCAACCGGGTTGTCACCATATTCAATATCAGGTCCTGGATAACGGCCTTCTTTTGTTGGCCAATATGACCAGTTGGTTGGTACCAAACGGGTTGACTGACCAACAATTGCATCAGCACTTTTATATGGGTACTGGCGGTCGTTCAAAAATCCTGCAAGTTCAATATTTGTTTTCAGCCATTCATTGATTGGCATTTCCAATTTTGTTCGGATGTTGTATTGTTTATATTTTGTAGAAGATGCTTTGTAAATGGCATCATCGGTTTTATAACCAAACGATACATAATATTTCATTCCATTTGCGCCACCATCAAGTGTAACATTATGGCGTGACGTATTTGTCCATTTTTCAATAAGGTCACCATACCAGTCGGTATTTGGATGTTCCCATGGGTCAACACCGCTTCTGAACAATTCAATGTCCTTGTCCGTATATCTGCGTGCTTTCCCTTGATATGTTTGGTATTCAGATAGCATAGTAGCATATTCAGTAGCATCAGTAACTTCTGGAATTACCGTTGGTGTCATCATTCCGGAATAGAACTGGTAATTTAAACGTGGTTTTCCTTCAACACCCGATTTTGTTTTGATAAGGATAACCCCATTGGCTGCCTGCGCACCATAAATAGCAGCAGATGCATCCTTCAAAATTGACAGGCTTTCCACATCATTAGGGTCAATTTCGTCCATTGAACGGCCTGGAATTCCATCGATAACTACAAGTGGTGCTGTGTTTGATGCGTATGTACCGGCATCTCCACCAAGTGTAGTTCGGCCACGCACCAAAACTCGTGGTCTCATTTGACCTGGTTCGCCAGTTTGCTGTATTACAACAGAACCGGGAAGATATCCAGAAATGGCATTTGAAACATTCATTGCCGGAATTGCAGCTAATTTTTCACCATTTACTGTTGTTACAGAACCAACAACGTTTGCACGTTTTTGTGTGCCGTAACCCACAATAACAACTTCGTCGAGGTCGGTTACTTCTGAAGCAAGTGTAACATTTATCTCTGTTTGGTTACCAATTGCAATTTCCTGCTGTTTCATCCCGATAAAAGAAAATGAAAGTGTTGAAGCATTGGCAGGAACATCAAGTGTATAATTACCATCAATATCGGTAACTACACCCACTGTTGTTCCTTTAACAACCACTGCAACGCCGGGTAGTGGCGAACCGGAACTGTCAACAACTTTACCCGTAATGGTTTTCTGTTGTTGCGCATTGGATGCTGAAATTGTTTCTGACTTTGTTTTCTCTTCTGTCGGGAAAATAATTACTTGTTTGTCAACAACTCTGTACTCAAGATTGAATTGAGGCAGGATTTCATTCAGGATTTCTTCAACCCGTGCTCCATCGGTATTGACCGAAACTTTTTGTTTGTCGTTTACAACATCGTTGTTGTAAATAAACTTGAACTCACTTTGATCAGTGATGGTTTGAAAAACTTCTTTCAGGCTAACCTTAGTCAGTTTCAAGTCGAATTTGACTGTTTCAGAATAAGTACTTGCCTGAACATTGATCGCCATCGCCAGCAGCAAAAGGAAAATTCCTGTTGCAAGGCGAAGTTTTTTTAGCCTTCCCCGAATCATGGAAGGCATTTGATTAACGCATTGTTCCATACAATTCATAGTTTAGAATGATTAATAATTAATAAAAAAAATGAACACTCTTTTTTGAAAGGTGAGAAACTGACCAGATTTCACGGCCTTTCGGTTTAATTGGTTTAGGTAAAAATGTTACTTGTGGTCGTTATATGTTGTTATTAATTGATTTGATTATTATTCCATTTGCAGTTTTTATGGTTTTAAATTCATGTGCTTCACTCAAAAGTTTTAAAATTTTATCTAATGGTTCGGTATCGAAACTCGCCGTGAAATTTAATTTGCCCACTTCCTTGTCAACAATAAATATCCTCGTCATAAATTTCCTTTCCAGTTTTTTGGCAATTGAATTGAAATCTTCGTCATAAAAACGAATAATTCCGTCCCGCCATTCTGCAGGTTTTTCGAGGTAGTTTTGTTTTGTGTTGAAATTTTTTTCATGGATTGAAAACGATGTTTTTTCGCCTGGATGCATTACAACACTATTATGTGGAAAATTTGTTTCTGATAATTCCACCTTTCCTTCATAAAGCGACACATCAAGATTTTCATCCCCCGGATAAGCAGAAATGTTCAGGTGTGTCCCCAACACCTTCGTTTTCAAAAATGGGGTTTTAATAATAAATGGTTTGGTTTTGTCAGGGGTAACCTCAAAGTAACCTTCTCCAATCAGCAAAACTTCACGAATATCATCAACAAATGGTTCAGAAGCAATTAAAACAGAATGTGAATTTAGCCATACTTTTGTGCCGTCACTCAATTCAAGGCTTCTAATTTTTCCTTGTTCTGTAACATAATGATTTAATGATGTTTCCAAGCCTAAGTTCATTTGTTGATATGCAATGTATCCAATTGATAAAATAAGAAGTATTGTTGCTGCTATTTTATAAATGAAATTTGTTGAGTAATAAGGTTTTGAATTGCTGTGAAACCCTAATTTTTTTTCTGTCTTTTGAATGATTTTGTGATTTTTGTTTTTTGGAAAAGAATTGAACCAGAATTTGCGGAGAATATCATTTTTCTGTCGAAATTCCAAATCCTGTGCAAGTTCAGATTCAAGTATGGATTTTTCTTTTTCTGAAATGTCACAAAATAAATCCTTGATAATTAAGTCGTATTTGTTATCGTTTAAATTCAATGTAAGTTACTTTAATTGTAAAGACACGCACATTTCAAATTCTACCTAACCGGAAATATTATTTTTGATAATACTAAAAAATGCCAGTCTGTTTTAAAGGTGAGGTTTTAACTTTTTCTTTTTTTTTATTTTTAGCATTTCAGTTATTTTTTTAACTGCATGCACAAGATGGTTGTTTACTGTTTTTTCAGTTATTCCTAGCACTTCGGCAATCTCTTTGTATTTTAAACCATTGATTTTTGCCAGGGTAAAAGCCATTTTACACTTACAGGGCAAAGTTTCGATAGCAGCATAAATTTGATCAATTTTTTCTTTTTCAATTAACTCATTTTCTGTCCTTTCAACCTGTACAAATTGAAATTCGCTTACCGAATCGATTGAAACAATTTTTTCGTTTTTCGTTTTACGTAAATGTGACAAACAACCATTTCTTACACAAATAAATAAATAGGATTTGAGGTTTAAAATAGATTCAAGCTGTGACCGGTTATTCCAGATTTTCACATATACATCGCTGACTATTTCTTCTGCAACTTCTTTATTTTTCAGGAACCCGATGGCGAACCACAGCAAATCTTCGGAAGTTAGTTCCATTAACTGGCTAAACTTTTTTTGGTCGCCTTGTGCTATCAATGATTTGTAATTGTGGCTGTTAAACATGATATTCTCAGAGAGCTTTAGTTTAATTCAATGGCTGTAGTTTACAATGATTAAAGCTATGAAAATTTAATAATTAAAAAAAGTAACCGTCAATAATTCTGGAATAATTAATTGTAAGGCCGGAAAATGTCACATTGTATTCTACAATCCCAGGTCAGCACTAATCAGCGACATAGCTTTTATTGAAAGCTCAACAAATTCATCGATCGGAATTCCAATTTTTTCACATTCCAAAATATTTTCGCGTTTAACTGAGGCGGCAAAAGCTTTTTGTTTCATCCGTTTTGTAACCGAATTTGGTTTTACCGAAGATATTTTTTTGTCGGGGTAAACAAGTGTTGTTGCAGTAATCAAACCAGTTATTGTTTCGCCCGCAGCCAGGGCATGTTGAAACTGGGTTGAACGATCTTTTCCGGTTGCAATTTCGTTGTGCATTACTATTGCATCGAGCATTTCATCAGTAATTCTTCCTTTCAGCAGTTTTTCGGCATACGGTCCGTGTGTAAACGGATCGGCATTTGTAATTTCAACATCAATATCATGCAAAAGCCCGGCAATTCCGTATTCGTCTTCATTTTTGCCTAATTTTGCTGCAATTCCACGCAACACGGCTTCCGATGCTAAACTGTGTTTCAACATATTTTCTGATGAAACATTTTCTTTTAGAAGTTGAACAGCCTCTTCTCTTGAAATCATTTTATTACAGTTTATGATTAAGTTTTTAAGCGCTTAAATTTATAACTAATTTTAGCATTTTTAAAGATGTTCGAAAATTGAAATAAACAAAAGATGTTAGAAATAGAGCGTAAATTTTTGATAAACAAGAAACTATGGAAGCCAACTGTAACAGGCATCAAAATTATTCAGGGTTATCTTTCTGTTGATTCTGAAAAAGTTATAAGGGTAAGGATTGCTGATGAACAGGGTTTTTTGACAATCAAAGGAAAAGCAACAGGAATTGTCCGGACTGAACTTGAATATGAAATTCCGAAAAATGAAGCTGAGGTACTTTTAAAAATGTGCGAAGGATTTGTAGTTGAAAAATACAGGTATAAAGAGAAATTTATGGGAATGTTATGGGAAGTTGACGTTTTTGAGGGCAAAAACAAAGGGTTGGTTTTAGCTGAAATTGAACTGGAATATGAAAATCAGGAATTTGATTTGCCCGATTGGATTGAAGAAGAAGTAACATTTGATTCACGTTATTATAATTCGTGGCTTTCTAAAACTCCATTTCTGGAATGGTGATTTATCAATATTTTAGTAAGGTTAAATTCCGCATTAACATATAAAAAATTACCTGTTATCAATAACATAAATCCTATTTTTACGTTTTTTTTTGAACAGAAAGCAAAAAGCACAAATATGAATTTTGGAAACACAAAATCTCTCTTACTTTTTTTAACAATTTTAATATTTTCTTTTCAAGTAACAGCGCAATCAACCGAAACAGAAGAAGGTGACAAAACCCTTGATTTGAGTATTGATATTTTGAAAAGATATTTTTACGAAGATAATAACTGGTATATTACAAAACCGTCAGTAGCCAGGGATGTAAGGGGATTGATAAATTTCATAGAAGATGACCCGATCGATTCTGTTGTCAATAATATCTATAAAACGTTTTCCCAAAAGCAAACCTATGTTTTCAGGTTACCCGAAAATGTGGAGGATAGTTTAAATGTTCCGGGTTTTTATGCTTATCCGCTTGTTGAAAACAGAATCGCCAAAATAGGAATTGAACTGCAAAAGGAATTTGAAAAGAAGAAGATAAATGTTCCTCCCGGTATGCTTGATAATTTAGAGGGAAAACTGAACCTTGTTCCAAAGGGAAAGGGCATACAATTATTTGCAGATTCTGTGTATAACATGCCAAATGATTTGTTAATTCCGGAAGTGATCCCCGATTCGGTTATAAATTCTCCGGCAGATTTTCAGAAATTGGTAACTATCGATAGTATTCGTTCTGTTTATATTGAACAAAAAAGGATTCAATATAATGATTCAGTAAAGGCTGCTTATGTTGATTCAGTTACTGATGTTTACACTGAAAGGGCGTTTGAACAAGCCTATAATTACCAGATAAAACGATTGACTGATTCAGTTAAGGTGAATAATTATAATGTATTGCGATTGTATAACGAATCAGTGGTTAATGCTGTTAACGACTCAATTTCCGCTGTACTTGGAACTTTAGCAGATTATGCAGATTATATTGACTCGGTAAATGTTACAATATATAATCTTTCGGGTAATTCTTCTGATATAGGTTTGAAAAGTGGAGATGAAAAGTATTCACGGTTTTGGCTTAAAAATGTACAGAATGATTCGTTAAGTGTTTTGGTTCGAAATGTTGGAAAACGTGGTATGTTCATGTTAATTGATGATGGGGTTACAATATCGCGCTATAAACCAAAAGAAACAAAAGATTTTAGTTTCAAATCGCTCGAAAAAAATATTTCATCCCTGAAAAATGTTGGCAAGCCATATCAGGTTGAAACACCATGGATAGTTGGGGGCGATGGTCATGTGGGTTTTTCTCAAACTTATTTGGAAAACTGGGAAAAAGGTGGGCAAAATGCAATTGCCTCATTGGTTGTACTTAAAGGTTATGCCAATTATAAACGTGCTGACGGTAAAATAAAATGGGATAATTCAGGAGAATTTAGAAATGGTTGGGTTAAGAACGGGGGAGAGAGTAAGGGGCTTCAAAAGAATGACGATAAATTCGAAATCACATCCCGGTTTGGAGTGAGTGCTTACAAAAAATGGTATTACTCAAGTGAGTTCAATTTTAATACTCAATTTTTTAACGGATATGTTTATCCTAAAAAGGAACATCCCGACCCAATTTCAGGATTTCTTGCTCCGTCGCGTTTGTTTTTCAAATTGGGGATGGAATATAAACCATCAAAAGATTTTTCGTTGCTGCTTTCACCTTTAACATTAAAAAATGTTTATGTGCGAGATACAATCAAGTACGACCAAACTAAATTTGGTATAGATGCCAGCGAAAAAAGCTTTTGGGAACCTGGTTTAAACGCTGATATTTATTTTAAAAAGTCCTTAAAAGAAAATATTTCTTATGAAACCAAATATAAAATGTTCATCAACTACAAGAGGCCCTTTCAAAAATTCGATTTAAATTGGGAGAATAATATTTCTGTAAAGTTGAATGAATTTATTAATATGAAATTTTTATTAAACCTGATTTATGATGACGATGTGAAATTTCCGGTTTATGATGCCAACGATGTAAAGGTTGGCGAAACTACAAAACTTCAAATAAAAGAGTTCTTTTCAATTGGGTTTTCCTATAAAATTCACCATAATGTAACACATTCAAAACGAATACCTTAAACAATTCAGAAAGATGAAAAACATCAAACGCTATTATATTTTGAACGCTGAACCCAAAGATGTATATAATGCACTGACCAATAAAACTATGCTGGAGATTTGGACAGGTGAAACAGCTGTAATGGAACCGGTTGAAGGTTCAGCCTTTTCGTTATGGTCAGGGAGTATATCCGGTGTTAATATTGAATTTGAACAAAACAGGAAAATTGTGCAGAAATGGTTTTTCGAAGATGAAGAGAATTCCATAGTTACTATGAAATTGCATCCACATAAAAAAGGTACAAGTCTCGAATTGTTTCATACTAATATTCCTGACGATGCATATGAAAATATCTCAGATGGTTGGGATGAAGATTATTTCGGAGCACTAAATGAACTCTTTATTTGAATCTGAATGAAGCTTATTCGAATTTAAGTGGCTGTGGTTGAGTGGGTTCAAAATTATAAAACTGTCTTTTCGATTGCTCATCCAACACAAAACCCACAAAATTCATATTACTTGGGTGAAACGGGTAAAAAGCCAGTCTCAACTGAATGGTTTTAAAAACAAGGTTTTCATTGTGAAGCCTGATGCCTGCGCCTAAACCGCTGTAATAATCCCGTGTTAAGATAAATTCTTTGTTTGAACCAATTAAACCAACATCAGTAAACCCAAAAAGAGCCATATTGAATTTGTAGAATTCCTTTTCAAGAAAAACTACATATTCAAAATTAAAACTCAAACGTTGTTTGCCAAATGCTTGTCTGCTTCTAAAACCTCTTATCGAATTATTCCTGGTTAAATTAAGACTTTCGATTTCCAACCTGTGCAATCCAATTGTATAATCAGTATTTACAAATAATCTTGCTCCCTTTTTTCTCGATTTTAAAAGTTTCGAAATAAAATGAACCCTTGCGTCTATCTGTCCCTGTTCAAAACCTCTGATTCCATAATATCCCCCAATGTCGGCTTCAGTATACAAATAACCTTTTTTATTTATTAGCAGATTTCCATTCGAAAGGAGTAAATGTGCATAATGCCGATTGCCAAATTCGTTTATCTCATAACCGTAAACTATTTCATTTTTAAAGCCTTCAGGTATATCTTCCGTTATTCCGTAACTATATATAAGTTCATCCTGAATAAACCTTCTTTGTGTAAAAGTAATACCACTTAAAAGGAAAGTGCGGTTTGCGAAATAATTAACACTTTCAGCGTCGGAAACAGGTCTCACATTAAATTTCTGATTATTAAAACCAGCGGTTAAAACAACTTGTGCATTCTCCGGGCGGTCTTTTTTTACCTGGAAACTATGTCCGGCCCATCCACCATAATACAAAAAATCCATAGGTGTTTCAGAATAAACAACATCATCCTGGAAAATCCAGTTGGCTCGAAACATTCGCATAGCAGTTGCTCCGTAACCCCATTTTATTGAGCTTGTAATGAAGGGTTTATTTAAGTTGAACTGAAAACCTTCACTTTTATATGTATTCAGGTAACCAATGGAAATGTCAATAAATTTACCATTTATATTTTTTATTTTATAATAGGTTTCTGCTCCCAGAAAAGGCTGTTTATTTACATGTCCGGCAAATACAAATGCTATTTCATGTCCTACACCGAAAATATTATTATTATATATTTCAAACGCAGCGGATTGGATGCCATGTACATTACCGGAAACGCCAAATGAAAAACGATCCTTAATTAGGATAAGTACTTTTACCAATCCTGAATATGATGAGTCTTGTTCAAGAATGATATTTATTTCCTTAATGTATGGCAGGGAACGTATAAGCCGCTCATTTTCGTATATTATTTCAGGATCAACAGCATCCCCAACTTTAAACAATAAAAGTTTTTGAATGGAATGCAGATTTGATTTTGTATGAATTTTATTCGCTGCTTTTTCAATTTTGCTTGATGCAGTTTTCGACGTATCCTGAAAAGTAGGTCCAAAAACATCAAGTGATTTTATTTTTATTTCTGAGATGATTTTACCTTCCAACTGACTGTAATAGTTAAGAGCTAATTTTTTTTTATCGACATAAGGCCTGGGAGGTGAAACAAGAAAATCATAAATCAGTTGAGTAAATTTACCCTGACTGGCTTTGTATTTTAAACTGTCGTAAAATTGTTCTTGTTTTTGATGATGAAAAGTTTCAATGTCAATGGTATCTGAATCAGGCAATTGAGCCAGTATTTCATCAGGTTTAACTATTATTAAACCCAATAGGATTGTTAAAAAAAGTACATACCTATTCATTTATTTACTAAAATTCAAAAAAAGCTATTGACAATATTAATATTTTGGAATTACTGTTTCGGAATTTAACGACCGTCATTTCAAAAACTCCTTGTTAAAATACGTTAAAGTAATTTTGCGAAAACACATATATTGCAATTAATACTGCTGTCAAATCATCGGTTTAATATCGGGGTTTATTTTATATTTTTGTTATGTGAATTATTTGGCTAAAATATATCGACGTTATATTTATGGAGTAATGGGTACATTACTTTTTCATATTCTTTTAATTGCAGTATTTCTGCTCGCGGAAGTTGATATGAAGGGAAATGTAAAAGAGGAACCTTTGGTAATAGAATTTCCGGATGTTTTACCTGAAGAAGAAAAAATTCCGGAGGAAATACAACAACAGGAATTAGCAACCAAAAATGAAACAGCTAATAACCGAACCAATACTGCATCTAATAAACTTGCTGAACAAAATACCACAACCTCAAAAGATAAGTTCTTCGATGACGATTATATAAAGGAATTAAATGCTGCAAAAAATCTTGTTTCGGATGTAAATAATCAGCTGGCAAAAGAAAAAATAAAAATTGAAGATATTAAAATGCCCGTTCAAACTACAGAGGGAATGAACCCGGATTCAATTAAAAATATTGTTTATACAGGCGAAAGCAATATTGTTTATTACCTGGAAAACCGATACCATGTAATTTTACCGATTCCTGTATATTTAGCTCAGGGAGGAGGTAAAATAGTAATAGAAATCTATGTGGACAGGCAGGGGAGAGTGGTAGAGGCAAATCTGGCACCAGGGCAAAAAATTCGTGACCAGCAAATATTTATATACGCTCAAACAGCAGCATTAAGGACTTTATTTAATGCGGATCCAAAAGCACCGGCATCACAAAAAGGTTCAATTCAATATAATTTTATTGCTCAGTAATAAATGTTAATTTGTAGTAAATCTTTAACATGATTTAACAACAATATTTTGCGCAGTTTCAAAACTGCCTTTATATTTGTGGTACGTTTATTTTCATAAGTTTAGGTTTAGTTAGGTTAGTTAGTTTAATGAGAAAAGGATGGGTTATTGAACCTGTCCTTTTTGATTTTATGGATATTCCCAATCCTCTCAATTATTTCTTCAATCATTTATCATTTAAAAAGAATTTACTTTTTATATTTACACTTAATTGATTGTTTACAAGCTTAATTAGTGTTTTAAAAACCAGAACAGATCAAAAATATCAAAGAATAAATCTAAATTTAGGGTTACCTTTTTAATAATAAACGGATAATATAAAGAAGATGATAGGATACAGTGATGAGCAAATTCTGAAAGGAATATTGAGGCATGATAACTTAATTTTGCAATATATCTACAAACAGTACTATTACAACATAAATTATTTTATCAGGAAAAATCAAGGAAGTGAAGATGATGCGAGTGACATCTTTCAGGAAGCCGTCATTATTATATACAGAAAAATCAAGGAGAACGATTTAGTTTTTGAGAAAAGTTCTTTTAAAGGTTACTTGTTTTCGGTTTGTCGGTTTTTGTGGTTAAAACAATTGGAGAAGAGACGGATTGAAAAAGAAAAGCTTAATGAGTCATTGCCTTACCAGGAAGATTTGTATGATGACAATTTCAATGAACTGGTTGAAAAAAATGAAAGGTACGGATTATATCAGAAGCATTTCGGTACACTAAGTACAGATTGCCAAAAGCTATTGCAGTTGTTTTTTGAAAAAGTTTCGCTTAGGGAAATTGCAAAGTTGATGGGGTATAAAAGTGAAAAGTATGCTAAGAAACGAAAGTTTAAGTGTAAAGAATTACTTATTAGTAGAATAAAACAGGATGCAGAATTTAAAAAAATACTTGAAGATGACACCTAAAACAGATTTTTTCCAGCAAATCGAAAATTATTGCTTTGAGCAATTAGAAGAAGATTCCAGGCTTGAATTTGAAGCTGAGTTAAAGAAAAACCCCGAACTAAGAAGTGAACTGGAATTTTGGATTGAAATAAAAAGTGCATTCGTCGAAAAAGACGTGTTAATCCTTAGAAATAAACTTAAACAAATTATTCCCAATAAAAAATCTGCCAGTTCTGGTAATGAATTATTTGAATCTTTAAACGACTTTTCCGATATACAGGATTTAACTGAAATTCTTTCGAGCGAAGAATTAATTAATTATTACGACTCATTACCAAAAGTGCATGTATATCATCACGAATCAAGGTTTAACGAAAATGTCCATCAGTTTTATAAGGAACAAAAAGTTTCAAAAAAATCAAATAATAAAGAAGATATTGTAAGTTTTGATTTGGAAGGTTTTGAAGGATTGGAAGAAGCAATACTTGAAAAAGACATTTTACATTTTCGGCAAACACTCAATCAAGTTGCCAAATCAGTGGAACCACAATTTACTGTTGAAGTAATTGATGATTATATAAACGGTGAATTAAATGGAAGCAAGCTGTTTGATTTTGAAAAAGATATGTTTCAAAATAGTTATTTGAAGGATGAAGTACAATTACATTTGAATATTGAGAAGTCAATGATGGAAAATGATGTAATTGATTTGCGAAGTAAAATCTCGAATATAATTCAAACCGAATCGTCATGGAACGTAAGTGAAAAAAGCATCGAGGATTATATTGAAGGTACACTGAAGGGAGAATTACTTGAAGAATTTGAAATGGAATTAAATGATAATACTGATTTAATTTCAGAGGTTAAACTTAGAAATCAAATTAATGATTCGATATCAGAACAAGACATTGTCAATTTACGAAAAAAGTTGAATGCAGTTAAAGAAACCACTGATGTCAAAAAAATAAATATGATTATTCCGGAAACAAATACAGCGAAATTGCAATTCTGGAGAAGAGGTGTGGCCGTTGTGGTTATACTTTTGGGAATCGCAGGTGTATTAAAGAATAATCTTGTTTCAACTGAAAATTATTATGAGCGTTATTTTATGACACCGGCCTGGTCTCCTGAAAGATCTGTATCAAGCGAAATAACATTAATGCAACAAGCAAATATTGCATATTTAAATGCAGATTATGCTGAAGTGGTAAAACTCTTAGAACAAGTGCCAACCAATAGCGGTGAAAATGTTGTGTTTGATTTTTATAAAGCGGCAAGTTTACAGGGCATGAATAAATATAGTGATGCAATAGTTGAATATTCCAAAGTAATAAAACACGGCGATAATCTGTTTATTGAGGAAGCCGAATGGTATAGGAGCCTTTGTTATTTAAAGCTTAAAAATTATGAGAAAACCCAGGCAGAATTGTTAGCTGTAATTGAAAGAAAGGGACACTTTGAAAAGGATGCCAAGGCAATAATCAGGCGTTTAAAATATTCATTTAAATAAGGTTTATAAAATATACACACATTCAAATTCCAATAAAAATAAAAACATTCATTCTAATTCTACAAAGCCCGTTTCCTACGGGCTTTTTTTATGCGTATAGATTGATCGATACCAATACCCGATAACGCCAGGATAAGTAATATGAAAAAATAAAAATCGTAACTGGAGTAAAGCCTGGAATTATCTCCAATACTTACAAACCCTAACCAGTAATGAGGGTGGGCTCTGCGTGAACCAACAGAATTGAGGTAATCCAACTTAGCCAATCGCAATGACTCATCCTTTGATTTCCCTTTTTTTAAATTTTTATAAAATGCACTTATAATTTGTGTGCCGCTTTCATCTTCTACTTCCCATAACGACATAACTATTGAAGGACAACCAGCATAAAGGAAACCACGGGCAAGGCTCATAATTCCCTCACCTTTTTTCAATTGACCTGCTCCTGTGTTACATGCACTCAAAACTGTTAGTTTAGCATTTAATTTAAGATTGTAAATATCCGCAGTATTAAGCACTCCATTTTTCATCGGATCATCTATGTTGCTTTGAGTAAATACAAAACTAGAAAAAGCGGGCATAGAATCATTTATAAATGCATGCATGGCAAGATGTAAAATATCGTATTTTTCTACATTTTTTCTGAAGTTATCTTCTGTTGCTTTATCCCCGCTAAAAATCACTGCATCAACTATTTTTGAAATCCGGTTTACTTCTTTTGCCACACCAGGTAATGGAATAAGGGGATATTTTTTATGTAATATTTCTACTGATTCCCCTTCCTTATAAACAGGGGCAAAAGCTATTGTCTTAATATTATTTCTTTTTTTCTCTGAAGGTATTGGCTTGAAAAGCAAATTAACAGAGTTGGAGTAGTTGAAACAATAATTACGGATTAAATAATTCAGTTGATTAAATTCGATAGATTTAGTTGTGTCTGGTAAGTTTTCAATTAACGCATCAAAGGGAATATAACTTAATTTTCCATCGGGAATTATTATAATATTTTTATTACTGATTTCATCTTTTAAAGGCAAAATCAATTGCTTGTAAAGGTAATTCGAAGAAATGCAAAATTGTTTGGAGTCTTTGTTTTTTGTGAACATGTACTCAGGATTCGACATGAATTTGAAAATGTAATCAATTGAATTTGCAAATTCCGCGTTTACCTTTTGCTTGTTGAAATCAATTTTATCTGTACTGATTACAAAAGTATATAGTTCACGAATTGAATCCGTTTCGTTTAAAACATATTCTAAAATTACCTGGTTTTTATTTAATTTTAGTTGAATTTCTTCTAATGAAAGCATTGAATTTGAATATTTTAACTCGTAAAAATCTTTGTATTCAGATTCAATATATCTATTTAATTCCTCACGTTTACGGTTGGCTGTGAAAATCTCATCATTATATTCCTTGATTACCAAACTGTCAGGATTAATATTGTTTTTTTCATTATTAAGTTTTTCCGATAAAATTGTAATACTACTATTTAATTTATTTTCCAGATTTAATAAACTGTCGGGTACAAGGCTTTTATCAAGTGCAAGTTGATTTGAAATTTTATCAAATAGTGAACTGCTTTTTAAGCGTTCCGCATTCTGAAAAGCTGATTCAAGATATTTTAAATCATGTGTAATGGAATATGCTGAATAAGAAATATTTATAATTTGTTTAAATGTTGAGTATTCCAGGGCATTTAATTCAATTTTGCTTTTATCATCTGAAATTTCCTTACGTGCCCTTTGAATTAATGATCCTGCCTGCTGATAAGTTTCGATTGCCTGGGCCATTGATTCTGTGAAAACCAGTTCATGCTTGGTTTGATCAATATTTATAAGTTCATTATAATTATCAGCGACAAGTACTAAAAGTTTTATACAATTTAGAAGAGATAAATACTTTTGCGCGACAACAATGGAACTTGACAAATCAGTTTGAGAGAAATTTAATGCTGTCAACCCTTTTCTGAACCATACAATTGATTCAAGTATATTTTGTTTTTTTTGTAGCTTAAATATTTCTATGTTTTGAGTTGAAACTGGTTTATTATTAGTTAGTATTCCCATGTTTCTGTAATATTCGGATAAAATAATGCCTTCCTTTATATTATTCTGTTCTATAATTTTTTTCGATTTATTTAATATTTTTTGAGCGTCATTAAATTGATTATTAGAAATTAGAAAGTTGAAATAGTTCATATATGCAATTGCAACTTCTATGCTGTTTTCATTGTAAATTGCAATGGTTAAATCAATTGCTCTTTGATAATTATATTTGGCTTTTAAAATTTCACCCTTCATTTGGTATATAAATGCCAACAATTCATAATATAGTATTTGGTCCTCTGTATATGCTATTTTTATATTTTTGTTAATTATTTCAATTGCTTTTTCATAATTATTAGTGATATAATGATATTTCTGCAATATTATAATTGTATGCTGGCAATATCTTCTGGAGGAGATTTTAGTTCATTTATTGAAAGATGATATGGCCTGTTCAAAATATTGTAGGGCCTTGTTCAAAGTCTAATTTAAATCTGATATATTATTCCAATATTGTTGTACAATAAAACCATTTGTTTTAAAGGATATTGCTTTGCTAATAAATAATTTCTTTCAGCTAAATTATAATTTTTTAAAGCAAGATCTAATTGACCTAAACGTCCATATGCTAGCTCCTATTCCTGAATATGTTCCTGCAAGTTTTTCATGATTATGCCCCATAATTCTATTCTAATTTTCAAAGAAGCATTATAGGAATCCAGTGCTTGTGTAAATAATCCATTTTGAAAAAGTTGGATTGCTTTTCTATTTAAATTTACAGCTTGGATGCTATCAGAAATAATTATTTTGGTTTTGACCAAAACTGAATAATGGTATTGAAAATAAAAATATTATAAAATATTGACATTTGTTGAAAGAATTCATTCATGCAATGTTATTTAGAATGGCAATTTAGAAAGAATTTCATTTTTATTTTTTAATAAGGGTTACCTTTTTTACGATTTGAGAATATATATACAGAATGTGTGTTTATTATGTTTTACAAATTATTTTATTTATCATGAAAAATTTATTGGGAAATTTCAAATCAAGAGAATTTAGTGTTAACAGTGTTGAATTATTAAATGTGAACGAAATGCAACAGATTCGTGGAGGTGGTGATGTACCAAAACCAAATTCAAGACCTCGTGAAATTCTTGATGAAACTGAATTTTAGTTTTTTTGAAAGTTAGTTTTCTATCCCGGCTTCTTTGTAAGAGGCAAAATCAGGTTTTATAGTTTAGATTGTAATGTTATTATTATTGCCAGGTGTCCTTATTATGTTTAATAAGAGAGGCAATTAAATAAAACATAAGTATTCATTTCATAAATAACTTTACATAATAAATCTTTGTTATGTGATTGTTTGTGGGAGTAAGATGAACAATTAAAATTTTTTACATCAACTTGTTCATCGAATGATTTTAGGATTAATTAGAACACTTTATACAGACCCAATTAAGATTAAGATATTAATTTATCAGGGGATTAGGACATTAACTGTTTTGATTCCCTTTTTTATGTCCTTTCTTTTCGTTTCCCAATAAACATTTTGTACTTGTTAAATTTACATTTTAGTGCGCCATTGTATAAATCCAATCGTATCTCAGGTTTTAGTCCTACATTTTTGAAGCTTTCCATCGAAGATGATAAGATCCATGCGGTACTTCCGGCATATTGATGTTTTAATCTTTCTCCCATCATTGCATATAAATCATTCAAACCCTTTTCCTTTAACCGCTCTCCATATGGAGGATTTATAATAATCATCCCATTGTTGAAGTCGTTTTGCAAATCCTTAAAATCAGAAATTTGAAATTTGATTTTATTGTACACAAGGGCACGGCGTGCATTGGTTTGAGCATTTAATAAATTACTTCCCGATATGTCAGAGGCAAAAATGTTGTATTTGAATTCCTTTTTTACTGATGATTTTTTAATGTCTTCAAAAAGTAGTTGATCGAAGTCATTCCAGTTTTCAAACGCATAATTTTTACGGAACTTACCAGCTGGAATATTGTAAGCTAACATAGCTGCCTCAATTGGCAAAGTGCCCGAACCACACATTGGATCCAAAAAATCACAGTTTCCTGACCAACCAGTCAATTGTATCATTCCCGAAGCCAATACTTCATTCAAAGGTGCTTCTCCCTGATTCATCCTGTAACCACGTTTATGAAGCGATTCCCCTGAACTGTCAAGTGAAACCACACACGTATCTCCGTGAATATGCAAGTCAATAACTATTTCAGGATTTTCCGTATCAACATTCGGACGTTTCCCCACTTTATTTCGGAAGTAATCCGCAATTGCATCTTTTGCTTTTAATGAAGCAAACATGGAATTTGTAAAATCATTTGAATTTCCAACGGTACTATGAATTACAAAACTTTGTTCAACCTTAAAATACCTCAACCAATCGATGTTTTTACATTTTAAATAAAACTGTTCAACATTTTTAAAATGAAAAAATTCAATCTCTTTTAATACCCGCAAAGCTGTTCTTAAAAAATAATTCGATTTGTAAATAACCGTAAGATCACCTTCATAAAAAACCGCCCGGTTTCCCAAGGTAATATTTTGCCCGCCTATAGCCTTAATTTCATTTGCTAATATCTCTTCAAGGCCGGAAGATGTTTTAGCTGCCAAACGAAAATATTTCAATATTTTTAATTTTATATGGATTAAATACCAGCTCCGTGAGTAAAGGTCGTTTCTCTTGCTTTCGACTGGACAACGCGTGAATAAGGAGGTAGATCATCGGTAACCCAAACATTACCGCCAATTACAGAACCTTTACCGATAGTTACTCTACCCAGTATTGTTGCTCCTGCATATATTACAACATCATCTTCAACAATTGGATGTCGTGGAATTCCTTTTATTGGATTTCCGTTTTCATCAAGTGGAAAACTTTTTGCACCCAAAGTTACTCCCTGATAAATTTTTACATTTTTTCCAAGTATTGAAGTTGAGCCAATTACCACACCTGTACCGTGGTCGATTGTAAATTGCTCACCTATCTCAGCTTTTGGATGTATATCAATTCCGGTTTCGCCGTGTGCCATTTCTGAAATAAACCTTGGAATTAAGGGAACATCAAGATGCAAAAGCTTATTCGCAATCCTGTAGTTGGAAACAGCCCGTATTGCGGGATAGCAAAAAATAACTTCACCCACGTTTCGCGCAGCCGGATCATTCAAATAAGTGGCTTCCACATCGGTAACCAAACGGCGGCGAATTTCCGGCAGAAACTCGATAAATTCAAGTGCTGCCTGATTGGCTTTTTGTTGGTATTTGTCAATCTTATTTGCACTATCATCCTGGCATTCAAAGCACATTCCGGCAAGAATTTCTTCTCTCAAAAGGTTATAAAGCTCATCAACATACACGCCCATGTAATGTTGGGTTGCGATGCTGCGTAAAGTTGTATTACCGAAATATCCGGGAAATAAAGTTTCTCGGACCAAATCAATAATTTTTCTCAACTGCACAATTGAAGGCATGGGTTCTCCCAATTTATGGTGATGACATACTATTTGATATGTCTTCGGATCACTTAGTTTTTGGATTGTTTGTGATATTTTGTATTCAAATTCTGCTGTTTTCATTTCTGTTCTGCGCATTAAGTTTCAAAACTACATACTATTTTTTTGCACTGCTAATTAAACACACAAAGGTTGTACTTGTTGAAGATTTATTATAATTCAGTTATATAACGAACCGCATTCTTTAATCGTTCATCATCATTACCTTGCACAACTCTATAATTGAAATTGAAATTTATTATTTCATTAATGTATTTGTTTTGAAGTATTTTCCTGTTTGCACCACCATTTTCCCTTACCGGATCGTATATCCAGGGTAAATCGATATCGCATACTAAAAAAAGATCAATTTTGTATTTTCTGATTTCCGGAATTAACCAATCAGGAGTTCTGTTATACACAAATTCAAACCAAATTTTAGTAACTATCAACCATGTATCAAGAAAAACATAAGGAGCATCTGATTTAATAGTGCGGTTAAATTGCTCAATTTGCATTTTTGCAATTGTTTCAACATCCATGAAAGTGTATTTTCCCTCAAGATTTTCTACATATTCACGCGCAATTTCAGGTATGTAAGGTGCATCAAAACGCTTTGCAAGTTGCTGTGTAAGCGTTGTTTTGCCTGTTGATTCGGCACCGGTTATAACAATTATTTTAGGTTTGTTCTTCAATTCTTTATTTTTAAATCTCTTTTCCATTCAATATAACCGAAAAATGCCAAAACCGTGTAAACAACAAAAAGAACAACGGTTGGCCAAAGACTTTTATAGATGTATAAACCAATAGATACGCTATCTACAAAAATCCAGATTATCCAGTTTTCAATGTATTTTTTTGCGAGCAACCATGTTGCTACAATGCTAAATGAGGTAGTAAGTGAATCCATAAATGGCACATCAGAATCGGAAAACCTGATTAATATAAACAGGATAACGAAATATATCAGGATAGTAATTACTGCCAATTTCACCAAAAGCTTTTTACTTACAGTTTGAACAGGAAGTAAAGATGTGCTTTCGTCTCTTTTTCCATTTAACCAATAATACCAACCGTAAATGCTAATACCAACATAATAAAATTGTAATACCATTGATGCATATAAGGCAGAATTGAAAAATACAATGATATAAAGCGATGAGGTTAAAATCCCGGTTGGCCAGGTAAATATATTCTGCCTTATGGAAAATCGGATATATAATATACCAAGAATGGCTCCCAGCAATTCAATACTATTATCCAGGAACCATTCTGTTAAGGTCTGAAACATATTTTAATGTTGTGTAGATACCAACAGATTGTTGTAATCTTGCTGATTTTCAATGACTTTTAGAGCTGCTATAATAGCTTCGTCGTCTTTATAATAAACTTTATAAAAGTCATCTCTTGAATATAAATCGCGGGCAATTATTGCTTTTATTTCCTTTTTAAGATCTGATAAACCAAATGACAGGCTTTCTTCATTTTTTTCGATTCCGTCCTTCACGCCATTTTCTACTATTTCAGAAATCATAGCATCCGATGTTTCATATTTGTTTTCAAAATCCTTAAAACTGGGATATTTTGATTTTATTTCACTTCTGTTATTATCAATATAATCAAGTGCAAAATTGTAAACAATATTGTTTCGGCGAAGTCTGTTGATATAACTGTAGTGAGCTGAAGTATCCATAGGTATAAATATATCGGGCATAATACCACCTCCGCCATGCACTGATCTTCCGTTTAAAAGTGTTTTGTATGTCAATGAATCTGAAAATACGATACTATCGGCACTGAACATTTCGCCACTCAATATACGTTTCTCATAATCTTTACGATAAGCGGCAACTCCTTCATCATATGGTTTTTGAATGCATCTTCCGCTTGGGGTATAGTAGTGTGCAGTTGTTAATCTCACCATCGAACCATCAGTTAAGTAATAGGGTTTTTGAACCAATCCTTTTCCAAATGTCCGTCTGCCAATAATAACTCCCCGGTCCCAATCCTGAATTGCACCTGCTACAATTTCACTTGCTGAAGCTGAAGATTCATCTACCAAAACCACAAGATTACCCTTTTTAAATTCCCCACTTGATGATGCAGTATATTCTCTTTTTGGTTCATTCAAACCACTTGTATAAACCACGAGATCATCATCATTTAAGAATTGTTCAGAAATTTCAATGGCTGTTTTTAAGTAACCGCCACCATTTCCGCGTAAATCCAAAATCAGGTTTTGAATGTTTTGTTTTTTTAAATCTTTCATAGCATCAACAAATTCATCAGTAGTAGTGGCTGAGAATTTATTTAACTTAATCAATCCTGTGCTTTTATTAATCATGTAGGAGGCATCGAGACTGTAAATTGGTATTTTATCGCGAACAATACTAAAGTCAAGTAATCCGGGTGAATGTTTCCTCTGGACTTTCAATTCTACTACAGTACCTTTACTGCCCCTTAACAAATCGAAAACATCACTGTTTTTCAATCCGGTTCCTGCTATATTTTTTTTGTCAACTTCAATTATCCGGTCACCGGCCATAAGTCCAACTTTTTCTGATGGTCCACCGGAGATTGTGCTTAAAACCAACAGGGTATCTTTGAAAATATTAAATGAAATCCCAATTCCTTCAAAATTACCTACAAGGGGTTCATTCATTTTTTCAACTTCGTCTTTCGACATGTACATCGAATGTGGATCCAACTCACTTAAAACGCTAACAATTGCTTTTTCAGTTAATTTTTCTACATTAACTGAATCAACATAGTAGCCATCAACCAATCGCAATAATCTGCCAAATTTAAGCTGGTTTTGCTGAACTGTTTCCTGTGCAGATAAAAATGAGGATGGTAAAGTAAAAACTATCGTTAAAAGAAGGATCAATCCTGTATTTCTGTATTTTTCAAATGTTGTTTTATACATAAATATTTATTTTAAAGTTCAATTTAATATTTATTACAATTACCAGACCACTATAATAATTTTCTGATTGTTTGATAATCTTATAAATCGTAACATTTACTCCCACTCAATTGTTGCAGGGGGTTTTGAACTGATATCATATACTACACGATTTATTCCTTTAACTTTATTTATGATTTCGTTTGACATTTTGGCCAGAAAATCATAGGGTAAATGTACCCAATCAGCAGTCATCCCATCTGTGGATGCAACTGCCCGCAGTGCAACTGTAAATTCATAAGTGCGTTCATCGCCCATTACTCCTACCGATTGAACAGGTAAAAGCATTACACCAGCCTGCCAAACTTTATCATATAAATTCCAATTTTTTAATCCGTTAATAAAAATGGAATCTGCTTCCTGAAGCAACCTGACTTTTTCAGGTGTAACATCGCTCAATATCCTGATTCCCAAACCAGGACCGGGAAAAGGATGACGACCCAAAAGTTCAGGTTTGATATTTAATGCTGCACCTACCCGGCGAACTTCATCTTTAAAAAGCAAGCGAAGAGGTTCCACGATTTTGAGGTTCATTTTTTCGGGTAAGCCACCCACGTTGTGGTGCGATTTAATAGTTGCCGAGGGACCGTTTACAGATACTGATTCAATTACATCCGGATAAATTGTTCCTTGTGCCAGCCATTTTACATCCTGTATTTTATGGGCCTCTGCGTCAAAAACTTCTATGAAATTATTCCCTATTGCCTTTCTTTTTTTCTCCGGGTCGGTAATTCCCTTTAAATCATCATAAAATCTTTGTTTGGCATCAACACCAATTACGTTCAGCCCCATGTCTTTATATGAATGTAAAACATCTTCAAATTCATTTTTACGAAGAAGTCCGTTGTCAACAAAAATACAGGTTAAATTTTTGCCAATTGCTTTGTGCAGTAAAACTCCTGCAACCGATGAATCGACTCCACCCGACAATCCAAGCACCACTTTGTCGTTACCGAGTTTTTGTTTTAAGCCGGCTACAGTAGTTTCTATAAACGAATCGGGTGTCCAGTTTTGCTGACATCCGCAAATGTCGGATACAAAGTTTTCAAGCAATTGCAATCCTTCGGTCGTGTGGTAAACTTCAGGATGAAACTGAATTCCCCAACTTGGTTCATCATCAATTTTATAAGCTGCAAAATTAACATCCTCGGTTGATGCAATTACTTTGTAACTTTTAGGCATGGTAACAATTGTATCACCATGTGACATCCAAACCTGTGTGTGGAGTTTTATGTTTTTGAACAGCACACAATCATGGTCGATATACCCAAGATTTGCCCTGCCATATTCACGGCTATTGGATGGAGTAACTTCGCCACCAAAAAAATGAGCCATATATTGTGCACCGTAACATACGCCCAGAACCGGTATTTTACCTTTTATTTTAGATAGATCGGGTTTTGGGGCATTCTTGTCGCGCACTGAAAACGGGCTTCCTGAAAGGATTACTCCTTTTACATTTTCATCAATTATCGGAAAGTGGTTGAATGGATGAATTTCGCAATAAACATTCAATTCACGAACTTTACGACCTATCAACTGGGTATATTGAGAGCCAAAATCAAGAATCAGGATTTTTTCTTGCATGAAATTATTTTTAAACTGTTGGTTTTGTAATTCATGGCAAAAGTAAAAATTACGCATGAATGTTAATTGTATTGTTCATTAAAATGGACTTGATGTTAACAACAAGAAAATAAATCAATCCGTTATACATGTGTTTGTATTAAATTTTGTTTCATTTAAAACTGATTCAAAACATGTGTTGCTCAATTATTCTTATTTTTGACGAATCATAAAAGCTATCTGTTCAATGAAGATTTTTCATTTATCATTTTTAATACTGTATTTTTTCACAATCTCCGGTTTTTCTTACGGCCAGAATTTAAAGGAAAATGAACTGATAATTATCCAGGGCCAAAAATTTATTCTTCACCAGGTTCGCACCGGTGAAACAATTTACTCGATAACGCGCGACTTCAAAATAGATTCTTCGGAATTGCTGAAGTATAACCCAAAAATTTCCGGTGGCTTAAGTATCGGTCAAATTTTACAAGTACCTTTTAACGAAAACGTACTGTTATCGAAACTACCAGCGTTTAAAAAAGGTGATCCAACAAGTTTTATAAAACACACCATCGAATCGAGAAGCGAAACTGCATATTCCATTGCAAAACAATATGGAATAACAGTTGAGGAAATATACGCCTACAACCCAACTGTCAACAGTTTTAAGAAGGGAATAACGCTTAATATTCCGCAATGGGAGTTTAAACCTTTGCCGGGAAAAGCTGGAGTTACTGATACGAATAAAAATACAAATAATGGAGATTTATTGGAACACACTGTGGTATCGGGAGAAACTTTGTATTCCATCGGGAAAATGTACCAGGTTACGGAAAGTGAAATATTACGTTTTAATCCTGAGGCAAAAAATCTGAAAGCGGGAATGAAATTATTTTTGCCTGAAAAAATGGCTGATAATAATTCAGTTGAATTTGTTTCTGCCGATAAGAATCAGTTGCAATATATAAAGCACATTGTTGAACCGGGTGAAACAATTTATGGTATAACAAAAAAATACAATATCAGTGAGGAGGATTTAAAAGAATTTAATCCTGAATTAAGAACCGCATTCCGATCAGGCGCTATAATCCGGATTCCCGTTACAGAAAATATTCAGGAACCAGCGCAGGGAAACAATGAAATAGAGGCGATACTGCCGGAAGTAGTTTTTACAGGAACGACACCACCAAATTGCCTGCCCAATGCTATGATGAATGAAAATGGACAAGTTACTGTTGCACTCTTTCTGCCGCTTTTTTTAGAAGCCAACAATCAACTGAACAAGGAGTTTACGGCACCTGAAATTGACACACTTGAACAAAGTGAGATATTGGATGAATCATCCTCTGATACAATTGTTGAAGAAGAAAAACCTGTGCAATTACTGAAACAGTTTTACGGGAACAGCGAAAATTTCCTTCAGTTTTACGAGGGTGTTCTAATCGCTGTTGATTCCATGCAAAAGGCAGGAATGACAGTTATTTTAAACGTTTATGATACTAAGGAAAATCCCGGGTCGATTCGAAATATCGTTAATAGTGAAGCTTTTTTGAGGACTGATTTAATTATTGGCCCAGTGTATGAAAACGTGCAAAAAGAAGTTGCCCAATTTGCTGACAACCATCATATTCCTTTGATTTCTCCGTTTACGCCAAAATCGGGTTTGGTTAATGGCAATCCGCAATTTTACCAGGTGAATCCAACACGCGAATATCTGGCAGAAGCAACTGTTGAAATGATTGCAGCCAATTATTCGAACACAAATTTTATTGTTGTACGCACCTCGGCATACGAGGGAACTCCTGAGTGGCAAATGGTTGAATCAATCAGAAAAAAAATCTCAAATTCAGGAGCCCGCAACGATGGCCATTTTACAGTTTATGATTTTAGAAAGGAAAGAGCCAGTGGTTTATCAAAAATTCTATTACCGGATAAAGAAAATGTTATTTTTATCCCAACTTCTGATGAAGGTGAACTTAGTGTTGCTATTTCGAATATAAATAATCTTGCCAGAGACTTTCCGATAACCTTAATAGGTGCGGGCAACTATCAGCAAAAATATCCGAGTATTGAAATAGCGCATTTTCACAATCTTAATTTTAAATATATTAATCCGTATTGGGTTGATTATAGTAATGAACATACCATTTCTTACTTTGAAAAATTTATCTCCAACTTTGGAACAGAACCCAACAGTTACGGAGTTCAGGGTTTTGATGTTGCCTGGTATTTTTTGAATGCCATCCGTTTTTACGGAAAAGATTTTGAGAATTGCCTGCCATACATGAACACAAAACTTTTACAGGGAAACTATTATTTCAAAAGAGTTTCACCCACTGGTGGCTTTATGAATGAAGGAGTTTCAGTAATTTCCTATAACCGTAATTTCGAAGTTGTTCAAAAAAGTGTAATGGGGAAACCGAAGTTTTAGGAAGCAAACAGAGAACCGTTCTCTCACTATTGAACACAGAGAAAACGGATCTCTATTTATCACGGTTCTCTATTTATCATTCAAAACTTCCAAAGCGGGTATTCAAGTTTTACAAAAACTTCCTGGTGCATAACTGTTACGCCCTGCCATGAACTTTCTCCTGTTGAGGTATATTTGTGCACTTCATTAAATCCACGAGAGTATTGAAGTGAAAGCCGTAAGTCCTTAATATTGTAGCCTGCTCCTAATTGCCAGTTATATTCGGGTGTTTTTTGCGGTTCAAAAGAACCACTGTTGTAAACCCCTTTTAACTGTTTTGTTAAAGTTACTCCTCCTGTTAAGAAAAAGTTTTTGCCAATGCCCTGCTGAATGTTAAAAGGAATATTAAATGATTGCCAGGTTACATCATCAATTGAAGTATCATCGAAATCAATCATTTTTGGGCTCAGGTAACAATATTCAATCCCAACAAAAACGCCGGTGCTTTTAAAAAATATGTAGCCCAGCGATGCACCGATTGCCGGTGAAAAGGCATTTTCAGGAAAATATTTGTCTGGAAAATGGGTTTGGTTTACAGGGATATAATACCCCAGCTTTGTTGTAACATCTAATTCAAAACGCTTTTGTGCCTGTGCAGAAGAAACTGCGGCAAAAATTAAAAGTACCAAAACTAATTTTTTCATGCTTAATTGTTTTTCTTGTTTTTATTAAAATACATATTTGAATCCAACGGAAGGAATTATGGGGAACAACGAAACCTGTTTTATTTTATCGCCGCTTTTGTAGTAATACCAGGGATTCATGCGATTGTAAACGTTATAAACCGAAAAAGTCCAGGTGATGCTTTTATTATCGGTTTTTTGTTTTACCGAGCTGTAGCCCAAATCAAGGTGGTGAAAGGCGGGCATTTTAAAGTTATTCGGGTTATCATAAGAATGCCGCACTACTTCCCAGGGGTTATGATAGCTTGAATAATCACTGCCGGGAGTTAACATTCCATTATATTCCAAATCGGGCAGGCTGATATTATTGCCTGATTGCAATGTAAAACCTACCGAAACCGAACGCCGCAGCCTGTACTTTTCCTTAAAATTGTATTCAGCAAGGACAGATATATCATGGCGGCGGTCGTATTTATCAGGGAACCAGTTTCCGTGGTTTAATCCATCAAACCGGCGTTCCGACCACGACAAGGTATATGAAGCCATCCCTGTAAAAGCCCCGCTTTCTTTACGGGCCATCAATTCAATCCCGTAAGCTTTCCCGTCTCCAACTACAACACTGTTTTCCCAGTTGTTTTCTTTTGAGTCTGTAAAATTTACTCCTTCATCAAACCTTACCACGTTTTTCATCCATTTGTAATATCCTTCAACATCAAATGAATAATTGTTTTTTAATTGCTTCGAGAAACCAAACGTTGCTTGTTGTGCAGTTTGCGGCCCAATTTTATCGGTTGATGCAACCCATAAATCTGTCGGCATTCCCAACGATGAATTGGTAAGTAGATGGATATTTTGCACCATTTCGGTATAGGAGGCTGCCATGTTCAGTTCGGGCGAAAGTTGCAGGTTTGCAGAAATGCGGGGTTGAAAATGTAAATAATTTGTATTGCCCGTAAAATAGCCCGACAAACGTCCACCAGCATTCAATTTTAACTTTCCAAGGTCAAAAGCATTTTCAAAGTATAAATCGGCCTGGTTTGCATTTCCTTTGTTTTGTTCGTTGAACTTAATATTTGATGCCGGTGCTTTTTATCTGCACAATATTAGGATTAAAAATAAGATGCGACATTTTACCGCCAAACCTCAATGTTTAAGCTGGCGAGGCATAAAAATCAAAATCGGTTTGGACACAGAAATCCTGCATATCCGAAGAAGTTTGGAACAGATTTTTACTTTTTTCGTCTTCCGCTTTTCCAATTTCGTCGTGGTAAAAATGGCTGTAATAAACCAATGTATTTGAAAACAGTTTTGAAGTAAAAACTTTGTTCCACCGCAAAACCGAAGTAAGGTTCCCCCATTTGTACCTGAACTGCGAATTTGTATTTTTTTCATCGCTAGAATTGGAATACTGGTTGTCTTTTCCTGTATAAACACTGAGGTAAACCCGGTTTTTTTGATTAAAAATCCAGTTGGCTTTGGCATTCAAATCATAAAAATAGTAGCCAAAATTGTTTCCTGCGTTTGAAATATTTTGGATTGCATACCACGGTATATCGAACAAAGTGCGCCGCAAGGAAATTATAAAGGCTCCGGTATCACGTTTTATGGGAGCTTCAAAAGTAAACCTCCCGGCAATGGGGCTGATGGAAATAACGCCGCTGCTTTTATTCAGGTTTCCCTCTTTCATTGTAATATCGAGTACCGACGAAAGCCGTCCGCCATAACGGGCAGGCATACCACCTTTTATCAGGTTCACGTTTTTAATGGCATCGGTATTGAAAACCGAGAAAAAACCGAGTAAATGGTTCACATTATATACAGGAACTCCGTCCAGCAGAATCAGGTTCTGGTCGCCACTGCCACCTCGCACGTTGAAACTCGCTGTATTTTCAGCTCCTTGTTTAATACCGGGCAAAAACTGGAGGGTTTTCAACACGTCATTTTCGCTCATAATTACAGGCGCCGTTTCTATCATTTCCATTGTAACGCGTGGTTGGTTCAGTCCCGAAAGTTCCGTGATTGCTATGTATATTCCTATAACCTGTAACCTTTACTTCTTCAATGTCAACTCCTTTTTTCAATTGAATTGCCAAAAAAGTATCAGCTTTTAGTTCAATGTTTTTAACCATTTGCTGAAATCCTAGGAAACGGAATTCAAGATTGCACTTTCCTTCGGGCAGCGTTAAACTGAAAAAGCCGTAATTATTTGTTATTGCACCGTTTCCTGATTGTGCGTTAAAAATGGTGGCACCAATAATTTGTTCGCCCGATTTTGCATCGGTAACATAGCCCGAAACAGTATATTTGTTTTGCCCTGAAACCAGAAATGGCAAGGTTAATATGAATAAGTAAAGGGTTTTATACATGTTGTGCTTATAAATTTATGGTTGTTATGGCGCACGAGCCGAAAATGCCGTAGCCATTTTCGATATTTGAATAAATCTGAATCTGCTCGTAAAATGGTAGTTCATCCGTTTCGTTTAGGCGATTGATGATTACCGTTTTTATATATTTGTCATAGTGTTCGTCGGCTTTTAAGAAATGTTGTTCTCTTTGTTCTATTATTCAATGATATCCGGAATTGTAAAATGTAAGTTCCTGCCCGTCATAACCTTCATCTGTCATTCTAACTTGTATAAAAAAGTTAAACCCATATTTCTTATCCTCACTATCAATATATTCTGTTAAAATCGATCAACTAAATGGCGCATTTAATTGCCTTTCTGATGAACCTCCATATTTTACACCATTTATAATCCAGGTTTGATAAATCCAATATATAATCTGCTTCCTTGTTTATCAATTATCTGAACATTTAAATCAATCATATGGCCAATTAACGTTTTCCAATATTCTAGTAGTGTCTTTTGTAATAATTTAGTAATGGCTTTTCCGGGACTTTTGTAATAGCCTCTAACGTTTCATAACCTTGTGCTTCAACTATAATTTTATAGTCTTTCCCGTATTCAGGTATTTGTTTTAAAAGATATTTGCCTGAACCTAAAAATGTAAGTTCACCTTTCAAAATATCATTTTCAAAAAGTTTTATATTGGCATTGTTTACAGGTTCAAACTGAGATGAGTTATCCAAACTATGCGATAATGTTACACTTGCCTTAATCAATGAATCTGGATTTAAGATGCAGTTGATGCACAATTTTGTCTAGTGGTCAAATTCGAGGTTTACTTCATCTACACACGAAATAAAGATAGAGAAAAACATTATAAATATTAAGTTTCTAAAAAGCATATAAGAGTTTGTTTTAATAATGTTAAAAAAAATTTATAATTTTTATGATACTTTTTTAATTATTTAATTTAATAATCTCATTCTGTTTAAATATATTTATTTTAACTTTCAATCTCATAACCCTTAGATTATCAATCTTTTAAAATTATTCATCTAAAAATCCAAATCCTCTAAAATAAACATCAATCTCTAAATCTATATCCTTTATAATATAAAACTTTTTCTTATATTTATTTGGCTATAAGATAAATTAAATTCATTATTTAACGCAAAATTTACTCTTTAACTTACTTATAATTTAATATATTTATTAATTTCTTTTATATAATTTTATTTAATTTCACATCTAACTTTACTCATCATATATGTTGTGATATAATATTTATATTTTTTTTAATAAATTTTTTTTTTTTTTTTATTTATATAGATATAATATCCTCTTTTTTAAAATATAGTAATTATTTTAGTAATATATTTATTAATAAATAACTCATTTTTTAGTTTTATATCTTTGATATTTATTTTTCTGTGTTACACATTATTATTTGATTTGAGTTATTTTTTGTAAAGTATGTAGTATAGTTATATATTTTAAAATTATCATATAAATTATCTTATTATCTTTTAATTTTTTATATATATTTTTCAATTTATTTATATTCTCATCTTTTATAATAAATTTCTCCATATCATTGTTATATTTTAAAATATTCATTCCTATCTAAATATTTTTTCATTATTCTATATTTTTAAAAAATTTTTTTTTTCAAAAATATATTCTATATAACAATCATCATTTTTCTTTTCATTAAAACTTAATTTTCCTTTTTTTTTTTCTTTAAAATTTACTAAATCTATATAATATTTTAAGTTTTCATATTCTTCAAAAATTTTTTCTAACTCATCTCTTTCCTTATTAAAACCTATTTTTTTTTCCCATTCTTCTTTTTCATTTCTTTTCATCATACTCATCATTTTTATTACACTTTCTACGTTTACATATTTTTAAAAATCAAATACTCTTTTTCTAAATACACATCTAGTTTGACTTCTTCTTGCAGTTATTCTTCAATTAATCCGAATAATTCATTTTAGGACAATAAAATGTGTGCAAAGTGTTATCTTTAAGTAGATTAAACAAAAGAACAACGTTTTTAATGCACCCAATTATGAGTCATAAGATACAATTTTTACCGGGGTATAACAGCTTTAGCATGGATTTTTCAGCAGATGAAATTAGTTCTGACGTAGCGTTACTCTTGCTGTAAAATCTTTTTATTAAACATCTTATTTTTCTTTATTCAGCAATGTTATCCCCTTATACAGTTATCTATTTCGGATAACCATTCATTGGAAAAGCTTTTGAAACAGCGTGTTTTCGCCCTGTTGCTAGTTTCGAAGATACCAATGATGTCCTATACCTGAAAAACTATCCCCTTTTGAAATATATCCTGTAAGTGTATTTAGTCTCCCAGCCTACTATGTCCATATTTGAAAACAGTGTTGACAAACATTCTGTTTTTTCTCTTTGTTACTCTTTTGTTTAACTTTATGTTTATTCTTTTATATTCCTTAACAAGGTTGTTATATACATTGACTCTATTTACGATGACTTATGGGGATCAGTTATTATCTATGTTCAATGGTTATTATTACCGTTTTATGTACAACGAACTGTTTTTTCACTATGTATATACTTTATATAATTGCCCCTTTCTTTCTTCTAGGCAACAGCCATTCCTATAAATGGTATGTTTCCTTCCTTATACGTATCCTTAAATATATTATTTTTTCTTACCCTTATATATTTATTTTATTTCTTGCATACATTTTTTTCATTTTCCCTTCTTTCTATCTATTTTCATTTTTCTTCTATCTCCTTTTTTCCATATTCCTTTCTACTTTTTTTACTTTTTATATATATACATCTATTTCATATATATCCATTCTTCTCTTTTTTTTTTCCTTTTATATTTATCTCCAACATTTTATTTTCTTTACTTATCATTTATTAACTTATCTTAATCTCTATAATGTTATTCGAAGATAGAAAGCACTTAGAAAGGTATTTACTTAGGCATATAATCAGCTACTTGTTAAAGGATGCCCGCTCTGTATATTTTTTGTTTTACTTTTAAGGGGCGATACCAGTGATACAGTATCAAGGAAGTAAAAAATATGTGTTTCTCAGACAGTTTTTCCTATCTTTTTTTCTAGTCATATTTCCTCAGTTTTCTCTTTATCAGTTTTTCTTACTAAATGTTTTTTCTCCTTATAGTTTCTATAAGTTAATCTTTTTTTTTTTTATCTTATAAATTTCATTTCTATACCTTCATTTCTTCTTTATTTTATATTTTTTCTACCATAAAAATAACAAAAAGAAGGTTGTACTATCTTTTCTCTAAAGCATTTTTACACCAGTATCTGTTCCTTTAATTGATTTTGCTATAAATTATACTATAAGTGGCAAACATCATGTTATTGCTATGCCTTGTTTTTTATAAACACATTTTTTTATACTTAAAACTACCTAATATCATACAAAAATGCACCCATGATAATAAATCATCATGGGATTTACTACATATATTATTATATCTTAATCTCTTATATTTATTTTAACTTTTATATTACCAAATTATACTGCTGATTTATAATGCGGGTTAAGACTTGTTCATCTTTTTGGCAACCATTAATAATGTTTAACACTGTTTCACCATAGCAAGGATTACTAATTTTTTCATACTTTTGTAAAGTTTTAAATGTGCTGTCTAGCGCGAACTCTACCAGCCCGGTTGTTTAAAATAAATACCTGCAACCCTGTCTTTTTTATAAGAGCTGGGTTACTTTTTCTTTTGCCCTTAGATTATATATTTAGTTTGTTTCCATTATGCACATAGCACACAAGCAATATAACTGTTTGAATAATAAAATTTGTTCGAAACTTATTGGTTACTGGCAGGGGTTTGTTCCTGAGAGTATCTTTAGCAAATGTAGATGATTGTTTTGGTTTTGCAATACGTAAATTACGCATTTTGAGGGGGGGGGGGACTAATTTAGATTTGTTTTAAATTAGTGGTTCCATTACATCAGTTTGAGGAAAACCTACAACGCTGACGGTTTACATTTCTAAAAATTGCGATTTAGAAATTGCCTCACTCCGAAAGAAAATTTATCTCCAACTTTGGAACAGAACCCAACAGTTACGGAGTTCAGGGTTTTGATGTGGCCTGGTATTTTTTAAATGCCATCCGTTTTTACGGAAAAGATTTTGAGAATTGCCTGCCATACATGAACACAAAACTTTTACAGGGAAACTATTATTTCAAAAGAGTTTCACCCACTGGTGGCTTTATGAATGAAGGAGTTTCAGTAATTTCCTATAACCGTAATTTCGAAGTTGTTCAAAAAAGTGTAATCGGGAAACCGAGGTTTTAGGAAGGAAATAGAGAACAGAATGGACAAGTTCTGCGTCTGAATAGCACAAATGACAGTTTATCACAAAATATCGTATTTTTGTTAAAAAGTGGATTGAAGTTTGTTTTCACTTCAATCTGACAAAATGAAATGGTATAATTTTAATTATTTGAAACATGATACGAACAGTTGTAATACCTGAAAAAAATTTTCTTTCAATAAATATTCCTGATAAATATATCGGCAAAAAAATGGAAGTTATTGTTTTTGCGTTGGATGAAGCAGCAGACGATTTAATGTTAAATAACAAAAGGCACAAAAGCTTTTCTGCGATTAATTTAAGCACCAAAGGGTTTAAATTCAACAGAGATGATGCAAATGAGAGATAACAGTTTTATTGACACTAATATTCTTGTTTATTGCTACACTAAAGATGAACCGTCGAAACAAGAAAAAGCATTAGCAGTTTGCAATCGTATTGACACTTTTATTAGTACTCAGGTTTTGACCGAACTTTCCAATACGCTTAGAAAGAAATTTAAACTGGACTGGAAAAATATTGAAAATGTAATTTCAGAAATAAATTCGGGATTCCACGTTTTCGTAAACAAACCCATTACAATTGAAAAGGCTTGCAATATTGCAGATAAATACAATTATTCTTTTTACGATTCGCTGATTATTACCGCCGCTTTGGCTTGTAATTGTTCAATTCTTTATACTGAAGACATGCAGAATGGGCAAATAATTGAAAATTGTTTAACCATTGTGAATCCTTTCAAATAGAAAACAAAGTCCTTTTAAAGAGCGTTACTTTCTGTGTTCCGGTTCAGTGAGAACGGTTTTAAGGAATCAATATATTGATTAAGAAGATAATTCTTAAACTTTTCAATTAAAATTTCTTGACCTTTGGTTGATTTAATATCGTGAAAAATAAAAGTCTCTTTTAGTTCAGGTATTCTGTCAACATAATTGGCCAACTTCAGTTCCATCACACCTGTTTGAGGAAAACCTACAACGCTGACGGTTTACATTTCTAAAAATGGCGATTTAGAAATCGCCTCACTCCGAAAGAAATTTATCTCCAACTTTGGAACCGAACCCAACAGTTACGGAGTTCAGGGTTTTGATGTTGCCTGGTATTTTTTGAATGCCATCCGTTTTTACGGAAAAGATTTTGAGAATTGCCTGCCATACATGAACACAAAACTTTTACAGGGAAACTATTATTTCAAAAGAGTTTCACCATCAGGTGGCTTTATGAATGAAGGAGTTTCGGTAATTTCCTATAACCGTAATTTCGAGGTTATTCGGGAAGGTGTAATGGGGAAACCAAAGTTTTAGAAATTGAAGAGAACTGATGAAAAACATTACTGTATACAGTTTCGGGAACTGTTCTTTTTAAAAATCGTTTTACCATTTGTAAGTATATGAAACCGACGGAATAATCGGGAACAATGTAATCTGTTTCATTTGGTCGCCCTTTTTGTAATAATACCAAGGGTTTAGTCGGTTGTAAACGTTGTAAACCGAAAAATTCCAGACAATTGTTTTATCGGCACTTTGCCGTTCAATGCGATATGAAAGATTGAGGTTGTGAAAAGCAGGCATTTTATAGTTGTTAACCGAATTTAGCAAACTCCTTTTGTGTAAACCATCCGGCATTGTAGCGCGAACCTTCCATTAACGGCAGCGGTATTGCCTGATATTCCTGCGTAGCAAGTGTAATGTATTTTCCCGAAGCATAATTAAATGATGCCGAAATATCTTTTGTTATTGATTTCCCTTTTTTTATTTTTTCGTCAATAATATAATCAAAGTTTATGTTAAATTGATGGCGGCGGTCGTAAGCGTAAGGAAATGTTTCCCCAAAATTTATTTCATCAAATTGCCGTGTGCTTTTCGATAGGGTGTAGGCGACCCAACCTGTTAAACTTCCCGTCTTTTTTTCTGCCATCAACTCCAATCCGTATGACTTCCCTTTTCCTGTTGCCACAAAATCCTCCCAGCTATCATCGCGTTCTTTCAACGCAAGTGTACCGTCTTTGTATTGAAGTATATCGTTCAGGTTTGTATAAAAAACTTCTGTCGAAAAATTATATTTATTTGTGGGTTCCCAGAAAATCCCTGTTGAAAAGAGGTCGGATTTGCCGGGTTTTACTTTGTTTGTTGACGAAACCCAGAGTTCGGTGGGGATTCCCAATGTTGTATTTTGCAGTTGGTGCAAATACTGTGTCATGCGCGAGTACGAAAATTTAGCCGAAACTTGTCCGGTTAAAAGATAGCGTAACGAAGCGCGTGGTCGCAAACTCCAGTAATTTTTCCCTTCGGTTGCAAGCGCTCCGCCACGCAAACCAAAATTGCCCTTTAGTTTTTCAGTTAAATCAATATCAACTTCGGCGTAGAGTTCGGTAATAAAATTCCGGGTAAAAATATCTTTGTTCAATTCAAACGAAGTAGAATCGGATTTATAAGAAATAATTTCGGGGCTGAATTTTTGGAGCGAAAGGTTGTACCCAAATTTGAAATGTGCTGAATTTTGCGGCAGCCAGTCGAAATCCCCTTTTTGCGACAGGTCGTTGAGGTTGTTGTATCCAATATAAATTTCATCCCCTTTTTTGTCGAACTGGTTAAAATATTCTTGTCTGAACCGGCTGTTGTACAACGAAAAATTAGCAAACAAAACGGGCGAAAAAATATGGTTCCAACGCAAAACCCCGGTAAGGTTTTGCCAGTTATAGCTAAATTTTGAGTAATTGCATGGTTCCTGCTGCCATCTTCAATCATATATGCATCGCGCCCGGTATAAAAACTCAGATAAACACGGTTGTTTTGGTCGAAAATATAATTGATTTTGGCGTTGATGTCCCAAAACCCATAACTTAAAACCTGCCCGCCTCCGTTTGCATTTTCCAGACGTTGCGCAGCAAGCAAAAGCAGGTTGGCCCAGGTTGTTCGGCCCGAAACCATAAACGACGCTTTGTCTTTTACAATTGGCCCCTCAAATGTTAAATGCCCGGCAATGGGGCTGAAGGAGAAGGTTCCCGATTGTTTTTTAAGGTTTCCTTCTTTCATGCCAACATCAAGAACCGAACTAAACCGACCGCCAAAACGGGCAGGCAAACTTCCTTTGTACAATTTAGCATCAGAAATTGCATCAGTGTTAAATGCCGACATAAAACCCCACAAATGGTTGACGTTATATACCGGAACACCGTCAAGCAAAATAAGCGTTTGATCGGGACTGCCACCGCGCACGCTAAACCCTGTTGAGCCTTCGGTGGCAAAGGAAACCCCTGGCAATAACTGTATGGCTTTTAACAAATCGGGCTCGCCAAGCACAGCCGGTATTTTTTCTATTTCTTTTCCGGTTAAACGGTGCATCCCAAGTGTTGGCGAGAGCAGTGAATTTGCTCGTGGTGGAGCTTTTACTTCAACCTCGCCCACAATATTGTTTGTTGTAAGGCTGATATTCAAAACGGTGTCCTTGAAAATTTCAAGAGAAACTATTTTTGAATCGAACCCTACAAAACGAAACAACAAAACCGATTTCCCGAGCGGGAATGAGAGGCTGTAAAACCCAAATTGATTGCAGTTTGTACCAGTGATTTTTTCAACATCAAATACAGTAGCGCCTGAAAGCCTTTCGCCTGTGGCGTTGTCCGAAACAAATCCACTAACAATTACATTTTTCTGCGAAAAAGCAGAAACCGAAAAAAATGTACAAGCACTACAAAAAAGGAAAATCCTAACGATGAATTTTGCGTCCATGAATCAATTTTTTGTGAAAACTTTTGAAACACTGCTGTACGAACCAAAAATACCAGTGCCGCCATTGATGTTGGAATACATGGGGAAAGGGGCATATACAATTGGCACGTCTTCGGCATATGAGTCAATCTCTTCCAGCAATAAACTCGATTTCATGTATTTGTCGAGATGATTGTCAACCGAAAGGATGAAAACCTTTTGAGGACCATTCGTTATGTAGATACCAGAAGGGTAAAACTGAAGTTCAACTGTTTTGGAGGGTAATGCACTGTCGCTAATTCGAATGTAATATTCATACGAATAAGAAAATTCCTGAAATTGTTCTGGCAAACGGTTGAAATCATCGGCTAAAATATAATTCGAAAAAAGGGCAGTTGAAATATCATAAAATGGTTTCCCGTCATACCAGGTATATCCTTTAGTTCCTATCCAGTAGTAGTTTTCTTCATCTGGTTTATCATTAAAAAAAACGTTATAATATTTATTACCTCCTAATCCATCAAGTGATTCTATTTGCGCATAGATTTGTTTGGGTATGCATGTTTTTGCCCAAATATCATTATTATCAATAGTAGCTTCAATTTTGTAAGTATTGCCCGGTTTTACCTTAAAGGGCAGGATAAATGCTGTTGAATCTGATTTTGTGAACTGCCCGATGGTTTTATCACCTTCAATTAAAGTAACAATAACATTGTTTACCTGCTCAAAAGTTGCAATTTCCAAAAGCGGTTTTGAGTAAGAGACCCACGCCGTTACAGTATCGGAATCTATATTTAAAATACAGTTTAAAGTTAGTTTCCTTTCTTGTTCGGGCAAGGTAATGCCTACATCGTTAATGCAGGAAAACATTAAAAATGAGATGGATATCATTAAATGGGATTTCATATATTCAAACGGATTTAAATATAAATTCCAAATAGAACGAAAATTCTTAACATGTATTTTGAATCCATGAATCAGTTTTTTGCGAAAACTTTTGAAACACTCGAGTAAGAACCAAAAATACCTGTGCCGCCATTGATGTTGGAATACATGGGGAAAGGGGAGTAGATAATCGGCATATCTTGTGCATACATATCCATATCCTTTAATAAAAGGCTCGATTTCATATACTTGTCTAAATGATAATCTACCGAAAACAAGAAAATTTCAATTGGAGAGCTGATGTACTGTGGATAAAAAACTACCTCTGCTTGGTCTGCGAGTAACTCATCTTCTGTAAACCTGATATAGTAGTCATATTCAAATTTGTAAATGCCATTTTCATATATCCTTCGGTTAAAATCATCGGCATATTCAAAATTTGAATACAACTCACGGGCAATATTTTTTTCTTGATTGTCGGCACTGCCTTCGTAACCCATTGCAGATATCCAGTAAAAATTCCGGATATCTGAATTCAGATTCAAACTAACCATGAATGAGCCATATCCAAAAGAAGATTTAACAATGGTTGCATCGCTTACTCCTGGCACGGTAGTTTCAGCCCAAATATTGTTGTCCCCTTTTTTTGCTTCGATTCGGTATTTGTTGCCTGGCGAAACAGTAAAGGGTAATATATAAGTACTGCTATCTAAGCCAATGAAATAGCCAATTTTTTCCCCATCCTCAAAAAGTTGTATTTCGGCATCTACTATCGGTTCAAACTCAACTATTTCCTGAATAGGTTTTGAATAGCTAAGTTGCACAATAATAGTATCTTTTTGAGTGTTGAGGATGCAATTCAAAACCATTTCACGATTTTCGGGGCTTTCATTAATTATTACATCCTGAATGCAGGCAAATAATATATTTGAGCACAAAAGAATTAAGATCGATTTTTTCAGAAAACTGAACATTGTAAAGGTTTTGTGTTTTTTGGCTACCTCTTAAAGTTATATAAAGGAACCTGAGCTTTTAATTGTAAATACCTGTTGCGATGCATTGTGCCAAACGGAACTGTTATGTCGTAAATGGTTTGCTGGTATTTAATTCCATAAGCATATTCAAGAATAACATTTACAGGGCCAATGGCAGCACCAGCACCTAATTTTAAATTGAGTGTTGTTTTGTTTATTTCAATATCTGGGTTCAATGTCCGTGCAATCTCGAAAGCAGGATAAGCAAACAATGTGCGGGTTAAAAAGTATTTTATTCCACCCGATATTGCAATTTGGTTAAAAGCTGTATTGCTAAATTTTCCATAAATTGGTTCACGGCCTGTACCATCATAGGGGTTCCAAGGATAGGGGGGATTTTTTTGCAAATACACATCGCTCTTCAAACTATAATAATTCAATTCAATTATCTGATGGATCTTCGGTTTCCAATGGTCCTCAATAAAAATACCCGCCGACCAACCCCCGCCGTTATCCATTGAGTTGTTAAGGTTTGGATCGATATACTCTGATTCAGGGTAAAATCTGGCTGCGCCACCAGTTAATCCGATTTCGGTTTTGCGTTGGGCTTGCGCCATACTTATGGTAAAAACCATGAGAAATAAAATAATTGCTTTTGTTTTCATGTTTTTCTAATTTAATAGGAGCCGATATTTTTATCGGCTCCTTTGTGTTTATTATTTAATAACTTCTTTTTGATTTAATTAATTTGGATAAGTTAAACTTCCATGAATATTAGAGATATAATCTGACCAAAAATCGGATATGTTCACATTATACACTGATGGAGGGTTGCCGGGTGCTGGAGTATATGTAGTCCCCTCGTACACAACAAAAGTATAAACAGCTTCTAGTTCAGTTGAACGTTGTGTATAGGGATTTGCATTATAATAATTTAAGTACGGATAATATATTGCAGGTAAAAAGTCCGGTGGTGATATACGATCTCCTCCTATTTGTAGTTGTTGTGTTTTCCAGTTAAAATAGGTATCCCTGTCAGATTTGAACAACTTACCTTGATTATAACTATAGAATCTGTGATAGTATCTCCAATTAAATCCTACAATAACAGGTTGTCCATTTAACAAATCATATAATATAATATAGTCCCTTTTAAACTCTAACTTGCACCTTAAAGAGCCGGTTGTTCCTATAAGTACTTCTTTTAAGATTACATCTGCACTTTTTAATTGTTTAATGTTTGTGTCTAACGAAATCCTTTTTTCCACGTTCATTATACCCGTTTTGTTTTCTAACCCGTTTAAATCTGCTGTTATTATCTCGGTCGTTCCTTCGAATCTGTAAATGATCTTTCCAATTTGCACCTTTCCCTGCGGATTTAAGACTGTTGCAAAACTTTCATTAGTAAAAGGATAAACAAAGTCATTGTTTTCTTTGTCAAAATAGCCCTTTTTACTTACAGTTTCCAAATAATTTGGAATCTCTGATTCTGATAAACCTTCTGCTTTATTTTTAAGCTCCTTCAAGTAAGAATAAGCAGATTTGAAGCCAATTTTTGATTCAAAATCTTTAATAGTTTCGTCAGCTTTGTTGTTCAATTCTTTAGATAGAGAATCTAAAACTTCAAAATCCTTAAACACCAAATAATCACCTTTAACATACACATCGGGTTTAACTGCTTCTTGCAGTTGTTCGTCTGCCAATTGGCTGACCAGTTCATCTTTTTGGCAACCATTAAAAATGGTTAACACTGTTGCTACCATAGCAAGTAATACTAATTTTTTCATACTTTTGAAAAGTTTTAAATGGGCTGGCGAGCTCGTAACTCTGCCAGCCCGGTTGTTTAAAATAAATACCTGCAACCCGGTCTTTTTTATAAGGGCTGGGTTGCTTTTTCTTTTGCCCTTAGATTATATATTTAGTTTGTTTCCATTATGCACATAGCACACAAGCAATATAACTGTTTGAATAATAAAATTTGTTCGAAATAATTGGTTACAGGCAGGGGCTTTTCCTGAAAGTAACAAAACAAATGTAGATGATTGTTTTGATTTTGCAATACGTAAATTACGCATTTTGAGGGGGGGGGGGACTAATTTAGATTTGGTTTAAATAGCATAAGTCGATATTGTTTTGGGTGGGACTCGGACTTTCCAAGTCCGGTTTAAACCTTTGACTTGGAAAGTCAAAGTCCCTTTAAAGAACCGTTCTTCTTGATAACAATTCACCCCCCGAACTGAAATCGGGAGATGAATAAGACTCTCTAAAAACTAATCTTCAAACTCCTTAAAAGTTTTCTTAATAATTTCAATCGCTTCCATTAATTCGGGTTCAGTAATAATTAGTGGGGGAGTAAACCGTATGATATGTTCGTGGGTTGGTTTTGCAATCAGCCCATTTTCTTTTAATCTTAAGCAAACATCCCACGCAGTTTTTCCGTTGTTTGGTTTCACTGCAACAGCATTTAAAAGGCCTTTCCCGCGCACCATTTCAATCATTTTCGAATCAACTGCTTTCATTTCCCTTCTGAAAATTTCTCCCATTCGTTGCGAGTTTTCAACTAATTTTTCGTTTTGAATAACATCGAGTGCGGCAATTGCAACCCTTGCTGCAATAGGGTTTCCACCATAAGTGCTTCCATGTTCGCCTGGTTTTATGGTCAACATAATATTATTGTTGGCAAGCACGCACGAAACAGGATAAACGCCGCCGGAAAGCGCTTTCCCGAGAATTAAAATATCGGGTTTCACATTTTCATGGTCGCAGGCCAATAATTTACCTGTTCGTCCCAATCCGGTTTGTACTTCATCGGCCACAAAAAGCACATTGTATTTTTTGCAAAGTTCAGCGGCTTTCTTTAAATATCCGTCATCGGGGACAAAAACTCCTGCTTCGGCCTGAATGGGTTCAACTAAAAAACCTGCAACATTCGGGTTTTTCAATTCCTTTTCCAACCGTTCGATATCATTGTAAGGAATGTGGATAAATCCCGGAGTGTACGGTCCGTAATCGTTATATGCATCGGGGTCTGACGACATGGAAACAATTGTGATTGTGCGGCCATGGAAATTACCGTCGCAAACAATAATTTTTGCTTCGTTTGCCGAAATGCCTTTTACTTTGTAGGCCCATTTTCGTGTCAGTTTCAACGCGGTTTCGTCGGCTTCGGCACCCGAGTTCATGGGTAGCATTTTGTCGTAGCCAAATAATTTTGTCATGTATTCTTCCCAATCGCCCAGCACATTATTATAAAAAGCACGCGAAGTTAAAGCAAGTGTGTTAGCCTGTGTTGTAAGTGCATCGGTTATTTTCGGGTGACAATGGCCTTGGTTTACTGCAGAATAAGCCGACAGGAAATCGAAATATTTTTTTCCTTCCACGTCCCAGACATAAATTCCTTTGCCTTTTGCCAAAACAACCGGAAGCGGATGGTAGTTGTGTGCGCCAAATTTGTCTTCTTTGGCCATGTAGTCTTTTGAAGTTAAAGTTGTCATTTTTTTGTTCTTTTTAGTTTGTGCAGAATTACAATTTTTGCATCGAACAGCAAAATAAAAAGGGGTGATTGATAGCAGTGAGAAACGTCATGTTTTTTTCAGGCACTTTGTATAAAAACCCAATGAACAAGTTGTTTAGTTGTTCAATTCTTTTCCCTAAGGTTCTTGTCTTGATACTTGATACTCAAATCTCAATACTAGAAAAAATCTATTTCCAAAACCTGATTATGGCCACTTCAGCTAAAATAAAAAGAAGGGCAAGTATAATGCACAATTTCCATAGCTGACGGCCATTTTGAATTTCGTCGAAAATTTCAGAGAAATTCTCTTCAGCATTTTGTACTACCTGTGCATTTTTTAGTTGAGCTGTTTCAATTTTTTCCTTTAGCTCGCTGTTATTGAAATACCTTAAATCCGATTCACTTCTATCGTAATTATAAGCCAGTGAACCGATGACTGTATCTTCATTTAAAATTAAATAGTGACCATCGTTAACAATCTGGCCGGGAAATTCTATTAGTGTTCCCCTTGCCGAAACGTTTATTGCCGGAATAAATTTCTCCCCTTTTTTTCTGTTTTCGATTTCAATTTTCGAATCGGGGCTGATATTTTGTTTGCGTGGTATCTCATAAAATGTATTTCGCCCAACAACATACGACATTACCTGGTTGGGCAAACTATACAAAACAATATTGTAAAGCGTTGGTACAAAAAGGATGTCGCGGGCAAAAGCTTCGTTCTTCTTTTCAAGCGGGAAGGAAAACACCCAAACTTTGCCATTTTCGAAATTAACAGAAGAAAGCGCTTTGTCGTTGTTTTGAAACCAGAGCAAACGCGTTTCTGTTGATTGTGAATTGTTTTCGAATTGAAAATGCCCTGCTATTTCGGGATAAATCGGATTTTCCTCTTTTTTGCGAAATACATCGGTAAAGAATTTGTTTTCAAAGTCGATGCCCGAAATTTTTTGTTTCGTTGTATCCCGTGCGCTGATTTGCCCGGCATTGAAAATAGCCAGTAATTCGTTGGTTTGTGTTTGATTTTTTAGTTCTGCCGGAAAAACAACGACAGAAGTTCCTTTTGCCACAATATTTTTTAATTCGCTTAAAAAACCACTCGAAAAACTTTCAATGTTGACAAGAAAAATTGTATTGTAGTCGCTCAGTTTGCTGATTTGCAGGCTTTGAATATTCATTTCATCAAGCGCCACAAAATCATCGTTTTCGAACAACGCTGAAATGTAATTCAACCCTTCCGTTGAATTTTGATTGTTTTCATAAATAGCCAGCGCTTTTATTTGAGGTTCGACAAAATAACTGATATACCAATTGTTGTCGTGTGTAAACGGGTAATCTGAAATTTCAATATTTCCCAACTGCAAACCACTTGAGTTGTTTGTATATTTCAAACTGGCGGTTATTTCGTTTTGTGCATTTACCGAAAAGTTTGTAATGGATTTTATTGAGTCATTTAAAGTTAGTTTTAACGGTAGGTTTTGGTAATCCTGATTCGAGCTGTTTTTTATCCGCACAAACATTTCTTCTTCCTGTTTCAGCCGGTGGGCAGGCACTTCAACCCAACATGAATCGATATATAAATTGGCAGTTTCGTTTGCCCGGAGACCAAGAAAATAAGTATAAACAGGTTCGTTGCTAAAATTTTCGAAATCGGTAATTGTCCTTTGAAAATCAGAAATAAAATAGAGATGTTTATCGGTTGCGCTTTCATCGGTTTCCGGTTGTTGAACGGCAAACCGGTTATAAATCATGGAAAGCGGAATAACAACCGGCGAAGGTTGAATTTCGGCAACCTGCTGAATAAACTGTTCCTTGTTGAATATATTCTGGTGTTTTGGTTGTAAGTCGTTTGTAAAAAGTTTGAATTTTGAGCCGGCAGGGTAGGCAAGGCAGATTTCCAGCGCTTTGTTTCTGGCTAATTCAAGCAGCTGTCCGTTTTCTGAAAGCGCGTTCATGCTAAATGAATTATCGACGTAAACACCAATAATCTGGTTGGGTTGTTTTTTAGTATCTGTTGAAAAAGGTATGTAAGGTTGCGCAAATGCAAAAACAAGGAAAATGAGGGTTAATATACGCGCAATCAGAATCAGGATTTGCTTTAAACGCGACTTGTTTTGCGACTCCTTTTTGATGTTCTTTAAAAAACTGACATTGCTGAAATAAACAGTTTTGTATTGCCTGAAACTAAACAAGTGGATAATTATGGGAATCGCAATTGTGAAAAGAGCAAATAAAAATGTTGGAAATAAAAATTTCATATCTGATTATCAAGATTATTTTTTTGCCACAGATTCACAGATTTAGGAAATATTAAAATCGAAAATCTGTGAATTAGTGGCAACCATTTTTGTTAATTTTTGGCAATCTATTTAAAAATTGCGATTTCTTTTTCTCCGGTTGATTTTATATAGGCACGAAACATTCCGCTAGTGTTAAATTCCATCGCAATATTTCCGTTTGCATCAATTGCAATAACACCGCCTGTGCCGCCAAGTTCGCTTAATTTTTCTATTTCTTCGCGGCATGCAGTTTTTACATCCATGTTTTTATATTCCATTAAAGCCGAAATGTCGCGGGCAAAACCCAGCCTGATGTAATATTCGCCATGACCGGTACATGAAACGGCGCAGGTTTTATTGCTGGCATAAGTTCCGGCTCCAATAATTGGGGTATCGCCTATTCTTCCGTATTTTTTGTTTGTCATTCCACCCGTTGAAGTTCCGGCAGCTAAATTTCCGTGCGTATCAAGAACTGCACACCCAACTGTACCTGTATTGTCTTTTTGTGTCCGTTCGCGTTCCTGTTTTTTCAGTTGCATCAACGATTCATACCTCGAATCGGTATAAAAATATTTGTTTGGCACAATTTCCAACCCTTGTTTTTTTGCGAATTGAGAAGCGCCTTTTCCACTCAAAAAAACATGTTCAGAATTATACATCACTTCACGCGCTGCATTTATCGGGTTTTTAATATCCTGAACTCCGGCCACCGCCCCGGCGTTTAATGTTTTTCCTTCCATAATTGAAGCATCCAGTTCAACTTTTTCGTCGTTTGTAAAAACCGCGCCTTTCCCTGCATTAAACAGGGGCGAATTTTCCAGAATATTTATTACACTTACAACAACATCAACTGCTTCGGCTCCTTCTTTTAGCATTTTGTCGCCCAGTTCAAGCGCCTCGTTTAATTTAGCTTTGTACTCATTTTGTTGTTCTGTTGCTCATTTTTTCTTCTGACATAACCCCAGCGCCACCATGAATAACCATTGCATATTTTGACTGTCCGCTAGCAAAGAGCACAGAAACACAGAAGATAATTGTAAAAATAAATCTTGTATTATTCATTTTGAAGTCCTTTTTATTGCTGCAAAAATGCCATAATTAAGTGAGGTTAAAAATAAAACAAATCAAATTTTTACAGGATTGTCAGGATTAAATTCAGAACTGTTATTGCCTTTCAACATTTTGTTTATAATCGTACAGTTTAAGTTTAAACAAAATCATTTTTACATTGTTTGTATGTCAAATAAAACAAAACATAAATCTATTCATTATAATGAAAGCTGAAGGTTATTCAATCAAGGATTTAGAGATATTATCGGGAGTAAAAGCACACACCATACGCATTTGGGAAAAGCGATATAACTTATTGACTCCAAACCGAACAGACACAAATATCAGGTATTACAGTGACACAGATTTGAGAAGGATTTTGAACGTTTCACTTTTGGTAAACAATGGGTATAAAATATCTAAGGTTGCAAAACTTGACGATCAGAAAATTAAAAATTCTGTAATGGAAATTACGCAAAATAAAACCAGTGAATCAGATTATGTGGATCGGTTAATTTTGTATATGTTGAATTTTGAAAACATAGGATTTTACAATTTTACCAACGAAATAATTGAAAAAAAAGGTTTTGAAGATGCGGTTTTAAAAGTGTTTTTTGCGTTGTTTGAGCGGATTGGCATTTACTGGCAGGTGGGTACAATTTTTCCGGCACAGGAGCATTATGTCACAAGTATTTTAAGGCAAAAATTAATTGCTGAAATTGACAAACTTGGATTTGAAAATCGCAATGGGTCTACCATGCTTTTCTTTTTGCCTGAAGGCGAACTACACGAAATGAGTTTGCTGTTTTACTCATACCTTGCACAAAAAAATGGATACAATGTTATCTATCTGGGCCAGTATGTGCCTTTTGAAGATTTGGCAAAAGTACAGTCGCATGTAAAAATTGACTATGTTTTTACTGCTTTTATTAATGCGATGCCCAAGGAAGAACTTGAGAATTATCTTATAAAGCTGAAAGAAACTTTTCAGCTTCAAAAGGTTTTTATCACCGGGTGGCAGATTCAGTTGAACAATCCGTCCTTACCGCGATCGGTGAAAATCGTTCAGGATTATAAAGATTTTTATAAATATCTTAGTTAATCCATTATTTAAAAATTATCTCGTTTTCAAATAATTTTTTACCCAATGCAAGCGTTATCAACTAAACAATCAAATACAATAAAAATGAAAAAGTTATTATTATCTCTCGTTTATCTGGTAATTTTTTTCCCTTTATCTGCTCAGGTTAAATTTGATTTGGGAGTTAAAGGAGGTGTGAACTTTTCCAAAGTTAGTTTCGATAAAGAAGATTATTCTGCTGAATCGGTTACTAAAACTCATTTCGGTGCATTTGGGCGAATCGGATGGAACAGGGTATTTTTACAGCCAGAAGTATATTTCAGTGGCAGGGGTGTAGATGTAAACTCTGCAGCCAATACCGTATCATCATTGGATTTCAAAACTGTTGACGTTCCTTTGTTGTTGGGAGTTAGTTTAATTAAAGGTAAAGTGGTGGATTTCCATGTTGTAGGTGGCCCGGTTTTCAGCGGTATTACCTCCAAAGAAGTTTCAGGCAGCACTTTTGCCGATGAGTCGTTTTATAACAATCATTACTTTGGAATACAGTATGGTTTGGGCGTTGATGTTTTGTTTTTTACCCTTGATGCAAGAATGGAAAATGGATTGGGCGAATGTTACTCTGATCCTACAGTTGCCGGAAAAAATCAGGCATTCATGATTTCTTTGGGTTTTAAATTCTTATAGTTGGTTTTACTTGTTGTCGGACTGGAAATTGGATATTGGAAACTTGTAAACTGAAAATCCAATCTGTATACCCTGAATTTCGATACCTGAACGCGGGATTATTTATCCCTGCCAATTTTCCAGTATTTAATTACCAAAAGTAAAGCAACTACTACAAATACAACATAAATAAGAAGTTCAATTCGTTCCATTTGGACTGATTATTTTTTTCATTACCCTCATTTTGTGGGTATAACGTTGTGTATCGATGTTAAATATGCCAAACTGATCCACGTTGTCAATACGAACCTTCCCCGAGGCATGTATAATTTTGTTTCGTTTCCAGATTATGCCAACATGAACTATTTTCCCTTCATCATCATCAAAAAAAGCTAAATCGCCGGGTTCCGACTCATCGACAAAACTCATGGCTGTACCAATTTTTACCTGTTCGCTGGCATCCCGTGGGAGTTTTACGCCAATCATTTTATATATAATTTGGGTAAAACCGCTGCAATCGATACCAAAAGGAGTTCGTCCACCCCATAAATAAGGCGCATTAAAGTATTTCAATGCCTGCTTAATGGCAATTTCACGCTGGTTTTCAATTTGGCCGTAATACACTTCACCTGTTGATGGGTAAGTTTCTTTTCCTACCGAAAACCTTTTTAGGTATGGCCTCCAGCCTGGAAGTGTACTTCCTGCAACAAGCAATAAACTTTGCTCAGCATTAACCGGAACAATAGTTATTACATCGGTAGTTACGGCAATTGGGTTCTTCTCAATTTTAATAACCGCTCGTTCAGGGATTGTAGTTATCATTTTAGAATCAACCCAGCCTTCATATCCATCATAATCGAGTTTAATATTGGTCCACCCGACCATTTGTTCCCGCATTTCAAAATGTTCACCAAACAAAACTTGTGTTACCATTTCACTTTTTTCAGAGGGATCTTTTCTGACCGGTATGATACTGAGGTTTGATATGCCGTAGTTCATTCAAATAATTTGTTAATTTTATTTTTTAAACAGAAATGTTTTTTTACTGAGTTTACACAAAACTATGAAAAAAAAAATGTTACTGGAGTGCTGTTTACTGCTAAATTCATTTTTGAAATGCTTAAATACTTATATATTAAAATGTGTTTCTATTTTAAATTGATTATAATTCAACATTTATGACTGATTTCGAAAAAAAAATAAATAGTTATGCGCTTATTTTATACTGGATATTGGTATTTGGTGTAACTACTGTTTTGCTTTTTTTGGTTTTACCCGGTGACTCTAAATTTAAATATGAATATCAAAAAGGTTTTCCATGGCAACATGAAAACCTTGTGGCACCTTTCGATTTCGCCATTCAAAAATCGGAGGCGGAAATTGCAAACGAAAAAGCAGAAATCCTGAAATCAATAATACCATATTTTCAGTTTGATACTGCTGTTCTTAAAAATAACCTCGCAAAATTGTCAGCAGATTTAATGGTTCCCGAAGAATCTGTAAGTCAGAATAAAAATAAAATATACAACATACTTAAAAAAAATCTGACTGATATTTATAAGACAGGAATATTGCAGCGGTCAGTTGAATCATACGATGAACTGAATGGAAAAAATGAAATAAAAAAACGAACGGGTGCAAATGTTACTACCTTTCAGGCTGCTAATTTATATTCTGAAAAAAGTGCGTATAATAAAATTCACGAAATTATTCAGGAACAGGTAAAGGCCAATCCGGCTTTAAAAGATTGGTTGAATTCAATTTCACCTGAGAAATACATCACTGCAAACCTTGAATATGACAAAGCCACCACTGATAAGGAAATTGCCGAAAACACTGCAAAATTATCTCCAACCCGTGGCATGGTTCAGGTTGGAGAGCGAATAATTCTACAGGGTGAAATTGTTGATATGCAGAAATACCAGATACTTGAATCACTGAAAATAAGTTTTAAACAGGAAAATAGCAAAGGGTTTGCATCGTACATGAGTGCGCTTGGTAAAGTGTTTTTCATCCTGGCAATGCTTGGGCTTGTTTTTGCCTTCATTTACATATACCGCCATGATATTTTAACTCAACACCGAAAACTTGCGTTTTTAATGTTGTTTATGGTAGGTATGGTTTCCGTGTCATATTTCATAAATAGTTTTCCAAGCTTGCATATTTATTTGGTGCCACTGGCAATTTTTCCAATCATTGTCCGCACTTTCTATGATTCAAGAACTGCTATTTTTATGCTTTTTGTCATCACTTTGATTATTGGATTTTATGCTCCTAATAATTATGAATACATATTGGTGCAGTTTTCTGCTGGCGTAGTTGCTGTTTTCAGTTTGAATAAAATGCACCGAAGGGTACATCTTGTAAAAGCAATGTTTATGGTGATGTTTACCTACTGGTTTGTGTATTCAGCATTGAACCTGATTTTTGAAGGTTCGATCCTCAATTTTAATTATAATATGATGAAATGGTTTGCCGGTAGCAGTTTGTTCATCATGGTTGTATATCCGATGGTTTATATATTCGAAAAATTATTTGGATTTGTATCCGATGTTACTCTAATTGAGTTGTCGGATAGCAATCAGCCGTTGTTAAGGAAATTAGCCGAAGAAGCACCCGGTACTTTTCAGCACTCTCTGCAAATTGCTAATCTTGCTGAAGAGGTGATTTTGAAAATTGGAGGAAACCCATTTTTGGTTAGGGCAGGAGCGCTTTATCATGACATTGGGAAAATTTCACGACCCAACTTTTTCATAGAAAATCAGGCAGCCGGAATGAATCCGCATGACGATTTGAGCTATTTAAAAAGTGCTGAATTGGTTATTGATCACGTGAAAAACGGTGTGAAAATGGCTCAAAAATATAAACTCCCTGAACCAATAATTGAATTTATTGCCACACATCATGGCACCACGAAAGCAAATTATTTTTATCTAAAACAAAGGCAGGAAAGTGCTGATAAAACTGTAACAGAAGAGCCATTCATGTATCCGGGACCGTTGCCTAAGTCAAAAGAAGCTACAGTGGTAATGCTGATTGATGGAATTGAGGCTGCTTCAAGAAGTTTAAAAGACAAAACCTACGAGAATCTGAAAGAGTTGATTCATAAAATGATAGATGATAAAATCAAGCTAAATCAACTCGATAATTCGGTTATAACTTTTAATGATATTAACATTATTAAAGAAACGCTGCTCAATAAGTTAATAAACATTTATCACGTAAGAATTGAATACCCAAAAGAGGAAAAAGACTAAAAAGTAATTATTTTTGTCCCTGCACAAAAAATAAATAAACATGAATAATTCAGATAATATATTAAATTTATTAAAAAGGTTTTTTTCCCTTTTAGCACTGATGTCGGTTGTAGCTGTAAGTTGCACCGATGTACCCGAACCTGATCCTGAAGACACAAATACACAAGCACCGGCAGCAACAATCGCAGTAAATGAGTTTGTTGAAGCGGTGATGAAAGATGTATACCTTTGGTATTCTTCAGTTCCGGAAATCGATATAAATTACGAATTCGATACAAAAGCTTATTTCAATAAATTATTGAATATTGAGGACAAATGGTCGTTTATAACAGATGATGTAAAAAAACTGGAAGACAGTTTTGAAGGTATAGAAACTTCATATGGATGGTCGTTGGGCTTTGGAACCTTTTCGGATACCAAGACCATTTTTGCAGTTGTTGAATATGTTTATCCTAACACGCCAGCTGCCAATGCAGGACTGAAGCGCGGTGATTTTATTTTCAGTATGAATGGTGGGGATATAACTGAAGCAAACTATATGGATTTGTTGAATAGCACAAACATTTCTATTTCATATGGACAATATGGGGATTCTGGTATTGCGAATGTTCAAACTTTGAACATGAATGCGCTTAAGCTCAATCTTGACCCTGTTCAGTTTACAAATATAATAGAACACGGTGGGCACAAAATTGGTTACCTTTTTTATGCACAATATATCGGTAATTACAATAGCAGCATAGATGCGGCACTTCAAAATTTTAGAGATAACCAGGTTACTGATGTAGTGCTTGATTTACGCTATAATCCAGGTGGAACAACAGATGCTGCCCAGCATCTTTGCAGCTCGCTTGCACCAGTTGACGTAGTTAATGGAGAAAAGAGCCTGGTTAAATTCCAGTGGAACAATAAATATCAGGATTATTGGGTTAGCAAAAATAATCAGGCACAGCTTGGGATAAATTTTTTAAGTTCCGTGCCTCTGAAAATGGGATTAACCAAAATCTATGTAATTACCGGTAAGGGAACAGCTTCAGCGTCAGAATTAACAATTACAGGATTAAAACCGTATATGAACCTTACTACGGTTGGCGACACAACATATGGAAAATATACAGCTTCCATAACCATGAAACCTGAAGATTTTTATACAAATGCCAGGTGATTACAGAGATTTTGATAACTGGGCTCTTCAGCCTATTATTTTGAAATATGCAAATTCACAAGGAGTTACCGATTTTAAGGATGGTTTTGTTGCCGATATACCAGGAGATGATGATGTATTTTCGCCAATTCCATTGGGCGATAAAAGGGAGGCTTTGTTAAAAAAGGCGATCGAAGATATTACAGGAGTTGAAATAGTTGCAATGAAAAGCGCTCCAATAAAAAAGGAATTCACCATTTTCGATCGTGGATTTTCTAAATTTGATGCAAATAAACGTGAGTTGTTAATTAACGGAATTGACAAATCAATGCTCAAATAAAATTTGCCTGTAACTTTTAAGATAATTTTAATAAAATTTAACTGGGAACAAATGAATATCTTTCTGTTTGTTCCCCGTTTTTTTTACAACATTCCGATGCGCAAATTCAGTCAGTTTATATTATTTCCTTTTTCCGGCTTTTAAAAGTTGTTTGTCTTTATAGTAAATTGATTACAGACTAGAAACATGTCATAATAGAATTTGAAATGTATCAATTTGTTAATCAATAAAAATGAATTATTCCTACTGCTGTTTTAATTAATTTCTGGTTTGTTAAGTATTTTGGAATTTGAATATCAGCTTTTCATCCCTATAAAATCAGTTGCTTCATTAATGAATATTGTAGTCAGTTAAACTACTTTTGATTCATAATAAATGAGATGTAGGATTTCAGGAAACCTGTTTAAATTCACATTCAATTATTGAAATATTCAAGATGAAAGTATTCTCTGGAAGAAACCAGAAATGATTTACAAACCCGTTTATTTTCCGATGTTCATGTTTAGTTGTTAAGGTCGTTAGAAATAGCGACCTTAATTTTTAATACTATACAGTAATTGAAAATAACATGAACATTGTATTTGCATGTTTGAGCAGTATCCAGAAATCAACTACAGTGTTTTAACATAAAATAAAAAGAGTTACAGTTTTAATTGTAACTCTTTTATTTTCAGTGACCCTGGAGAGACTCGAACCCCCAACCTTCTGATCCGTAGTCAGATGCTCTATCCATTAAGCTACAGGGCCATTTGTCGCGGCTTTCAGGTGTTTTTCCTTTTAGCGGTGCAAATATAATACTTTTTGATAATTATTCTAAAAATTGAGGTTTATAACCAGAATTTAGCTCGAACTACTTTTTTTAATCTACATCTGATTCTTCATCTTCCTCATATTCATCAAATTGATCGTTTTCGTTTTGCTTAAGCATTTCAATAATTTCGTTTCTCGACATTATTTTTACATTCGTCACAATCATATCTTCGTCAAGAAAACCGCCGTATTGATTGCATTCCTCAATAATATTTCTAAATATCTTTTTTAAATCCGATTGAAGCGGGAGCATGGCTAAAACCGTGGAAAAACCTTCAGAAAAATCCATCGATTCAAACTCCCCTTCGTGTTGATTCAATTCAAAAATAACTTCATTTTTTAATAGTTTTTGCTGAACTGCATTTAATAATAACTCCCTGTTTTTATTAATAAAAACCACGTAATACCTCAATTTCTTTCCTTTTCCTCCCAATCCTGTTGATATAAATACCAACTGTTCGTCAAGCAATGAACTCTGAATAAGCATTCTGCTTTCCTGAAACGCCAGTATAGCCCATTGTTTTATTTCCCCTACCGCTATATCCACAAACTTTTCAATTGTACGAAATGCTTTTACATCATCAATAATTGCTATTGACAGCAGAATTTCTTTTTTCCGTTTCAAACTTGTTTCGGGTAGAAAAAGTTGTTCGCGGTTTTCAAAGGTTTCTTTGGTGTGTGGCTTCGACCGTACTTGCTGAGCATGTTTAAAATACTTCATTTGCAAATCGATATCTATCTGTTCTTCCAGTATACTAAAATTATCAGGCAAATCATCAAGTACTTTTCGAATGTTATGATAAAAATGTTTTTCTTCCATTATAAATAGTAATTCGAACAAAAATAGTTACTTGTTGTAATAACTAAAGAAGAATTGCATTTTATTTCATATGAGTAGAATTGGATTATATTTGTGCAGCTTATTTTTAATGATTATAAATATACGAAAGTGGGGATTGGGGAGAAGTGAAATTAAGTGAAGTAAAAAATAGTGAAACAGTTGTGATTACCAAGGTGCTTGGGCATGGTTCTTTCCGGAAAAGAATTTCGGAAATGGGTTTTGTCAAGGGAAAAGAAGTTAAGGTAATTAAAAGTGCCCCATTCAATGGCCCGTTTGAATTTAAAATAATAAATTACAACGTGTCGCTTCGAAAATCGGAAGCTGAATTAATAGAAGTAATCCCGGTTCTCGAATTTATTAAATCCAATAATGAAAATTATCAGGGGGTTATAGACCGGGAAATCAATCTGGTTGACCAATCAGAAAGAACAAAAACCATAAATATTGCTCTTGTTGGGAATCCAAACAGCGGTAAAACTACATTATTTAATTTTATTTCAGGTTCGAAGGAAAAAGTTGGAAATTACAGTGGGGTTACAGTTGACATTAAAAAAGCAACATTTAAAACTAAAGGATATTCTTTCAATTTTTTTGATTTGCCTGGAACATACAGTTTAACAGCATACTCGAAGGAAGAAATTTTTGTACGGGAATTTATTTATGAACAAACCCCCGACATTGTTATAAATGTGCTAGATGCAACCAACCTCGAAAGAAACCTTTTTCTTACAACACAGCTTATCGACATGGATGTGCGAATTGTGGCGGCACTGAACATGTTTGACGAACTTGAAAAAAAACACCTCTTTTTTGATAAGGATGAACTTTCAAAATTGTTGGGAATACCCTTTGTGCCCACAATTAGTTCAAAGGGGATTGGTTTAGATAATTTAGTTGATAAAGTAATTGATGTTTTTGAAGGAAAAGATAAACTAACCAGGCACATACATATTAATTATGGTAAAGATTTAGAGGATGCTATTAACAATGTGCGCCGGAAAATAAAAGAAAACAGGCCAATTACGGATAAAATTTCCTCGAGATTCCTCTCTATTAAATTGCTTGAAAAAGATGAGCAGGTGGCAGCGCTATTATCTCATTATGAGAATTATGAAGAAATAAGGAAAACCACACAAAAGGAAATTTATAAAATTGAATTGCTTGAAAATGAAGAGAGTGAAACTGTTATTACCAACGCAAAATATAGTTTTATTACCGGTGCGTTAAAGGAAACATTTAAAGATAGTAAACAAAGTGAGAAAACAAACTCAGAAAAGATTGACAGTGTTTTAACTCATCCTGTATTGGGATTTCCAATTTTTAGTTCAATTCTGTTTCTCATTTTTTACGCTACTTTCACTCTTGGTGCCTATCCGATGGACTGGATAGATAAAGGTGTTTTAGCGTTTGGAGATTTTGTCTCCGGACTTTTAGCCGATGGAATGTTGAAAGACTTGCTTGTTAAAGGAATAATAAGCGGCACCGGAAGTGTTCTTGTTTTTTTACCAAATATCCTGATTTTATTTTTGTTTATTTCACTTCTCGAAGGCACTGGTTATATGGCACGTGCAGCATTTATAATGGACAAAATAATGCACCGTTTCGGGCTTCATGGACGCTCTTTTATCCCAATGATTATGGGGTTTGGATGTAATGTTCCGGCAATTCTTGCCACTCGTTCAATGCGAAATAAGGGCGACAGAATCCTTACAATGCTCATAATTCCTTTTATGTCATGCAGTGCTAGGCTTCCGGTTTATATATTAATCATTTCGGCTTTCTTCGATAAATATCAACCCCTTTATTTAATCGGAATTTATGGAGTGGGAATTGTTTTTGCTTTTATTACAGCTCAAATTCTGAATAAAACTTTTTTCAGGAACAAAGAAACGCCCTTTGTTATGGAGTTGCCTACTTATCGACTACCAACTGCGAGAAATGTTGTATATCATATGTGGGATAAAACCCAACACTATTTGCGAAAAATCGGGACGATAATTTTGATTGGTGTTGTTATTGTTTGGGCACTTGAATATTTCCCGAGGGAGACAAAAAGTTCAAAATTAATAAAGGAACAAATTCAAACTTTTGCTCAAAATCAAACTTTAAATCCGCAAGTAAAAGAAAATTCCATGCAAGATTTGAAAATCAAATTGGAATCCGACAGGCTGATTAATTCATATCTGGGACGAATCGGAAAATTTATTGAACCGGTAATGAGGCCACTTGGTTTCGATTGGAAGATGAGTATTGCTCTTGTTGCAGGACTTCCGGCCAAGGAAATAGTTATCAGCACAATGGGTGTTTTATATCAGACAAGTGATGACGATAATTCTGTCAACCTGCAGCAAAAGTTAAAAGGTGAGAAATTTGAAACAGGTAAAAACAAGGGACAAATTGTTTTTACTACTCCCACTGCACTTGCTTTTCTTATTTTTATTTTGATTTATTTTCCTTGTATTGGTGTTGTGGTTGCCATAAAAAATGAATCTGAGTCTTGGAAATGGGCAATATTCGCCGTATTTTACACTACTTCGCTTGCATGGATTGCAGCTTTTTTAGTTTATAACATCGGTAATTTAATTGTTTAAGGTGATTCAGGAAATAATTACATATATGATTATTGGGGCTGCAATTGCACTGGCAATTTCGAAAGCCTTTCAAAAATTTCGGGGGAAAAGAAAGCCAGTCAAAAAAGTTGGTTTAAAAAAAGATACATTTTCTATGCATCATGATTGTTCGGACTGTTCAGCCGAATGTATGTTAAGAAATGCTGCAAAACCTGTGATTAAAGAAAATGTTGAATTGTGCAACAGAATTGAAAACAAAAGTAAATTATAGCAAGTTAAGTTGGCGAATTGTCTCTGTTGGATTTTCCGAATTAAATATAAAACTCCCGGCTACAAGCACATCGGCGCCGTTTTCAAATAAGATTTTACCGGTTTCGAAATTTACACCCCCATCAACTTCTATTAAGCATTCAGGATTATTTGTTTTGATGAGATTCTTCAATTGGCTTACTTTTTTGTAAGTGTTTTCAATAAAAGTTTGTCCCCCAAAACCGGGATTTACTGACATAAGCAACACCATATCGAGATCAACAATTATATCTTCCAAAAATGCTACAGGAGTATGTGGATTCAAACAAACACTTGCTTTTGCTCCAAAGCTTTTTATATTTTGTATGGTGCGATGCAAATTTTTACAAACCTCATAATGAACTGTAATTGATGACGCTCCTGCATTTACAAATTCTTCAATTAAACCATCAGGATTGACAATCATTAAATGAACGTCCAATGGTTTTTGTGCAATTTTTTTTACATGTTTGATTATTGGTATCCCAAATGAGATATTTGGAACAAAAACGCCATCCATCACATCACAATGAATATACCCGGCATCGCTCCTGTTAATCATTTCAATTTCCCGTGCAAGGTTATTAAAATCGGCTGCTAAAATTGAAGGTGCTATTATTCGTCCCATTATATGGAATAAGGTTATTTACCAAGATAAGCTTTTAAAAGCCTGTTTCGAAATTGGTTCTTTAATTTCTTGATGGCCTTTTCTTTTATTTGTCGCACCCTTTCGCGTGTTAACCCGAATTCCTCGCCAATTTCTTCCAAAGTAAAAGGTTGATAACCGTTTAATCCGAAATAATGTCTGAGAATTTCAGCTTCACGTTCAGCAAGAGTTGATAATGAACGTTCAATTTCTTTTCGCAATGAAACATTCATTAATTCTTCTTCCGGATCGAGAGAATCATCGTTTAACATTACATCGTATAAATTACCTGCTTCTTCATCGCGAAGCGGTGCATCCATTGAAACATGGGTATTCGAAAAATTAAGCGCATCTTCAATAATTTCAGGTTTGCTTTCCATCAAACCTGCAATCTCCTCTATTGTTGGTTCCCGCTGAAACTCCTGTTCCAATTTGTTAAAGGCCTTGTTAATTTTATTGATCGAACCGATTTTGTTGAGTGGGAGGCGCACAATTCGTGCCTGTTCGGCAAGTGCCTGCAAAATTGACTGGCGAATCCACCAAACGGCATAGGAAATAAATTTAAATCCCCTGGTTTCATCAAAACGCTCTGCAGCTTTTATTAATCCCAGGTTTCCTTCGTTTATTAAATCAGGCAAACTTAAACCCTGATTTTGATATTGTTTCGAAACTGAAACAACAAAACGAAGGTTTCCTTTTATGAGCATTTCTAAAGCTGCGCGATCTCCTGTTTTAATCCTTTTGGCCAATTCGACTTCTTTTTCAGCTGTAAGCAAATCTACTTTACCAATCTCATGCAAGTATTTGTCGAGAGATAAAGTATCGCGATTGGTAACCTGTTTTGAAATTTTAAGCTGTCTCATAAGCTGGTATTGTTAACAATGATCTGATAAACAAAGCGTTAAAGTTATATATTTTTTTATAAATACAAATGTCATAGCTGTGTATATTAAAGTGTGCACTAAGTAACATTCAAAGATTGTTTTTTTATTACTACTTTCATCAAATATTCCCTGAACATTTTGTATTCATTTTCAAGCAACTTGCTTTTCTTTTCTCCTTTCATGAATGCTGCCAGATTTTCGGGCAGCGGAACATTTCCTTTTCCTATTATATTTTCTACTGTCTCGGTAAATTTTGCAGGATGAGCTGTTTCCAAAAATACACCAATTTGATTTTCTGTCAAACTTTCATTTAATGCCTGAAAACCGCAAGCGCCATGGGGATCGCATAAATAACCAGTTTCAGAATAAACATTTTTTAAGATTTCCGTAATTTCTGAATCACTGTAAAAAACACCTTTAATAATTTCTGAAATTGTTTCATGTGAGTGATTGTATAAATCGAGTATCCGGGCAAAATTGCTTGGCGTCCCCACGTCCATAGCATTTGCAATAGTTTCTACCGATGGTTTTGGTTTAAAATTTCCTGTTTCGAGGTATTCAAAAACCACGTTGTTGGCGTTGTTTGCCGCAATAAATCTGGCAACCGGCAATCCCATTTCACGGGCAAAAAGTCCGGCTGTTATATTTCCCAAATTGCCGCTCGGCACTGAAAATACCAATTCACTGTTTTCTAAAACACCCTGTTTTTTTAACTGAGCATAAGCATTAAAATAATAAAAGGCTTGCGGTAAAAATCGTGCAATGTTTATTGAATTGGCTGATGTGAGTATCAGTTTTTTATTTAATTCGGCATCTAAAAAGGCCGTTTTTACCAAATACTGACAATCATCAAAAGTTCCCGCAATTTCCAATGCAGTTATGTTTTTTCCCAAAGTTGTGAATTGCGATTCCTGTATTTTACTGACTTTTCCTTTTGGGTACAAAACAAAAACATGAATTCCATCAATATCAAGAAAACCGTTGGCAACTGCACTTCCAGTATCACCCGATGTTGCCACAAGCACATTCACCTGTTCTTTTCTGTCATTTAAAAAGTAGTTAAGCAGGCGTGCCATAAAACGTGCGCCAACATCTTTAAATGCAAGTGTTGGTCCATGGAAAAGTTCGAGCGAATAAATTGATTCCGTTACTTTTATTACCGGACAGTCAAAATTTAATGTTTCAAAAACTATCTCCTTTAATTTTGTCTCTTCAATATCTTCACCAAAAAACTTTTTTGCTACTTCGAAACCAATTTCCTGAAATGTAAGATTCTGAATTTTTTCAAAAAAAGCTGGTTCAAATTTATTGATATGGTCCGGCATAAAAAGCCCGTTATCCGCAGCTAACCCTTTTACAACGGCTTCTTTTAAAGAAACTTCGGGTACATTTTTATTTGTGCTGTAATATCTCATATCCAGGTGAGAATGTTAAAAAATTCTAAAAAGTTAAAATTAGGAAACAAATTGCATCATTAATAAACAACTACAGTAAACAAAGAAAGTTTAATAATCTATTCATAAATCATGATTATTATCATGAATGTGAAAATGATTTATTCTTGAACCAAGAAAATTTTAATAAACTGATTTTCCTGAACTGTTCCAAATGCACCTTTTTTAACGCTGAATTCATCATAAACTTCAACTTCGTCCGGCTCAATTCCGGGATAATAAATGGTAAAAGGAACAGGTTCATGTGTATGCGTTTTTAATGCACATGGTGTAGGATGGTCAGGCAGAATTGCAATTGCAACAGGTTCATTCATCTTCCCGGTTTCTTCGATTATATATTTAACAACCCGGTTGTCGAGATATTCGATTGTTTTTGTTTTAAGTTCAACATCTCCTTCATGACCAGCTTCATCACTGGCTTCAATATGTAAATACACAAAATTGTTGGTTTTCAACGCTTCAACAGCAGCTTCCGCTTTTCCTTCGTAATTTGTGTCGTACAATCCAGTCGCACCTTCCACATGAATAATTTCCATGCCTGCATAAACTCCAATTCCATGTAATAAATCTACTGCCGAAATCATTGCTGATTTTTCAATTCCGTACATCTCTTTTAATGTGGGCATTGCAGGTTTATAACCGGGCGACCAGGGCCAAATACTGTTGGCCGGATCTTTCCCATTTTTTATACGACTAATATTGACTGGATGGTTTTCGAGTAATTTTTGCGATTCAAGAATCAATTGATTTAATAATTCTGCTGTTTCATTGGCTTCGGTAGTTTTGGGTTGAATTAAAACTTCTGTGAACGGTGTTCCGGTAACATCATGAGGAGGAGTACATATCAAATGTTTAATTCCATTTTTAATTACAAGTAAATGGCGGTATGAAACTCCCGGATAAAACCTTACTTTTTCGTTGCCCAATTTATCATTTAAAAATTGAATAAGTTCTGCAGCCTCATTTGTTGAAATATGCCCACCGGAATGGTTTTTTATTTTTTTATCTTCAATTGTCAATAAATTACAGCGTAAGGCCAAATCACCAGGTTGAATGTCAACTCCTATGCTTGCAGCTTCCAAAACCCCCCTGCCTTCAAAAACTTTTTCAACTTCATAACCTAAAACTGCCATATTTGCAATCTCGCTGCCCGGATGCATTGATTTTGGTACTGTAATAAACAAACCCGATTTACCATTTTTTGCAAGCCAATCGATGTGCGGCTTATTTGCCATTTGCAATGGGGTTTTTCCGCCATAATTTTCAAGAGGCTCATCCGACATTCCATCTCCGAGTATGATTATAAATTTCATTTTTAAACTTATGTTTTATATGTTATTTTGTGCAGCTTACGGTTTTCAGGTTCCGTTGTGCAAATTCCGGATTACAGGTTAATGGTTTCAGTATTTTAACCCTAAACTCTAAACTTAATTCTTCCAACTTCGCATTTCCAAATTTCTTTAAATATTCGAAACTTTTATTAAATCGGCAAAAACCCCGGCTGCGGTTACAGATGCCCCGGCACCGTATCCCTTAATCAACATTGGGAACTGTTGGTATCTTTCTGTTGTATAGATTACAAGGTTGTTGCTACCCTCCAAATCGAAGAAAGGATGCCTGGCATCAACTTCCTGCAGACCCACTTCTGCATATCCATTTTCAAAACAGGCAACAAACCGCCATTTTTTATTTTCAGCGGCCAGTTTAATGCGTTTTTGCTCAAATTCAGCATCAAGTTGAGAAATGTTTTGCCAAAAATCTTCAAGTGTTCCCTGGAAAAGAGAATCGGGGATAAATTTGTTCACAGTAATATCTTCCATCTCAATTACATAACCCGATTCGCGGGCGAGGATGAGAACTTTTCTGGCTACGTCAACTCCACTTAAATCAATTCTCGGGTCCGGTTCTGAATAACCTTCATCTTTTGCCATTTTAATGGTTTTACTCAGTGGTATTTCTGAAGAAATTGTATTAAAAATAAAGTTCAGAGTACCCGATAAAACTGCTTCTATCTTAAGTATTTTATCACCCGAATTTACCAAATCGTTTAAAGTATTTATTATTGGCAAACCTGCACCTACATTGGTTTCGAAGAGAAATTTAACCCCTTTTTGCTTGGCGATTTTCTTTATTTCGGCATAATTTTTATAAGCCGAAGAAGCCGCCGCTTTGTTTGCAGTTACAATTGAGATGTTTGAATGAAGGATTTCCTTGTAAATTGATGCCACCAAATCAGAAGCCGTGCAATCCACAAATACTGCATTATAAATGTTCATTTCTTTAATTTCCCTGGCAAATTCATGTAAATCAGACTCTTTTTACAGAGGTTTCAAGTTTTTCCTTAAAAGTACTGATGTCAATCCCATCACGGTCGAAAACCATTTTTCGTGAATTGGCTACCCCGGTTAATTTTATATTGAGGTGTTTTTCTTTAAGCAATTTACTTTGTTGTTTATGCAATTGTTCGAGCAAGTTTCCTCCTACAGTGCCAATTCCCATCAGAAATACATTTAACTCAATATTTTCTGACAGGAAAAATGATTCATGTACAACATTCAGTGTTTTACGTAAATCTTCGTTCCGAACTACCCATGAAATATTTAATTCCGAAGCTCCCTGCGCAATGGCAATAATGTTTACGCCACTTTTACCAATTGTAGAAAATAATTTCCCGGCTATTCCTGTAGTGTGTTTCATGTTTTCGCCTACAATTGCAACAATTGAAAGTTCTGTTTCGATGAAAATTTTGCTGATTTGCCCGTTGATTATTTCCTTCTCAAAATCAGTTTGAATTGCTGCTCTTGCAATTTCTATTGCATTTTCTTCTATCGCGATACTGATTGAATTTTCAGATGACGCCTGTGAAATTAGTATAACATTCACATTTTCGCGTGCAAGAGCAGTAAATAGCCTCATTGAAATTCCCGTAACACCCACCATACCAATTCCCTGTAATGTAACAAGTGCAACTCCGGAAATAGATGAAATACCTTTAATTAACCTTTCCGGAATATTTTCAACACTATGACAAATCCGTGTTCCCGGATTTTCCGGTTCGAATGTATTTTTTATGAGTATTGGGATTTGTTTTTTGTATACCGGCAAAATGGTAGGCGGATAAATAACCTTTGCGCCAAAATGCGACAATTCCATTGCTTCGGAATAGGTAAGTTCCGGTATTGTATATGCTTTACTGATTACCCGCGGATCAGCTGTCATAAAACCATTTACATCAGTCCAGATTTCAAGTATTTCAACATCTAAAGCTGCAGAAATTATTGCTGCTGTATAGTCAGAACCCCCTCTTCCGATGGTAGTAAATTCACCTTTTATATTTTTCGAAATAAAACCCGGAACAACTGCAACTCCTTTAAAATCGATAAATATTTCCTGAATATTTTTGTTTGTAACAGTAAAATCAACAATTGCTTTTCCAAAATTACTGTCGGTTCTTATAAATTCAGAAGAATCAAAACGTGTGGCTCCAATAAACTGTGAAACAATATGCGATGAAATCCTTTCGCCAATTCCTGCAATTCTGTCAAGCGTCTTGGCAGTCAATTCACCAACAAGTGTAATGCCGGTTAAAATTTGTTCAAGCTCATCCAAAAGTGCAGTAACAATTTGATTTATAGATTCGGAGCCATTAAAAAGCTGAACAATAACATCCTGGTGGCGGGTTTTAATTTCAGCCAAATCATTATGAAAGTTCCCATCTCCTTTTGCTGCATTTTTTGCTGCAACAAGTATTTTGTCGGTAATTCCGCCAAGAGCGGAAACAACCACTATAACATCGCAATTTTGTTTTTCAACAATGCTTTTTACTTTTCTGATGTTTTCGGCTGATCCAACCGAGGTACCGCCAAATTTTAAGACTTTCATATCTTATTTGTATGTTAATAAAAAAAATGGATGAATCGACAGAATCGGTTCACCCAGTTTTACTGTCATATTTAATATTACTATACCAAAGTATTCTTTCCCGTAATTGCTTCCACTATTTTTGTTTCGAGTTCCTGCGCCAGTTCGGGGTTATCTGTAATTAATTTACGTACGGTTTCGCGGCCCTGACCCAATTTTGTTTCGCCGTAACTAAACCACGATCCGCTTTTTTTAATAATGTTGTACTGAACTCCCAAATCAACAATTTCACCTGATTTTGAAATACCTTCACCAAACATAATATCGAATTCTGCTTTACGGAATGGTGGTGCTATTTTGTTTTTAACAACTTTCACCCTCACATTATTTCCCTGCACTTCCTCTCCGTCTTTTATCTGGCCAATGCGCCTGATATCCAAACGAACCGAAGCATAAAACTTTAGAGCATTACCTCCTGTGGTGGTTTCGGGATTACCAAACATAACGCCGATTTTTTCGCGCAACTGGTTGATGAAAATACAACAGGTTTTAGTTTTGCTAATATTTGCTGTGAGTTTGCGAAGCGCCTGTGACATGAGGCGAGCCTGCAATCCCATTTTTGAATCACCCATTTCTCCTTCGATTTCAGCTTTTGGTGTTAAAGCTGCTACTGAGTCGATAACAATAATATCTATCGCTCCCGAACGAACCAGGTTATCTACAATTTCCAATGCCTGTTCGCCATTGTCGGGTTGAGATATCAATAATTCATCGATATCAACGCCCAGATTCTTGGCGTAATACGGGTCGAATGCATGCTCGGCATCTACAATTGCTGCAATTCCACCGGCTTTTTGTGCTTCAGCAATTGCATGAATGGCGAGTGTTGTTTTTCCGGAAGATTCAGGTCCGTAAATTTCAATTACCCTGCCTTTGGGATAACCTCCAATTCCAAGTGCAACATCAAGGGCAATTGAACCCGATGAAATAGCAGCCACATCGTCAACAGGGCGATCACCAAGACGCATTATTGAACCTTTTCCGTAGCTTTTTTCAATTTTATCCATTGTAAGCTGAATTGCTTTCAGCTTCTCCTTGTTCATGGCTAGTTTTTCTTCTTTTGTCATGTTTTGTTTAGGTTTAAATTTTTAAAGTATCGATAATTTGATTTGTATGATTTTTAGTGTCAACTTTTTCAAAAACTGCTTCGATAATGCCTTTTTCGTCAATTACAAACGTAGTACGAATAACGCCCATATAAGTTTTTCCATACATACTTTTTTCTCCCCAGGCGCCGTAAGCTTCTAATATTTCATGGTTAGTGTCGGCTACCAAATTGAATTTCAACCCAAATTTATCACTGAATTTCAAATGTGATTTTTCGCTGTCGGGGCTCACACCTATCACTTCGTAACCTTTACGCAACCACATTTCGTAGTTTTCGTTCAGGTTACAAGATTCGGCAGTGCAACCGGGCGTGTCGTCTTTGGGGTAAAAGTAAAGGATGAGTTTCTTCCCTTTAAAATCACTTAAACTGATTTTTTTTCCGTCCTGATTCACTCCTTCAAACGTTGGAGCTTTATCTCCTGCTTTCAATTTCGACATAATTATTGCTGTTTTTAAGTTCCACAAATATATGTTATTAATGATAAATCTAAGCTTATTTACAATCCAATATTATTCTTTCAAATGCAGTTAAAACTAAATTCACCGTCTTTTTTTTGTATTTTTACCCTGAACAATGTTTGAACTCACTTTAGTATGAATCAAAAGTCAATATTAATATTTTTAGCAGTTTTAATTTATATTTTGTTTGTGCCTTTCGTGTCAAAGGGATGGTTTTTTCAGGAAAACCCATTGACAAAAGCCATTCAGTTATTTGATAAAGAGAAGTATGCAGAAGCAGAGCCGCTGTTCAAAAATATACTTGATAACCGGCCGGATGATTTTATGGTCAATTATTTTTATGGTGCCTGTCGAACTGAAAATGGACATTACAGTGAGCAGGATTTAAACTTTCTTGTAAAAGCAAGCAAGGAAGTTAATCCGCTGAATATTGATTATTACCTTGGGGTGCAGTATCATTCCAAAAATCAGTGGGAAAAAGCACTGGCATATTACAAATTGTATAAATCGGTGGCCAGTGTAAACGAACAGGAGAAAGTTGGTCTGGAATTGAAAATGGAGCAATGTAAAAACCATTCGAATCCATTTGTTTCTTCAGAAAAACTTGTACCCGGGATAGATTCTATGACTTTAGATAATGAGAAACCGGAGTTGGCAGAAACCGAAACTACAAGTGACGGTGAGTTGATATTGATACCAGAGGTTGATACCATGAATACAACAAATCAGGATACTACTGATATTAGTGAAACTGAACCGGAACTGACAAATTTAACAGACAGTACAAATTATAACATTGAACCTGAACAGGAAACTTCGTCGGATCAATTGGTTAATGAAGAGAAAGTAAATGAGACAGTTAAATCAATTCCGCCAAACGAGAGAATAAATTTTAATGTCAACAGCGAAATTTCATATTTATCACTTTTCAATTTTAAAACCGATGAGGGTAAAACTTTTTTTAAAGAGGGAACGAATAAAGAAAAAGAACTGCAGAAAGTAATGATCAGAACCGAAATTCTTCGTGATAAATATAAATCTGCAACCTCAAGAGCTGAAAAAGATTCAATAGGGCAGGTAATTCTTTCTTTGGAAGGTGAAGCTTATGATCTTAAAAATTCAGTTACCCAATTGTTCATGCAAGCTAAAAATGCCGAAAACAGTTACTGGTCAAAAGCTTCTCCGGAAGAAACCGAGGGTTTTATCAACGAGATAAATGCTGCTTCAATGAAAATAACTGAAGAGAAAACTGTGGATTCAATTAAAAATTCGGAAATAATAATCCCACCAATACTTATCCAGGATGAAGAAAATAAACAAGAATCTTCAAGGGGTAATTCAGGAATAACATACAAAATTCAACTGGGGGCATACAGTAGAGGGATTCCAAACAGTCAAAAAGCGATATTTAATAAAATTTCAGTTTTAAGAAAAGTTGAAAATTATACAGATGAAAATGGGGTAGTGGTTTATACAACCGGAAATCTTACAAATTATTCAGATGCTGTTGAAATGCAAAAACAAGTTAAGCAGGAAGGAATAAAAGATCCGGTAATTGCAGCCTATTTAAACGGAAAAAGAATAACTTTGGAAAAAGCTAAAGAAATCGACAATAACCAATGACATCTAAAGAGACCAAAAGAAAGCCAACGGAAAATTTCAACAACGATGTAGTTGAAAATAAGTTTTTGATTCTGCACAACGATGACATCCATTCATTTGAATATGTTACACATGCCTTGATAGAGATTTGCGAACACAGTTTTGAGCAAGCAACCCAGTGTACTATGATTACACATTACAAGGGAAAATGCGATGTGAAAAAAGGAGGCGTAAAAACTTTAAAACCAATGAAAGACGCACTGATTAGCAGAGAACTAAACGCCACAATCGACTAACATGACTGTACTTGCTATTGTTTTATTAATTCTGCTCGGGTTGCTTTTACTGATGATTGAGTTCGCAATAATTCCGGGCATTACAATTGCCGGCATTGGTGGTGCTGTACTTTTAATTGCAAGTGTTTATATTGCATTTACAGGAATTGGTAATATTGCAGGGTTTGTTACACTGGCCATAGTCTTAGTTGCATCTCCGGTTTTGATTTACTATTTTTTTAATTCGCGAAGTGGGAAAAAAATGATACTTGTTTCTGAAATTGATGGTAAAATTGAAAATTTCAATCCTGATAATTTGAAAGTTGGCGATACGGGAAAAACAATAGGGCGACTGGCACCAATGGGGAAAATAAAAGTGAATGGAGAACTTGTTGAAGCGCAATCAACCGGGGCATTCATTGATCATCAAACGGATATAAGGATCATAAAAATCAGATCAAATCAAATCATTGTTGAACCAATAAAAAAAGAATAATATGATTGAACAAGTCGGTTTATTAGGAGTAGTAATTGCGGCAATAGTATTGCTAATCATAATGCTGTATTTTGTCCCAATTGGGCTGTGGTTTTCTGCGCTGGTTTCAGGCGTAAAAATTTCTCTCTTACAGTTGTTTTTAATGCGTTTCAGAAAAGTGCCACCGGGTGTAATTGTAAGGGCATTAATTGAAGGTACAAAAGCAGGAGTTCATTTAAACCGCGATGCTCTGGAAGCACATTATCTGGCCGGTGGTCATGTGGCCAGGGTTGTGCATGCTTTGGTTTCGGCGGCAAAAGCAAATATTGAACTTACTTTTAATATGGCAACAGCAATCGATCTGGCAGGTCGGGATGTGTTTGAGGCAGTTCAAATGTCTGTAAATCCCAAAGTTATAAATACGCCACCTGTTACAGCTGTTTCGAAAGATGGAATCCAGTTGATTGCGAAAGCGCGGGTAACTGTGCGTGCCAACATAAAACAACTAGTTGGGGGAGCCGGGGAAGAAACAGTTTTGGCACGTGTTGGCGAGGGAATCGTTTCCTCCATTGGATCGTCACATTCCCACAAATCAGTACTTGAAAACCCTGATTTTATTTCACGGGTAGTTTTGGAAAAAGGTTTGGATGCCGGTACAGCATTCGAAATCCTGTCCATTGACATTGCCGATATTGACATCGGTAAAAACATCGGGGCAGCTCTACAAATGGATCAGGCCGAAGCCGATAAAAATATCGCACAGGCAAAAGCGGAAGAACGGCGTTCAATGGCTGTTGCCCTTGAGCAGGAAATGACAGCTAAAGCGCAGGAAATGAGAGCAAAAGTTATTGAAGCAGAAGCAAAAATACCGCTTGCTATTGCCGAAGCTTTCAAAGAAGGAAACCTTGGGATTATGGATTACATGAAATATAAAAATATCATGGCCGACACATCAATGCGTGATTCCATTGCCGGTAGTGAAAAGAAAAACACTTAATTTTTTTCAAAATAATTTGTAAGAAGCCTTTCGGGACATGCCGAAAGGCTTTTTGTTTTACAATTACTTTTAAAAAAAATGAAATTTTTCATGGAAAAAAGCCAAACTAAACTTTATTAACTAATCTTTGCTGGTTTCAAATACCATAAACAAGACGAAAGCAAATATTGTATTAATTTATTTGCTCAAAAGTAAATCAACTAAATTGGAAGCAGCCTTCAGGTTCTCAAAGCTTTCGGGAAGCAACCAGTGATCAATATATTCGTTGTACAACCAGGGATCGCCAATAGCCAGCACATAACCCTTTTTATATTGATTTTCAGCAATTATAACTTCATTACTTTTTTCATCAACAAGTACTGATTTGGCATTTTCCGTTAAAGAAATTGAGGCAACCTCTTTCATGTAAATCTTTTTGACATTTGAAAACAATGGATGATCCTTGAATTTAGATTCGGCGGCCATTTCCCATTGTCTGTCAGTAACCGGATTCAGCGTTTGCGGATGAAACTGAAATCCGAAAACTTTGGCCAATTCATTAAAATGAGTGAATTCGCAATTTGGACCGTCATTTGACATTAATACCAATATTCCGCCTTTTGCAACCCATTTTTTTAAATAATCAATATCTTCTGGTTCAACATAATTAGGTGAAGGATTCTCCTTTATAGTGTCAGGATCTACAATAATATAAACGTCAATCCCTTTCAACGATTGCTTGTTTGGTCTGGTTTTAATGGTTTCAAGCACAGCGCCTTTCTTCACGAACAGATCGCCCAACTGTGAAAAACCGCTCATTTCTTCATCATCCCATGTATAATGAAAGATTTTACCTGTTTTTGAATTTGTTTCATGATTGAACCAATTATCGAGACCAATTGTTTTTTGCGCATTACTGATATTTGCAAGTGCAACCAGTATGATAACCGGAAATATTATCCGCTTCATTGTGTAATTGTCCATATCTGTTTATTTAATTATTTATTCAACATTTTGTGCATTTCAATACCGGCAAAATACCAGGGCAAGAAGCCCATTCGTATCGTTATTTTATAACATATTTAGTTTTAGAAATATGGATCTAAAGTTACGATAGTTCCATCGTCCCTATATGTAATTTCAGTAAGTTTTATTGATCGTAAATGGGTAACACCTTTCGATAGTAAAGAATCATGATAAAATAAATACCACTTGCCGTCAACTTCACAAATCGAATGATGTGATGTCCAACCGATAACTGGATTTAAAATTTTTCCTTTGTAAGTAAAGGGACCGTAAGGACTGTCGCCCATGGCATAGCATATATAATGAGTATCGCCGGTTGAATAGGAGAAATAGTATTTGCCCTTGTATTTGTGCATCCAGGAAGCCTCGAAGAAACGGCGCTCATTGTCACCTGCCAGCAATAAATCGCCATTTTCGTCAATAATTTCTATCTCTTTTGGCTTTTCAGCAAACGCTAATAAATCATCCGTCATTTTTGCAACGAAGGGTAATAAAGCAGCTTCGTTATTTTCGGGAAGAAATGCGGTAGGGCTTTCAGGTTGACTGGCATTAAATGTACCGGTTCTCCAGCGCTGCAGTTGACCTCCCCAAAGTCCGCCAAAATACATATAATAAATGCCATCATCATCTTTAAAAACTGCAGGGTCAATAGAGAAACTATCTTTAATTGCTTCAGCCTGGGCTGTAAAGGGCCCAGTTGGCGTTGAACTTGTAGCTACTCCGATACGGAAAATACCATCATATCCTTTTGCCGGAAAAAATAAATAATATGTACCATTTTTTTCTGCTGCATCCGGCGCCCACATTTGCTTTTCAGCCCAGTGGACATCATCAACATGTAATGCTACACCATTATCTACTGCTTCACTATCAATGCTATCCATGGAAATTACATGATAATCTTCCATGGCGAAATGACTTCCCAAATCATCAAACGCTTCTCCTGCATCAATATCATGTGACGGATAAATATAAATTCTCCCATTAAAAACATGTGCCGAAGGATCAGCAGTGTAAATGTGTTTTATCAAAGGCTGGGAAATTGCCCTTTGCGTTAGATCATCAAAATCAATATGTTCAATACTATCTTCAGGCATAAATTCAGTATTTATTTTATTTAATTCTTCGTTCTTTTAAATCCGATTCAATTTTAACTTCCATGCTTTTGTTGATTTCGTAGAAAAATAATAGCGCAATTGCAATCAAAAACGGAAGCGCAGGGAAAATACTTACCAGCATCCTTGTCCCCTGAACAGCACTTTCCGGTTGGATAATTGTTTCACCAACCGTAGCTGCCTCTTTTGTTACATAACCATATAAACCAAGAATCCATGTAACTAAAGCACCTCCAATACTTAAACCGCCTTTCAAACCAACCATCATTGCCGAAAATATAATTGCTGTAGCTCTCCTGTTATTTTTCCATTCTGAGTAATCTGCCACATCTGCAATCATAGCCCAAAGTAATGGTATGGTTAGGCCATAGAAAAATCCGTGTAATATTTGTGATATAAACATCAATTCAACGGAACTGGGACTAAAAAAGAAGAAGATTGCTATAAAAATTGTTGAGATAAATAATGCTGTCATGAATACATCCCGTTTACCATATTTGTCGGCAAATCTTTTTGATAATGTTATGCCAACTATCATAAATATAATACCTCCTGCATTGAATAATCCAAAACCTGCTGATACAGGATTTTCACCAAAGAAATTAATACCAACATTTGATAATAAATCCAGAATTGGTTTAATAAAAGAGATAAGTTCTTGTTTGTCAACATAATTTTGAAAATAATAAACATATGAACCACCCTTCATGGCAAGGGTTACAAATAGTAAAGTTGTAACAATCAAAATAATTACCCAGGGTTTGTTTTTAAATAAATCCTTTAAATCTTCTGTCAAACTCGATTTTTGTTCAGGTTTTGGAATAATGCGTTCCCGGGTTGTAAAAAATGTAATTAACAGCATAAGGGTTCCAATTATGGCCAACCAGGTCATTACAATTTCAATTCCTACAGCTTTATTGCCATCGCCTGCTGATTCAATAATCGGTAACATAAATACCTGCACAAAAAACTGAGCGAACATTACTGCAACAAAGCGGTAAGATGACAAACTGTTTCGTTCTCCCATATTTCCTGTAATTACACCGCTTAATGCAGAGTATGGCAGGTTGTTCGATGCGTACAGAAGTAATAATAATGTGTAAGTTATTACCGCATAAATTACTTTTCCTTTATATGCGAAATTTGGTGTACTAAATGCCAACATGGCAATTACGCCAAGTGGAATTGCTGTGAAAAGTATCCAGGGTCTGAATTTACCCCATCTCGAAGATGTTCTGTCGGCAATAGCTCCAATTATCGGGTTAAAACCAAATGCAGCAACAAGACCGACAGATAATATGATTGCTGAGGCATGATTTGCTTCCAAACCATAAATATCGGTATAGAAATAGGCCAGATAAGTCATTAATGTCTGAAAAACCAGATTTGCGGCAAGGTCTCCCAAACTGTAACCAACTTTTTCCTTAATGGATAGTTTTTGTGAAATAAAATTCATAATTGATCGGTTTTGATTTAGTTTTTGATAAGAAGTTTTGTTAAGTCTTTTATTGCCAATTTCAGAAAATGCAATAATACTATTTTAAATAACTTCAAAAGAAGGAACATTCAATTAATATTTTCATCATGAAACGCAGTTACACTTTTTGCAGTTTTGAGGTTTTCTCCCTGCTGTTCATTGTTAGTCTTCCTTCCACTTCGCCCCTTTTTGTAGCTTTATAGGAATATTGTACATTTACGATTAGTATAAAGTTCATTTTTTATAATTGATAAAAATTCAGAGTATGAAAAAATTAAATGAGCTGTCTGCAACCGCAATTTCCGGAAACGATATTAGTTCGTCCTGTTTATATGTTTCAGCATTAGCCATTATTTATGCCGGACAATACGCCTGGATATCCTTACTGATGGTAGGTGCAGTACTTTTTTTGTTTCGCAAAATATATGGTGAAGTTGTTGGTGCCTTGCCCATGAACGGAGGAGCTTATAATGCACTTTTAAACACAACAAGAAAATCAGTGGCTTCTTTAGCTGCAACACTTACCTTACTTTCCTATATGGCTACTGCTGTAATTTCAGCCAACGAAGCGGTACATTATGCCCACAGCATGATCCCGTTGCTACCCTTAATAATTTCAACAATTATACTGCTTGCAGTTTTCATGGGTTTAAGTATTATAGGTATCGGAGAATCTTCCAAAGTTGCAATTGTAATTTTTATTTTTCACCTGTTCTCACTGGTTCTGCTTTCATTTTTTTGTGGTATATATTTAATTTCACATGGGTTTGATGTGTTTATCGCAAATTTTCAATTGCCACCAAAAGAAGGTAAAGGTAACAACTGCTTTGTTTTTTGGATTTGCCGCCGCCATGCTTGGCATCAGCGGTTTTGAAAGTTCAGCCAATTTTGTGGAAGAACAGGACAAAGGTGTTTTTCGGAAAACATTAAGGAACATGTGGCTTGTTGTCATCATATTCAATCCATTAATGGCTTTTTTAGCATTGGCAATCATTCCTGTGAGTGAAGTTGAACAAAACCAGGAAGCACTGTTGTCATTTATGGGAAATGTATCCAGTGGATCATGGCTTTCCATTTTAATTTCAATCGATGCCGCATTGGTATTGAGTGGTGCGGTTCTGACCTCATTTATAGGAGTAAGTGGTCTGGTTGAACGAATGACATTGGATCGGGTTCTCCCTCCTTTTTTATTGAAGAAGAACAAAAAAGGCAGTCCTTATCGCATTGCTATGGCTTTTTTTCTATTGTGTGTTTCTATTTTACTTATTACAAAAGGTAAATTAAGTGCATTGGCAGGTGTATATACCATCGCATTTCTATCGGTAATGGTGTTGTTTGGAGTAGGTAATATTCTGCTTAAAATAAACCGTAAAAATCTTCCCCGACCTGAGTCCTCAAATTGGCTCTCATTATTTGTGGCTATTGCAGCCGTTTTGGTAGCCATAATTGGAAATGCATTGTTAAATCCACCTTATCTAAGAGTTTTCTTTGAGTACTTTATTCCTACTTTCATGGTTGTCATATTCATGCTCAATCGCATTCGGATTCTTAAAATGCTACTCAATATCATCAAGTATATTTTTGAACCAATTCAGAATACAGTTGTGAAGACCAATGAATTAATTCAGAAATCAATAAATAGAATCAATTCTCAGGAATTTGTTTTTTTTGCCAAAGGAGATGATGTAGAAACCTTGAACAAGGTGATGCTATATATAAAAAAGAATGAAAATACGACGAAAATTAAGAATTGTAACAGTATATGAAAAAGGTAAAAAACCATCAAAACAATTGATTTCTGATATTGATGTATTGGATCGGGAATATCCGGCAATTAAAATTGATTTCATTCGCATGGAAGGAATATTTGGACCGGAATTGATCCGAAAGTTATCTGATGAATGGAATATTCCGATTAATTTCATGTTTATAGGTTCTCCAGGTGATCATTTCCCATACAGGATTGAACAGCTTGGGGGAGTAAGATTAATCATTTAGTGAGTTTAAAACTTTTGAAATGCCGGCAAAACGGTATGCTCATACAAGGATATTGGCTGTAACATTTTGTGATTTTTCTTGAGACCTGTTCATTGGGAGAATCATTTATTATCGAACTTTTTGGTGTCTATCAAGTTTTTAATTTCTTTTGCAGAAACAATAATAAAAAAAACACCGCTCCCGCGCGATTGCATCACCGCTCCCGCGCGATTGCATCGCGTGGCACTACTTAACAACAATAACATTTTCCAGAATTCCTTTTTCGCCGGCATAATCTGCTGCGCTACTATATAAATAATCTTCTGCTCTGTAAACCAACCCTTCTGCAACCGGATTGTTGTGTACGTAATCAATTTTCTCATCGATGACTTTATTACTCCACAATTCGATTGGTTTATTGTCATGTCGCCAAAATTGATATTTATCTACATTTGATGACATTTTACCTGCATTTAAAAATTGTTCAAGTAAAAATTCTTTCCTGCTTTCTTTCGGATTTTCAATTATTGCTTTGACAATGGCCTTGCTCGTGAATCTTTTGAAATCACCAATCAATAACTCCGGCTTTTGATCACCTGCACTTCTGAAAATTAAATGAACATGGTTTGTCATTACACACCAGGCAAATATTTCCATTCCTTTATTTTGCTGGCAATAACGCAAACTATCGGTTAATATGATTTTGTATTCGTTTCGGGTAAACACATCCAACCACTCAACAACGGCAAAACTTATAAAATACACACCATCAGGATTATGAAATCTGTAATTACGGCTCATGAAATATTATATTTTCAGGAATGGATAAAATTACAAATTATTTATATAAACCATGCTTAACCACGCGATACAATCGCGCGGCAGCGAGGGTTTTCGGCTGAACGGGAAAAGTATGCCCTATTGCAAAAAGGAAACTGGGCAAATACAACAGAAAAAAAAGGACAGGGCAAAACCAACCAAAAAGGGGGATAGAAAATGCATTGAAAAATAAGCCGGCCAGCATTAAATCCCCATATGTTTACCCTTTGAGCTGCAAGGGCTTAGTCCAACACGAATTAAAACACAATTGAGCAAGCTCATTGATACGGCACAGCCCTGAAAAAAGGCAGTAAGTATTCAAACCTACTGCCTTTTTTCAGGGCTCAACTGTGCCTTAATTCCTAATTTGTTGGCAATAGTTTTATTGAACAACAATTTTTCTGTTAAATGTTCTTTTCCCATCAAATAAATTGACCAAATAAACCCCGGCGGGTAAACGGCTCAAATCGAAACTGTTGATACCTCCAAAAACCTTATCCCCAAACACTTTCACGCCAAAAGAATTATAAATTATCAGACCATACTCTGTATTCGGAGTGGCAAAAAGCTCCATATTCAGGATATCCTTAACCGGGTTTGGATAGATTCGAATGTCAACGCCCGAAGAGATGTTTGATGCCAGGCCAGTAGTTAAACTATCAACAAGGTAAAAATACCCCGAAGTATCTGAAGCATTGCTGTTTACATCTTTAATCAGTATTTGGCAACTGTCTCCGGCAAAAATGTATTGAGAAACAGCCCAGGTATAGGCTTCCTGTTCTGCAGAATAATTATAAGATAAGGTCTGCCAGTAATAACGTTTTGATGGTTTGAAGGAGATCGAAACATTATCGGCATACGCAGAAATCCATTTAATCTCGGTGCTTTCCTTGTACAAAACTTCTTGTTTTGCCTGTGGATTCACAATTTTTAAATAGGGCAATGTATTAATAAGAATAGAATCGGCACTTTCATTTATTTCGCTATCGTAAACCTTCATCCAATAAGCTCCGGGGTTTACCAACGGCAGACACCACTTGTACGAATCTGATTCATCCGTTAAATTTTCCGCTATTATAGTCCAGTCAGATTCATTCTGAGGTCTGAAACTAACAGTAAATGTATCAGAATAAGGACCTTCCCATTTAATGGTCAAAGTATCATTGGGCATCGATTCGACACCCGAAATCGGATCAGTAATTTTAATTGAAGGAATGAGCATGAGCGATATGGTATCGCTTAAATCATACCGGGCATTTGATATTCGGATTAAAATTTCGGTTGGCTGAATGTAGGGAGTAGTCCAGGTGAATTGCTTTTCGCTTGCCGTAATCGAATCTTGTATAATGTTCCAGTTTTCGTCGCCGCTGATTTTATATTCCAATTTCACATATTCAATAAATGCTTCATCCCATTTAAGCAGATTCTCTTTATCTACCTGGCATTTTTGATTTTCCATTGCAGGGGCAAATTGCAAAGCAGGAACAGCTTCAAATTCCTTTTCGCCACTAAATAAAGATCCCGTGTAAGCCTGGTCGATGGTTTGTACTGCCCATCGGTATATTCCGGCAGAATCGAGGCGAATTTTCCACCCCTGATTATGCTGGGCATTGCCCCGAAATGGCACTCTTAATTGTCCGGTTGAATGATCGGACATGGAATTGAAAATGGTATCGCTTCCCAGCCGGTAGAGGTAACAATTGTAACTAAGACCTTCGCTTGCTGATTCGTCATCAGAACCTTTATCCCACGATAGATGAACAGTGTCGAAGGAAACAGAGTTCTGTAGCGTTTTAGGTGGATCGGCAACCGTATTCGATGTGTAACTTTTATTAGTATAAAGCTTTGTTACCGCAGTTCCTGATCTGTTAAAACCTGTAGAAACGATGTCTGATTTGCCATCAGCATTATAATCAATAAATGCTACAGTGCCCTGGATGTCAGCAAAAGATATACCTTCCTGCTGCGTGAATTCGGCGTGCCCGTTATTGTTAAATAGATACGTTTTATAGTAAATTTTAAAAATTATATCGAGGTCTCCATCGTTATCATAGTCGGCCCAGGCGTGATAAGTGATATTCACAGGTAATCCTGCTGCTTCACTTTTTGTAAAAAAGCCATTGCCATCGTTCAATAGAATTAATCCTCCCGAGAAAATATCTACGTCTCCATCGTTATCAAAATCTCCCCACGAGCAATTTCTATCCTTTACAAAATCACCGTTAGTATAAGGTTGAAAATTATCGTCGCCGGTATTTTCATACAATTCTCCTTCAAGAAGAATATCCATGTCGTAATCCAAATCAAAGTCAACAAAAAATACATTTGCATAATAATCACCAGACATTTCGAAGGAAGATAATTGGTTTAAAGATTTGCCTTTATCATTTCGGAAGAGACTGGTTTTTTCTCCCTGGTCGGAGCTACCTGAAACGATCAGGTCGATAAAACCATCATTATTATAGTCGCCAAAATCAGCTTTACTGGCAAACATAGCGGTAATGTTGGAAATGCTATCTTCCTCAAAAATACCATTGCCAAGGTTTTTAAATAATTTCGATTGTTTATCTGATTCATAAGGTGCCTTTGCTCCTGATATAAATACATCCATATCTCCGTCGTTGTCGTAATCGGCCCATTTTATTTCACCTCTGCTTAACTGGGGAAATACATCGCTATTCACCTCCCGTAAACTGTCAGGGGTATTTTGGTAAAGCGTTGTCAATGAATAATAATCTTCACCACTCGTTAGCATATCCATATCGTTATCATTGTCGTAATCGGCTACACCAATTGCACTATAACTTATGTCAACCAGGTTCTGGCTTGTATCTTCCATAAAGATGGATTTTCCGTCTTGTGTAAATTCGATAATATATGGAGAATTGAGTGCATGATTATCTGTTAAACGGATATGGCCTTTTCGCAATGCATCTTCGTTTTTACTAAACTGCAGGATAATATTTAAACTGTCTCCTTCGGTTTCAGTGTTTATCGAAAACCAATCATTCAAGGCTTCAACTTTGGTAAAGTCTAGTAGTCCTTTTCCAATGTTTTGAACTGTTAGCGTAAATCTTTCGCTGCCTCTTGAAATTTTTATTGGCTTGGGGTAATGGTTAATAACAGGAATTGAATCTCCAATATAAAATGAATGTTCTCCGGAATAAGAAGAGGCGAGAAATCCATTGTCGATGGTTTTTACTTTCCAGTAATAATACCCCGGCTCCAAATTTTTAATCAGCAAGCAAGTATCTTTTATATTTCGGCCAAGTTGATAAGAAGCCGGAGAAACAATCAAATTATCTTGTCCTCTTTTCAGCTCCAAAACATATCCCAGTCCGTTTGCGGGTGTTTCTGCATCATTGCCAGATGCCCAGTGTAATACCGCAGTGGTAGTGTCGGAATTGGCACTCAAACGTATTGGAGGACTTGGAGGAGTGTTGCTTTGCGATGTATTATTTAAATATATTTTTGTAATCCGCTCGCCGTAACCGGTATTTAAATAGTTTCCGCTGCCTGTAAGAATAATATCCAGATCAAGGTCATTATCAATATCTCCAAATTTAATTACCCCACTTTCAACCCCCTGAATATTTTCTTGTGTTTCTTCGGTAAAATTAATTCCAGCGTTGTTTTTATATACTTTGGTTACTTTACCATTAGTACCCGAACCTGTAACTACAAAATCCAGCCAACCGTCATTATTGTAGTCGCCCAGATCAATAGCAGGGCTAGCTAATCGATAACTGCTAACAATTGATAGTTCTTCGAACTTCAAATTATTATTTCGGTAAATTTTTACAGCATTTTCATCCGAGCCACATAAAAAGATATCTAAAAATCCGTCATTGTCATAGTCTCCCCACTTAGCCATTCCATACCTTATCTTTTCCAACGAACTCGAAGTATCAGCCACAAAAACATTATTTCCCTGATTGATGTATATTTTTGAAAACGCATAATCAGGCCAGCCAGCATCTCCTGTAACAAGTAAATCTAGATCTCCATCTTTATCAAAGTCGCCCCAATCTGCCGATCCATTTGTTAGCGCCGGAACAACTGTCTCTACTTTGTAGAAGTTATTTCGTCCATTGTTTTCGAATAAGCCAGCTGTAGTACTAAAAATGTCAATATCTCCATCATTATCAAAGTCGCCAGGTTCAAAAATGGTAAATTCGGCGTAACTAAACGACATGAAATCTTGCATTTCAAATTGCCCGTCTCCATTATTCTTACTAAAATTTGGAAAAGGGTAAACACTGGAGTTGGTTCTTCCGTCCATAACCAAATCGGGATCTCCGTCATTATCAAAATCGAGGATATCGAATTTCCCAAATTCAAACGCCGGAAGATTGGGATTTAAAGTATCCTGCTCGAATACATTATTCCCTTTATTGAGATAGATAACAGTTGTTGCTAAACCATCTCCTGAGATCACAATATCCAGTAAGCCATCAGCATTGATATCTCCTAACGAGCAACAGCTATATTTAACTTGTGGAAGTCCGGTATTCTCCAATTCTGTGTATGTTTGCGCCGTTATATAAGTAGGTGCAACTAATAGAAAGATTATTACTAATGTTTTATACATGTTTTTTAAATTATTGCTAACTAGTTAATACCCCGAAGTTATTATACTTTTTTGTTATTTTTTCACCTGATTTCTTTGAATTGTAACTTGTTCACAAAACTATTTCTGTTGATACATTTTCTGGTTGCCAGTTCATGTCAGGTTAATTTTTCCCGAAGATAGGAAA